>WYAZ01000030.1 GCA_011526105.1 Deltaproteobacteria bacterium | reverse complement strand
CTGGCCAGGAACGCGAGCAAGATGACGACAGAGCCCGACATGGTCTCGAGCAGGCGCTCTGGCTCAGCTCGGAACGGAGCCGAAAGGAACCTCGCGGACGTCACATTCCCAGGATGCCTATCCGCCCCCGACGATGGAATGCGAGAATCCTGCGGTCGGATGCAGCGAAGCCGTGTTCGACCGCTTCTTGATGTCGATCGTCCGGCGCAGCATGTCGATGGCCTCGACGGTTCCCAAGGGATCACCTCCGGGAAGGTGGAGGCTGTCACCGGGTCCGATCTTCGTCTCCTGAGGCGCGAAGCGGTACCGGTGGATTGGGCAGCGAGCGGTCCCGCCGAGTCCCTCAACGTACTCGAGCCCCGCCACCGCGAGGTCTTCGTCGATCAACTCGACGTCGCCAAGGCTCGCGAGACGGAAGAAGTCCCACCAGGGGGCCTTCTCCTCGCGGTTGTGCCAGCCGAGCATGTTGGCGAGCAGCCACTTCGCGTGCTCATCGTCACTCCTGCCCTCGCGGTCGAGCGGCACGTCCGTGAGCAGGCGCGCCATCAGGTCTTGGACCCGCTGCTGTCTCTCGTCGGTACTTTCGCTGGGAGCGCCGTCGCCGTTTTCCGGGCGTGCAAGTGCTTCCCCCGTGCGAGCGAGGTCGGCACGCAGCTCCTCCAACCAGTCCCGCAACCGGAGCGTGGAGACGCAGTCGTCGCGGTTGTAGGTTTCGACGGCGCCGCGCACGTCCTCGGGCGCCGCATCAACCTGCCCGAGCTCGAGGGCTCGCTCGAACGCACGCAGGTTCTTGGATGCCTCGCGCAACTCGACCTCGCGCTCGTAGCCATAGAACTGTTCGAGGTCCTTGATGGAGTAGCGCTCGACGCTCGCGCGAACAGACTGCTTCGCGATCGAATACAGGTCGATGAAGACACCGGCCCGCAGCAGGCGGTCCACCTCGTCTTCCCGTGTGGCGTACCGACCCATCAGGCGCTTCATGGCGCCGGGCTCGTAGGGCGCAAAATGGTAGATGTGCAGGTCCGGGTGTTGCGCCCAACGCTCCATCACCTCGTCGATGAACGCCTCGAAAGCCATCCGCTCCGCGGCGGCGTTCACCGCCCACCGGGAACGATAGGCGGTCGCGCCATCCTCCACCACGACCCAGCCCAGCAGGTACTCGAGGCCACCGGTGCCCACAAAGGGATCGCCTTCGATGTCGAAGAAGATGTCGCCCACCGAGGGCTGCGGCAGCCGTGCAAGCCCGCGCTCGGGCTCTCGCGGAAGCAGCTCGTACACCGGACGATTCTCGGTGCGCCCCTGCAGCTGAACGCGGGCCTGCTCGCGCACGCGCACCAGGCCATCCGCCGAGCCGCGGCTCGGCTTGCGTTCGAGAGGCAGCGGCAGCTGGGCCAGATCGGCTAGCGTGTTGACGCCCCAGGTGCCGAGTTCACGCCGCTGCAACTTGGAGACGCCCGCCACCAGCGACAGATGGTCATCGTCGCGTCGACGCCGGTCACAGGCCGACCACCAGCGGCAGACGTCACACTGGGCCACTGGCTCGGGATAGGTGGAAGGCGTGTCGTCCACAGCGACCGAAGCGGCCGCCGCGAGGCGCGAGCGCACGAACCGGTAGTAGGCGAGGTAGTCGTGTACGCGGTAGGTCTCGGGCTCGAACTCCACGCCGGGTGACACGACGTGCATGAACTCGGGCAGCCGGCCTTGCAGCTCGCGCACGATGTCGGAATAGAGGCACAGCTGCAGGATCGTGCCTGCCCGGGTCTCCCGAGCCAGCTTGGTGTCGATGACCTCGTAGCTCCAGTCACCGAGCTGGCTGCCAACCGGCACTCGCCGGAGGATGTCGGCGCGCCCGAACCAGTCGCCGTCCGCCAACGTGGCCTGGACGATCACGTCGGCACCGCTCCGCATCGCCTTCACGGTCGCGTCGAAGGCGGAACCGTCTGCCTCCGAGACAACCTCGGTGACGCTCATCCCGAGCCCGCGGAGGTGATCGAGGTACTGGGACTCGTGCTCGAAGCCGCGCTGTTGGAGCACCTCAAGCAGCGGATCGCGAAAGGTAGGGGGCGACAGCTTCCCCTCGGCCGCCTGGAGGTCCAGAAGCGTCAGATGCCGACACCCCAGGTGATTCGCCAGGTCGGTCGCCGAAAGCCTGGGCTTGCCCTGTTCAATTCGCATCGTTCGCCCCCCGCTGCTCGACCGGCTGCACCAGCAGCGTCCAACGCAACCCGCCGCACCCGGCCTCCGCGCTAACCGACTATAGCCGACTCACATCTGCTTTGAAACACTATTGAGTGGCGTGACCCGCGGTGATAGGCTCGGAAGCCTTTGGGGAGGCGGCATCCGGGCCGGACCCAGATGCGCGGGGGAGTGCGGCTCCCGGCCAGCAGGAGAAGAATGCTCATGTCCACCGAACCCTGGGTCTCCGTCGACGACGTCGCCAAGCACCTCAGCGTGGCGAAGGACTCGATCTACCGCTGGATCGAGCACAAGGGCCTGCCCGCTCACAAGGTCGGCCGACTCTGGAAGTTCAAGCTCAGCGAGGTCGACGACTGGGTCCGCGCCGGCGGTGCCAACGCGGACGAGACGGCTGAGGAGAACGGCCGATGAAAGCGAGGCCAGCCTATGCCCTCGCCGCGCGCAACTGGGGGGGCGGCTATGCTCGTTGACAACAAGGCGCATGGGCGCGTGGTGGACGCCCTTCGAGAGGCCCTCTCTGCCAGCCACTCGGCATCGCTGCTCACCAACGAGCTCTCCATCTTCGCTTGGCACGAGCTGAGCAAGGAGCTGGAGCGGCTGCGGTCGGCACGCCTTCTCTTGCCGCGCACCGGGCATTCCCCGGCCGCCTTGGACGCGCCCAGTGACGCCGATCCAATCGGAGGCCCGCTCGTCGGCGGCTCAGAGGAGCGCCGATTCCGAAATACGCTCACGGCCCCGGCGGTAGCACGTGCTCTCGCCGACTGGGTCACGCAACGGTGCGAAGTCCGCGCGGCAAGCGCAACCGTGCCACACAGCCTCTTCTGCCTGGAGGGCGACGAGCGACGAGCGGTGCTGCAGGGCAGCTCGACATTCACTGGCCCAGGTCTCGGCCTGACGCCGTCAGGCCGTTACGAGCTCAACACCCTGGTGACCGACCCCTCTGCGGTCGACAGCCTCCGCGAGCTGTTCGACTCCCTCTGGACCGATCCTGTCCTCAGCCGTGACGCCAAGGCCGACCTGCTGAACCGCCTCGCGGAGGTGAGCGCCAATCGGTCACCGCAGACCCTCTACTTCGCGACGCTCTTCCACTTGTTCGCGGCCAATATCCACGAGCTGGACGAGGATCAGATCGTCAAGGGGCGTACCGGCATCCGGGAGACTCTCGTATGGCAGAAGCTCTACCGGTTCCAGCGGGACGGTGTGCTTGGCGCCATCGACAAGCTCGAGCGCTACAACGGGTGCATCATCGCCGACAGCGTGGGCCTCGGGAAGACCTTCGAGGCGCTCGCCATCATCAAGTACTACGAGCTGCGGAACGACCGGGTCCTTGTGCTGGCGCCCAAGAAGCTGCGTGAGAACTGGTCCATCTACACGGTCAACGATACCCGCAACCTCTTCGCCTCCGACCGCTTCAACTTCGATGTCCTGAACCACACCGACCTGACCCGCCGGTCCGGCCGATCAGGCGAGATCAACCTCGAGACGCTGAACTGGGGCAACTACGACCTGGTTGTCATCGACGAATCGCACAACTTCAGGAACAACTCCCCACGGAAGGACGGCCTCACCCGATACCGACGGTTGATGACAGACATCATCAAGTCCGGCGTCAAGACGAAGGTCCTGATGCTCTCCGCGACGCCGGTCAACAGCAGGATGAACGACCTCAAGAACCAGGTCGCCTTCATCACGGAGGGAGCCGACGACGCCCTCTACGACACAGGCATCGTGAGCATTGAGCAGACGCTCAAGCGCGCCCAAACCCAATTCAACGCCTGGCTCAAGCTCGACGCTGAGCAGCGGACCACCCAATCTCTGCTCGACCAGCTCGGCTTCGACTACTTCAAGCTCCTCGACCTGCTCACCATCGCCCGCTCGCGCAAGCACATCGCGAAGTACTACGACGTGAGCGAGATCGGGAAGTTCCCGCGGCGCGAAAAGCCCATCAACGTCAAGGCTGACATTGACACCGCAGGCCTCTTCCCCCCGCTGCGAGAGGTGAATCGCGACATCCGGCTGCTAAATCTGAGCGCGTACGCACCGCTCCGCTACGTCAAGCACGACAAGGTCGCCGAGTACAGCCGTCGCTACGACATGGAGCTGGCCGGCGGCCGCTCTTTCCGGCAGCTCGACCGCGAGGAAAGCCTCATCCACCTGATGCGGGTCAACCTGCTCAAGCGCATGGAGAGCTCCATCAGCTCCTTCGCGCAGACGCTGGACAAGCTCCTCGGCAAGGTTCGCGACCTGCTGGCGCGCGTGGATGCGCAAGACGCCCAGGATGTCGAGGAGCTCAGCATCGAGGACGTCGATCTCGAAAACGAAGAGTTCGTTCCGTACCTCGTCGGTACCAAGATCAAGGTACTCATACAGGACGTAGACGGCGTTCGCTGGCGACAGGACCTCGAGGAGGATGAAGAGCTGCTCGCGAAGCTGCTGCGCGAAGCACGACAGGTAGACGCGAAGCGCGACGAGAAGCTGGCGCACCTGAAAGAGCTGATCGCCAACAAGGCCAAAAGCCCGCCGAACGAGAGCAACCGCAAGGCCATCGTGTTCACGGCCTTCGCCGATACCGCCGACTACCTCTACGCCGAGATCGCTGATTGGGCCAAGAGCGAGCTGGGCCTCGAAAGCGCCGTGGTCACCGGGCGTACGGGGAGCAACCGGACAACGCTGTTTGGGATCCGCACAGACCTCGGATCCATTCTCGCCAACTTCTCGCCGGTTTCGAAGGAGCGCGACAAGACGGATGCAGGCGCTACTGCCGAGATCGACATCCTGATCGCCACGGACTGCATCTCCGAGGGGCAAAACCTCCAGGACTGCGACTACCTCGTCAACTACGACATCCATTGGAATCCCGTCCGGATCATTCAGCGCTTTGGTCGGGTGGACCGTCTCGGCTCCAAGAACGACTCGATCCAACTGGTGAACTTCTGGCCGAACATGGAGCTGGACGAGTACATCAACCTCGAAGCCCGAGTGTCCGGGCGGATGGTGCTGCTCGACATCTCGGCAACGGGCGAGGAGAACGTCATCGAGGCGACCGCCCAGGACCAGATGAATGATCTGGAATACCGCCGGCGCCAGTTCGAGCAGCTTCAGAACGAGGTCGTGGACCTCGAGGACCTCTCCAGCGGCATCTCGATCACAGACCTGACCCTCAATGACTTCCGCATGGACCTCGCGCGACACTTGAAGGACCACCGCGAGTTCCTCGAGTCGCTTCCTCTGGGCACCTATGCGCTCACCGGGCTGGACGCGCTCGACGAGGGTGACGTCGGCGATATCAAACCAGGCGTGTTCTTCTGCCTGCGGAGCGAGAACACCCGGATCGCGGTGGACTCGGCCTACCCGCTGGCCCCCCACTACCTCGTCTACGTAGCGGACGATGGCGAGGTGGTGAAGAACTTCAACCAGACCCGGCAGCTCCTTGAGCGCCTGAAGAAGCTGTCGCTCGGCAACGTGACGCCCGACGGCGGGGCGCTGCAGCGGCACCTCGGGCGTACGCGGGACGGCTCCGAGATGAGCCACTACCAGGGCCTTCTCGCCAAGGCGGTCGCCGCGATTACGGGGAAGGCCGAGGAGCAAGGTGTCGAGAGCCTCTTTCAGCGAGGCGGCACTGCCTTGAGCCGGGACAGCTTTCGTGGCGTCGATGACTTCGAGGTCGTCGCGTACCTCGTTGTCGTTCCGGGGGGAGGTTCGCAGTGACGCCCGAGCAGGTCTACGCAGCCATGGAGCTTCCCGAGAGCGCTCTCCTTGGAAAGCGTGTCTTCAAGAAGCTCTTCCACGAGAACGCAGCCCTGACCGCCGCCGACAAGAAGGCGCTCAGCAAGGACGTCGACACCATCACCTGGCAGTACACGCTCAAGCCGGCAACGATTCCCGTCGCCGCCTACGAGGACGAGGAGCGCGAGTACCTCGAGATTGCGATCATCGAGTGCGTGCTGAACGAGCGCCGCAATGCGGCACGGATCGCCGAGGTGATTCACCGGGCCATCCCGTATCCGGTCGTCTTGGTGCTGCATCACCGAGACGGCGCAGGAGCTCCTGCCGTCGCCCTGAGCGTCGCTCACAAGCGGATGAGCCGAGCTGAGCGCGGCGCCGTCGTGGCGGAGGACTTTCTGCAGAGCCCATGGCTGAGCGACCAGGACGCGCCTCCCGTCCATGCAGAGTTCGTACGTCACCTTCGGCTCGGCACTCTTCAGCAAACGCACTTCCTCGCGCTCTATACGGCGCTCGTCGCCCGGGTGCTGGCCGCCGTCGCGGCGACTCTGAGCGGCCGCTACGAGCTGAAGGAGGCAGTACCCGAAGCTGAACGGCGTCAGCGCCTGGACCGGTGCCGCGCCTTGACCCGCGAAGCACAGGAGCTGCGTGCGGCGATTCGACAGGAGTCGAGCTTCGCTCGCCAGGTCGAGATGAACGCGAAGCTCAAGAACATCGAGCAGCAGCTCGCACAGGAGACGGCCGAGCTATGACCACGCTGGCGAAGGAAATGAAGACCATGGAGAGACTCGACCCGAAGAAAGATGGAGCGTCGCCAGACGTTGTCGCAGAGAACCTCGAGCGCATGCGCGAGCTCTTTCCGGAGGTGTTCGCCGAGGGCAAGGTGGACTTCGAGGCGCTGCGCGAGACACTCGGCGAGTACGTCGAAGACAAGCAGGAGCGCTACAGCTTCACCTGGCATGGGAAGGGGCGCGCTCGTCGCATAGCCCAGACCCCGTCCACGGGGACGCTACTTCCATGCCCAGAAGAGTCGGTGGATTGGGACACGACCCAGAACCTCTTCATAGAGGGTGACAACCTCGAGGTGCTTAAGCTGCTGCAGAAGTCGTATCACCGGCGCGTCAAGATGATCTACATCGACCCGCCCTACAACACCGGGAAGGAGTTCATCTATCCCGACAAGTACCAGGACAATCTCGCTACGTATCTGCGCTACACAGGCCAGGTTGACGACGGGGGCTTCAAGATTTCGTCGAACGCGGAGTCGTCAGGTCGGTATCACACGAACTGGCTGAATATGATGTATCCGAGGCTCAAGCTGGCGAGGAATCTCTTGCGCGACGATGGTGTGATCTTCGTGTCCATCGACGACCACGAGGTTCAGAACCTTCGACATCTAATGGACGAGATTTTCGGGCCGGAGAACTTTGTCGATACGATCATTTGGCAGAAGATCTTCACGGTCAAGAACTCTGCCCAGTACTTCTCTGCCATGCACGACTATCTCGTGGTCTACGCAAGAGAGAAGGCCAGTTGGACGAGGAACCTGCTTCCTCGCTCAGCGGAACTAGATGAATCCTACACGAACCCCGACAACGACCCGCGCGGGCCATGGACGACGAATGCTGTACAGGCTCGGAACTATTACGGGCAAGGGCTCTACGAGATTCGCTCTCCCGCCGGCCAGGTGTTCACTCCGCCTCCCGGCACCTACTGGAGGGTGTCTCAAGAGAAGTTCAAGAACCTTGATGATGACGGACGGATCTGGTGGGGGAAAGACGGGACCAGTACTCCACGTATCAAGAAGTTTCTTTCGGAGGCCAAACAAGGAGTCGTTCCTTCCACGCTCTGGCTACACACCGAGTGCGGAACGAACGCCGAGGCCAAGAAGGACCTCCTGAAACGGATTCAGTTCCAGAAGCCCGAAATGGTGTTCGAGACGCCAAAACCCGTCCGACTTATCCAGCACATGATGCGTCTCGGAACCGACGCTGGCGGGGAAGACATCATTCTCGATTTCTTCGCCGGATCCGGCTCGACCGGAGATGCCGTTATGCAGCTAAATACCGACGACGGAGGCAATCGACGATTCATTCTGGTCCAACTGCCCGAAAAGACAGAAGCTCCTGACTACGCCACGATCGCCGAGATCACGAAGGCGCGCCTCCGCGCCGCCACGGAAGCCATTGCAGAAGAGTCGAAGGACTCACTGCCCGGCCTGAACGAAGCCGAGCGGGTGGACCTCGGCTTTCGCGTCTTGAAGCTGGCGAGCAGCAACATCAAGGCCTGGGACGCTGACTTCGACGCGCTCGATCAGGCGCTGCTTAACGCAGTAGAGAACATCAAGAACGGCCGTTCCGAGGACGACGTCCTTTATGAGCTGCTTCTGAAGTACGGCCTCGACCTAGCCATCCCAATTGAGTCGCGAACGGTAAAGGGCAAGAAGGTCTACATCATCGGAGCGGGCGCGCTGGTCGTGTGCCTGGCCACCGGCGTCACGCTGGACGTCGTCGAGGGCATTGCGGCCCTGAAGGCCGAGCTAAAGCCCGAAGTGATGCGTGTCGTCTTCCGCGACGCGGGGTTCGCCGACGACGTGGTCAAGACGAATACCGTCCAGATCTTGAAGCAAGCTGGCATCGACGATGTGAAGAGCCTGTAGGCCGGAGGCGACGATGAAGATTCAGTTCAGCCCCGACCTCGACTTCCAGCGCGACGCCATCGCTTCCCTCGTGGACATTTTTGAGGGCCAGGAAACCTGCCAGACGAACTTCACCGTTGGGAAGCTGCAGACCGAACAGCAGGTGGACTGGCTGGAGTCGGACCTTGGCATCGGCAACCGGTTGAAGCTCCTCGATGAGGACGTCCTCGCGAACGTCAACAACATCCAGCTCCGCAACGGCCTTGCCCCCGCGAAGTCCCTGGATGGGATGAACTTCACGGTCGAGATGGAGACCGGCACCGGGAAGACCTACGTCTACCTGCGCACCGTCTTCGAGCTGCACCGGAAGTACGGCTTCACCAAGTATATCGTCGTCGTCCCATCCATCGCCATCAAAGAGGGCGTCTACAAGTCGCTGCAGATCACCGAAGAGCACCTCAAGGGGCTCTACGACAACGTCCGCTACGACTACTTTGTCTACGACTCCCAGAAGCTCGGCCAGGTGCGCAACTTCGCCACCAGCGATTGCGTGCAGATCATGGTGATCAACATCGACGCCTTCCGAAAGAGCTTCACGGACCCCGAGAAGGAAGACAAGGCGAACATCATCCACCGGCCGCACGACCGAATGACGGGTGCGCGGCCCATCGAGTTCATCCAGGCCACGAATCCCATCGTGATCATCGACGAGCCGCAGAGCGTAGACACGACCGGCAAGAGCCGAGAGGCCATCGCCTCCCTCAATCCGCTCTGCACCCTTCGCTATTCGGCGACCCACAAGGATCGCTACAATCAGGTGTTTCGCCTCGACGCGGTCGACGCCTACGAACGCAAGCTAGTCAAGCAGATCGAGGTCGCCGGGATTGACGTCGAGGGCAGCCACAATCGCGCGTACATCAAGCTGGTCAAGGTCGACAACAAGAAGAGCCCGATTACGGCCCAGGTTGAAATCGACATCCAGAGTCGTGGCGGCAAGGTGCAGCGGAAGAAGAAGACGGTGCGCGCTGGCGATGACCTGCTCGACGTGTCGGGCGGCCGGGACGTCTACGACGGATACATCATTGAGGACATCTACTGCGAGGAGGGACGCGAGTACATCAGCTTCACGAGCAAGTCGGACATCGTGAAGCTGGGCGAGACCGTCGGCGAGGTCAACCAGGACGACTACAAGCGTCTCCAGATTCGCAAGACGATTGAGGAGCACCTCGACAAAGAGCTGCGTCTTCGGCCTCGAGGCATCAAGGTCCTCAGCCTCTTCTTCATCGACCGCGTCGCCAACTACCGTGACTACGACGACGATGGCAACCCGCGGCCGGGCAAATACGCCGTCTGGTTCGAGGAGGAGTACGCCAAGCTGATCCGGAAGCCGAAGTACGCTGACCTCTTCAAGAGTGTGGACATAGAGACCGCCGCCGAGGGTGTCCACGACGGATACTTTGCGGTCGACAAGAAGAAGGACGCGACCGGTGCGGAGCGCCTCAAGGACTCGCGGGGCGAAGGGACAACCGCCGCCGACGAGAGCGCGTACCAGCTCATCATGCGCGACAAGGAGAAGCTCCTCAGTTTTGACTCGAAGCTGAAGTTCATCTTCTCGCACTCCGCGCTCAAGGAGGGTTGGGACAACCCGAACGTCTTCCAGATCTGCACGCTGAACGAAACGTCGTCGGTCATGAAGAAGCGGCAGGAAATCGGCCGCGGCCTGCGCATCGCGGTCAATCAGGACGGCGAGCGCGTGCATGGCTTCGATGTCAACACGCTTACCGTGATGGCGAACGAGTCCTACGAGGACTTCGCCAAGAAGCTGCAGAAGGAAATCGAGGAAGACACCGGCATCCGCTTTGGCATCGTCGAGAAGCACCTCTTTGCGAACATCCCCATCGAGACGGGCGATCACTCGACCAAGCATCTCGGCGTGGAAGCGTCCGAGGCGCTCTGGAAGCACCTGAAGGACGCCGGATACATCGACGCCAAGGGCAAGGTGCAAGACAAGCTCCGCGGCGACCTGAAGTCCGGGCAGCTTCAACTGCCGGAGGATGTCAGCGAGCACGCGGGCGCCATCCGCGGCGCCTTAACGAAAGTCGCCGGTAGCCTGAACATCAAGAACGCCGACGAGCGTGAGCGCGTGCGGTTGAACAAGGCTGTCTACTTGGGGGCCGAGTTCAAAGAGCTTTGGGACCGGATCAAGCATCGCACGACGTTCCGGGTGGATTTCGACCCTGAAAAGCTCATCCAGACCTGCGCCGACGAGATCAACAACTCTCTGGTGGTTGGGCGAGCGCGGTTCGTATTCCGGAAGAGCCAGGCCGAGATCAACCGCGGTGGCGTTCAGATGGGGGATGCAACCGAGCAGTCTTACACTTACGAAGCAACGGACTTCGCGCCTCCCGACATCGTTTCGTTCCTGCAGAACGAGACCAACCTGACCCGGCGGTCGATCGTTGAGATCCTGCGGCGCAGCGGCAAGCTGGAGCACTTCAAGCGCAACCCCCAGAAGTTCATCGAGCAGGCCGCTGCGATCATACAGCACCAGATGCGCCTCTTCATCGTCGACGGGATCAAGTACCAGAGGATCGGAGACGAGGAATACTCCGTACAGGAGCTCTTTGAGAACGATGAGCTTTACGGTTATCTGACAAGAAACATGCTCAAGAGTCTGAAATCGGCCTATGAGCACGTCGTATACGACTCTGAGGTCGAGGCCGAGTTCGCGCGCCGTTTCGAGCTCAGCGATGACGTCAAAGTCTACGCGAAGCTTCCGAGAAAGTTCCAGATCGAGACTCCCCTCGGCCCCTACAATCCAGACTGGGCCGTGCTCGTGGAGCGCGACGGCAAAAGCCGGCTCTACTTCGTCGTCGAGTCCAAAGGCAGCCTTTTCACCGACGCCCTTCGACCGACGGAGCAGGCGAAGATCGACTGCGGCAAGGCGCACTTCAAGGCACTCGATACGGACGTGCACTTCCGCGTCTCCAACAACTATCAGGCCTTCGAGGCCACCATCGACGACGACGACGCGGCTGCCCCCGGAGCATCGGGCACGGTGCTCAAGTTCCGGCGAATCAGCCGCGAGGTGGCAAAGCCCTACGAGAACTGCGTGCCCCTGCTCGAGCTGAAGGCGGCCGCTGGCGGTTTCTCTCCGACACAGTCGGTCGACGAGGCTGATCACGACTGGGCGGAACTCAAGGGAAGGCACAAGCCGTCGGATTCGCTGTTCGTCGCACAGGTCGTCGGCGAATCGATGAATCGCCGCATCCCAAACGGTGCCTGGTGCCTGTGGCGCCTGCACCCCGCGGGCACGAGGCAGGGCAAGGTCGTCCTGGCACAACATCGCGACATCCAAGACCCCGAGCACGGCGGCACCTACACGGTGAAGGTGTACGAGAGCGCGAAGGAGTCCGATGGCGATGGCTCCTGGCAGCACTCGCGGATTGTCCTCAAGCCCGACTCGAACGACGCAACCTACGCGCCGATCGTGCTCGAGGACCTGGAGGACGGCGAGCTGACCATCATCGCCGAGTTGGTCGAGGTTCTTGGCGCTTCGGAGGAGGAGAAATGAGGTCCACCAACCTGCCGCTCTTTGACCTCTTCCAACGCCAGCGTCGATACGTGGTGCCGCTGTTCCAGCGCCCGTACGTATGGGACGAAGAGGAGCAGTGGACTCCTCTCTGGCAGGACATTCTGGGCCGCGCCGAAGCCGTGCTCGAGCGCGACCAGCACGGCTCGCGCAGCGACCGAATCGGGAACCACTTTCTTGGCGCGGTGGTCTTGAACCAGATCAAGGTCTACGGGCGCCAGGTCGATACGGTAGAAGTAATCGACGGGCAGCAGCGCCTCACGACCCTCCAGCTGATGCTGGCGGCGTTTCGTGACGTCATCCTCACCACGGAGGAACGTCGCCTGGCCGACGACCTCCAGCGGCTGACCGAGAACGATGGTGTCCGGGAAGTCGAGCAGGAGCGCTTCAAGGTCTGGCCCACCAACGCTGACCGCCAAGACTTCGATGCGTCTATGAGTGCGGGCTCCGTCGAGGGCCTCGTCGACCGGTACCCTCTCCAGCGCAGGAAGTACGCACGCAAGCCAGATCCCCGGCCCCGACTGGTGGAGGCATACCTCTTCTTCGCCCAGGCCATCAGGGATTTCTGCTTTCCCCGAACCGAGTCGGACGGCGAGACAGAGGGCGAGGAACAGGCGCCCCGAGCGTTTTCCGTGGACCGGGCCCACGCTCTCTACGAGGCGCTGCGGCGGCATATCCAACTCGTCGTGATCGAGCTTGAGGACGAGGACGATCCGCAGGTCATCTTCGAGACGCTCAATGCTCGAGGGGTTCCCCTGCTGCCCTCGGACCTCATCCGCAACTTCGTGTTCTTGCGGGCGACGCAACAGGGCGAAGACGCGGACGAGCTCTACACGTCGTGGTGGTCAGAGTACGATGAGCGGCCGGCCGAGGCGGATGCCGGGAAGGACAAGCGTTTCTGGAAGCAGATGGAGCGCCAGGGGCGCGTTCGTCGAACCCGTCTGGATCTCTTCATCCACCACTACGTCCAGTACCAGTCCGGCCTGGACCTCGGCATCGGGCACTTGTTCAACGCTTTTCGCGCCTGGTGGGAAGAGAACGGCGAGCGGAATGTATCCGGCGAGCTGCGGCAGCTCCGTCGGCACAGCGACGTGTTCGCGAAGTTGTTCGTGCCCGAAGGCGACAGCCGCGTGGACATCTTCGCCACGCGATTGAAGGCGTTGGACACGAGCACGGTCTACCCCGTGCTGCTGATGTTGTTGGTTGGCGGTCGAGAGCGCATCGGCCCCGGAAAGCTCGACGGTATCGTCACTGACCTCGAGTCGTATCTTGTTCGCCGCATGGTCTGCGACCTCGGCACGAAGAACTACAACCGGTTCTTTCTCTCGATGCTCCAGCGACTTCGCGGTGCTGACTCGATCACCAGGGCACTGATCCAGGAAGTTCTCCTCGCGCCCGAGGGGCCCGCCGGCGAGTGGCCAGACGACAAGAAGTTCTCGCGAGCTTGGCTGGAGAAACCGGTCTACGAATCGATGAAGGCCACCCGTTGCGCCATGGTCCTGTCGGCAATCGATCGGGCAATGCGGAGCACCAAGCAGGAGTCGATCACGCTGAGCGGCCCGTTGACGGTCGAGCATGTGTTGCCGCAGTCGTGGGAGCCGCCCGCGTGGCCCGAGCCAACGGACCCAGAGGGGCGCAATGAGTCCGACGAGACAGCGATCGAGCGGCGCGGCCGCCTGCTGCACAGCCTCGGCAACCTCACGTTGCTTACCCAGGAGCTGAACTCGTCCGTCAGCAACGGACCCTACGAGGCAAAGCGGCCTGAGATCGCAAAGCAAAGCGCCCTCCGGCTCAATACCCACTTCCAAGACACGCTCGCGTGGAACGAGGAGGAGATCCAGAAGCGGGGGCGGCTGCTTTTCGAGCACGCCCGTCGCCTGTGGCCGTACCCGGAGGCCGCCGAATGAGCCTCGGCTTCCTGTCCCCGACGTCCGCGTTCGCTGCTTTGCCTGGTTGGTGTGCCTCGACCTGCAAACTGAACAGGTGTACAGTTTCACCATGACGCCGCGGAGGACCAAGAGCGGTGGCAAAGGCCATCAATTTGGCGGGGATTGGACCACCCGGAAGCTCGAGGTCCTGGCGGGCTACCTCCAGAGCTATACGACCGCACTGAAGGACAAGCCCACCCCGGCGAACCCGTTCCGCAAGGCCTTCATCGATGCGTTCGCCGGGACCGGCTACCGCGACATCCGCCGCGACGACAAGACGGCGTCTGCCCAAAGTTTGCTGTTCCCCGACCTCGCCGAGAAGGAACCGCAAGAGTTGCTCGACGGGTCGGCACGGCTTGCCCTGCAGACCGACCCCGCCTTCGACCGGTACATCTTCATCGAACGAAGTCCAGCTCGATGCGCACACCTCGAAGGGTTGAAGACGGAGTTCCCCGGCCAGGCGGACCGCATCGACATCCAGCAGGGCGACGCCAACGAGCGGATCCAGGCGCTCTGCGACAAGAGCAAAGACTGGAGCTCGCATCGGGCGGTGCTCTTCCTAGATCCCTACGGCATGCAGGTCGAGTGGAAGACGATCGAAGCGATTGCCTCAACGAAGGCGATAGATCTCTGGCTGCTCTTTCCGTTGGGTATCGGCGTCAACCGCCTCCTGACGAAGTCCGGCGACATCCCTGACTCGTGGCGGCAGAGGCTCGATCTGCTGCTCGGAACGACGGACTGGTACGACGAGTTCTACAAGGTCCAGACGTCAGTCGACCTGTTCGGCAACGCGCTGGAGAAGCCCATCAAAGAGAAGATGGAGACCATCGGGCGCTACTTCAACAACCGGCTCAAGGAGGTCTTTGCGGGCGTCGTCGAGGAACCGGGCGTCCTGAGAAACTCGGCCAACAACCCGCTCTACCTCCTCTGCTTCGCCGTCGGCAACGAGCGCGGCAAGAACATTGCACTGCGCATAGCAGAGCACTTGCTCAAGGAGGTGCGCTGATGGCGCAAGGCTCAGGTATCGAGTGGACCGAGTCCACCTGGAACCCCGTCACCGGCTGCACGAAGATCAGCCCCGGCTGCAAGCATTGCTACGCCGAGCGCATGGCAGAGCGCCTGCAGGTGATGGGTCAGGCGAACTACGTCAACGGATTCGATCTGACGCTCCAACCGCACATGCTCGAGCTGCCGCTCGGGTGGAAGAAGCCGCAGACCATCTTCGTGAACTCGATGAGCGACCTCTTCCACAAGGACGTGCCGCTCGCGTACATCCGACGGGTCTTCGACGTGATGACCCGAGCGCACTGGCACCGGTTCCAGGTGCTCACCAAGCGCGCCGATCGGCTCGCCGAGCTCAGCCCGAAGCTCGAGTGGGCGCCCAACATCTGGATGGGCGTGAGCGTCGAAACCGACAAGTACCGCGGTCGCATCGACGAGCTCCGTTCGACTGGAGCCCAGACGAAGTTTCTCTCCCTCGAGCCGTTGCTGGGACCTCTGCACGACCTCAACCTCGCCGGTATCGACTGGGTCATCGTGGGGGGCGAGTCAGGCCCCCGCTCGAGGCCGATGGACCCGGAATGGGTGACCGACCTCCGTGACCAGTGCCGCCGCGCGAAGGTGCCGTTCTTCTTCAAGCAGTGGGGCGGCAAGAACAAGAAGAAGGCCGGCCGCGTCCTCGAGGGCCGAACCTGGGACCAGATGCCGCCCGATCCGTCAGAGCGTTGCCGGCCCCGTCGTTCGCGACAGTCGCCGTCGTTGGCCGTCCTGCCGTGAGCCGGCCCCAGACCCCAACCCCGGCTCTTCAGGCCCACCACGCCCCAAACAGGGCCCCGAGTCGGGGCGTCCTGCGGATGGTCTCCACCTGTTCACGCTCGCCGCACCCAACCCAGCCTCCCCGTGGCCTCGCCTACCGCACCGTCGGATCTCCGGGTCGTAGGCCCCGGACTGGATAGGCGCGGAAGCCGAGAGCCCTTCTACGGAATGGGAGGTCAAGACGGATCTCTCCCTTCGGTGCCAACCTCATTCGCTGGCATCCGGAGTACGCCGCACCGCGCCTGCAACTCGAGTTGCGATCTGCACGGCTCATGACGTCGTTGACCGTCATGACGCCAGCAGCTCGCTGTCCCTTCAGCCACAGCACATGTGCATCGTCGTCTCGGGTGGCGTTCTCGGCGAAGTCACAGCGTGTTCGTGCTTCCGTCCTCTTCGTAGACGGAGACCATCCTTCTACCAGGGCCTTCTTGGGCCATCGCTTCCTTCGGTGCTCCGAGGGGG
>WYAZ01000029.1 GCA_011526105.1 Deltaproteobacteria bacterium | reverse complement strand
GGTCGTCGCGCGAGGAGGGCGAATACTCTCTGTATTCAACCGACGAGAGCCAAAGGCGTCGCGGCGAGCAGCCGCGAAGAGGGCCGGCGACATTTGCTAGCCTCTACGTTTCCAGGGGACTAGAGCTCATCTCAACACCCCGACCGAGTCAGGCCAAAAGACGCGCCGCCCGGGGTGCCAGTCGCCGCTCCGTGCCGGCCTCCACCACCGCGGCGGCGCGCAACAGCAGCGCTTCTTCCCAGTGCCGACCGGTGAGCTCGAAGCCGATGGGCAGTCCGAGCGAGTCGTAGCCCGACGGCACCGTGATCGCGGGGTGACCGGTGAGGTTCTGTAGGAAGGCGAACCGCATGAGCTCCACGGTGGTGCTGAGATCCGACCAGCTCTCGTGGTCGTGGGTCACGGGGATGAGCGGCGCGGTCATCGCGGTAGAGGGCGTCGCGATGACATCCACTTTCTCGAAGACGCGATCCATGTGGCTCATGACGCGCGCCCGGGCGCGCTGCGCTCGAACGTAGTCGGTGGAGGTGAAGGCTCGGGCCACCGCTAGACTCACCCGAACGTGCGGCGCCAGCTCGACGAGGCGGTCTCCGTGGCCACTCATGGCGGCCATCATCTCCGAGAGGATGGTCACCGCGTGCGCCACCCGCGCGAGATCGAGCTCGGGCAGCTCGATGGGCACGACCTCGGCCCCGCTCGCCACGAGCAGCTCGAGCGCGCGATCGGCCGCCGCCACAATCGCGGGCTGCGCGTGCTCGAACCACGGACGGAACACACCGACACGCACACCGGTGAGGTCTTTTCGCGTCAGCGCATCGAGCGTGACCGGCGGCTGCACGAGGCTCAACTCGTCGGCGATGTCGGGGCCCGCCATCACCGCGTAAGCGAGCGCCACGTCGTAGACTGTGGCACCCAGCGGTCCGATGTGACCTACGCTCCAGCAGACCGGCGCGACCCCGTGTTCACTGACTCGGCTGAACGTTGCTTTCAGCCCGACGACACCGCACAGCGCCGCGGGGATACGCACAGAGCCTCCGCCGTCGGCGCCCACCGCGATGGGACAGATGCCCGCCGCCACCGCCGCCGCCGATGCGCTCGAGCTCCCGCCGGTGTCGCGGCTCCGATCGTAAGGATTCCGCATGAGGCCATAATGAGGATTGGCGCCATTTGGGTTGATGCCGATCTCGTGCATGTTCACTTTGCCGAGCAGCACCGCACCCGCTTCGCGCAAGCGATGGACACAAGTGGCATCCTCGGTGGCTGGACCTCGGGCGAGAAAGCGCGTCCCGACCGTGGTCGGATACGGCACCATGTCCATCTCGTCTTTGATGGCGATTGGGATGCCATCGAGCGGACCCTTCTGCGTGCCGTTTTTCCACCGAGCGGTCGATGCCTGAGCCTGTGCGATCACGTCGCGTTCGTCCTGGGCGACGAAGATGTGCAGCGAGCTCTTCTCGGCCCGCGCGGCCTCGATCGACCGACGCGCGACGGCCTCCGGGGTGGTCTGACCGCTCGCGTAGGCTTCGGTCAGCTGCTCGGCGCTCTCGAAAGGCCCGGTGGGCTCGAGCGCCGACAGCGGACCGAGATCGGTCGGCGGGTCGCGCCTTGCGCGGTCAGCGACGACGCTGGGCACGAGCGGGCTGCTGCGCGGAGCATGCTCGAAGTTCGCGGCCGAGAGCACCGAGAGCCCCGCGTCCTTCCTGAGCCGTCCGATGAGCGCAGCCCCGAGGATGGGGCTCTCGAGGGCCGCAACGAAGGCGGACAGGGCCCCGCCCTTGAGTTTGGGGAGCTTCACCGAGTGCAGATCGTAGGTGCTCATGCTTAGGGCGGCACTGATGCCACGAGTTGAGTCTCGGAGCTACCTCGGGCGCTGCGGTGCGGCCTACGGGCGCCGCAGCGAGAACAACGCCGCGCTGAACTCGCCATCGGGCGTCTGCCGGCCCACGACGAGCAGTCTCTCCTCCGAAACGCCCGCGGTGCCCCGCGGAAGACGGCCGATGCCTTGGAGGGGCACCGAAAGGGCTGGCTGAGAGGGACAGATGACGCCGGTGGGCAATCGTTCGGCAAAGCTGCCGTCCGCAAATCCGAACGTCCAAGGCACGTCCGGCTCGAGGGCTGAATCGACCAGGCTAATCGCGGTGACCTGCGCGTCGAAGTGGGCTCGAAGGGCAAGAGAAAGAAGGAGTTCAGGTCCGGTTTGGAACACCTCTCCTTTGTCCGTCGCGACGACGTAGAGCCCGGAGAAGCGTCCAAGGTACAGGGGCCGGCCCTC
The DNA here is from genome assembly GCA_011526105.1 of Deltaproteobacteria bacterium. Taxonomy (GTDB): domain Bacteria; phylum Myxococcota; class Kuafuiibacteriia; order Kuafuiibacteriales; family Kuafuiibacteriaceae; genus WYAZ01. Next base: position 80,089 of record WYAZ01000029.1, on the reverse strand, counting down.
GGTCTCGAGCATCGTCTCGACGACAGCGCTTCGGCTACCGACAAAGACCGTTTTCGCGTCGGGGTCGAGCACGGCGAAACCAAATGAGCTCTCTCCCGAGATTTCGAGTCGAAGGTTTCGCGAGATCTCTGTCTGCAGCGTGTGAAGCCTTTCCCAGACGCCGCTTCCCAGGACATGAGCGTAGAGCTCCCCTTGATCGTTGAGAACGAGCAACCAACGATCCGAGAACCCACTGCTATAGCTGCCCGCCGCAATGCTCCCGTGGGGAAAGACGAGCGTCTCGAAACCCAGCATCGTCTCGAGCACGATGCCTCCTTCCTCGAGAAAGAAGCTGAGACCGGTGGTATGCGACTTCGCCTGCAGCACCTGCGCCGCGGCGGAGACCCCGGCCGGACGAGGGAGCGATTCGAGCTCGGTCAGCTCGAGATTGGGTTCGAGCGCCCATCGGCGTCCGCTCCGACCCGCGAGAACGATGACCCGCGTCCCCTCTTGGTTCCACCCGAGCCGTGCGAGGATCTCATCCGGGAGCCGTTCGGTGAGCCCGGCGACCTTCGTGAAGGTCGCGCAGGCCACCGGCCCCGAAACGCGCACCTCATCAAAGCGCGACGAGGGCTCTTGCCTCTCCCACTTGGGCACAGAGAGCGAGAGATCGAGCGCATAGCTCTCGTCGGTTCGAGGAAGAGCCCGACCCATGGGGTCTTGAGCTTGAGGGCCGAGACGCTCGAGGTAGAGATCGAGGGGCGCTTCGTAGAGCCGAAACCACACCCGCTCGACATCGGCGGGGACCTCGAACTCGATCGGAGCACTTCCGAGTTCCAGCGCTGTGACTTCGAGTGGCGTGCTGGGATCGCGTTCGAGCGCCACGATGAGACCGCGGTGATCGCCGACGAGCTCGGGAGGAAATGCGGGCCATGGGGCGCTGCACGCGGTGTGCAGCAGAAGGGCCGAGGCAGCGACCCCCGCGGCTGAACATCGCCCCATGGGACGAGACTACGCGGCTCGGGTGTGGGGCACCAGCCGCGCTCGGCCGGGGCCGTGTACGAGCCGTGGACGAGATGCTAGCTTGGTCCGCGAACGAGCATGAAAGCGGCAATGCAGGGCTGGTTCGCAGTTGGGTTTTGGCTGCTCTCGGGCTGCCAAGATTCCTCCCCTCTCGTCGTCATCTTGCCGGAGCTCGAGGCGCACGAGATCGCCTTTCTTGTTCCGTTCGAGGAGGGTGTCCGGCTGCCGGCCCTTGGCCCCATTCCTCTCGTGAGCACCTCCGCCGAGCTGCGAGACGACCAGACCATCTACCTGTTCGTCTTCGACACTCGGACGTTGTCGTCGCTGCATCGGCGAGTTGACCCCGAGCGGTGGAGCGAGCTTCAGATCGTGGACCCACCCGAGTCGTGCTCGGCCTGTGACTCAGTCTGCCGCAGCGACGACAACAATGAGCTCTTTCACTCCGTGGGCTCGATCGGTCGAGCGTTTCAGCTCGAGGAGGAAGCGTTTGTCGAACTCGCCGTGAACCCACTGCCGACCGCTTGGCTGCGCCTGCCCGCGCGCTGGGACTGCATCGACCTCGTGGGTGACGGGCACTTCGAAGTTGTGCCGGAGGTGGTGCCGGGTCCGGCGTACTTTCGCATGGACCTCGTCGCCGGCGAACGTCTTCTGCTCGTCGGTGACGCCTTGCGCTTGCTGGGTGCACCGCCGGATCAGACGCTCTATCCTCCTGCCGGGTGGTACTTTCGCGGCGCATCCGGTTTCATGCCGGACCGCGCTTGGGTCTCTATCGCAAGAGTGAACTCGAGCACGGGCGCCGTTTGGGAGCTGAGCCTCGCGGCCGACCGCGTGGAGGTCGTCCGAGAGACCTCCATGCCTTTTGCGGTGGGCGAGGTGTACGCTGACGAACAGGGACTCGTGGTCATGGGGAGGCAGGGAGAGATCGCGACTTCGACCGATGGTATCAGCTTCACCCATTCCCAGATTGCACAGCGTCCCAGCGTCCTCGCCTTCGCCCGCCTGGGAGAGGCCAGCGCCCCGTTCTTGGTCGGCTCCGGGATGGGAGGAGTTTGGCGCGGGAATCCGTGGAGGCCCGAGCTCGAGTGGAGCACGGAGCGAGTTCGCCTCGTGGTCGACTCGAGCATCGCGCAGTTCTCGAGGACCTGGGATCGCGAGGAGTCCATCTTGTGGGCGCGGACGGCGGAGCGAGGGCTCTTCACTCGGCGTGGGAGCCATCCCTGGGAACCGCTGCAAGTCGACATGCCGAATGACCAACCCCGCTGCCGGCTCAGCACGAGCGCGTGTGGCTTTGGAGAGCCCCCGGCGCGGACGCGTCCGGCGGGCGTCGACGCAGAGGCGGTCTTCACCCTCGCTGACAACTGCACGACGCTCATGGCGTTCAAGTTGAACGACGGCTGCACCTCATCGGTCGAGCTGCCCGGGGCCGGGGCGCAGATGGAGTATCCGTACGCCGCAGCGGTGAAGGGCGACTTCGTCTACGTGATTCTGGGGCGGCGACTGTTTCGAACCCCCGTGGCCCTGCTCCACTAGAACCAGGACGAAACCTTGAAGCGATCTAGACCGCGTTTTGTGAACCTCGACGGGTCGGGCCCGGTGGGGGTCTCCTCGGTGTGGAAGTGGGCGGTGGTCGATCGCCTCACGGGTCGACGTACAAGCACGCCTGCGCGCGCGGAGGTGTCGCGTGTCGAACCGGATCTGTCCTTGCTCTCGAAGGCGCCCGAACACGGGATACGCGTGACTTGGCTCGGGCACGCGAGCTGGTTGGTCCAAGCCTGCGGACGCTCGATGCTGATCGATCCGGCACTGAGGGAATCGATCGTCGGCGGCATTCGTCGAAACGTCCCCCCCGGGGTGCCGATCGGGCTTCTGCCGAGGATCGACGCCACACTCATCACGCACAATCACTACGACCATCTGGATCTGCCGACCGTGAAGGCGGTCGGCGCACCGGTCATCGCGGGGAGCGGCCTCGAGAGCACCTTCCGTGCCGCGAGGCTCGAGAGCACTTCGCTCGAGTGGTGGTCACAAACCGAGCTTGGACACGTGCGCATCCACTTCGTTCCGGCGCAGCACTGGAGCCGGCGCGGCCTCTTCGACACCAACGCTACTTTGTGGGGAGGCTTTGTCATCGAGGCGGACGGTGTCCTCATCTATCACTCCGGGGACACCGCGTACTTCGACGGCTTCCGCGAGATCGGTCGACGCTTCCCAGGGATCGGCGCCGCGATGCTACCCATCGGCGCCTACGATCCCGAGTGGTTCATGCGCAGGCAACACATGAACCCCGAAGACGCCGCACGTGCCTTCATCGACCTGGGCGCGCATCGTTTTCTCGCCATGCACTGGGGGACCTTCAAGCTCACCGATGAGCCTCTGCTCGAGCCGCCCGAGCGTCTCGCCGCGGAGTGGAAGCGCCTCGGACTCCCCGAGCATCAGAAACACGTGCTCGCGGTGGGCGAGAGCCTTCATCTCACCCCGAATTCGCGCTAGGACAGCGTCATGTCCGACGCGATCGAATCCTTGCTCAAAGAGAACCGAAAGTTCCCACCACCCAACGCGTTTCAGAAGGCCGCCCATCTCTCCGACATGGAAGAGTATCGTCGCATGCACAAACGATCCGTCGAGGATCCCGAGGGGTTCTGGCGTGAGATGGCCCAGGGCTTGGTTCCTTGGATGAAGCCCTTCGATAGAGTGCTCGAGTGGAGAGAGCCGTTTGCGAAGTGGTTTCTCGGCGGCAAGACGAACGCCTCGGTCGCATGCATCGACCAACACCTCTCGACGCCCCGCCGCAACAAGGCCGCGATCATCTGGGAAGGTGAGCCGGGCGAGACGGTCACCTGGACCTACGCCCAGCTTCATCGCGAGGTCTGCAAGCTGGCGAACGCTCTCACAGATCTGAACATCGCCAAAGGCGAACGCGTCGCCATCTACATGCCCATGATCCCCGAGGCCGTCGTGGCCATGCTCGCCTGTGCGCGCATCGGGGCGCCGCACAACGTCATCTTCGGTGGTTTCTCGGCCGAGGCCGTGCGCGATCGCGTCAACGATGCCGGCTGTGTCGCGGTCATCACCGCCGACGGCGGTTATCGTCGGGGTCAGGTGGTGGAGCTCAAGCCCGCGGTCGACAAAGCGCTCGCCGACTGCCCCACCGTGAAGAGCGTGGTGGTGGTGAAGCGCGCCGGGAACCCGATCGAGATGAAAGCTGGCCGGGATCACTGGTACGCCGATCTCCTCGCGGACGCCTCCGCGGTGCAGGAACCGGAGGCCTTCGACAGCGAGCACCCCTTGTTCATGCTCTACACCTCTGGCTCCACCGGGAAACCAAAGGGCATCCTTCACACGACCGGCGGCTACTTGGTCGGCACCGCGATCACGAGCAAGTACGTCTTCGACCTCAAAGAGGAGGACATCTACTGGTGCACCGCGGACGTCGGTTGGGTCACCGGCCACAGCTACATCGTCTACGGGCCGCTCACCTGTGGGGCCACGGTCATGATGTACGAAGGCGCCCCGAACTTCCCTGACTTTGGTCGCTTCTGGTCAATCATCGAACGTCACGGAGTGAACATCCTCTACACTGCGCCCACCGCCATTCGTGCGTTCATCCGCGCGGGGGAGGCGTTCCCGAACCGCCACGATCTCTCGAGCCTGCGACTGCTCGGCACGGTGGGTGAGCCCATCAACCCCGAGGCTTGGATGTGGTATCGGCGCGTCATCGGCGAAGATCGGTGTCCCATCGTAGACACCTGGTGGCAGACCGAGACCGGCGCCATCATGATCACGCCGTTGCCCGGCCTCACCCCCACCAAACCTGGCACCGCGACGCTTCCGTTCTTTGGGGTCGATGCCGACGTAGTGAAGCCCGATGGCACTTCCTGCGCCCCCAACGAGGGCGGCCTGCTCGTCATCAAGCAGCCTTGGCCCTCGATGTTGCGCACCATCTACGGAGACGACGAACGCTACAAGGACCTCTACTGGTCGAAGGTCCCGCATTGTTATCTCGCCGGTGACGGTGCGCGCCGCGACGAGGACGGCTACTTCTGGATCGTCGGCCGCATCGATGACGTGCTCAACGTCGCCGGGCACCGACTGGGCACCGCAGAGATCGAGAGCGCGCTGGTCTCGCATCCCGACGTCGCGGAAGCCGCGGTGGTGGGGCGTCCCGACGAGATCAAAGGTCAGGCCGTGGTCGCGTTCGTCACCGTCAAAGGCAGCGTCACGCCCAGCCCGGAGCTCAAGGAACGCCTTCGCACGCAGGTCGCGCAGCAGATCGGCGCCATCGCCAAGCCCGACGCCATTCGGTTCACAGACAGCCTGCCCAAGACGCGCTCGGGGAAGATCATGCGCCGGTTGTTGCGCGAAGTCGCGAGCGGCGCCGCACAGCAAGGCGACACCACCACGCTCGAAGACTTCTCCGTGCTCGCGAAACTCCGCGAGAGCGAAGAGGACTGAGAACTTACTCCGGTTTCTCGGGTTCGAAGTGCGGCTTGCAAGTGGGCGAGAGCTTGGCCTTGTGTTCGGTCAAACAGCCCACGATTCCGCCCCAACCGGGCGGTACCCCTCTGCAGTGCGTCGCCACGTCGGCCTTGCAGTCCGCGCTGAACTTCTCGACCGCCGCCTTGCCCTCGGTCAGGTGTTTCTGACAACGCGGGCGCAGCTTGGTCTTCTGCTTCTCGAGGCAGACGTAGATTCGGCCCCCACCCGGCACCACGTCTTTGCAGTGCTGATTCACGTCGGCGCCGCACATCCAGAGGAAGCTCTTCACCGCGTCGTAGGAGAACTTTCCAGCCGCCTTACAACCTTCGCTGAGTTCACTCTTGTGTTCGCCAAGGCACTTGATGATCCGCCCGCCGCCTGGCTTGACGCCTTTGCAGTGCTTCTCGATGTCGTCCTTGCAGGGTCCGGGGGCGCTGGCGGATGCGGTGAGCGCTGGCGTAAGCAGGGCGGCGGAAAAAACGAGGCTCAGGTATCTCATGAAGTCTCCTCGGGCGGAGCCTACGGGCTCCTGGACCCGCTGCCAAGCGACGCGGCCGAGATCGATCGCACACTCGCGGTGAGCTCCATCGCGGTGTCACGCTCGCCGAAGCGTCCAATCAGCTGCGACTTCCCCACCGCCATCTTCAGCTTCACGCGGAATTGGCGGCGCTCCGTTCCCTTCTCGAGATTGAGTACTCGATCGATGTGAAAGCTCAGAACGGGTGTTCGGTCATCCCCACCATCGCGGCAGACCTGTACGTGCAACTCTCCGGACGCGCGTCGATCATCGACGGAAGCGCAGCCTTCGGTGCCGCTGAGGGTCAGGCTCAGACTGAGCGGCGCGAGCCTCTTGGTCTGGTCAGCCAACTCGAGGGTCACTTGCAGGGAGTCTTCGTTCGCCTCCGCGGGCACTGAGAAGCCAAGGGCGCCTGACGCGATGAGCGCGAGCACCGAGTTTCGAATGTATGAGCCCATGGATCACTTCCTCTTCTCCCGTCCATGCGACGGGCAAAGCAAGGCGCGTACCACTCGGCCGCGACACGACTCGGCGGACATCCGACGCTCGATGCTCGCCAGTTTGTCAGACGCCTTCGTCAGAAGGTCCGAACATGCGCTCGAAGACTCGGTAGTGTCCGCCGTCCATGCCGAGCGAGGTGTAGACCGCTTGGGCCGAAGTGTTGCGCGTGTCCACGTAGAGCCTGAGCCCCGCCGCGCCGCAGCGCTCGGCTTCTTCACGCACGTGCTGATACAGCGCGCGGTAGCGTCCGGAGCCGCGCGCTTCGGGCGTGACGTAGACCGACTGAATCCACCAGATCTGTCTGTTGCGCCAGTCGCTCCACTCGTAGGTGATCATGAGCTGGGCGAGGATCTGCCCGTGCTCCTCCACGACAAAGTAGCGACCGGCAGCGTGTCCTTCGAGGATGGACTTCACCCCCTCGCGCAGCGTGGTGACGTCGAGCTCGAGCTGCTCGGTCTCGAGCGCCATCGCTCGGTTGCCGGCCACGAGGGCTTCGAGATCACCGAGCTCCGCCGGACGAATCATCGATTCGCTCGTAGCACGCTCGTTTTCCCGAGGGGCGAAGATGTCGTTGCTTCGGTCCAGCCTTTGGGGCAAGTCCGGGGGATGGTCTCGAAGGCGCTTTCTCAGGTCTCGCGTTCCCTGCCCCTGGAACGCTTCTGGGCGTGGCTGGAGGCCCATCTGGGCTGCATCATCCAGGCGGGCTCGCTCGAGATGGTTCTGCATGACCACGAAGATCATCACTGGCGGGTCTCGCCCGAGGACGAGGGCCGAGTCTTGGTGCAGATGCTTCGAGGCAAAAGGCCGGTCGCCGAGGTCGTGATGAACCCGGCGGAGGTGGCCTATGTCCAGGTCCAGCCCGGCGAGCGAGAGGAAGAGTTCTTCTTCGACCTCTGCGATGATCGAGGCGAGGTCGTGTATTTCTTCGTGTTGTCCCACGACTTCGAGGGGGAAGAAGCCAACTCCAGCGAGCACTGGAACTGAGAATCGGCTTCGCGCCTACGAATCCCTACATGAGCGAGCGACGATCGACCGATCCTCGCACATGATGAGGGGCATCGGTTTGACGCGATCCCGGTCCGGGATCAATGATGCCGAGGCCTTAGGATGTCCAACACTTCGGTCCTGATCGTCGACGCGGACGCGCCTTTCGTGAACGCAACCCAGACGGCGCTCGAAGCCGCAGGCGTCACAGTCTACGTACGACAGGACCTCCCGCTGGACCTTCTGGTCCGCATGCAGCCGGCCATCCTCATGCTCAGCGCCGAGCTGCCCGATGGTGAAGACGTCCTGTCCTTGTGCGGCAAGATTCGGCGAACCAAAGAGCTACGAAGCACCAAGATCTTGCTGACCGGCTCCGAGAATTCGGCCCAGGCCTTTCAAGCGCACGCCCGCTCGCCGCACGCCGCCGACGAATACGCGCTCAAGCCGCTCGCCACCGAAGACCTGCTCGACCGTGTCGGCAAGCTCTTCGAACGCATCCAGCACGCGCCGCCTCCGATGCCTGGCGCCAAGGCGGTCGAAGCCCCCCCCGGACCTCCACCCCTCCCCAGCGCGGGGGGTGGCCCGCCGCCTCTGAAACGCGCCGCGGCCGCTCCGGACGATGGCCCCCCCCCGCTGCGACGCTCCCTGCCCGCGCCTCCGCCCGCAGCGGCGAACCTCGAGAAGTCGCCGGCCGTACCCGTCTCGTCCGAGGGGTGGAAGGCCCAGTCTTTCGACGAGATGCTGCGAGACCGAGTCAGCCTCGCCTCCCCGCAAGCGTCCTTGAACGCCAGCCCCGACGAGAAGATGCGGTTTCTCCGGGAGCAGAACAAATTCCTCGAATCGAAGATCGCGGCCGCCAAAGGCGCTTGGGATGAGCTCCTCACCGTGATGCAGGACTTCGAGCACGTCTCGACCTCGCAGAAGAGCGACCTCACCCGCCGAGACACCATCATCCAAGACCTCGAGTCCGAGCTCGAGCGGGTCGAAAAGGAGTTCAACGATGCTCGGCTCGAACACGAGCGGTTCCAGGCCCAGATGGACTCCATCTTCCAAGACGCTCAGGCGGCGCAGACCGCCATGCAGGTGGAGCTCGACGAGCTGCGGGCGGGCAGAGAGGTGGCGGGCGGTGAGCTCGCCGAGCTCCGCGAAAAGAGCCAGGACGACGCTCAGAGGCTCTCCATTCTCCAGGAGGAGCTCACCACGCTCGAGTCCGAGAACGAGGATCTGAAGCGCAGCCTCACCGAGGACCGCGCCCGTCTCGAGGCCGCGGAACAGACGCTCGAGGCCACGCGGAACAAGCTCGAGATGACCTCCTCGGTCGCCGAGCAGCGTGGTCAAGAGATCGACACTCTGCTCGAGAAGCTCGACCGCCTCGCGATCGACGCACGTCAGGAGCAGGAGCAGCAGCAGCAGGAGCATTCCCTAGCGGTCGAAGAGCTGCAAACGCAGCACGCCCTCGAGATCGACGCCGCTTTCGAAGCCAAGGCCACGCTCGAGGCTCTGCTTCGGGAAGAGCTCGCGCAGCTGGAGACTCGCTACGCGGAGGAAATGGCCCGGAGGCAAGAAGACCACGAGGCTGAGGTCGCCGCCGCCGCGAGCGCGATCCAGGAGGCTGAAGGTCGGATTCGCAGCCTCGAGCAGCTCCTCGAAGGGCGCACCGGCGAGATGACGGCCCTGTCGCTGCAAGAGAGCGATCACCGCACCCGTCTGTCGGAACTCGAGCGCGAACGTGATGATCTTTTGGCCCAGCTCAGCGAGGAGACGGAGTCCTTCGACATACGTCTGGCGGAGATGCGCGCGGACAACGCCCAGCTCGAGTCGCGGGTGCTCGAGCTCAGCGGGTTCTCGGATCAGCTTCGGACGCAGCTCGCGGAACGAGAGGCCGAGCTGGAGGACCAGGCGCGAGGCTACGAAGAGAGCCTGTCCGCGCTTCAATCCGATCTCCAGGCCGGCCAGGATTCCCAGCGGCGCAAACTCGAGGGACAGCTGGGCGCCGAGAAAGCGAGAGTGGAGCAGGTCCAGCAGGAAAAGGCTCGCCTCGAAAAGGAGCTTCAGTCCACTCGAGAGGCTTTCCGGACCAAGTCGGACACGCTCGAGAACTTCCGGAGCGAGTCCGAGTCACGGATTCGGGGGCTGGAGGACGAGCTCGAAGAGTCGAACGAGCTGTTGTTCGAGACTTCGGCCGAGCGAGACCGGCTGCGGCGAACGAGCCAAGACTTCGAAGCGCGCGCGCACACACTCGAGGCCGAACTCAATCGCCATCGGGATGAGCGCAGCAGTCTCGAGGCGGACGTGTCGCGGCTCGCGGACGAGCGGGCTCAGCTTGGTTCGAAGCTCGCAGCTCTCTCGGAGGAGCACCAAGCGGCCGAGCAATCGAAGCAGCAGATCTTCCACGAGCTGCACGAGACCAAGAAGCGCAGCCAACGCGCTGAGAGTGTCATCGAAGAGACCAAGGATCAGATCAACCGGCTCGAACTCGGCGCACAGGAAGCTCAACGCCTGTCACTCGAGGTCGAGCGCGAGCGCACCCTGCGTGTGGAGGCCGAGTCGAAGCTCAACCGGCAGGCCGACCAGATCGAGCGCTACGAAGAGACCTCCAAGCAGACCCAACGGCGCATCCAGTCGCTCGAAAAGGAGATGCACGAGTTCCAGAAGTCTGACCACGCGCGGGCCGAGGCTCTGAATGCACGAGACCGGCGCATCGAGGAGCTCGAAACAGACGCCGAAGAGATGTTCAGCACCATCGAGGACCTTCGCAAGAAGACGAAGCTGCTCGAAGGTCAAACCGCGGTGTTGGCGCGCGAGAAGACGGAGCTTGGGGCCGTGGAGGCCGCGCAGCGCAAGGAGCTCGAGAGCCAGAGAGCGGCGGTCAAGCAGCTCGAGTCGAAGCTCGCGGAGCTCGGGGTGAAACATCGAGCGCTCAGCCAGAAGAGCCAAGTCGAGGCGCAGCGCGGCAAGCTCATCGGTCAGCTGAGCTCCACTCTGAACGAAGCCCGAGAACTGCTCGAAGAGGAACCCCCGAAGCGAGCGGCCAGCGGCGCCGGTACAGGAGGGAGCCAGAGGCCCGCGACACGAGCAGCAGAGAAGCCCATCGCGGCTGGTCCTCCTCGTCGTCCTCCCATACCCAAACGGCCCGCGCCCTCGGTGGCGCCGGCGCCAGATCCCGCCGCGCTGCACGCTCGAATCGCCGAGGAGATGGCGCGTGCAGAGCGTATCGCCGCTGAGGCGGGCGCGGCCGAACACTACGAGGAGCCGGAGGATCAGCGGGGCGTCAGTGACTCCATCGAGGAGGCCTTTGATCTCGTCATGGGTGGGATCGAAGGCGCGTCGATCGTCGACGTGGACGAGGGTCCAACCTCGGATGGAGACAGCGGCGCCTACATCGATCCGTTCAGCGGACTTCGGGACGAGCTGGACGACCCCACGGAGGCGCTCGATCGCGGCCGCACCGCCTCACCGGTGGTGGGTTTTGGCGATCACGAAGCCACGGTGGGAGCGGACAGCGCGATCGAAGATGCGTTCGGTTCAGCCGCCGTTCCTTTCGGCATGGAGGCTGAGGACACGCTCAACTTGGACAGCAGGCCGCTCGCAAACGCGAGCACGAGCTCCCCAAAACGCCGCGCCTCGGTCTCCGCCAAGAAGGCAGGCGCACGCCCTTCCAAGGCCGCCGGGCCGGCGAGAAAGAAGCTGCGCGCGCTGACTCAGCCCGACGCCAAATCTGGGGGTAACTTCGACGCCGCTGCAGAGGCGCTGCTGGGCTCGCTCGAACCCAGCAGCTGGGATCCGAGCGCGGATCCATTTCGAGATGCGCAAGGGGGCTTGCCCACCCAGCAGGGCGACGAGCATCCGGATCTTGTGGAGTCAGAAGGCGAGTCCGATCGTCAGGTGACCGAGATCTTGAACCTCGAACGCTTGAAGAAGTGACCCGTCTCAGCCGAGCGCAGCGCGTCCGCGATCGAACCTAAACCCACCGCCGCAAAACCCACCCAGTAGAGGGCCAAGAAGGGGATGGCCGCCAGTAGGGTCTCGGAGGCGGCGTACACCAACGCCCAAGAGTAGTAGGCCAGGAACAAGAGTTCGAGCGCGATGAGTCGACGCTCCGGGTGCGCTCGGTAGAGCTGCAGCGCGGTCTTCGAGCGCGAGCCCCCGCGCTTGGGCGTGCGCGAGAACTCCGAGCGGGCGCCGCGCAGCCCGAGCAGCACCTGCCGCGCGTTGCCTAGGCTCATGCCCGCCCCGAGACAGAGCGCAAAAGCGATGTCGAAGAGGCTGCGTTCCGAGACCGGCCGAGCGCGCATGGAGGCCACATAAAAGACCACCATGGCCAGAGTGCCGGCGGTGAGCATCGAATAGTCCAGCACCGAGAGAAGCCACTGTCCCCCGGGCACAAGCCATCCGAGTTGATCGCGGGCGACGACGGCGAGGGGGAGAAGCGCGGCGAGCAGCGCCATCAAGAAGTAGGCGAAGTTGCCTGAGAGGTGCATGGTCGCTTCGAGGCGCTGCGCGATGCTCACGCCCGGTGTTCTCCAAATCTGGGGCATGAGCTTTCGCCAGGTTTCGATGCCCCCGCGCACCCAGCGGAACTGCTGCGTTCGGAACGCGGTCCAGCTCTCCGGCAACTCGGCCGGCACCTCGAGCTCATCGAGATAGGTGAAGCGCCAGCCCACGAGCTGTGCTCGATACGACAGGTCGAGATCCTCGGTGAGTGTGTCGCTGGACCAACCCCCGGCCTCATCGATGGCCCGACGTCGCCACACGCCGGCGGTCCCGTTGAAGTTGAAGAACAGACCCAGAAACGCACGCGCCCGGTGTTCGATCCCGAAGTGCGCGTCGAGAAAGACGGCTTGCGCGCGAGTCAGCCAAGACTGTGTTCGGTTCTCGTGCGCCCATCGAGCTTGCACCATGCCAAGTCGTTCGTCGGCGAGCAGAGCGGGCACCGCGCGTTCGAGGAAGTCGGCGGAGGGGGTGAAGTCGGCGTCGAAGAGCGCCACGAGTTCGGCGGTGCTCTCTTCGAGACCGCGAGCGAGCGCGCCGGCCTTGTACCCTCGTCGGTCGACTCGACGCACGTGCGCGATGGACACGCCGAGCCCGCGGAGGCGCTCGACTTCCCGCGCCACGATCCCGGTGGTGAGATCGGTGGAGTCGTCGAGGACCTGGATCTCGAGCGCCCCCGGATACCGGAGGGCTGAGACGGAGCCGAGGAGCCGCTCCACCACGAGGGCCTCGTTGTAGACCGGCAGCTGCACGAGCAACCCGGGCCAAGTCTCGGGTTTGGGGGCGACCGCAGGTGGGCGGCGGCGGGCGGCGACAGCAGCCCTGGTGAGGCGGACCCGGTGGACGCCCAGCACCGCGAGCGCCCCGAGCGACAGAAAGTAGGTGGCGAGCAGGAGTTCGACCATGGGGCCCCAGAGCTACGGCGGGAAAGGTCTCATAGTTACCCCGGTCAGGCGAGCTGGCCGACCCCGCACGATCTCCGTTTTCCGATCGGGGCAGGAGTGCTAGACAGACGCCATGACCTCAAAAACCCTGCGCTGGGCCACGGCCAAAGACATGGAAGCCGTGCTCCCGCTGCTCGAGGAGTATCACCGTCAAGAGGGGTTGCGGAAACACTCGAAGGAACGCATTCGCGCCGTGCTCGAGGACCTCTTCGATAGCCCACACCGAGGCAAGGTGCTGCTCGCGGAGGCGGAGAGCGAGCTGGTGGGCTATGCCTTGGTGGTGCGTCGCCCGAGCTTCGAGTGGGCCTCCGAAGTGGCCGTTCTGGACGAGATCTTCGTCAAAGGTAAGGCGCGGGATCGAGGGATCGGTCGCCGCATGATCAGCTACGTCGAGGAATACGCGGCCTCTGAGGGCCTCCCGGCCGTGACCCTCGAGGTCGGAGCCAAGAACTTCGACGCGAAAGAGTTCTATCGCAGCGTCGGCTTCGATCGCGTCGATCGCGAGATATACGCCCGCACGGTGGGTGGTCCGCGCTGATCCCGAAAGGGGGTCGGGCCAGAAACCCACACCCACCCGGGCAAAACATTGACCTGACCCCCCGAGCCGGTCTCTTCTTTTATGGATGAGCGCGGGGGAGAACTACGAGGCACGTCCCTCGCTGATCTATCTCGACGGCACAGACGATCCCGCCCCCAGGCAGCTCGGTCCGTACCGGGTGATCGCCCGCTTCTCGGGATCTGGGATGACCGACGTCTACCTCGGCCAAAAGAAGTCGGCGCTTGGTTTCGTGCGACTGGTCGTCATCAAACACGTCCCTCGAAGGGCCCCCCAGTACGACCTGAAGCGGCAGATGCTCTTCGATGAAGCGAGGGCACTGGCCTACCTCGATCATCCCAACTTGGTCACGCTGCTCGATGCAGAAGAAGACAACATCGGCGTGTACCTCTGCCTCGAGTTCGTGGACGGTACCGACCTCCGCACCGTAAACGGGAGTCTGCGAGCGCGGGGCGAGGCCCTACCCTTCGAGCTCGCTGGTTTCATCGCGGTCGAGGTGTTGCGTGGGCTCCACCACGCACACTCCGCCGAACGACCGGATGGGTCGTCCTTGCGCATCGTGCATCGTGACGTGAACCCGGCGAACATTCTCGTCTCGAGAACCGGTCACATCAAGCTCACCGACTTCGGAGTGGTGCACATGCAGGACCGCGTGCAGTCGCCGACTGAGCCCGGCCTGGTCAAAGGCAAGTTCGCCTATCTCGCCCCCGAGTACATCCAGGGACGACCGGTCGATGCTCGGATGGATACCTACAGCGTCGGGGTCGTGCTCTTCGAGCTGCTCACCGGACGGCCGCTCTTCACCGGTGAGAGCGCCCACGAGATCATGCGAAAGATCGTCGCGCACGAGATCCGGCTCGACCGGCTCAAACGCGAAGGGGTGCCGGAGGTATTGTGCTCGATCGTCGAACGCGCACTCGCCAAGGAGTCTGTCCACCGGTTCAGCACCAGCGAAGACATGGCCAACGCGCTCGAGACCTGGCTCATCAAGAGCGAGCTTCACGCGAGCCCCTGGATCCTGTCGGCCTTCTTTCGGCAGCATCACTTGTTCGGCCCTTCGGCCCGCGTGAGCGGACCGGCGAACGCCTTCGGGAACGCTGGCCTTCCGGCCGCCGGTCCGGGGACCCCGGGAACACGACCATTCACTGCCCACACGGACGCGGCGGCCCTCTCCTTCGACAGCGACGAAGAGAGCATCACCCACCCAGAAGCGAGGCCCCCGCAGGCGATCACCGCGCCGGTGGTCGAAACGGTGGAGCCCATCACCAGCCCCGGCGCCCGCATTCCTCAGGCCGCCACGGTGCGCACTGGGCCACCGGCCTTCACCACGCCCACCCATCAGAAGAGCCAACCGCCGAGCTCCACCAGCCAGCCCCCCGCGCGGGTGTTCCCCAGCTTCAGTCAGCCTCCGCTGCGCTCACCCGAAAACACACCCACGGCGGCCGGCACCCCCAACCCGCTGCGGAGTTCGGGTTCGAATCGACCCGCGAGCCGACCTCCGGGCTCACGCAGCTCGCCGCCGGACATCGACGATTTCGAGTCCACCGAAAGCACGGAGCGCGGGAGCTCACCGGTCGGCAGCAGCCCGCCCGTGTGGCCCGACTCCGTCGACATTCCCGTCTCGGTGTCGGCACCACCGCCCACGCCCCAGCGTCACACGGAGCCTCAGCCCCTCGCACAAGCGCAGCATCGAACCGGCCAGCTTCATCAGCATCATCCAGCGCATCCTCCGCCGATGACTTCGGGTCACGCCCCTTCGGCGCCACCCTCTCGCATCGGACCCGGCGCCGCTTCGGGCACACTGGCGGAGGCTGCGCCCGCAGTGGTCCTCTCGAGGCTTCTGTCGAGCCACGCCTCGGGCACACTCGAGTTTCGCTCCGGGTTGATTTGGAAACGCATCGACATGCACGACGGACAGGTCATGAACGCGAGCTCCAACATGGGGATGGAAGATCTCGGAGAGCAGCTCGTTCGAGCACGCATCGTCAAGCGAGGGGAGCTCGATCGTGCGTTCCGTGAATCCCATGGCAGTGAGATGGCGGCGTGGCACCGCCTGCTCGAGATCGGGGCGGTCACCCGAGAGGCCCTCGCCAAGCAGTTGGGTCAGAGCGTCACACGAGCGCTCGAGGACGCCTTGAGCTGGGAAGAGGGCACCTTCGAGTTCACCCCCGGCTCCCCCGAGGTTCCGCCGGTCATCCCGACCGTCGATCTCGGTGGCTTGGTGTCGAAGCGTTTGAGCGCCCCTCCAACAAAACGTCCATCGCAACCTCCGCCGGCGCCCGCCCGGAGCGCGTCTACCCCAGAAGACGGTCTTCCTCCGCGAAAACGTCCTTCGCTGTCGGAGGCCCTGGGCCTTGCGCGTCAAGCCCAAGAAGGCTCCACGCCCAGCCGCGGCTCCAATCCTCCGTCCAAAGACTAGAGAGCCGAACCGCATGCCTCCCGTCGTCGGACGAAGAGCCCGAAATCTCTGCCTGCGTTGCTCCTCAATCGTTGGGGCCGACCCAACTCAATCGTCGCGCCTTGCCAGAGATTCTGGGCTCTTTGTCCGACTCGGTCCGATAGGCGGATCGGCTCTCTAGAGCTCATCTCGCGACCAAAGGGGTCTCGAGATGAACTCTGGGCTTCACAGCGAACGACGCTGCGGTCTAGCGTGCGCGCCATGGCGGACGATCGCGGCTTCCGAGTACAGATCAAGTTTGACGGCGAGAAGCAGAGGTTTCGCGCCGTCGTCGCGGAGCTCGGCCTCTCTGAGACCGGCGCGACGCGCAGCGATGCGCTCGAGCGCATCGAGTCCGCCATCGAGGATCACATCGCCGCGATCGCGGCCGAAGGGGCCTCGCTCCCCGAGGCGTCGGACCTGCAGCTGGCGGGCACCTCACCCAAGCTCGAGATTCAGCTCGCCTCTCCGCTCTTTCGGGACCTCGCCTACCAGGCGAGCCTGGATGGCATCTCTGCGGAAGAGCTGGCCAAGGCCCTTCTCGCACACGCCATCGGCTCGCTCGAGGGCAGAAGCGGGGGCCGGCGACCGCGTGCCGAAGACAACCGCGGCGCACCTCGGCGCGATCGCAACGACGGAGGCGACGATCGCGGCAACCGCAGCGACGATCGTGGCAACCGCGGCAATCAGCGTGACGATCGGGGTGACGGCAGGCGCGGGCGCGAGCAGTACCGCCCCGAGCTCAACGACAAGGCGAACTTCCTCGAGTACCTGCGCAACCTCGAAAAGACCGGCGGCCGCGGCGGTCGAAGGTAGTGACAGGGCCAGCGCTCTGCCTCATCGACCACCCCGAGGCACGAGCCAGCGTCGAGTTCCTCCGCACGAACCGAGGGCTCTCCGTCGAACGCGTCTTCGATCCGGTGGGTCGAGCCCTCGGGCCGCGCAGCCAGAAGCCAAGGCCGCTCCCGAACCGCCCGTTCATTGTGGTCAACGGCTCCGGCAACTTCCACCACGAGACCGCGCTGCTCGTCGAGGCTCTCATCGAGGCGCGAGGTCCAGCGGCGGAGCCTTTGCTCTATCTGCAGATCGACGCGCACCCCGACGTTCAGACCCCGTTTCGATGGCAAGCCACCTGCGCGAGCTTCGTGGGCCGTATCCTCGAGAACCCGGCGATTGCGTCGGTGTATCTGCTCGGCCAATACCTCCCGTGTCTGAAGGAGGCCGACTACCCCGTGCCGTGCCTCGATCACCTCGACCATTTTCGGTGTGACTACTTCTCGCGACTTCACCAGTACCAAGTGAGCGGGTCGGATCTCGAACACGCCTACTTCCCATTCTCGGCCGAGGCCCTCCATTCGGCGCGACAGAATCCCGCGGTGAAAAAGGCCAGCCGAAAGAGGCTGCCCGCTCGCGGAGAGGCCAATGGGTCGGCCTTGGTGGTGCGATGGCGAGGTCTCGAGGATCTCGATCTGAGCGCGCTGCCAAAGCTCCCCGTCTATCTCACCGTCGATCTCGACGTGGCCCGAACGCGCCCGGTGACCGACTGGCGCCGCGGAACAGATGCGTCCGTCGTGACCGAGAACCAGGGCGACATGGAGTGGGGCGTGCTCCTCGAGTTGATCCGCGACATCGGTCGACATCGACGGATCATCGGGGCGGACTTCTGCGGCCTGACCGAGGGGCTGACGGCGCTCGAGACCGCGGAGCGTGAGGACAGTCTCGAAGCGATCGTCGAGCTCTACGACGCGCTCGAAGCGGCGATCTCGACCGGCGGCGCCGAGGCGCTCGAAACACGCACCGAAAAACGAGACCCTACCGACAACTCCAAGAGGCGGAGGCGCTCGGCCTCGAGCGTTCTTCGAACACGAAACAAAACGCCATGACTCGTGCGGCCCTACTCACCCTCATTGTGCTTGCGGCTTGTTCCGACGACGTCGGCCCGGACCTCGCGCTGGACGCGCTCGGCCGCGATGGTGCGGATGCGGGCAAAGACGCGGAGTTCGCGGATGCCTCGCTCGACGCCGGGGCGGACCTGGGAAGCGAACGAGACGCCTCAGCTCCCGTCGAAGACCTCGGAGGGGGGCTGGAGGCAGGCCCCAGCGATGGGGAACCCACGGATCGGGGAGACCCGCTCGACGCCGGTGAACTCGCCGATGCGTCCGAGGACAGAGACCTCTCCGCTGATGCCGGCTGCGACTACCTCGATCTCGACATCATCATTGTGAAGTGCGCAGGGGGCTACGAATACGCCCGGGGCTTCGCCGATCTGAACGGTCAGTGCCCCGGGTACTACGAGCTCCGCGGAAACACCGCGCCCACGCTCTCGGGAGTGATCCAAGACGCGATGTGTGATCCCACCTGCGAGTATCGGGCGAGGACGAGCGTCTCGTTCATCGACCCGTGTGGGCGAAGAAATGGCTACATCATCTACGGAACCCCGGACGATGAACTCTGCCCACCGCAGTACGAGTTTGCGGAGGGTCTCTTTCCGTCGCGGGAAGCCTGGGAGAAAGTGCTCAACTGCGGCGGATGAGCGCGCGCTCAACGCGGCGTGATCACGACGAAGAGCTCGGTGTCCGGCGCGGGCTTGGCGATGGGACCGGCGATGGCGGTCGCGCCACGTTTGGTGGCGCGGACGCTCATGGCCGCCGTCTTCTCACCGAGCTGGACCTTGAAGTCGATGCCGGCGGCGCCGATGTCCTCGACCGAAACCGTGACCCATTCCTTGGTGCCCTTGACCTGAAAACGAACACTCTCGCCCTTCGCGACGCCCGGCTTGGTGTGTCCATCGACGGTCTCGCCGCTCTTGAAGCTGAGCGGTAGTTTGGCGAGCAAGGCCTTCAGCTCGGGCTCAAACTTCCCCTCTTTGGTCGACAGCGAGACGACCTTGATCTCGAGATCGACCTTCTCGTTGTCGGCAAAAGCCGACCCTGGGCCGAGAAGAAACAGACTGAGCATCCACACCGCGCGCATGAGCCCTCTTACCCCGTCAGGAGTCCGACAGATAGACGAAGGTGACGCCTTCGCCCTCGATCACCATGACCCGACCCTCGAAGCTCACCTCTTTGACGACCATGGAGCCGCGGTCTTCGCGGGGAACCATGACCCGGTCCGGCGGGGGCTCGATGCGCGGCGCCGCAATGATGAGCAGGAAGACCGCCGCCACCGCGGCCGCGAACCCCGCCCCAGCCCGCCAGCCTTCAAAGTACGTGGAGAAGAAGGCCGAGATCCGTTCGTAGAGACTGGGCCCGGACTTTCTGAGCTGCCGACTCAGGTCGCGTTGAAAGCGATGCTCGAACTGGGGTTCCGCGCGCTCGAGCTCGGTCTCTACGTCGCGGCGAAGCTCTCCGACCGCGCGGTCGACCAAGGGCTGGCGTGCTTCGGCGCGCTCTTCGCGATCGATCTCGCGCAGCACACCTTTTGTGAAAGCCGACCAGTGAGGACTCCGGGACTCGAGCTCCTGCTCGACCTCCGCTCGTAGGCTCGCGGCGGCGACGAAAGGCTCGGACAAAGACGCTTCGACTTCGACTTCGATCTTCTTCAGGACCTCACCGGCGAAGGGAGAGAAATCTCGCGCCTCGAGCGCTTCTTCGATCTCTTCCTTCAAGCACTCGCTGAGCCATGAAGGTTTGTCGGCGCCCTCGCTCATGTTCAGGCCGCTCCTTGCGGAACCAGCCGTGAGCTGGACGCGCCGGAGCGCTCGGCCAGATAGGGCTCGAGCAGCTTCTGGAGGTTCTTGCGCGCATGAAAGAGACGACTCATCACCGTGCCCTTCGAGATCTTGAGCACGTCCGCCATCTCCTCGTAAGAGAGCCCTTCCACCTCGCGCAAGACGATGATCGCCCGGTGCTTCTCGGAGAGCTCATCCATCGCGCGGGCCAAGACACCACGCAGCTCCTTGCGATCGAGCGACTCGAGCGGGTTCGAGAAGTTGTGGCCCTTGTCGTCCTCGATGTGCTGCTCGAGCTCGTGTTGGTCCATGTCCACCGTCTCGCGCCGCTTGGAGTAGCGCAGGTGATCCATCGCGACGTTGTACGTGATGCGATACAGCCAGGTGTAGAAGGCCGAGTGGCCCTCGAACTTGTCGAGGTTCTTGTAGGCCTTCACGAAGGCCTCTTGCGCCACGTCCCAGGCGTCCTCGCGGTGACGGAGCATGCCGAAGGCCAAGGCGTAGACCCGTCGCTGATAGGTCTCCACGAGCTGACCGTAGGCGCGGTTGTCTCCGGCACGAGCGGCTTCGACGAGCGCCTGGTCCTGCGCCTTCCGGCTTGGGCCTTTGCTGGAAGTCGGTTGGTCTGGGGTTTCCACTGAATCACGGTCTTCGGGCATGGGATTGCTCCTCGCGCGGTCCGACGACCCTGTCGAGGTCGGGATTCATGTTAGCGCCGGCACGGCGCGGAATAAACCCTCGCCGTGGCTTGGGAACCAAGGCGGCGCCCGATGCGTTCTGAACCGGGACGGCGCGAAGCCGGAAGCGAACAAGGACCCGTGCTAACCTCGATGGATATGCCGCCGGCCGAGCCTACACGCCGGCTCCACCGGGTCCTCGATGAGACCAATCGCCGCCTTCGGGCCGCCCTCCGGATCGAGGCCCTCTTGGGCGCCACCGTCGTCGTGCTCATCGCCCTTTGCGTCGGCGGTCTGCTCGGCGTGTGGCGAAGCAGCTTGGACCGGATCCTCCTCGCCGAACTCACCCTCGTCGCGCTCGGTCTCAGCTTCGTTGCCTATCGGTTCTGGGTTCAGCGAAGACGCTCCCTCACCGGTCCAAAAGAGACGGCGGCTTGGCTCGATGAAGCGCTGTCGGTCGACGCCGTAAACCCAGAGGTGAGCTTTCGCTCGGCGGTCGAGCTCGATCGTGATCGCGGCCGTTATGCCGAAAGCGAAGTCCTCGTCGATCTGGCGGTCGCCCGCGCCGCCGACGAAGCCTCGAGGCTCAGCCCTGCGGTGCTCGTGCGTCGCCGCACCGCCCAGCGACGCGTGCGCCTTTTCTACGCGGTGGCGAGTGTCGCCGGCCTCCTCACTTTGCTCGGTCTGCTCCGACCCGATGGCCTGGCTCGAGCTCTGACCGCCTACCGCAGCTTCGCGAGCCTCGAAGAAGTGCTCTCACCCTTGGCTCCGGAACCCGAGCTCGGAGACATCCTGCTCACGTACCGCTATCCCGCATATGCGGAGCGTCAAACGCGGACGCTGAGGAGCCTCACCGGCGACATCCGCGCCTTGCCCGGGACCGAGGTCACCATCGAGACCCACAGCGGCTCTCCTTTGTCCGAAGCCACACTGCTCGTAGAGCCCGCCGGCGCGCCGGAAGAAGCGCAGAAGACCCCCTTTTCCATCGATGGTCACTCGCTGCGGGCCACCTTGATCGTCTCACGTTCGGGCAAGTGGAAGCTCCACGCCAAGACCCACAAAGGAGAGCTGCTCGAACAGCGCCGAGGCCAGTCCATCGAGCTCGAAGCCGACCTCGCGCCCGAAGTGAAGTTGGAACGGCCCACCGAGCCTTCGTTGCAGGTGAACGAGAAGGACACACTGACTCTGGGTTTCGAAGCCAGGGATGACTTCGCGCTCGGAGACGTTCAAGTGGCGTGGCGGGTCCTGGGCACCGCTCGAGAAGGGACGGTGCCGCTCACGAGCGCCGCTCGAGGCCGCGCGCTCTACCGCGGCGAAGCCAAGCTCGAGCTCGCGAAGTTGGCGCTCGAGCCCGGCGATCGCGTGGCCTACAGCGTGGAGGCGCTCGACAATGACACCGTCAGCGGCCCCAAGGTCGGCGGTTCGGAGACCAAGGAGCTCGTCGTCTACTCGAAGGATGCGCACCACCGCGAGGTGCTCGCGATGCAGGAGAAGGCCCTCGACGAGCTCGTCCACGTGCTCGGAGACAACCTGGACACTCTCTTTGGGCCCCGCGAAGAGGCCGCCTACGCCGCGATGCTCGAGGTCTCCAAAGGCATCGTGCAACGAGCCAAGGCCACCGGAACACTCATGAAGGAGGTGGCCGAAGCCATCCGCAAAGATCCGCTCGGACGCGAGGCGGTCGCGACCGCATTCGAGCGTGCCCGTTCGGAGCTGCTTCAGGACGCGCGGATGAAGGAGCGAGCCCTGCGCGACGCAGAGCGCTTCTTTCACACCGCACATCGCGTCGGTCCGCCGGAGACGCAGCGCGTCCGCCGAGACCAAGGCAAGATGATCGACGGCCTCGAAAAGAACGTCGTCTATCTGGCCGATCTCCTCAGCGATCAGCGCATGATCGACGCCGAGAATCTCACCAAGGCGCTGCGCGAACAGCAGCAGGAACTTCGAAAGGTGCTCGAGGACTACAAGAACGCCCCGAGCGAGGAGAAGCGCCAGATCCTCGAAGAGGCGATGCGCGAGATTCGACGCCGGATCGAAGAGATCTCGAGGGATCTCGCCCGCGTGAAGGGATCCATCCCCACCGACTTCGTGAACCCCGATGCCCTGAACGCGCCGGACTCGATGGAGGCCATGGACCGCATCCAAGAGATGGTGGAGCAAGGCAATCTCGACGGCGCCATGAACGAACTCGAGTCCATGCTCAAGAACACCGAGTCGATGATCGCGGAGCTTCAAGAGGGCCGCGATGAGCTCGGCAACCGCGAGTACAGCGAGGTCACGGAGATCGCCGAGCAACTCTGGAAAGAGCTCGAGTCGGTGTCGAACGATCAGGATGAGCTCACCAAGCGCAACGACCAAGTCTCGGAGGCGCTCCGCGACCGCATGAAGGACCGCCTGGGCGACCCGAGCGCATTCATCGAAAAGCAGCTCGATCGGCTCGCGGATGCGGCCAAGGCCATCGAGCGTGCGGAGCCCGGCGCTCAGAACCCAGGGGGCGGGGAGGCCTACGAGAGCCTGCTCCAACGGATGGCGGACACCGGGCAAGCCTTGAAGGCGGAAGACTTCGGCGCGGCCCAGGAGATGATCGAGCAGGCCCTTCAGAATCTACGCCAGGTGCAAGAAGAGTCCGCGCGTCGCCTCGACCAGGCGCGTCGCTTCGGCGACTGGTTCGGCGGAGAGAAGCAGATCGCAGACGCGATCCGTGATCTCGATCGTGCCTCTCCCAAGCTGGAGGCGGTCGCACAGGACATCGAGAAGCTCATGCCGAAGCCGGCGGAGATGCTCTCCAAGAACGAGCGCAGGGAGCTCGACCGCCTCGCGGAGCGGCAAGCGGAGATCGAAGACCGCGCGCGCGGCGTCGGCCAGAAGCTTCAGCAGCTCCAGGAGCTCCTCCCGGTCGTCGGCGAAGGCACTCAGCAACTCCTCGAAGACGCCAAAGGCGCAATGAAGAACGCCGAGCAGGGTCTGCGCCAAGGCGACAGTCCGGGTGCTTCCGGAGACCAGCGGCGCGCCCTCGACGCGCTCGAGGCACTCAAGAAGCAGCTCCAGGAGATGAGCCAGGGTGGAGGAGGCGGAGGCGGCTCTGGGGTGCCGCTCCCGTTTGGGCCGGGCTCGGATGGAGAGCCCGGCGGCGAGTCCGATGGGCGTCGCATGAACGACCAGAAGGTCGAGATCCCGAAGCCCGAGCAGTTCCAGGCCCCGGCGGAGTTCCGCGAGGACATCCTCGACGCCGCCAAGAAGGGGACGGTCGACTCGTACCGCGACGCGGTTCGCCGATACTACGAGGAGATCATCAAGTGATTCGCTCACTCGTCGCCGGCCTCGGGCTCTGCCTCGTCTTGCTCGCACCCCGCGCGGCGTGGAGCAGCGAGACCGAGAGCCTCGTGCAGCGCGGCTTCGTCGCGCTCGGCTCTTGGCGCGTCGACGAGGCCCGACAGCTCGCCACTCAGGCGTTTCGCATCGACCCGCACGACGCCGCGGTCATCGCGCTGGTGGCGAACGTCAAGTTTCATCTGTCAGACTATGCGGGCGCGATGGAGTCGTTCGAGCGGGCCAAGGCGGCCGGCGCGCCCGAGTTTCTGCTGCGAGACATGGCGTTCGCCAAGTCGGCGCTCGAAGCCACGCGCGGCTTTCAAGAGCTCTACGGCGACCACTTCATCGTGCGGTTCTCACCGGGGAAGGACGAGATCCTCGCGACATGGGCCCTCGAGACGGCAGAGGCAGCCCGAGAGCGCATCGGTGAGCTGCTCGGATGGCGGCCGGCGTCTCGCGTCGTCATCGAGATCTATCCCGGCGCTTCGACCTTGGCGCAGGTCTCTTCGCTCACGCGCGACGAGATCAAGAACTCCGGCACCATCGCGCTGTGCAAGTGGAATCGTCTCATGATCACGAGCCCGAGGGCGGTGCTCTTTGGTTACGAGTGGAGAGACACGCTCTCGCACGAGCTCACGCACCTCATCATCGGCGGGGCATCGAAGAACAGCGTACCCATTTGGCTGCACGAGGGCATCGCGAAGTTCGCGGAGACCGCCTGGCGGGACCGAGCCGGCCTGGGCCTGTCGATTCAGGCGCAGAAGTCGCTCGAGGCGGCGGCGAAAGCGGACCGGCTCATCCCCTTTGAGAAGATGCATCCCTCGATGGCGAAGCTGAAGACCCAGGAGGAGACCGCGCTCGCCTTCGCAGAGGTCTTCACCTTCATCGAGTACATGGTCGACCAGAAGGGCTGGCCGGCGGTGCGGACGATCTTGACCAAGCTCTCCGAGGACAAGGACGAAGACGAAGCAGTGCTCGCTGCCTTTGGCGTGAACCTCGAGACGCTCTCGGGCCGCTGGATCGCCTCGCTGAAGACTCGAAAGGTGAAGCGAGAAGGCGTCGCGGCAGCCGAGCACGAGAAGGTGGTCAAGGACCGGGATGACACCCCCGACGACGGCCTGCATGGGCTCTCCAAGAAGGCGCGACGCTACGCACGAGCGGCCGATCTCCTCTACGCCCGCGGTCGGCTTCCCGCCGCCAAGGAGGAGCTCGAGAAGGCCTACGCGGAGACCAAGTCGGCCGTCATCTCGGCGCGCCTCGCCAAGGTCGCCCTCGAGGTCGGCGACTTCGCATCGGCCGAGAAGGCCGCTCGCACCGCGCTCGAGGCGAGCCCCGACCTCGCCGGTCCCAACGTCACGCTCGCCGAGATCCTGGTTCGTCAGAAGAAGCTGAGCGAGGCGAAGCTGATGCTCGAACGGGCCATCGCCATGAACCCTTTCGACCCCAGGATTCACCATCTGCGCTACGCCATCTTCAGCGAGGAGAAGAACGAGCCGGCGGTGGAAGAAGCGCAGCGTGTCGTGCGCCTCCTGATGGGCGAGAGCGGCAGCCGCAGCTCGAACAACCTCGGAGTGGGCGGCCTGCTCGAGGTCGACGCCGCCCCCTTTCATCGAGTCTATCTGCGGCGCGACGGTCGGGTCTTGGCGACGGGTCTCACGACGCCCACCGGGCCCTTTTCGGTCGCATCGGGTGCGGCCGAGCTCTTGCTCCTCCCGCCGAAGGGCCCGCCGTCTACCTTGAACGTCACGATCGAGCTCGTGGCCCCTGGCGGCAAGGCGCAGCGTATCGTACCCCGAGAAGAAGGAAGCTGAATCGCATGACTGAATCCGAAGCGTCGGTTGACGCCGCCTCCCCCGAATCCGATCGCGAGCTCATCGATGAACTCGCGCGCTCCGGTCGAGCCACCGCCGAGGCCATCGGACAGCGCATCATCGGACAACGCGAGGTGATCGAGCATCTGCTCATCGCGCTCTTCTCTCGCGGCCACGCTCTGTTCGTGGGTGTTCCCGGTCTGGCCAAGACACTCCTCATCCAGACGCTGGCGGAGGTGCTCGATCTGCGGTTCAACCGCATTCAGTTCACGCCGGATCTCATGCCTTCGGACGTGACTGGCACCGACGTACTCGAGCAGAACCTCGACACCGGCCGTCGAACTTTTCGATTCGTCCAAGGACCGATCTTTACGAACCTGCTCTTGGCGGACGAGATCAACCGAACCCCGCCCAAGACCCAGGCAGCCCTGCTTCAGGCCATGCAAGAGCTGCAAGTGACCGCGTCCGGAGCGACCCACCGCCTCCCGCCGCCGTTTCACGTCTTCGCCACCCAGAACCCCATCGAGCAAGAGGGGACCTATCCACTACCCGAGGCCCAACTCGACCGGTTCATGTTCATGCTCGACGTGGCGTACCCAGCGGAGCGCGAAGAGGTCGAGATCGTGCGCACGACCACCGGAGAGGAGAAGCCCGCCTTGCCCAAGGTGCTCTCGCCGGAGCGCATCCTCGCTTTGCAGGCTCTGGTGAGGCGTGTGCCCGCACCCGAAAACGTCGTGCAACACGCGGTCGCGCTCACCCGCGCGACCCGACCCGACTCGGCAGGAGAGCACTTGCAGGCCGCAGCCCGAGACCGGATCAAGGAGTACGTCTCCTTTGGTGCCGGTCCCCGCGCGTCTCAGTACCTCGTGCTGGGCGCCAAGGCGCGTGCGGCCCTCGCGGGACGTCCGGTGCCGAGCATCGACGACGTTCGCGCGATCGCGGTTCCGGTGCTGGCTCACCGCGTGGTCACGAACTTCCACGCGGAGGCCTCTGGCGTTCGACCGGCCGAGCTGGTGCGTACCGTGCTCGATGGCGTCAAGCCGTGAGACGAGCGTGACCGAGGACTCGAACAGCACCCGTCGGAGGGAGGAGACCACCCCCGAACAGGGCCAAGGCACCGCGGTGGATCCCCGTGTGCTCGCCGATATCGGCAACCTCGCGTTTCGCGCTCGGATCATCGCCGACAGCGTGCTGCACGGCATGCATCGCTCCCGCCATCACGGCACGAGCGTAGAGTTCGCCGAGCACAAGGAGTACTCCCCGGGCGACGACGTCCGGCACCTCGACTGGCGGGCCTATGCACGTCTCGATCGCGACTACATCAAGCGCTTCGAGGACGAGGCCCATCTGCGTGCGTTGCTCCTCCTCGATACCTCCGGGTCCATGGGCTACCGGGGCATCGAGGGTGCACGTGATCCTCGAGAGACCAAGCTCGAGTACGGCAAGACCTTGGCCGCGGCGCTGGCCTACGCGCTCGCGCGGCAAGGAGACGCGGTCGGACTCGCCTCCTTCGACACCGAGCTGAATCTCCTGGTGCCCGCGCGGGCTCGGCGCGGGCATCTGCAAGAGATCTTCTCTGAGCTCGAGGGGCTCCAGCCGAACGGTCCCACTCAGCTCGCCGCCGCGATCAACGCGCTCACGGGAGGCATGTCCCGCCGCATGATCGTGGTGGTGATCAGCGATCTGCTCGACTCAAACGAGGCCTCGCTCGCGGCGCTCGCGAGGCTCGCCGCTCGAAAGCACGACGTTGCGCTTTTTCAGGTCCTCGATTCAGACGAACTCGACTTCCCTTTCGAAGACAGCACTCTCTTCACCTCCATCGAGGATAATCGCGAGGTGCAGATCGACGCTCGGGCGATCCGGCAAGCCTACTTACAGGAGGTGGGGGCGTTCCTAAAACGTGTCGAGGTTCGAGCGCGCAGCGCCGGCATCGAGCACCACGTGATCCGGACCTCGGATGCGCCGGGGCGCTTCTTGGTTCGTTTCCTCGCGGCGAGGGCGTCGAGAAGGACGAGTGTGCGATGAGCTTTCTGAGTCCGCTCATGCTCGCGGGCCTCGTCGGGGCGCTCATCCCCGTGCTCATTCACCTGATCCATCGCCGCAAGCCGAGGCGTCAACTCTTCGCGGCGATCGAGTTCGTCCTGCGCAGCGTGGAGCGCGTCGAGAACCGCTGGCGACTCCGCCGCTTCTTGTTGCTCGCCTCGCGGGTTCTGCTCATCGCCTTCGTCGCGCTGGCGGCGGCCAAGCCTATCTTTGGCCGCCGGAACCTGGAGGCCCTCACCCGCGGCGGCCCCGAACGGCTCGCCATCGTCATCGACGCTTCCTTGTCGATGCGGCAGCTCCATGCCGACCGAAGCGCGTACGCTCGCGCGCTGACGGCCGCGCGAAACCTGATCGATCGAATGGGGCCTGAAGACCAGGCCGTCCTCGTCTTCGCCGACGATCCACCGGTGTCGTTTCCCGAGTCCCCCACCGCGGATCGGAATCGACTGCTCGCCCATCTCGATCGGAGCGAGCCGGGTTATCGGCATGTCGACCTCGCGCCGGCGGTGAGTCTCGCCGCCGGTCTCATCGCTTTGAGCGAAGAGCGCTCGAGCGAGCCAAAGGATGTACTCGCACCCACTGGACGACTCGTGCTGCTGTCGGACATGGCAGGGCACGCCTTTCGTGCGGCCGCCGATCTAGGACCCGCATCCCAGCGACCCTCGGTCGAGATCGTCAACGTGCTGGATGGAGTCTCGGCGGAGGCCCGCGCCAATCGCGCGATCACCGAGCTCAGCTTGGCCAGCATTCCGGCCTCCCGAGCCCGCACCATGGAAGCGCGGTCACGGGTTCGGTTCTTCCCCGGCGGTGAACACCAGGCTCGCTCCGTCAGCCCGGTGAGCATCACGCTGCACGGAGTGGAGGGTGAGCTGGAGCGTGGGAGTCTCGAGATCAGCCCGGGCGCTGTGATGGACAAGTCGCTCACGCACGCGTTCGAGGCCACCGGTCATCTTCCGGTGCGCACTCAACTCGAGCCAGACACGCTCCGAGAAGACGACGTTCGCTACGAGATCGCTGACGTCCGGCGGCCGGTTCGAACGCTGATCGTGGATGGAGCGCCGTCCGGTGTGCCCAAGGAAGGCGAGGTCTTCTACCTCGAACGAGCGTTGCTTGCCGGCGCGAGAGATCAGCCGGCGCCGCGTTTCGTGACCATGGACGATCTGCACCGAATCGAGCTCGCCGACTTTGATGTGCTGATGATGGTCGGGGTGGCCTCGATCCCCACGGACGACGCGGCCCGCATCATCGCCTTCGTGGAAGGAGGGGGGGGACTGCTGATCTCGACCACGCGGGACCTCGACGCCGACGGGTACAATCGAGTTCTCGCCCCCGTACTTCCTCGGCTGCTGAGGGGCCTCAAAGAAGTCGGGGCCGAGGCTGTGGGGTCCACCGGACCAGTCTCCCTCGCCCTGCCCTCGGGACCACCCCACGCGGTGCTGGAGATCTTCGAAGAGGAGGCGCTCGACGGCCTGACCTCCGCCCGCACTCACGCCTACTTCTTGCTCGAACCGGCGCGGAACAAGAGCGCCACGGTGCTGCTGGCCTTCGATGACGGGCAGCCGGCGTTGCTCGAGAGCGCTCCCGGGAAGGGCCGCGTTCTCCTGTGGACCACCACGCTCGACCGAGATCTCTCTGACTTCGTCATCCGTCCCGCTTTCGTGCCGCTCATCCGACGCGCGCTCTTGTACCTCGGGCGCGCGCTCAGCCCGAGCGAGTCACGGACCATCACCCTCGGGGAGCGGCACACCATCACCCTGCCGCACGGGACGAGGCACGTGGAGGTCGTCGCGCCGGACGGGGCGACGAAGCGCTTTGACTTCGCCTCGGACCACGAGGGGAGCGAGCTCGTGTTTGCCGATGCGAACGTGCCCGGACCCCACCGAGTCCGAGTGGGGGCGCTGGGCACCATGGAGGAGGACGATGCCCTCACGTTTGCGGTCAACGTCGATCCTCGCGAGTCCGACCTCCGAGCGATCACGGCCCAGGAGGCGATGGCCGTGCTCGAAGGCGAACCGGGATCGGGCGCCGAGCGGAGCATGCCCACCTTGGCCCAGCTCGCCGATACACCGTTCTCGAGACCCGAAGCCATCGCGATGCTGCTCTTGATCCTCGCGTGCTTGGCGTTTCTGGGCGAGGGTCTGCTGACCGCGGAGCGAAGAACCGAACCGTAGAGACCTGGTGAACCGACGCTACTCGGGGAGCGTCACTCGAACGTCGAAGATCTCACCCTCCCAGGTGATCATCACCCCTTTGGTACCCTGCCAGTGCAGACGCGGCCCTCCTCATGGCACTCCCTCTGGGCTGAAAGCTCCGCGGACGACGGCGAGATGAGCAGCGCCTCGAGCCGCCCTGCGTCGAGGCGAGGGCTGAAGCCTCTGAGAGATGACGGTTCAAAGCCGAGATAGATGAGCACACCGTCGTCACCGTCGAG
Source organism: Deltaproteobacteria bacterium (assembly GCA_011526105.1). Classification (GTDB taxonomy): domain Bacteria; phylum Myxococcota; class Kuafuiibacteriia; order Kuafuiibacteriales; family Kuafuiibacteriaceae; genus WYAZ01. The sequence goes on along the minus strand of WYAZ01000029.1, from coordinate 50,237 downwards.
GAGCGGCCGCTTCGCGGGAGAAGGGACCCTCGGCGCGCAAGATCGTCCGGGTTGCTTCGCTCCCTTCGATGATGAATAAGTAGGGTGCGTCTCCAGGGAAGGAGAGGCTCGACTCTTCGGCTTGGCAGGCTACACCGAGTGCGATGAGGCCCAGCACCCAGTTCGGTTCACTCCTCATTCCGGAAGAGCGAAACGACACGTAGCCGGCGCATCGCCTCCGGGGTTTCGGATGCCGTTACACTCGCTCTGCTTGTTGGTCTCGAGGAGGGTCACCGTCGGGTAGAGCTGCGGCCGTTCTTCGAGGTTGGGTCCGGTCACCACGAAGCTCCCCGCGTCCGGGTCGAAGGGCACCATGAAGCGGATGCTGTTGGACGCCGGCTGCAGCTTCTCGCACCAGCCATCGGCGGCGGAGTACTGCTCGATGAAACCTTGGGTGCTGCCCAAGAGGAAGCCGTCACGAAAGGGGACGATGGCGCCGATGGAGTTGCCGAGCTGCGAGGGACAGGTCTCCCAGATCCCGGTATCGACCTCGTGGTGAACCTTGCCGCTGAGCGGGGTCCCGAGCAACCAACCGCCGAAGGACTCGAGGAAGTGGGCTGCGGAGAGGCTCTCCGCGGCGTTGACGGGCGGGTCGAGCTTGAACTCACCCCGTCGGTAGCGGCCCAGCCGGTTGGAGTGCACGGATGCCACCACGACTTCCTCCCGCTTTCTCGAGTACGCCACGCCCCCGTGCTGATAGGACGGTTGGTACTCGAAGGTGTGGATCCGCGTGGCCTCGCCGGTCTCGAGGTTCACCGAGCTGAACTCGGCCTCGAGGTCGAGCCCGTAGATGAAAGGGGGCACGTACGTCATCCAACGAACGCGATGCCGGTTGTCGGCGAGGCCCGCTCGACTCCACTCCGCCACTTTGGTCACCCGTGCAACTTCGTCGTTGTCGTCGAGTTCGTAGATCCAGAACCAGCCGCGATAGTCGGTGACCAGGAGATGGTCTTCATCGAGGGCGATGCCCCCGCCGACGCTGATCCCCCGCTTGCCCTCACCCACCGCGAAAGGCAGCAGGGAGAGCGGGGTCACGTCCACGAGAGCATCGGAATCCGGGAGTTCAGGCCGAACCCAGTACAGATGCCCGTCCTCGGTTCCGACCATGGTCCGCCGAGGCCCAAAATGCGCGAGAAACACCGTGCCGGAGGTCGAGCTCTTCGTCTCGAGGATCCGGCCGGTGAGACATGCACACGCCGGCTGTAGATCTCTAAACCTGAAGTCCCTGAGCGGGCCGTCGAGCTCCACGCCCTCGCGGGGCCGCCACGTCCCCACCTCGCCTTCGCTGACTCGAAGCTCACGGGTCACGGCCGGAAACTCGGAGAGCGAGATTCGGCGCTTGAGAGGGTCGTCCGGCAAGGGATCGGGCGCATGCTCGAGCTCACCGCTGGGATAGCCGAGATCTGCCATTCCGAGCCCGCCCGTGTACTCGATCAAGCTGACACGAGCGTCGGCATCGAGGCCGAACTCTGGGTCAAAAGGAAGCACACCGCGTGACTCGAGCTCACTTCGATCGAAGAGGCTCACAAACTGCACGCGATCGAGACGCCCTTTTGAACCCACCTCGAGCGCCACCGCCGTCGCACCGCCGTCGCCGAGCGCCGGGAGGGAGATCTCGAGTGCGCTGAACGTGCAGGCGCTCGCAAGAAACCCCGCACCGGCGAGAAACAGGAAGTTGGATGGCCCCCCGCTCCGCAAGGCTCAGTCCGCGCTCAAGCGCGATCCGCCGCGCTGACCCGAACCCCTCTTTCGACCGGGTCTCTTTCTTCGGGTCACCTTGGCCGCGGTGGAGGTCTCGGACCTCGACGATTTGAGCATCGCGGTCGGCTCATCCCACAGCTCGTCTCCGAGCACGATCTCGTCGAGCAACTGCGCACGACGGTGCGGCGGGGCCAAGAGCTCAAAGGTCCGTCGGGCCGCCCGGGCGAGGACCTCCTCGGCCTGACTGCGTTGGCGTTGAAACTTGGTGCAGCCCGCGAAGACCACCGGGTGATCCTTGGCCACATAGAACAGACCCACGTCGCAGATTCGCTGATACTGAGTGCCGGTCTTGTGCGCCACGGGAGTGCCCGGCGGAAGATAGGAGGTGATGCGCTTGGGCCCGGTCATGGTCCCGAGCATGACCTCGAGCATCTGCTCGCTGGCCCGTGCGTCGACCAAGTGACCGTTTGCAAGGTCACGGAGCACGTGCCCGATCTGCCGCATGCTCGCGCTGTTGTAGCCGCTGGCGTAGTAGCGACGAAAGGCGGTGTCGATGTCTGGGATCGCGTAAGTTCCCGGGAGCTCCCCGAGCAGGTCTGTGATCTTGAGGACGCGCGCCTCGTGGCCTTTGGCAAATCCGATGGCGCGGATCTCGGCCGGCGTGAGGTCGTTCACCCGAGGATCGAGCTGCGCGTAGATCAGCCGCCTCACGTCGATGAGTGACGTGATGGGACCAAAGCCGGAGTAGCCGAGCGCCTTCATGCCCTCGTTGACGCGCGCGATACCCACACGTCGCGCGATCATGTCGCTCGCGGCGTTGTCGCTCTGCTGGATCATCGCCTCGAGCACGACCCGGAGGCGCACCGAAGTACCCACTTTGACGTAGTTGAAGACCGGAGAGCCGTCGCGCAGATCATCCGCGGTGTAGACGATCTCCTCGTCGAGCGAGACCGAACCCTGCTGGATCTGCCGAAAGAGCTCGATCATGAAGGGCAGCTTCACCACCGACGCGATGTAGGTCGGCGTCGCGGCGTTGTGCTCGAAGACCACCCCGCTGGGCACGTCTTCGACGTAGAGCATGAGCTCACCCCGGAAGGTCCGGTACATCTTGAGGATCGTGGTCTGGAGCTCGGCCGGCCAAGAGGCGAAGTAAGGGCCGCTCTTGGCCTCCGCGGGCGTGGCGGAGCCGAGACCGAGCGACAGGCTCACGAGGGCCACCGAGAGGAGACCCAGCTTGCTGGCGTGGCGGGAATTCACGCTGAGTGCGAGTCTGCCCTTGTCGGAGTCGATTTCAAAGTGTCCATCGGCGGGCACCGGGGAGATCAACGTGACTTCGGGTCCTTGCGGAGCTCGACCGCGAGATCGTAGGCTTTGCGTGCCACCGCGGCCAAGGTGGCCTCCGCCGCCACCCGGTCCTCGCCGCCGGCCATGCAGGATGCCACCACGAGCTGCGTCTCGTCGGGGAGTCCGATGAGCCCGAGGTCGCAGATGCGCTCATACTGACTGCCCGTCTTGTGGGCCACGGGTGTACCCGGGGGAAGGCGGGCTCGGATCCGGTTGTGACCCGTGCCCACCCCGTAGAGGAGCTTCAGCATCTCCTCGCTCGCCGCCTCGCTCACGAGGGTGCGCTGGGCGAGTCTCTCGAGGAGGTCGCCCACCGTCTCGAGCTTCGCGTGGTTGACCCCAGTTTCGTAGAAGCGGTCGTAGGCCGCGAGCAGATCTTCTTTGCGGTACGTTCGGGGCGGCTTCCCCACCATGCGCTCGAGCTGCCGAACCTGAGGGTCCCAGATGGAGGTCCACCTCAGCTTTCGGATCTCGAGGGGCCCGAGGTCGTCCGCGGCCGGATCCACCGCGCGATAGACCCCGCGGCGAACATCGAGCAGAGAGGTGATGCGCCCGAAACCCGAGAAGCCCTCCGCCGCGAGGCCCAAGTTCACGTTCTCGATCCCTACCTTGCGCACGAGCATGTCGGACGCGGAGTTATCGCTGGCGTGGATCATTAAGCCGAGCAGCTCGCGCACGGTCACGCGGTCACCGAGCTTCTTCTTGTTGATGCGAGGGGCCCCGTCCCTCACATCATCCGCCTCGTAGGTGAGGACATCGTCCATGGACAGGATGCCGCGCTGCACCTGCCTGAAGACCTCGAGCATGAAGGTGATCTTCACCCCGGAGGCGAGGTAACAGGGTTTGTCGATATCGTGGCGGTACCGGACCCCCCGAGTGTAGTCCGAGACATACACGGATATCCGCCCCTTGAATCGGCGAGAAAGTCCGGCGATTTCTCGATCGAAGGCCTCTTTCCACGCATGCTCGACGGCGCGCGGATCGGGGACCGGGTCTGGGGCGGGCGCGGCGAGGGCCGAGGCGCCGCGGGCCAAGAACGCGAAGACGATGGCGATGAAGAGAGATCGAGCGCGGCACACGGATCCCGGAGCATGTGCGCGTCCGCTCGAGGCGCGTCGGGGGATTCGAGAGTTGCTCGTCATGGGCGCGGCGCTCTCCGCCTCGGCGTGGAGCTGTGATCCGCTCGCGACCGAGCCAGAGAGCCCCGAGGCATCAGGCCAGCCAGCTTACCGGAAGATCGAGCAGCCCGCGAATCCCGTTGCTGCCTTCGAGCCCTCCCGGACCGCGAGGCGCATCGCCCCGTCGAACCCGATGGTGAACGCCCTGGCGGAGCAACTGAGCGCCAAGCCAGTACCCATCGAGAACCATTGTGCCCTAGGGACCGAAGAGCGCTGCGAGCGCCTCGCACTTGGTCGCTTCTACACGCGCCTCGATCAACTCGTAGAGTCTCGTGAAAGAAACGTCCGCATCCTTCAGCTCGGTGACTCACACATCGCCGCCGATTACATCACCAAGACCGCCCGCCTTCGCCTGCAGGGCGAGTTCGGATCGGGTGGCCGGGGCTTCATTCACCCGGAGCAACATGCCCAGTATGGCGGCCGACGTTTGAAGCGGGGCGCCGATTGGAAACGCAGTCGCGTCGTCGACTCGGGTCAGTCCGGCCAGCCCTTCGGCTTCTCCGGGATCGCGATCGAGGCGGTGCGTCGAGGCGACAGCGTTCAGTACTCCCTGCGCGACGATGCCGTGGTCGAGGTCGTGTATCTCGCGCGGCGAGGGGGCGGGACGGCGGAAGTCTCGGTGGACGGCAAGTCTGTCGGTCAGATAGATGCACGCGCCGCAGGGCCAGAGACGCGGGGCAAACGGTTTTCCATCCCAGACCGCGACAACACCGACACCAAGGATTCGCGAGTCTTCCAGATCGAGGCGACGAGCCCCGGGCTTCGGATCTTTGGGCTCTCGTTTGTGCGGAAGCGACCCGGGATCGTGCTCGATGCCGTCGGTCCGGTCGGCACCGATGCGTACACCTATCTCGAGATGGACAAGGACAGCTTCGGTCAGACGCTGGAGTTCATGGATCCCGACTTGGTCATCATCATGCTCGGGGGCAACGACGCGCTCCGCATCCGCACCGGGCGCGCGAGCCTCGAGGACGTGCAGAAGAACTTCGAAGCCCTCGTCGACCGCGTTCGCGCCTCGGTGCCGGCCGCAGACTGCATGCTCTGGGCGCCGATGGACGCGGGTGAGCGAAAGCGCGGGGAGATCGTGCAGCGCTCCTACATCGAAGAGGTCCGAGAGATTCAGATGAAGGTGGCCAAGGGCCAGGGCTGCGCGTTCTGGGACATGTACGAAGCCATGGGCGGAAAAGGGTCGATCCAACGCTGGTATGAGGCGGGCATCATCAACAAGGATCTCATCCATCCACGCTTCAAGGCCGGCCTCCTGCTCGGTCACCTCTTCGCGACCGCGCTGCTCGAGAGCTACGACGACGGCTGAGTTCTACTTTGCGCCGAGCGCAGCGGCGATGGCCGAGAGCCCGCTCGGCGCGTCATGCAAATGAATGCGAAGGACACGCCGGCCCCCGGCCACGAGCGCGGAGAAGTCTCCGTAGGCCTGAGCGCGCTGAAGCACCGAGAAGCCGTAACCCACCTCTGGGATGGGGAGATCCTTCGCGTCATCCTGAGTGATCTCGATGAACACGCCGCGGTTGCCATCGCCCTTGTGGAGCTGACCCGTGGAGTGAAGAAAACGCGGGCCGTAACCGAGCGTGGTCGCCACGCCTCCGAGCTTACCGATGGCCCCTCGGATCTTCTGCAGGAGCTGGTCGTTGTCGGGACTCATCTCTACAAAGGCGTTGAGCGCGACGTAATCTCCAGAAACGGCTCGGCCCACGTGCGCCGAAAGGAGCGCCGCCAGAGAGGCCTTCTTCGGGAGAACCTCGACACCGGCCGCGTCGACGAGCGCGACGAGACCACCACCTTCGAAGACCTGATGCTCACCCTCGGGGTCCGGCAGGCTCTGGGTCCCTTCGTATCGCTCGAGCATGCCCCGTGTGTAGCGCTTGCTGTCCTCCACGTTCGGCTGATCGAAGGGATTGATGCCCAGACTCGCGCCGGCCACCGCGGTCGCGATCTGAAAGCGAACCATCTCCTGGATGATCTGCGTCGCGTCCTCGAGCTCGAAGCGAGCCACGGGGTGTCCGGACGCAACGAGACCGTCGAGCTCCAAGGCCAGGGCCCCGCGATTCGGATCCGAAGCCAGCAGGAAGGCGGCAAAACTTCGGTCCGGGCCGTAGTCCGTTCGCGGGGGTTCCCGGTGCACCGGGAGGATACCTTGGCCCGCTTTGCCGGTGCTCTCGGCGACGAGCTGCTCGAGCCAAGCGCCCAGAGGCTCGAGCTGTGGGCTCGACAGAAGCGTGAGTTTGTCGCGACCTTGCCTGGCGTTCTCCGCCATCCACAACCCGAGCTGAACGCCGGGGTTCTCGGCCGGCGGCACCGAGGCGTGGCAGGAGGACATCATCGTCTTCGCGCTCGAGATGAAGGCATCGATGTCGTGCCCCAGCGCCGCGATGGCCACCATGCCGAAGGCGGAGAGCACCGAGAAACGTCCGCCGATCTCCGGGACGCCGTGAATCACGGCGCCGAAACCGCGCGTCCGCGCGACCTCCTCGAGGCTCGAGCCGGGATCGGTGATGGCCACGAACCGACGACCGTCTTTCACCCGGTCGTAGAAGTACGCGAGGAAGGCGTTGGGTTCGGCGGTCGAGCCACTCTTGCTGCTGACCACGAAGACGGTCTTGTCGAGCTCGAGCGAACTCTCGAGAGCTCGAATCTGAGACGGCACGGTCGAGTCGAGCACGTGTAGCTTCGGTGCCCCGGCCACCTTCGGGAGCACCCGCGCAAAGACGTCGGGCGCAAGGCTGGATCCGCCCATGCCCATGATGACCACGTGCTTCACTCCTTCACGCTGAAGCGAAGCTTGGAAGCGCTTCAGCGCGGGTCGAACCTCGTCGAGCCGTTCAATCGCATCGAGCCAGCCCATGTACCCGCTCACCGCCGGGTCGCTCGCGCGGTCCCGACCAAAGATGCGAGCGTCCTTGGCCCAGAGCCGCCGGGCGAGGCCCTCCTTGCGCCAGGTCTCGAGCGGAGTGGTCAGGTCGGTGCCCGAGAGCGTCATGGACGCCACCTGGGACCCAAGCACCGCGCGTCGCCGGCGCTCCACCGTGGCCAGGAGCTGGTCGAAGGCGTCGGCAAACTTCTGCACGCCGTCCACGAGCAGATCGGCGGTCACCTGCGAAAGCGAGATCCCCGCGCGTTCGAGTGCGCTGAGCGTAGCCTTCGCCTCCGCGAGTCCGTCCTTCAGGGTGGACGCGGCGCGACCGTGATCCTTGAAGGCGTCGTAGGTGGCCTCGGGCACCGTGTTCACGGTGTCCGCACCAATGAGGGCCTCGACGTAGATGACGTCTCGATAGCGCGGGTTCTTGCTGCTGGTGGAGGCCCAAAGCAGACGCTGCGTCTGTGCGCCCTGCGCATCGAGCGCCTTCCAGCCGGGGCGCGAGATGCGGGCCTCGTAGCTCTCGTAAGCGACCTTTGCGTTGCAGATGGCCGCCTGTCCGAGCAGGGCCTCGAGCGTCTTCTTGTCCGAAGCGCTCGCCGTCTTGATCTTGGCCTCGATCAGCGCGTCGATGGCGGTGTCGATGCGGCTGACAAAGAAGCTGGCCACGCTCGCGACATGGTCGACCGGGAGGCCACTCTTGGCGCGCGTCTCGAGCCCGCGCTGATACGCATCGAACACGCGTTCGTACATCGAGACCGAGAAGAGCAAGGTCACGTTGATGTTGAGCCCGTCGGCGATCAGGGTCTCGATCGCAGGGATGCCTTCTTCGGTCGCCGGCACCTTGATCATCACGTTGTCCCGAGCGACCGCCGCCCAGAGCCTGCGCGCCTCGGCCACGGTGGCCTGAGTGTCGTGGGCGAGATACGGCGAGACCTCGAGGCTGACGTAGCCGTCGCGGCCGCGCGTCTGTTCAAAGACGGATCGCAGCGCATCACACGCAGATTGAATGTCGCCGATGGCGATGGTCTCGAACAGGCCGGCAGCAGGTAGCCCCGAGCTGACCGCCGCCGCGAGCGCGGGCGCGTAGTCTTTGCTCCCGCCGATGGCCTTCTCGAAGATCGCGGGGTTGCTGGTCACACCCCGCAGCCCGTCTTCGGCCGCCATTCGATGGAGCCGGCCCGTCCAGATCATGCTGCGCTGGATGTAGTCGTACCAGATGCTCTGTCCGAGTTCGGACACGGCGAGAATGGCGTTCTTGGAGTCGGTCGAGTTCATGGGTCCTCCCGGGCGGTGCGGCGCCCAGCGGGGAGACGCTCACGCGTTTCGAGAGGTGGGTCAATCGACGAAGAGGCTTGAGATTCCGATGGTTTTCTGCGTTGCTGTGCACGCTTGAGCTTTCTCTTGTCGCTCTTTGGCCTCGGCGAGGTCAAAGCCCCCGAGGCCGACCGGAAAGCCGCGCTCGCCGTCGGCACGCTCGAGACCCTGGACGGCGCACCGGTCCCCACCTGGCTCGCAGGCGGACGCGAGTGCAAGGGCGCGCTGCCGCTGGGCGGCACGCGGATCGACGCTGCCATCTACAGCTCCAGAGGGCGCGGCTACGCCAACTACAACGAAGACGCGGCGGGTCTCTTCAGGAGCGCGAGCGGTCGCGTCTTTGCTTTCGTGCTCGATCAAGCAGGTGGACTGGGCGGAGACGTACGCGGACAGGGCAGCGAACATGCAAGCCGCCTCGTCTTTGATGCGTTCAAGAAGATCGCGGGGCAGTCCAAGGGTACCAACCCGCTCCCCGAGCTCGAGGGCGCCTTCGCGGCGGCCCATCAGGCGCTGATCGACCGCGGGCAAGGCGAGGTCACGACCGCGGTGGCCGCCATCATCGATCCCGAAGCGGCCTACCTCGTGAACTCGGGCGACTCGGCCGCGCTGCACTTCGACGCGAAGGGCCAGAAGAAGCAGCAGACGGAGCTTCATGTCCTCGAGGGGACCCACCAGGGTTATCTGACCCACGCGCTCGGCCTGAGCCCGGAGGGCCCGAACTCGGAGGACTACCTGTGGACGCTCGAGCCGGGCGATTGGCTGGTGATGGCCACGGACGGCCTCCTCGACGCCGAACTCGATGCGGCGACCTTCGCCCGCTTCCTCGCTCAGGCTTCGAGCGCGGAGCAGGCGGTGAACCGCCTCGTTTCGGTGGTTCTTCGCCGCATGGGCACGCTGCGCGCCAAGCCGGACAATTTGACGATGGTGGTCGTTCACGTGCCGCCTCGCGATTAGCTACGGGGGCCGACTCGACTTAGAATGCCGGCCGGTGACCCGAACCGGATCTGACGCCGACGCGACGGAGACCTGTGAGCTCTTCGGCAAGTACGAGCTCCTCGATCGCATTGCGACGGGAGGCATGGCCGAGATCTTCCGCGCCGTGTCAGCTTCGATCGATGGCTTTCGAAAACACGTCGCGCTCAAGCGCATTCTTCCGCACCTGTCCGAAGACGCAGAGTTCGTCTCGCTCTTCATCGCCGAGGCGAAGCTCGCGGTGTCACTCACCCACAGCAACATCGTCCAGGTGCTCGACTTCGGCCGCGTCGAGACCTGCTACTACATGGCGATGGAGCTCGTGGACGGCCGCGACCTCACTCAGCTGTTGGTCAAGCAGAGCCGAAGGAAGAAGTTCGTGCCCATCGACGTCGCGTGCTTCTTGCTCTCCGAAATCTTGCTCGGCCTCGAGTTCGCCCACACCCGGCGCTCGCCGGGAGGCGAGTCCCTCGGCATCGTCCATCGCGACGTCTCACCCCACAACCTGCTCGTGAGCTACGACGGCGAGGTCAAGCTCACCGACTTCGGCATCGCCAAAGCGAAGACACACGTCTCGCTCACGAAGCCCGGTGTGATCTTCGGAAAGTTCGCCTATATGTCCCCGGAGCAGGCGAGTGGTCTCGAGGTCGACGCTCGCAGCGACGTGTACGCCGCCGGGATCACGCTGTACGAGACCCTGACCGGCCGGCGACTCTTCTGGGCCGAGGACCCCATGCGCACCCTCGAGAAGGTGCGTCACCCAAAGGTGTCACCCCCATCCCGATACAACCCGGAGATCACGAGAGAACTCGATCAGATCGTCCTCACCGCCCTCGCATCGGACCGGGATCGTCGATACCAAAGCTGTCGTCAGTTCGCGGCCGCACTTCAGGAGCAGCTCCATCGCACCAGTCCCGGCTTCAATCACTTCCGCGTCGCGCACCTGATGAAGGAGCTCTTCGAAGAGGAGGTGGGCGCGGCGAAGTTCCCCCTCGCGGAGCCACCGCCAAAACCGAGGGCAGCGACCGACGCACCGACCGAGACCGGACGCCCCGCCACCGTGGTGGGCGCAGTGCTCGAGGACCCGGTGCTCGTGGCGCAGTGGGAGCGCTTCAAGCAGGTGCCGAGTTTGTGGACGGTCGTCGAAATGGCGGCCCACTTCGTGCGCATGAAGCGCCCGGATCTGGCCCGCATCACGTATCGTGTCGCGGCCGCCAAGTTCGCCCAGAATGGTCTCTTGGTGCAGGCCATCGCCCTATACGTGCAGCTTCGGGAGATGGAGGGCTGGAGCGAAGGTCTCGCCAAGGAGGTGATGGCGCTGCAGGGGCTCGCGGGGGCCGAGAATGAGAAGCTTGCCCTGGACACCGCCCTTTCCACCGCAGAGGAGATCCGTCCGCTGCTCGTGAACGTGCTCTTCGCCTCCGAGCCTTCGGGGCTCGCCACCGCCCTGGTCTCACCCTTGTTCTCGTTTTTGAAGCCGGGTGAGCTCGCGAACCTCGTCGCCATCCTCAAGCTCAAGCGTGTACCACCCACGACCGCGATCTTGCGCGAAGGCGAGCCGGGGAACTCGCTCTACATCATCACCAAAGGTCGCGTGCTGATCTACTGCCGGAACTTCCAGGGCCAGAAAGTCTACCTGCAGTCGCTGTCCGATGGAGACTGCATCGGCGAGTTCTCTTTCTTCACTGGTGGCCGTAGAGCCGCGACCGTGGAGAGCCTCGATGAGGTGCTGCTCTTCGAGATCGACCAAGAAGACTTCGACACTGTGATCGAGCGCTTCCCGAGCCTCACCCAGGCGCTCCTTCAGTTCTACAAGGAGCGGGTCGTCGCCACTCTGCTCGCGAAGAGTGAGCTCTTTGGGGTGCTGCCGCCCAAGGTGCGCGCCTCCTTGGTCGAGCGTTTTCGCCTCGAGCCATACGATCGAGGGGCGGTCGTGATCCGCGAAGGCGAGGCCAGCGACAGCTTCTACTTGGTGAAGTCCGGCGAGGTGGAGGTCTTCCGCGAAGGGGGCGGTTATGTCTTTTTGAGCAAGCTGAGGAGCGGTGACTTCTTTGGGGAGATGGCCGCCATCACCCGCCGGCCCCGATCCGCCTCGGTCCGGGCGCTCGGCCCGGTCGAATTGCTCAGCATGAGCAACGATGACCTGGCCGCGCTGACGCGGAGCTTCCCGGAGCTCACCCGGGTGCTCGAGTCGCGGATCACCCAGCGAGAGGCCGAGAACGCCCGTCGGCTGACCGCAGGTGGTCAGCTGGTCTGAGCCTCGGTCTTCAGACGTAGGTTGATAGACGACACCCTCCTTCATCGACGCGGATCGACTCGCCTATGTCGGGGTGCGGTAGAGGCTCCGGCCATATGGCGGACCGGTACGTTTCGATGCAAAGATGGGCCCCAGCGTGAATGAGATCACGACTGGACAGAGGGTGGGCCCCTACACCCTCCTGTTCCGCCTAGGTAAAGGCGGCATGGGCGAGGTGTGGTGCGCGAGCGCCGGCAGCAGCACCGGCGGCATGGGGGACTTTCTCAAGCTCGTTGCCCTTAAATTGCTCAGAGACGCCGAAGAAGGTTCGAACTCCTCGGTCATGTTCTTCGACGAAGCGCGAACCGCCGCTGCGCTTCAACACGCCTCCATCGTTCCGACGCTCGATCTCGGTCAGGCCGAGAGCACGTATTACCTCGCGATGGAGATGGTTCGCGGGCCATCGCTGACCGCGCTGCTTCAACACTTGGCGCTCAAAAAGATCGTCACGTCCCCCGCGATCGTCGCTTACATCGGAGAGCGAATTGCGAGCGCGCTCGACTACGCAAACGCGCGTGCGGAGATCCAAGGCAAGAAACTGCATCTGGTTCACCGTGACATTTCGCCGCACAACGTGCTGCTCGATCAGTCCGGCAACGTCGTGCTCTCCGACTTTGGCGTGGCTCGAACCGCGGTCCAGGACCACCTGTCCCGGGTCGGCACAGTTCGCGGCAAGCCGAGCTACATGGCGCCGGAGCAAGTCAACGGCGGAGAGATCGACGGCCGCACGGACGTCTTCGCGCTCGGCACCGTCCTGTACGAGACCGCGTGTGTGAAGCGCCTGTTCGGCCGGGGCAAGCCGCTGCAGTCGATGCAAGCTGTGTTGACGCACGAGCCCCAGCCGCTGACCGAGAAAGTCCCTGGCTTCCCCAAAGGACTCGCGGACGTCATCCACAAAGCGCTGCAGAAGAAGCCTGAAGATCGGTATCAGAGCGCCAGCGAGATGGTGCAGGCCCTCGCCGACTGCTCTCGAAAGCTCCCGGGCTCTTCGACCGTGCAGCGAGATCTCGCCGACCTCATCGCCGAACTCTTCCCTGACGGTTCCTTCGACGTGGAAGGCAAGGCGAGAGAAGCCATCTCGTCGCTCGGAGAGATGACCGATTCCGGGGCCATCGAACACAGTGGAGCCAACGGAACCGCGGTGCGCCCGCGCGCGATGCACGAAGCTGACCTCGCGGTGCCCACGGCGCTCTCCGCCCGCCAAGTACCCGTCGTTTGGCCGAGCGCCTCCCACGCCGACCCGTTGGCCCCAGAGGCCCTCGACGAGGTCAAGGCCGAGCAGACTCGCCTCGGCTACTTCGCGACGGACGGCAGCTTCACGCCCATCGCCAATCCCACCGGCCCGGGAACCATGGAAGGCTACGGCCAGCTCCAGATGCCGCCGGCCGCGCCCCGAGCGACCACGTGGATGCTCGCAGGCCTCGTCGTAGTGGGCATCGTCGGTCTAGGCGCCGGTGCGTGGCTCGTCGCCAGGGGTGGAGCCGAGGCCCAAGTGGCAGCGCGGAGCATCGACCCGCCCCCGGTGCTCGAGAAGGCGAATCCGATCGGGGTGGTACCCGGTCAAGAGCCCAAGGGACCCGTCGCTACCGCTGGCCCCAAAGAGCTCGAGCCCGCACCTGAACCCGCCAACACCGGGAATGAGGGTCGGGGCACGAGAACGACCCGGACGCCCGCCCCCGCGACGAAGGCCCGACCGGCGGAGACAACCGCCCCTCCTCCGCCGCCCCCCGTCGAGAAGAAGCCCCCGCCCCGGGTGCAGAGCTTTCCCGAGACCAAGGAAGGGATCATGGCCTGCGCGCGAGCGCTAGAGGCGCGAGGCGGATCGAGCGTGTCCACGAGGGTCAAGACGGGTCTGTCATCTGCGGGCACGAACGCCGAAGCCCTACGAAGGCTGCGGGACTTGTGTGTGAACGCGCTGAACGAGTCGGAGTAGGCCAGAGTTCGGGGCCAGGTCCGTGGCGCTTACTGACTGCATTCCTCGGGCGTACGCGCGATGCAAATGATCCGCGGGCCGCTGTCGGCGGTCACGAGCAACACCGTGGCCACGCCCGCGGCCACCGCACCCACGCCCACCGCGGTCCAGAACCAGGGGCTCTCGAACGCGGAGCCGCTGTCGTCCTTCTCGAGCGTGGCGTCGACTTTGCCGAGCTGACCCGACTTCAAATCGACGCTGCCGAGCCAAGGTTTGAAGCCCTGCTTCTTCAGGATGACTTCGTAGCGACCGGGGAACACGCGGTCGATGGTGCACGGAGTGACACAAGAGATACCGGCGCCGCGGAGCTCGACTTCGGCGTTCTCTTCGTTGGCGCCGACCTTGAGGCTCGCGATCTCACCCCAAAGGTTGGTCGGAAAGACCTTGGCGATGTAGTCGGTCATGGCACGCGTCGGTGAGACACCCGGCGGGAGCTCTTCTGCGAGCTCGCCGGTCTTGATCTTGGTGCGCCCGGCCAGCTCGGCCTCCGAACGGGCATCGACCAGCAGGATGCCGAGCAGCACCTGGTCGTCGCCGATCGAGGTCACCGAAACAGTGAGCAGGAGATCGGCGGAGCTACCGGACTTGCGGAGCTCGCGCGCGAAACACTCGGGGTCACCGGCGCAGGATCGGACTTCCTTCTCCTGTCCGGGCTCCAGGGTGGTCACCTTGAGCGCGGTCTTCTTCTCGATAGCCTGCTGAGCCGAGAGCACCAGGTCCGAGAGCTGGATGCCTTCGGCTCCGGCCAACGCGAGCACCGCAACCGTACTTGCGGGCGGTTGGGCCACGAGCATCGGCGGGGTGTCGACCACACCGGGTAGATCCTCGGCCGCGCTCATCAAGAAGCGGGGACGGTCGTTAGCAAACGCCGAGGCGCTCACTAGCATCATGAGGGATACGAGAGCTACACGAGCCATTGGCCGGGATTTTGTACTGCTTTCGACGGAAGTGGAAGGGCACCGGTGTCGGTTTCACTCTGCGGTCGCCGCGGCGGCGCGGGATTCATCGAAGCCGGCCATCAGATGGCGTTTTGCTCGCTGCGAGCCCCCCGAACGCTGCACGAAGGCACTCAAGACCCTGAGCTGGTCGGTCCGGCTCTGCCGCCGACCCGGGCTCGAGCGCTCGAGAAACGAGGCCAAACCGGATTCCGGCGCACTCGAGTTCCGACTCGGCGGGGATAGGCCGGCCGGCCTCCAGCTGCGACCATCCCACAGAAGCTGATCCGGCTCGACCACCCCGAGATCCACCCCGAGCGACTCGAGGTCGGCGAGGACGCGGCCGAGAGCGAAGAGACGCGCACGCCGCTCGAGGAGCCCGCCCGGCCCCTGCTCCACCACCGGAGCCAGTCGCTCCTCGGCGAGGGCCAAGAGGCTCAGGGCCTCGATGTGCTCGGTGACGTGAAAGCTCCGATACCGTGCGGGCGAGCGGGCTCGCTCTAGATACCCCAGCGGGCGAGGCGCCTCGATGCCAAAAGCCCGCAGTCGATGCGCCCATCGAAAGGCTCGAAACGAGGGCGAGCGGCGCCCTGCGCCCGAGAACCGCCACCACGCGGCGCTCTCTGGAGAGACCGATTTGACCACGAGGTCGGTCACGGACCCAGCGCGAAGGACGATCTGGGCGGTTCGAGGACCGAGGCTGCGAAGGAAGATCGCGCCAGCCGGCAAAGACTGTCGCCAGTCCTGGGCCGAGAGTTCGTCGGACTCGGGAAGACGAAGGAGATGCGAAAAGAGCTCCGCGAGGTCCGAGAGCTCGGGCCGATGGACTCCGGCCCACTCAGTGCCTGCTTCGTCGCGAAGTTGGAGCGGCCAAACGTAGCCCACTTCGCCTCCGATTACTTCTTGCGCCCGGAGGAGGTCTTGCCTTCGACCGCGAGCAGATGAAGATCCGTGACGTTGGTATCGGTGGGTCCGGTGTCGATGCGAAGGCCAACCTTACCGAGCGCCGTGAAGCTGTCGTAGCGAGCGATGGCGTCGTCGATCTTGATGTTCGCGGCCTCGAGCTGCGCCACAGTGTGCCCGTCCACCACCCCACCGGCGCCAGTGTTCGGACCGTCGGTGCCGTCCGTACCGGCCGAGAGAAAGGCCATGTGATCGTCGCTGGCCATGGCCTTCGCCATCAGCAAGCAGAGATGCTGACTCCGGCCGCCCTCTCCTATCTTGCCGCTCTTTCGGAGTTCCTTGGGAATCGCGACCGTCGGCTCACCGACCGCCACGAAGACCTCACGGCCTGTTCCGCTGCGCACCATGGAACCCGCACGCGCGATGTACTTCTCGACGAGGTCATCGATGGGTCCGTCGATGGGCCGCGTGGCGCAACGGACCCGGAGGCCCTTGGCACGGGCCGAACGAGCGGCGGCACGAAGCAGGGTACGAGGGCCGCCCACGACAGCGGCAAAAGCGCGGGAGAGCCGCGGATCACCCGGCTTGGGTGACTCCGGCACTTCGCCGCGATTTCCCGCTTCGAGGAACTCTCGAATGCTCTCCGGCGTCTCATCCCAGACGTGATGTTTCTTGAGGCCGGTGATCGCGTCTTTGAAGCGCGTGGGATCTGCGACGGTGGGACCGCTGCCGATGGAAGGGAGCTTGTCGCCCCAGACATCGGAGAGCGCGAGCGTGAGGACGGAAGCCGGCGCAGCGATGGCTGCGAGACGACCACCCTTCACGCGCGAGATGTGCGAGCGAACGCTGTTGATCTGCTCGATGGTCATCGAGCTCGTGATCATGGCTTGATTGATGTCGACGGCGTCTTGAAAACCCACCTCGGGGATCGGTGAGAAGAGCAGCGCGCTGGCGCCGCCCGACACGAGCACGAGCAGCAGGTCCTCGTCCGCGAGTTCCGACACCGCTTCGATCACTTCGTCGGTCGCTCGCCAGGAGCGGCGATCGGGAACGGGATGCCCGGCCTCTCGAACCTCGAAGCCTTCGACCGGGCGCGCGTACCCATCCTTGGTTAGGATGAGCCCGAAGCTCATCTTCTCTTTGATGGCGTCGGGCACCGCCTCCGCCATGGCTGGTGCAGCCTTGCCGATGGCAACCACCCCCACGCGTTCGACACGATCGAGTGCGATGGCTCGTCGGCCGGCCCGGATGGCTCCACTCGAGACTTGTAGACGCGATTCCACCGCCTTACCGGCGTGGGCAGCTTCCAAGGCGTCTCGGTAGATCTCGACGAGCTCCTCTGAAAGCGCGCTCTTACCCATGTGCGTCACCGTCATATACGCTCGACCGGGGATCAGATCAAAATTCCCCCAGGCCCGGCTCGAGGCGCAGAGTTTACCCGAAAGACGCGAGAATCACGAGACATGCCCTAAACTTGTACCCGCAACCCGCCCTGGATAGGCTCGGGGCGATCATGCTGACACACGGGCGTCCCCTCGTCGCTCTCCTCGGGGCCACCTTCCTGGTGATGGCCGCCCCGCGCGCGGAGGCGATCTGCACGCAGCCCGGCGACCCCGACTGCGTCGACCGATTCACCTCGTACACCGGAACCGTCGACTTCTTCGCCACCGGCGCCTCCTTCGGGGTCAGCAATGATCCGAACGACGACCGGCCCGATGAGCTCCTCATGGTCTCGGAGGTTTCGGTCGAAGCCTTTCGAATCCCGGGTCGGGCTAACCTTCTGCAGGCGTTCCTCTACTATGGCGGCTCGCTGTTTCTGGATGGCGACGGCAACGACATCCCCGATCCCGAGGTCTCCTTGCGCGTGCCGGGCACCGACACCTTCGTCTCCGTCGCCGCGGACGAGATCTACAACTCGGGGGCCATCACCGGCTTCCCGGAGGTCGTCTTCTACACCGCGCGCGCGGACATCACCGAGGTCCTGAAGAACGCCGGTGGCCAGCTCGATGGTCTGTATCAGGTGCGCGACTTCGCAGCGGACATCTTCTACGACCAAGGCGGAGAGCCGCGCCACACCGCGGCCAATGCGTCCTTCTCCATCGTCCTCGTCTTCGAGGAGTCACGCCTTCCGCCACGAACCATCGCGTTGTTCGACGGCATGCAGACCGTGCTCGGCTCCACCGTGAGCCTCGAGCTCGGAGGCTTCATCGTCTCGCCGGTCCCGTCCGGCGGCCTCACCTTCTACGCGATGGAAGGGGACTGCCATCCAGGTCCGCAAGACTGCGCGATGGGCCAAAACCTCGCCGGCGCGGAGCGCATTCGGGTGAGCGGCTCGGACCCCGCTCGTCGCTTGGCGCTCACCGACTCGGTCAACCCGCCGAACGACATCTTCAACCGCACCATCAACACAGTTGATCCGGCGCGCCGAAACGAGCCCGGTACCGACATCGATCAATTCGACATCACCTCGGCCCTATTGGCGGGCGACGAGGAGCTGACGGTAGAGATCACCACACCCGCGGCGCAGAACAACCAGCGCGGAGAGCTCATCGGTCTTGCGTACGTCATCGTCGGTATCGACGTCTTCTTGCCCGAGCTGCGCGTCGACTCTCGCATCGAGGTGAAGACCGAGAACGGACAGCTTCTGCCGGAGTACTTCCCGGGTGATCCGCTGCGCGTGGCCTACGCGATCAGCAACACCGGCAACCTCCGCGCGACCGGGGTGCGCGTGGAAGCCGACCTCCCCTCGATCGTCACCGCGTACGAGATTGTGCGCGAGCCCGATGGCGCCACCGTCACCTCCGAACCGAGCGGAGGCGCGTTTGGCGCGGGGCGCTTGGTCGTCGAGAACCTGTCGGTGCGCCACGGAGAGGTCTCGGACCTCGTGCTGCTCGTGCAGACCGAGTGCCCTCTGCCCGAAGGCGGAGAGCTGACCCTCACCGCCTCGGTGAGCGCGGCGGTCGAAGGCGGAGTCCCGTTCACCATGATGACCACCGTACCCTTGGTGGCGCGCGATCGATGCGGGCCTCGGTTCTTCCTCTACGGCGGCGGCGGCTGTCGCGCGGTCGACGCGAGCGCGTCCGGATTCCCGTGGCTCGTCGCGCTGGGGCTCTTCGTCGGGCTCGGGCTTCGAAGCCGAAGGCGATGGCTCCTGGCGCTTCTCGGGGTCCTCTTCGTCGCCTGCGGAAGCGACATTCCCGAAGTCCCGGATCGCGATCCACCACCGGTCATCGGCACGCCCTGCCCCGACCACCCGGAAGACATGATCGTGGTGAGCTCTCTCCGAGGCCTGCCGGCGTTCTGCGTGGATCGCTTCGAGGCCTCGGCGGCCTCCGGCGTGCTCGGAAACGCGGACCAAAGTAACGCCGGGCCGAACGGAGACGGATCGACCACGCTGGTCGCGGCCTCGGTGCGCTTTGCGAACCCGGTGCGAGGAGTGAGCTGGTGGCAGGCGAGAGCCGCTTGCGAGAACGCAGGCAAGCGCTTGTGCTCCGACACCGAGTGGCTGAGCGCCTGCCGCGGGGCCGAAGACTACACCTATCCGTATGGCGACCGATTCGACTCCGATGAGTGCAACGGCTACGGCGCGCTTCGGCGCGGCCCGGTCGAGACCGGCGCCATGATCATCACCGCCACCACCGCCGACATGCGGGCCGGAGCCTTCGGTTGCGTGAGTCCCTTTGGCGCCTACGACATCAGCGGCAATCTCTGGGAGTGGAACCGGACCTCATACCTCGAGGGCAAGCGGCGCGGACTCGCGGGTGGCGGATACGACTCCAACGCAGCCGGTCTCGCCTGCACCACGCAGGACAATTATGCGGAGCCCGCGGAAGCGTCCGCGACCTACGGGTTTAGGTGCTGCGCCGACCTCGCGGTGAACTAGAACGCATCTCCGTTCGGACGCGCGGCCGTGAACGTGAACGTGAACGTGGCCGTGAACGATCGGAACGAGGTCGGTCATCCGTTCGCGCGGATTCATGCCAGCGATGAACTCCATTTTGGCATCCATCAGTCAGCTCACTTTCCGGGGCATGGCTCCTCCGGAGGGGCCCATGGCAGGTGTCACCGATGTTCCCGGTTGCACCGGACGAGGCCCACGACACACGTTTCCCGATGACGGCCACGTTCACGTTCACGGCCACGGTCACGACCCGAGAGGGAGAGGATCGATTGGGTTCTGGAGAGGAAGAGGGAGAATCAGTCGGTCGGGCCGGCGTCGCCGGGCCCAGGGCCGCTGTCGGCAAGCGGACCGTCCGTGGGTCCCACGCCCGAGTCGGGGGTGGTGGTCATGCCGAGTTCATAGAGACGACACACCCCCGAGATACAACGCAGCTCTTCGCCGCCACCGGGGTTGCAGTCGTTGTCGCTCGCGCATTTGCGCGCGTCGCTGGTCAGCGCGGGACGGGTGCAGGTGCCCTTGTAACAGACTTGGTTCGAGAACTCGCAGTCCGCCGCGCGGTTGCACTCATTGCCGCACGAAGAAGCGGCGAGCCAAAGAAATGGGGCCACTCCGAGCACGGCGATCATCTTCGAGATACGGGACATCGAAATCCTCCGTCGGGGCGCCCCCCAACTTGGCCAGGTTATGCCGAGCGAGACGACCAAGCAAATATCTGTCCGCTCGGGTAGGAGGAGGCCCTACTTCAGCGACCAGCGGTCCGGCGAGGCGCGTCGGTCATGGCGTGCACGAACTCGTGGATGCGGGGGTCTTCGGCATTTTGGACCCCCTCCACGGTGTCCACGAGCGCGATGCGTTTATCGAGGAGGACGGCGATCCGGTCTGAGATGAGGAAGGCCGAGGGCATGTCGTGGGTGACGACGATGCTCGTCATGCCGAGCCGGGCATTGAGCTCGATGATGAGCTCCGAGATCCGAAGGACGTTGATGGGGTCGAGCCCGGTGGTGGGTTCGTCGTAGAGCAGGACCTCCGGCCCCGGCGCCACCGCCCGCGCGAGGCCCACGCGCTTCTTCATGCCCCCGGAGAGCTCGGCCGGACGCCGATCCTCGATCCCGGGGAGCCCGACCCACTCGAGGACCTCCGCGACACGCGCGCGCATCGCCGGCTCGTCCATCTCACCCTGCTCCGCCAATCCGTAGGCAACGTTCTCGTACACGCTCATGGAATCGAAGAGCGCGGCCCCTTGAAAGAGCATGCCGATCCGTCTTCGCACCTTGATGAAGGCGTCTTCGTTGAACTCGTCGATGCGCTCGCCATCGAACCAGATCTCGCCTTCGTCCGGGGCCAAAAGGCCGATGAGCAGCTTGAGAAGCACGGATTTGCCTGTGCCGGAGCCGCCGATGAGCGTCAGCTTCTCGCCCGCACGAATCGCGAGGCTCACGTCCTCGAAGATGCGGTTGTCGCCGAAGGCCTTTCGAACATGCCGAAGCTCAATCAGACTCACTCGGGCTCCAGTTCGGCCTCGATGCGACGGCCGTCGATCTCCGCGCTCATCCGAACCGTCTGCGTCCAAGGACGATGACCTGCCTTCTCGATGCGCACGGTGTAGTCGATGCCATACTGTAGATTGGTCACCGCCGGGATCGGGGTTTGAGCGGCAGAGCCGGGCTCGTCACCTTCGAGCGCGTGGCCGTTGATCCAGACCGCAGCACCTTCGGGCTTGGAGTGGATGGCCAGGACCCCGAGCCGGGTCTCGACCTGGGGCACCTCGCAGAGGCTCTGGTGGGCGAACATGCCGAGACCGAACATCGCGAGGTAGGAGAGCGCGATCACGAGGCGCCGGCGAATGGAGCCTTCCGACCCCGAGAACGTCTCGAGGGAACGGCGCATGCTCTCCCGGGCCCATATCTCGATGTTGGGACGTCCCTTGAAGGAGGGTGCGTCTCGACCCTCGGACGACGGCTCGGGCGAGGGCTCGGGGGCCGAACTCGTCGAGTCTTGGTCCCCGGCCACGAAACGGATTGTCGCTCGGTCGAGGCTTTCCCTCAAGTTTGCTAGTCTGCCGCGCATGTCGAAGCTTGCTGTCATTGTTCTAGGGCTCCTCGGGGGTTGGGCGAGCAGCTCGCAGGTCCTGGCGCAGGTCGGCAAGAATGGCACGCTCCATCCGGAGATCAACGTGCTCGGAAGGGCGCGCGACAACTGCGCGCTCGAGGCCACGCGGATCGAGAAGGGCCTCAAAGGGACAAAACCGCTCGGCGGGATCGGAGCGATGACGGTGCCCCCCGGCGAGTACCGAGTTCGCGTCGAGTGCGAGGGCAGCCCGAGGCTGGTGGGCGTGATCGATCGAGTCTCGGTCTCAGCGGAGAAGACGAGCACACCCTCGCTCAACCTGGAACCCGCACGAATCCGCCTGCGCGCGGAGCGGAACGGTTCGATGGTGACGGCCGAGGTTCGCCTCTATCGTCCGAAGGCCGACGAGGACGAGCCCGCCCTCTACACCTTCCCTGCGAACCAGAGCGCGGAGATCGCGGCGGGCCGCTACGACTTGATCGTGAGCGGCAAGGTCGATGCCTCTGTGGTGATCGAGGCGGCGCTCGAAGGCACCTCCATCCCCAAAGGGAAGCTCACCGCGTTCACGGCAGACCTCTCGGACGGACAACTCGTGGTGTCGGCCAAAGAGAACGGCAAGCCCGCCGAGGCGGTCATCAAAGTCCTGCCTCGCAACGAAAAGAAGCGGGACCTTCGCGTCGAAGCGGGTCAGGTCGTCGATCTCCCCCCAGGGCGATACGTCGTAGAGACGACCCTAGCCTCCGCCGCGGACTTCGCCACCAAACGTCAGGTCGTCTGGGTACGCTCGAACAAGAAGACCCAGGCGACGGAGAGCTTCGAGACCGGCACCCTCCACGTCTCGGCCGAGGGCGACAAACTCGAGGCGGTCGCGAAGATCGGGCTACCCGGCGCGGCCGAAGACTTCGGTCACTTTCGTTTGCCGGGACAGGTCGTGCTCACACCCGGCGAGTACCGAGTACGCATCGAGGCGAACATCGATAGCCCGGTGAAGATGCAAGAGGCACGCGTGACCGTTCACAAGGGCCGACACACGAAGCACAGCGCCAAGTTTCACCCGACGCGACTTGTGGTGGAGGTCAAACGCGCGGGACGGAGCGTGGAGATTCAGAGCATCCGTGTCCGCTCCGCGGGTGGAGGCAAAGATGCCGGGCAGCCCAACTTCGATGGTGAGTACATCTTGTGGCCCGGGCGCTACGAGATCATCGCCGAGCTCGCCAACGGCGACACCCTTTCCGACGGTCCGTTCGAGGTCCAGTGGGGGCAGCGCCTGCTCCGCACTTTGGAGGTGACCCACGGAATGCTGAGCGTGAAGGCGATTCGGAACGGGCGCGTGGTCACGAGCGCGAGGATCCTCGTCTTCAAGCCGGGTGCGGCCAAGTCGGCCGCCGAGCTCAAGGGCGAAGGCAGCGTCGCACTTTCGCCCGGCACCTACGATCTGAAGGTCATCGACGGTCCCCACATCAAGTGGCATCCGAACGTTCGGGTGCATGAGCGCAAGAACACCGAGATGTCGGTTGAACTCGAAGCCGAGACCCCGGCCGAAGGAACGCCAGACTTGCCGGTGGGAGACGAATTGCCCGAAGGTGAGTGAGGTTTAGAGCGTGACCGATTCAACCTCCGCGCGGATCCGCGAGCGGGGCCGTGAACGTCAACGTCAACGTCAACGTTGACGTTCATGCATGCGAACCGAGTTGAGGGGATGCTTCGGGCTCTGGGGTCTAACCACCCACGCCCGACATGGAGACCCCGAGGTGCAGGTCGTTCTCCACGTGAAAGTAGTGCCCTTCACGCTTGCCGAAGAGTGAGTCTCTCAGGACCTCGAGCAGGGCTTCTTCACGCGCATGGCCACGCAGCAGATCGCGCAGGGAGAGCCCATTGGGCGAGGCGAGACAGGCGCGAATCTGTCCGCTCGCCGTGACCCGCACGCGGTTACAGCGCTCGCAGAAGTTCTCGGTCACCGCGCCAATGAAGCCTACGCGGCGGCCGCTTCCATCGCGCGCCCTGAGGTAGCCCGCAGGACCGCGACCGGCGACTTCACCAAAGTGTGCCGCTTCCTCGGGGACCAGACACTCGGAGAGTCGTGCCTTCATCTCCTTTAGACTCACGACCGCGCTCGCTCCGAGCGCCGCGCCGGCCGCGGCACCGAGCGGCATGAGCTCGATGAACCGAGGGACGAAGTCGCGTTCGAAGGCGAAGGCCACGATGTCGGCCAGCTCGTGATCGTTTCGGCCGCGAACCACGACGGTGTTGAGTTTGATGGGGGCGAAGCCGGCGTCGCGCGCGGCGTCGAGCCCGCGGCGCACCCGAGCTAGATCTCCACCGCGCGTGAGTTCGCGGAAGACCTCAGGATCGAGGCTGTCCAGCGAGACGTTGATGCGCGTCAGGCCCGCCTCTTTGAGCGGCGCCGCGTAGCGCTCGAGCAGCGTCGCGTTTGTGGTGAGGGCGACATCGTCGATGCCTTCGCCGCGGATCATGCGGACGAGCTCGGGCAAGCCACGCCGAAGCAGCGGCTCCCCGCCGGTGAGACGGATGGTCTCGACCCCGAGCGCCCGAAACAGCCGTGCGACCCGGGCGATCTCCTCGAAGCTCAAAAGCTCCGATCTCGGCGTCGCGGGTACACCTTCGGCGGGCATGCAGTAGTGACAGCGAAGGTCGCAACGATCCGTGACCGAAAGGCGGAGGTAGCGAAGACGGCGGCCCTGACGGTCCGAGAGCCAGCCGGGGACCCCGACCCGCCCCCGCGCGGCGAAGGGGACCTCCTCGTCGACCGCGGCCTCATCCTCACGGAGGATACGCAGGCTGCTTCGTTCCACTGCCCGGAGCCTCGCCAAACCGGCGCCAACACACAAGTCCGCTCGTGGATCAGGTAAAACACGAGCGCTATCGGGCGCCTTCGTCGGAAGCTTTGCCGCGCTGCGCAAAGATCGGTTGACTCGTTCCAAGCCTGCTCCATGCTGGGAGGTCGAATATGGCGGCGCTAACCAAGGACGAGCTGTTCTCGAGGACCAGGGCGAGCATCAAAGAGATCACTCCGGAGGGCCTCAATGAGCGGATCCGGAGCACTTCCAAGCCACTCGTGATCGACATCCGAGAGGCGGACGAGGTCGCCACCGGCAAGCTCTATGGCGCCAAACACATCCCGCGTGGCTTCCTCGAGCTCAAGATCGAGGCGCTCGAACCGCGTCGCGATGCGGACGTCGTCCTCTACTGCCAAGGCGGCATCCGAAGCGCCTTCGCCGCGCGCTCCCTCGAAGAGATGGGCTATGAGAACGTCTCCTCCCTCGCCGGGGGCTTTGGCGCGTGGAAGAACAAAGGCCTCGAGTGGGGTGTCGAGCCCACGCTGAATGCCGAGCAACAGATCCGCTACGCGCGCCACCTGAGCATCCCCGAGGTCGGCACCGACGGTCAGCTCCGCATGCTCGGGGCCCGCGTGCTGCTCGTGGGCGCGGGCGGCCTCGGCTCACCGGCGGCGTACTACCTGGCCGCGGCCGGCATCGGAACGCTCGGAGTCATCGATCCCGATGACGTCGATCGCTCGAACCTGCAGCGACAGATCCTGCACCGCGATCAAGACGTGGGGGTGGCCAAGGTCGAGAGCGCCGCCCGCGCCCTCACCAGCTTGAACCCCGACGTCAAGGTGATCCCGTTCAAGGAGCGCCTGTCTTCCGAGAACATCATGCGCATCCTCGATGAGGGCTGGGATGTGGTCGTCGATGGCTGCGACAACTTCCCCACGCGCTACCTGATCAACGACGCCTGCGTGTTCAAGAAGGTCCCCAACGTCCATGGCTCGATCTTCCGCTTCGAGGGGCAGGTCTCGGTGTTCGCGCCCGCGCTCGGTGGGCCGTGCTACCGCTGCCTCTACCCCGAACCCCCGCCGGCCGGCCTCGCGCCGAGCTGCGCGGAGGCCGGAGTGCTCGGCGCCCTCCCCGGCGTCATCGGCACCATGCAGGCCATCGAAGCGATCAAGCTCGTGCTCGAGCGGGGGCAGCCGCTCATCGGCAAGCTGCTCCAGTACGATGCGCTCGATCAGAGCTGGCGCACCTTGAAGCTCCGGCAGGATCCGAAGTGCCCGGTGTGCAGCGACAAGCCCAGCATCACCGAGCTCATCGACTACGAGCAGTTCTGCGCCGTGGGCGCCTAAACGCTGCGCAGTGGCCTGCTTCAACGGGTAGGTCCAAGTCGGACGATCGACTTGAGCAGAGGGTCCTGCTCTCCTATGCTGGTCGCCCCGCATGCCCACCAAGCCCAACGACGCTTCTGGGGAGATTCTCCACGGATACCTCCTCGAGAGCCTGCTCGGCCGAGGAGGAATGGGCACCGTCTACAAGGCGCGACATCAACGCCTCACACGCCAAGTGGCGATCAAGGTGTTGGCGGACGACCTCATCGCGAGTCGGGACTATGTGTCGAGGTTTCTTCAAGAGGCCAAGGTCGTCAACGGCATCCGGCACCCGAGCATCGTCGACGTCACCGACTTCATCGAGTCCGAAGATCCACCACGCGTCGCTTACGTGATGGAGTTTCTCGCGGGACCGCCTCTAGGGCAGTTTCTCAAGCACCACAAACTCACGGTCGGCTTGGCGGTGGGCATCGCCCAACAGATCGCCAGCGCCCTCGAGGCAGTGCACGAAGTCGGCGTCATCCACCGCGACCTCAAGCCGGACAACATCATGTTTGTGGAGCCTCCGCCGCCGGATTTGGCGTGGATGCCAGACATCAAGATCCTCGACTTCGGTATCGCCAAGCAGGCCGCGGGCAGCTCCGAACACAAGACCGCGACCGGAATGGTGCTCGGCACACCCGCGTACATGGCGCCGGAGCAGATTGGGGCCGAGTCCGTGTCGCCCGCGACGGACGTGTATGCGCTCGCCGAGATCTTCTACGAGATGGTCGCCGGCCAGCGCGCCTTCGTGGGCAGTCCACGAAAGATCTTGGAGCTCAAGGTGGGGGGCAGCATTCCCGAGCTCGAGCTGCCTCCGGGCACACCGGGCGCGGCGCAGATTCAGGCGCTGGTGCGCGCTTGCCTCGCGGTCGATCGCAAGGACCGGCCCACGCTCAGCGAGTTCATTCAGACCCTGTCACAGATCTTGGACACCCCGACCGTCGGCGGCGCCACGACGCTCGTCGCACCCGGCCTTC
Organism: Deltaproteobacteria bacterium; assembly: GCA_011526105.1. Lineage (GTDB taxonomy): Bacteria > Myxococcota > Kuafuiibacteriia > Kuafuiibacteriales > Kuafuiibacteriaceae > WYAZ01. The sequence continues at coordinate 23,598 of WYAZ01000029.1, read as the reverse complement.
CCGGCCTGCCTACTCAGGCCACGATGGCTTCATCGTCCGACGACATGTCATCGCTCTACACCAAGGCTGGGCTCGGAGGCCGTTCAACGGGCCTCCTCGCGCTGGGCGGAATCGCGCTGCTTCTCGCCGTGGGTATCGCGGGCGTCGCGTATATGCGTTCGAAACCCGCGGTCGAGGTTGTCTCGAGTTCGGTCCCCGTGGCCCCGCCGTCGAAACCGAGTCCGCCGCCGGTCGAACCGACGCCTCCACAGCCCACGACCGATGAGCCCGAGGTGACCGAGATCGGGACCGCCCAGGGCGCAGCCCCCGAGCCGGAGAAGCCACCGGTCTCCGAGGTCAAAGCGCCGGCGCGCGAGCCCACCGCCCGAAAGACCACGAAGAGGCAGACCGAGGAGGCAAAACCTCCAGCCAGGAAGAGGGCCGCGCCGGTCAGGAAGAGTGAGCTCGTACCATGGTGAGACCGATCGTGCTGGGACTGGTGATGTTCTCCGTGGCCCTCGGGGCAAAGGCCCACGCGCAGGCTGAGACCTCCCAGGCAAGGATGGAGTTCGAGACCGCCACTCGGTACTTCGAAGCCGAGGAATACGAAGCGGCGCTCCCGCACTTCCAGAAAGCCTACAAGCTCTCCGAACGAAGACCGGCCGCGATCTTTGGACTCGCTCAGTGCCTTCGAATGCTGAAGCGCTACGAAGAATCGATCCGCTACTTCGAGGAGTACGTCGCCACGGAACCCGAGGACGCCGCCCGCGCCAATGAAACCATCATCATGCTGCGCGAACTGAAACGGCATCGGGATGAAGCGAAGGAGAAGTCAGAGGCCAAGGCCACGCCACCCGACGAACCAGCCAAGACCGAACCAGCACCACCACCACCACCACCACCGGTGGCGAAGCAAGCCACCCCACCTCCGGTCGAGCTTTCGGTGAGCCCAGAAGCGGACGACAGTTCGATCATCGAGAGCCCTTGGTTTTGGATCCTCACCGGCGCCGCCGTCGTGGGTGGAGGGGTGGTGCTCGCTCTCGCGCTCGGTGGAGGGGGCAGCCCATACGGCGGAAACAGCGGCGTGGTGCTCGAGCCATGAGGTCTCTTATGCGTCTTTCTCATTTGATGCTGCTCGCACTCGGCGCGCTCTCGGCGGCCTGCTCGAAGGAACCGCAGCTCATCGTCGTCGTGCAGTCGGACTACGGCGTACCGGCCGAACTCTCCGTCATCGAGGTTTCGGTGTCGGGGGCCGAAGGCACTCCGGTGACGCACAGCTTCAATCTCTCGGAGACGCCGCTGCCTCTCTCGTTTGGCGTCTTGGCGCCCGGCGGCGATCGAACACAACCCCTCAGCATCGAGATCAAGGGCGTGGGCCCAATCGCGTCGCAAGGGCCCGTGGTCCGACGCCGCCTCGCACGGTTTCCCGAGGTCACCTCCAGGCTCGGGATCTTCTTGGCGCGGAGCTGCCAGAGCTCGAGCTGCCCGGCGGAGCAGAGCTGTACGGAGCGGGGCTGCATCGCGGAACTGCTCGATGTCGCCGACCTCAGCCCGGTGAACGCCGGTGAGGAGCTCGACGGGCTCTGCATCCCCGGGCCGGGCCGATGCTCGAGTGATGGCAGAGGTGTAGTGCGGTGCTCGCGCTTTGGCGCCCCGGAAGCGGTGATGGCGTGCCCGGAACAACAGATGTGCCTGCCGGACCCAGCCCGTTGCTCGGGCGGCGTCGCACTCGAAGCGCGCCTCAACGTCTCGATCTCGGGCAACGCAGAGGGGCGTGTGGTCTCTGCCCCGCCCGGCATCGACTGCGGCATGGGACAACCGCGTTGCGAGGCGGTCTTTCCTCGAGACACGAACGTCCGTCTCTCGGTCCTCGAGACGACCGGCACCTTCGGGGGTTGGAGCGGCGCGTGTTCGGGGGGCGCGGAGTGCAACCTTCGCATGGATGCAGACCGGCAGGTCAGCGCAACCTTCGTGCTGCAGAGCTCCTTTCTACTGACGGTAACGCCTTCCGGCGAGGGTAACGGCATGGTCACGTCCGATCCCGCTGGCATCGCTTGTGGAACGTCATGCAGCTTCGAGTTCGCACCCGCCACGGTGGTGAGCTTGGTCGCTGAGCCCGACCCGGAGTCCACCTTTGTTGGGTGGTCGGGGGCGTGTTCGGGTTCGGGCGCTTGTGCGGTGACGATGAGCTCGGCCTTGCTCGTGGGCGCCGAGTTTGCTCGCAACACCGGCCCTCAGACCCTGAGCGTACTCGTCACCGGCGACGGCGAGGGTGCGGTCGTCTCTTCCCCGAGCGGGATCAATTGCGGTGCCGCGTGCACCGCAGAGTTCCCGTTCAGCTCCGCGGTCGTGCTCTCCGCCGAACCCGGGCCGGGATCTGTCTTCAGCGGGTGGCAGGGTGCTTCCTGCAGCGGCACCCAGCCTTGCCAGCTGAGCATGGACCAGCCCCACGCCGTCGGCGCGGAGTTCATCGCCGACACCGGAATCTTTCACCGAGTCGCGGTGACCAAACGGGGCAGCGGAGATGGAGAGGTTCAGTCGAGCGATGGAGCGATCGTGTGCGGCCCGGGGTGCACCACCGCCAGCGCGAACTTTCTTCAAGGCAGCACGGTCCAACTCCGTGTCACCCCCGCCATGGACGCGACCTTCGATGGTTGGGCAGATGACTGCGCGTCCGCCGGTACCTCTTTGGTGTGCTCGCTGAGCGTCGACGCCCCGAAGAACGCAACCGCAAACTTCAGCCGTGTTGTGCTCCATCCGGTCCAGATCACCATCAATGGTGGGGGTCGCGTGACAGGTCCGGGCATTGATTGTCCGGGCGACTGCACCGAGAGTTTTCCGTCCGGAGCTGCGGTCCCACTCACCGCGATCCCGCCCTCGGGCCGACAGTTCGTCGCGTTTCAGGGTGGCGGCTGCGCGCAGTACTCTCCGTGCACCGTCAACATCGGCACGTCGGGCCACAACATCGTCGCGTCGTTTCAGCCGTTCGCGCGGTCGCGTTTCGATCTAAATGACGACGGGCTCGCAGATCTCGTCTTCGCCGCCCCGGACCTCGACGTGCAGGGAAGCAGCTCGGTCCTCAACGACGCGGGCCGCGTATACATACGCTTCGGCGGACTCTCAGGGCCTGCGCTTCCGCCCGAAGTCGCAAGTTCCGCGAATCGGATCTACTCGGGCGGCATGTCGGGCGCTCGCTTTGGAGCGAGCGTGGCGGTGCTCGATGACATCACCGGCGACGGCTATCCAGACCTCGCGGTGGGCGCGCCCGGGGAAAATGGAGGCGCGGGTACTGTTCGCATCATTCCCGGCGGCCCTGGTCTTCCGGCCTCGGGACCAACGACCTCGCTGACCGCCCCGCCTGGCGTTGTCCTGGTCGGCCTCAGCGCGATGCGTCTGGGGGCCTCGTTGGCCGCGATGCCGGACCAAGACGGGGATGGGCTCCCTGAGCTTCTCGTGGGCGCACCTGGGGACAACGTCTCGCCCGGCGACGCCTACCTGTTCATGAGCAACAACCTCGGCAGCGGCGGAGGCGTCGGGCTCGCGCGAATCCGGTTCACCGGGAGCGGCGGAGGTTTCGGCTCGCAGGTCACCGTGCTCGGCGACTTCAACGGCGACACCCTCACCGACCTCGCCATCGCCGCCCCCACGTTCGGGCCCCAGACTCAAGGACAGGTGGCCGTCTACTTCGGGCCCTTCATGGCCGGTCCGGTCGGCGTCGACCGACTCCCCGACTGGACGGTCGTGGGTTCAAACCCCGCTCAGAACGCCGGGGACCGAATCATCGGCATCGGAGATCTCAACGCGGACGGACACTCGGACCTCGCCATCGCCGCGAGGAACCAAAACAACGTGTTCATCTTCTATGGGGGACCCAGCATACGACCTTCCCCGTCGAGCACCGCGAACGCAGACATGACCTTCACCGGAGGCGGATTCTTCGGTAGCTCGCTGGCCGCAGGTGATGTCACCGGAGATCGCATCACCGATCTCCTGGTAGGCGCGACCTTGGGCTCGGGACCAGGACGCGGCACCATCTCCGTCTTCGCTGGTGGTCAGCAGCCGGTCAACACGCCGTGGGCCACCCTCTCGGGCGACTGCAGCCTGCTCGGCACTTGCACCACTGAGTCCTTCGGTCAGACCATCGCGGTCTGGGGAGACCTCAATCGCGATGGCACCCCCGACATCGTCACCGGATCCAACTACGGCGGCGGCGCGGCCGGCAGCTTGCAGCGCGGACGGATCACCGCCTTCTACGGAGGACCTGGTCTCATGGGCTCGAGCTCCTCGGGGGCACCCATTCAGATCGCGGGCGAAGACCAACTAAACGGGCACTGCTACGCGATCCCCACCGGTCGCGCGCAGTAAGACGCGACGGCGGGTCGGTCGAGTGCTCTGCGGACTGAGACCGCGCATGGAGAAGGCGCTTGCCGTGCCTTCGTCTGTCCTCGGCGAGATCCGAGCACCGGCGGCAAACGTCAGATTAATAGGCTGTTAGGATTTGTGGTTCTTCAGCTCCATCAAGGCGAGCTTGGCCAGGGCCTCGAGGGCCGCGTCGATCCGGTCATCCTCCAGCGTTCCCATGCTCTGCGGTTCGGTGCCGACCGTTTGGGTCCACGCCTTCACGACCGGAGGGTCCGCCAACGCCACCACAGGTGGGCGCGGCGCGCGCTTGCTACACGTATTGGCGACCAGCGCCAGGTTGCCGCTCAGCCCCTCGCCCGGTGCGTGGGCGACAAGGATCCCATGCGCATGCTTGGCTAAGTGCACGAGGGCGTCTTCCAGGCGCGGATCGTCTCGGAGGGCGTACAGGTGAAAGAAGGTCTTGAATCCGCGGATCTCCTCGAGCTCGATCGGCAGGTAGCTGAAGGTCGGCACACCCTCGTCCTCTGAAGTGACGCGCTCGGCGCCCTCGGTCTTGGTTCGATCCCAGATGCGAGCGAGCGCTCGCTCAGACGCTCGACCGACCAGAAGCAGCGTAAGATTGATGCACTTCGTATCGGCATCGTAGACAACACGCGTCGCAGGGTCGGGTACTAGCCCTTGGGACAAAGACCAAAATGGTGACCTTTCGGCTGCGGACCCACGGAGCGCGCGAATGAGGTCCTCGGTGCCCTGGCCCGTTGCGAGGTCGACCGCCACGACGGGGGAGCCTTCAAAGGACGGGACGTGGCGATCCTCCTCCACGACGAGCACTCGCTGTTCAGGCACAAACGAGGACCACTGGTCCGAGCTCACCTCGCCGACGTTCGGAGCGATTGCCACGAGGAGGCTGCAATCCGCAGCGAGGTTGCGCGCGCGGATCAAGCCCTGCGCGTCCCACCGCGTCTCGCTCGCGACAAAGTCGAGCAAGCGGCCATCCGCGAGCTCGACGTCGACGGCGGCGGGTTTGTGCTGCGCCGCGCTCTCGTCTCCATACATCGGTCGACCCTGAGCCTGAGCGATCGACGCGATCAGGGCGTGGGCCTTGGAACCCGATACGAAGATGTTGACCACCTCGGGACCGACGGATCGATCCAGGTCGCCGCTCGGTACTTCCTGTGGCCCAACGAGGAGCTCCGGCTCGCCGCTCTCGTTCCGAGCGCCGCTCCAGTCGACGCCGACGACACGAACGACGTCGGCCGGCTGTCCGCTCCATTCGACCTCGAAACCGTGTGCGCTCAGCGCCTCCACCAAGCGGTGTGCGATCTCGGCCTGGCCATTCCAAAGCGCGGCGTAAGTCCGCGGAACGGTCCCCGGACCGAAGCAGAAGCCGAGCTGCCCGTCGGCCATCATCTCGTAAAGATGGCGATCCCAAAAGCAGTAGCCCACAATGGAGCGGCCTCGCGCTCGCGCCGCCTGGATCTCTGCTTGAACTAACTGCTCCGCCTCCGAGCGACCCGCATCGACATAGTGTCTCGCGAGGATGCCTTCCTCCTCCAGCTGATCGAACGCACGCTGAAGTCGATCCAGCGCGGTCGGTCGAGCTAGGGGGTGCATCGCAGCTCTCCGCCAAGCATCGTCGACAATCGTGCGGAGCTCCTCTTCGTCGATATCAGACTGGAGTTCATCGACGATCTCATCGAGAGACAGCGCGCCCTGACGGACCAGCTGATCGACCGCCTTGGCGACATTTCCTCGTCCCGGTTTCAACGAATCGCCGATGGGCATGGGTTCGCGTATCGCATTCAGTTCGACCTGAACAGCAACCGTTTTTCCGCCAGCGATGCTCGATAGATAGTGCGAGCGCCTCCATGTCCCATCGGCCCCGTTCTCCCTCGCCCGGCCAAGGGGCGGGTGCCATCTCCCGACGGGTCCTCGTCCGTGCGGTTCCCCGTAGACCGCTCGGGCTCAACCGGAGTCGGGTGTTGGCGGGCTCGAGCACAACACTCCGCCGCGGGGATCATCGAAGATGCGATCAGGTGGTGCTAGTTCGGCGAAAGACTCACTGGCTTGGCTTCAAAGAAGCGCGCGCGTGCCTCGAGTGGTTCGGAGGACAGGCGCAGCTCGAAGCTCGATGTCGTCCGGAGCCAGTAGGTCGAGGCCTGAAGAATCGCGTCGAGATCCGGAATCGCGAGATCCTCTGCTGCCACGGGGATATCGATGCTGAACTCGGCGTCGGTCCCGAGGTCCACGATGGAGAGGTGGCCAAGCGCGCTGACGAGCGTGAACACGAGATAGGCGCCGTCACGCGGGTCCGAGAAGCGCACTCGCAGGCTGCGACCGGACACCTCGGCGGTGGGCAGTGATGGGAGCGCGGGGGCTGGGGCCTCCGCGGCGCGGGTTCGAACGAAGGTGGTCAGGTTCGGGGGTCGGCCGCCGGCGCCCGGATCGGCCCCTTGGAAGGTGAAGGCGACGAGCTCTTCGGCACTGCTCAACGGTCCGGTGAACTCTGGACGGAGCAACGCTTCGCCGTTGCTCGAGGCATACGAGGAAAAGGCGTAGGCGTCAGCGTCCGGTAGGTACAGTCTCGTCTCCGCAAAGGAGGTTTCCGCCCAGTCAGGAAGACTGGGTTGCGGGATCATGAAGCGCCTGGAATTGGGCGCCGCCAGGTCGACGTTTACGCCCTCGACCCGTGTGTTCCCGGCCGCGGTCACACCGAGAGTCACGCCCACCCACGAACTGATCGAGGACGACAGCTGGCTTCCTTGGGGTCTGACTTCGAGATCCCCGGCCACCTGGAGCCCGACGACATACTCAGCCAGCACCGGCACCTCGAAGTCGCGCAGGTCAACCACCGGTGAGACGCCCAAATACGCGAGTCCGAGGTACGCCGTGTTGGCATAGAGCGGTTCGTGCGGCGCGAGGCGTCGAGTGGGCTCGGGCCGCCCGAACATGGGTGTGCCTCTTCGATAGATCGGCGTCACCGCGGCAACAGCCCGACGGCTCTCGGTCCCGGTACTGGTCACCGAGGGCATACGCTCGAAGCCGGTGACCTCGCCGGCGATCGTCGCGAGATCTAGCGCGGGAGGCATGAGCGGCTCGCTCAGGCTCGCCCTCGAAAGGATCCCGGTATCCACCTGCGCGGACCCGAGCCCCCGCACGATGCTCATCGTGTGATCCGTCGCGCTCACGGTGATCTGCGCCGGGCCCGCGAGCCCAGCCCCGATGAACCGCACGCAGCCGCGCTCATCCGTTTGCCCTTCGAGTGTTCGCTCACCCTGCTCGAGCACCACGCGACTGCCCGCGAGCGGTGCATCTCGCGGCACCCGCGCGACAAATACGGTCAGAATGCCTTCGAGCGCGCCGTTGCCCGCGATTGTGGGGACCGGTAGCGGCATCGCTGAAGCGGGGCAAGGCACCACCGTCCACTCATCAGGAAGCACCCCGGAGTCTTCCGGGCCCGCGTCCGCAACAGGGGTTGCGTCCATGGGGGCGGCGTCGCGCCGGCCGGCGTCCAGGCTCGAGTCCGTACCGACGCTGCCGTCGCCGAGACCGGAGGTGTCACCCTCGCAGGCCAGCGCAGACAGCGCGAAGAGAGAAAGAAACGCTCCGACGCAACGACGCGCGCTCCTGCATGAAACTGGACGATGAAGCTTTGTACGAATCTGCATGCTGCTCCTCAAGGAATGGACTGACTTCGGCAACGGAGGCCGGGGGTTGGGTCAGACTCTCCGACACAACTGACGGCGGTGCGACCTTCGTAGGCCACGACGCGCGCAGTGCGCTCGAGTCGTGCCGAGCCCAAAGATGCTCGGTCGAGGCTCGTGCGGTGCACGTCGATCCAGAAGCGGTTGGGGTTCGAGGTCGGCCGATAGACCGCGAAGGCAACCTCTTCCCGGCTCGCGCGGAGGAGTTCGACGTGGCTGAGCGCACTGGGGACTCCGCGGTCCGGCGCGATCTGGAGCTCGCCTGAGGACATGCCGAGGTTGTTTCGGATCGTCGCCCACACGCCGACGCCCGAGATTTGCCGCTCCTCGGCGTGCAGGATGAACAAGCCGCGGTGGGTGGTCACCGCCCCACCGAGCACGGACCGCCCAAAGAAGAAGCCGTCGGGGGTATGAGTGAAGATGCTTTCACTTCGGGCCCCCGAAGTACCGTCGTGCTCGAACCAGCCGTACTGCATCGAGCCGTGGCCCGCGGCGGTGGCGTGCGGTTCGAGCCAGACAGCCACCGCGCGCGAGCGGTCGCGCACCGCGAGAAAGCGGCGGGGACCACTGGGTCTGATCTCGAGCGGCCACAGGCTGGGAGCATCGCCATTGATCGGCTGCCTGACGATGCGCATGGCATCGTCGACCGACGAGCCAGTGGAGACCGCAAGCAGCAGATTTCCAGACACCCCGCTCACGTCCTCGAGACGCAGAATGGGAGGGCCTCCGCCCGGGAGCTCGATCACGCGGACCTCGCTCATGCTGCCTTCGCTGCTGACCGAGGCAAAGCGCAGCCTTCCGTCTGCACTCGACCACACCACAAAGAGCGCCGCTTCGGCGCGAACGAGACGAATGACCTCGGCGCAGACGAGTGAGGGCGCGGTCTCCGGCAACCAAGTCGCGAGCTGACCGTCGGCGCCGACGCGCGCGAGACTCCCGGCGGGACCGTCAACGGTCACATAACTGAACGCCACAACACCACCTGACTGCGTCCAATCGATGGCTTGCGGTACGACCTCACCCACCGCGGAAGGGATCGGCAGGATGGGGGGGCCCGCATCCGGGACCGAGAGGCCGAGATCATCGCAGCCCATGCAGCCGGCATCGAAGGAGTTCCCAAGATCGAGGTCGAAGGCATCCGAGTCCAGGTCCCCGTCACGAACGTGAGCGTCGAAGCCTTCACCCGCCTCTTCGGATACGGCGCTCGATCCATCGAGGCTGCCGACCTCACTCGTACATGCGGAAGTGAGAATGCAAAGGCCGAGGATAGTCACACTCCCTACCCGAAGGGGTAGACGCGAGACCCAGCCACTCACTCGGTGACTATAGCCGCGGGGATTTTGAGTGGTAGGTCGCCTCCCCTGAATCTCCAGGGATGAGTTTCTTCGCAGGATGGATGGACCCAAAGGATCACTTCGTTTCCAATCACCCGCGTTCACGCCCGCGGATCGGCCCGAGGGCGAGCGGATCCATCGAGCGGCGTTCGCGTCGGTAACCACCTGATGTCACGTAGGATTTTACCCAGAACGAGGTTCAATCATCCTAACTGTCGACATTTCGTCATCCACGATGCAAAATACGTAACCGTGTGGATCTCCAGGGTAATTCGAGCGGAGTTGATCTCGCTGATGGCTTCGCGACCGGTGCTGGTTCTGAGCGGTGCCCGACAGACCGGAAAGACCTCCCTGCTGCGGGACGCACTGCCAACGTTCAACTACGTCAGCCTCGATCTCCCGCGCGACGCAGAACAAGCGGAGCACGCCGGTGACTCGTTCCTCGAGGCCCACCCAGCGCCGCTCATCATCGATGAGGTCCAATACGCTCCCGGGCTCTTGCGCTACTTGAAACACGCGGTCGACGCCGATCGAGACCAACCCGGGCAGTACGCACTCACGGGCTCTCAGAAGTTTGGTCTCATGCAAGGCGTGACCGAGAGCCTCGCGGGCCGAGCGGCGATCGTCGAGCTTCACTCTCTCAGCCTGCTCGAGCTCGAGGCGCACGTGGGTGTGCTCGAGTCCAGGTCAGCCCTCCTCGACGCAATGTGGCGAGGAGGCTACCCGGAAGTGCACGCGCGAGACCTCGAGCCCGTGCGCTACTTTTCCGACTATATCGCGACCTATCTCGAGCGTGACGTTCGGCAAGCCTTGAACGTTCGCAGCCTTCGCGACTTCGATCGCTTCCTGCGGCTCTGCGCGCTTCGCACCGGTCAGCTGCTCAACCTGAACAGCCTCGCCTCTGAAGTGGGCGTCACCGTGAACACCATCAAGAGCTGGTTGTCCGTGCTCGAGGCCTCGGGAGTGATTCATCTCTTGCCGCCCTACTTTCGGAACATCGGCAAACGTCTGGTGAAGGCACCCAAGTTGTACTTCATGGATACGGGACTCGCAGCCTCTCTCGTGGGCTTGCGTTCGCCGACGGAACTCGAGAACAGCGCGCTCATCGGCCCGTTCTTCGAGACCCTCGTCGTGGGACAAGTGATCAGGGCCTACGCCGCGCGTGCGGTGCCTGCGCCGATCTACTTTTATCGAGACTACTCGGGTCGCGAGGTCGACCTCGTGGTCGCGGTGGGAGAGAAGATGCATCTCATCGAGTGCAAGTGGTCGGAGACGGCCGACGCCTCCAAAGGCCTCGACGCGGTCGCGAAATCGGTCGGGGAGCAGAACGTCTTGTCGGGCAGCATCATCCACCCGACTCGAGGGGCGCCGGTTCGAAGCGGCGACTGGTTCAGGAGCAATCCGGTCGATTTCGGGTGGTTGGTCGATGACGCCGACAAAACGAGGCCACCCGGCTCGTGACGGCGATCTTCCGGCCCTCCCGCTCGACGAAGTGAGTCCACCTCGGTATCGTGCCTCTTCCATGCCGCGTGCTCATCAAACGACACGAACCTTGGGTGTGAGCGCGATTCTGAGTCTCGCGCTCGCGGCCTGCGCCGCCGAGATCCCCGAGGGACACTTCGCCTGCGCGAGCGCCGCCGACTGCCCCGAAGGCTGGGCCTGCTGGAGCGACGGACTGTGCTACTCGACCGAAGAGCTCACGACCACGGATGGCGGCGCTTCCGATGCGAACATCCCCAGAGACGCTTCCATCTCCGACGCCGGCGTCCGCGATGCTCAACCTGCAGGCGACGCCGGTCGCTTGGACGCGAACCTCGATGCGGGCGTTGCCACCGACGCGAGCCCGGGCGCCGATGCAACCCCGCCTGCCGATGCCAGCGTCAACCCCGACGGGAGCGTGAGCCCCGACGCCGGCCCGCCGGGCTGCACTTGCACCGGCGCACCGAGCACCTTCACCCTCGGCGTGCTCGAAGACACCATGAGCCCCTGCCCTTCGGGCTTCGGGGGCGGAGAGACACGCCTCTTCGGCGCTCTCGATCCCGGACCCGGTTGCGTCGGAACCTGCGCCTGTCAGCCACGTCCCACCTCATGTCTCGGCGAGCTCTTCATCTACTCCACGGAGAACCAGTGCGTCTCCGACACCGCCCTGGTGGGTGGGCAGCCCTACGGTCCACTCGTGACCAGCCAGTGCACGCCCGAGCCGGTCGCGGATGGCTTTCCGGGCGGATTCCGGCTGGGCAACTGGACGGTCGATCAAGGCTGCATCGCCTCCGGAAGCGCCGCGCCCAGCCCGTATCAGTGGATGAATGCGACCAAGTTCTGCGCGGCCTCGTTGGGCACGGGCGGGTGTGATGCGAGCGAGAGCTGCGTCGAAAACGCGGCGGTGGACGCCACTTGTGTGATCACCAGCGGTGGCGCCGCCTGCCCAGCGCCGTACACAAACCGAATCACGGAGTGGTTTACCGGGCTGTCCGACACTCGAAGCTGCGGAGCCTGTCAATGCGCGGTGAGCGGAGGGAGCTGCGAGTTTGCGCAGGTCGCGATCGGCAGCGATTGGTCCTGCACGGACCAAGCCTACCTGAGCCTTCAGAACCCAAAGAGCTGCGGCTCATCGTACTCGCCGCCGGCCAGAGTGCTGGGATCCGCGAGTCCGCCCACCTGCACTCCGTCGAGCCCGCAGGTTGGATCGATCCAGGCCACCGGCCAGCAAACGCTCTGCTGCCGACCTTAGCCACGGGCAGCCGGCTCAGATGTCGAGGTTCGAGACGTCGAGCGCGTGCTTCTCGATGAACTCGCGCCGCTGCTCCACCTGATCACCCATGAGCGTCTCGAAGATGAGCTCTTCACTCTCGGACTTGTCGAGGCTCACCTTGAGGAAGGTGCGCTTCGCAGGGTCCATCGTGGTCTCCCAGAGCTGCTCGGGGTTCATCTCGCCCAGACCCTTGTAGCGCTGGATGTTGTGCCCCTTCTTGGCGCCTTCGATCAGCGTGTTGACCGCCTCGTTGAGCGTCTGGCACTCCCCCACGACGGCGTCGCCTTCCTTCAAGACGAAGGGACCGCCGAGATCGGCGAAGTGGCGCGCGAGGTTCCTGAGCTCGGTGAACTCCTGGCCGTTCAAGAACGCGGTGTCGATGACGGTCTGACGACGCTGGCCCACCTGGCGGGTGTCGATGCGAACGTGCGGGTGCCCGCCGCTGACGATCACTTCGTGTTTGAGGTCTTTTAGGATCTCGGGGTCGTGCTTCTCGAGATAGGCCAAGAGCGGCTCGACGATGAGCGTCTGCATGCTCTCCGCGTCCGGGGCGCTCTCGCCGCCCTCGGCCGGGCGTGGCTTGATGGAGGTGGCCTCGGCCACGGTACCCCGCACGAGCGCGTTCACGACGCGGCGATCTCGGCGACGGTCCGCGTTCTCCATGCGGGCCTCGTAACGCAGGACCTTCTTGGCGAGGTTTCTCAGGTGCAAGCCGTCGACCGGCTCGCCGTCCGTGGGGACCAAAGAGACGCCGTCCATGCCGAGCTCGAGCAGATGGTCCTCGAGGGCCTCCTGGTCTTTGAGGTAGATCTCCTTCTTGCCCTTGGAGACCCTAAAGAGCGGCGGCTGCGCGATGTAGAGGTGGCCGTGCTCGATGAGCGACTTCATCTGCCGATAGAAGAAGGTGAGCAGAAGGGTACGGATGTGACTGCCGTCCACGTCAGCGTCGGTCATGATGATCACGCGGTCGTAGCGGAGCCGAGCGAGGTCGTAGTGCTCGAGACCGATGCCGGTGCCGAGCGCGGTGATGAGCGTGAGGATCTCTTGCGAGGAGAGCATCTTGTCGATGCGCGCCTTCTCCACGTTCAAGATCTTGCCCTTGAGCGGCAGGATCGCTTGAAAGCGCCGGTCTCGGCCCTGCTTGGCCGAACCACCAGCGGACTCACCCTCGACGATGTAGATCTCGCACTTCTTCGGGTCGCGCTCCTGACAGTCGGCGAGCTTGCCCGGCAGCGACGCGCTTTCGAGCGCGCCCTTGCGCTGCACCAACTCACGCGCTTTGCGCGCCGCGATGCGGGCACGGGCGGCTTCGGTGATCTTGCCGATGATCGCCTTGCCGATGGAAGGGTTCTCGAGCAGGTGCGCCTGCAAGCGCTGATTCACCAGGGTCTCGACCGCGCTCTTGGCCTCGTTGTTGAGGAGCTTGTGCTTGGGCTGCGAGTCGAACTTGGGGTTCGCCATCTTCACCGCAACGACCGCGGTGAGACCTTCGCGAACGTCGTCGCCGGTAGGCATCTCTTTGATGCCCTTCAGGAGGCCTTCCTTCTGGGCGTAGTTGTTCAGCGTGCGGGTCAAAGCGGCGCGAAGGCCGATGGAGTGTGTTCCGCCTTCATCGTTGTAGACGTTGTTCGCGAAGCAATAGACGTGCTCGTTGTAGCCGTCGGTCCACTGCAGCGCGACCTCGACATCGACCGGGATCTGGCTTCCATCCGGCCCGGAGACCTCGAGCAGCGAGCCGAAGTAGATGGGGTCTTTGTGCAAGACCTCTCGAGTGCGGTTGATGAACTCGACGTAGGAGCTGATACCCCCCTCGTAGTAGAAGCTCTCGCGGCGATCATCGCGTTCATCCGTGAGGGTGATGGTGAGGCCGCGGTTCAAGAACGCGAGCTGCCCGAACCGCTTGGCGAGACGATCGAACTGAAACTCCACCACGCTGAAGATCGTGCGGTCGGGCATGAACCGGATGCGGGTTCCGGTCTTGTCCGTGGGGCCCTTGATGGTGAGGGGCTCGGACGGGGTTCCCGAAGAGCTGACCGGCTTTCCCCGCTCGAACCGGATCCAGGAGATCTTTTCGTCGCGGTGAATCTCGAGCTCGAGCCACTCCGACAGCGCGTTCACGCAGGACACACCGACGCCGTGCAAACCGGCGGAGTGTTTGTAGGTCTCGTTCGAGAATTTTCCGCCCGCGTGGAGCACGGTCATCACGACTTCGGCCGCGCTCTTGTTCTGATCTGGCTTCCACTCGATCGGGATGCCGCGACCGTTGTCGACGACGCTGAGGGAGCCGTCGAGGTGGATGATGACGTCGACTTGGTTGGCAAACCCGGCGAGCGCTTCGTCGACAGAGTTGTCGATCACCTCGAAGACGAGGTGGTGAAGACCGGTCTCATCGGTCTCGCCGATGTACATGCCGGGGCGCAAGCGAACCGCTTCGAGCCCCTCGAGGACCTCGATGGAGCTGGCGTCATACTTCTTGGTACCGCCCGGCGTTTCGCTGTCGCGCGCGACGGTTTTGACGGTGTAGACGTCAGGAGTTTCGGTGCCTTCGGAGGGCGCAGTTTCCGCGGTTGCCAAGGGCGGGAAGCTAGCACGTGCAGGTCAGGGTCACAACGGCAAAAACCCGTGCACAAACAAAGGCTTACGCCCTAGTTTTGGCCTGTTCCAAACCGATGAGAGCGGCCTTCCGAATCGGGCCCCAACGATAGCCTCCGCGGGTACCCAAAGCGCGAATCACACGGTGGCATGGGATGAGACACACGATGGGATTTTGGCCCACCGCGGACCCGACCGCGCGGGATGCGGATGGCTGACCAATCGCCTTGGCGAGCGCGGCGTAGGTGGTGAGCGATCCCTCCGGAACCTCGAGCAGCGCCTGCCACACCTTGAGTTGAAAGCGCGTGCCGCGCAGGTGAAGTCGGAGTTCGCTCGAGGGGGCGGTGTGATCGAAGATCGCGTCCGACCAGAACTCCGCTCGTCCATCCGCGCGTGTGATGCGCGCCATGGGAAAGCGCGTCTTGATCTCGAGGTCTGCGCGCTCCTCGTCATCGGTCTCGACGAAGGACAGCATGGCCAAGCCGCGTGGGCTCTCGACGACCAGGATGCGACCAAAAGGCGAATGACCGAAGTCGAAGCCGAGCGTGAGATCACGCCCAGCACGCTTCAGCTCGCCCGGACTCAGCGCCTCGGAGTGAACGAGGAGATCGTGCAGACGCGAGGGCCCCGAGAGCCCGACCGCGATCGATGCGTCGAGGACCGACGCCCCCTGCGCGAGCAACTCGAGCGCATGCGCCTTGGTCAGAAACTGAAGGAAGCGCTTGGGTGAGACCCCGGCCCAACGCTGGAACACACGCTGAAAGTGCGGCGGTGACAGGCCCGACTCGAGCGCGAGTTCTTCGAGACTGGGCTGTGCCTCGCGGCTGGCCTCGAGGTGTAACAAAGCACGCTCGATGCGTGCGTAGTCTTGGGCCGCCTCCTCGAAACTCATGACCACCGTAGCCTAGCGTTTGCTTCGGCCAGGTCCACCCGGATCTTGCGGTACACGAGGGCCACGCTCGATCAGAGCCCTAGGATCTCGTGAACGTCGCCTTGCGCTCCAAGCTGAAACCAGCGTCCGCGCCGCTGAACGACACGGCGGGCGGCGGTTCCCGTGAGCTCGGTCGGGAGCTCGGCGTCGAATTCGAGGAAGCGTGGACACCCATCGCGGAGACGGAGCATCATCGCCTCGGCGCAGCGATCGACGCCGAGCAGAAGCCAGTCTTCACCGGCGGAGGTCACGGGCACGGACTCCCAGAACTGACCGGCCACGAAGCTGCGCCCGCAGGTGACCGGGGCCAGACAAGCCCTTCTCCGGTTAGACTCGACCGGCAACTCCACCGCTTCACTCCGCCACGGGCCGGAGAAGTCGGGGCCCATCCGCCTCGCAAAAAGCCCTCGAACTCCGGCCACGCCCAGCTCCAGCCCAGCCTCGGTCTCCCGCGCGTAGGCGGTCGAGACCGTGTCGAGCGGAAACTCTGCCAGGCGGAGCACCGGGTCGGTCGTGGCGAGCGGACGCCAGAAGTAGGTAGACGCTCGGTTGGGCACCAAGAAGGTGAGTTCGTCGGCTGGGACCTCGACGAGCGCGCGCGTCAGCTTGTCGCCCACGCGATGAGGGGTCCACGGGCCTTCAGGACCGGGCGCATAGAGCCCTAGGCTGCTGAGCGTCACTCCTGCCAGAGCGCCGGAGGGAAGTCTGATCATGCGAGCGACGTCCTGGTTTTGTGGATCAGTCGCGGATTCGTCCTCGACGGGAAGTCGCGACAGGATGCGACGCTCCTGCAAGCCCTCGACGTCGAAACGGATGCTCTCGAGATACACCTCAGCCGCCTCGGTTCGAGACACGAACCAGAGCTCACCCCCACCCGCGCCGTCTTCGGAGCCGAGCCAAAGCCCGCCGCGTGGTCGAACCTCACTCACGTTGCCTGCGTAGATGGAGCGTACCTGCAATGGATCGTCCCGGTATCGCTCGTCGGGCCGCCTCAGCATCAGATAGAACGGATTGATGGAGGCGATCCGGCCATCCGCGAGCACGACGAGATCGACGAGGTCTCGAACTGAAGAGATCGATGGCGCACCTTCGACTTCCGCGCGTTCGGGGAGCGCCTGCGCCTCCGGAAAGACTCTCACGAGTCGCGGGCGTGGCCCCTCGCCGCAGTCGATCTCCGGGTACACCGGGGTCTCGACGCGGAAGTGCTCGAGCGCCGCGGGCACGGCCTCGGGGCCAACGAGCTCGGTGAAGACGCCGTCCATCCGTTCGAAGACCCGTGCGCGGTCGAGGATCGAGAAGCTCAGCCAGCCTTCGTGGATCTCCTTGTCGCCTCCGCAGCTCGGATTGGGCTCGCGTACGAGCCTGGCCTCGTGGGTGCGTTCGGGGTCGGTCCGGTGGCTCGCACGAGCCAGCGCGGCTTTGTCCATCACCACGAGCAGACGCGTGGTGTCGTCTCGTCGGCCCAGGCTGATTACACCCTCGAAGCGCCCGTCTACGAGCGGAACTTCGGTGAGACTCAGCACCTCGCTCCCCCGAATCTCGACGATGCCGGCGGCCGCCAGGTCCGAGAGCGCCGGCACCACCCACGGCTCGCCCGTCGGAGCACAGCCCCCGAGGAACATGAGTCCGAAGACGAATGGGCGTCGCGCGCTCAAGGCCCGCTCATCTTGGCCCAGAAGAGACAAACTGCAAATGCCCTGGTCCGTATTGGAGTCCGGTCGTGCCCTGAGATACAGACGTGCCCATGAAGCGCACCGCGGGCCTCGTCGCAATCTCGCTCGTTTGCGCGGTGAACACCGCGGTCGCAGCGGAGCGCAGCTTTGGCGCAGGCACTGCGGTCGGCTTTGGCGCCGGAGCCACCGCGATCAAGACCGGCTCTTTGGAGGCCACCGGCGTCGGGGCGCTGCTCATGTTGCCCTCGCTCGAGCTGCGCTTCTTCTTGAACGACACCCTCTCTTTGGACATCTCCTCGCCCGTCTTGAACACGGTGGTCATCGGCGCCGCCGGTTATGGCTTCGGC
This sequence comes from Deltaproteobacteria bacterium, assembly GCA_011526105.1. Lineage (GTDB taxonomy): Bacteria > Myxococcota > Kuafuiibacteriia > Kuafuiibacteriales > Kuafuiibacteriaceae > WYAZ01. The sequence continues at coordinate 5,924 of WYAZ01000029.1, read as the reverse complement.
TGGAGGAGCGACCTCCACCTCACCTTCAACTTCGGCTCCGGGACGGCCCGCGCGATGCTCGGCCCGGGCCTCGGCGCCACCATCGTCACCACCGGCGGCGACGTGGGAGTGGGCTTGGTGATCCCCGGCATCCTCGGTGTCGAGCTTCTGACCGACGGGCGGGGCTTTGGTTTCCAGGTCGGGGCGCGACCTTTTCTCGCCTTCAACCTGAGCGGCATCGGAAGCTACTCGGTGTTGGCGGGCGGGGTCATCGGCGTCCTCGGTTTCGTGTGGTACGGCACCTGAGTGAGCCGCAGCGTCACCCATCGGTACCGAGATCCTCTCGACGAAATCTGGCTGCATGCTGTCGCCCAGATCGGCTTCTCGGTCGAGCGCTCCAGCAAGGTCTACGCCCACAGCGACGGCCGCGGGGTGCTCCACCTCGCGGATCGGGCTTCCTTCGACGCGGATGACTCCTTGGCGCAACTCATCCTGCACGAACTCTGTCACGCGATGGTCGAAGGGGAAAGGGCGTGGACCCAGCCCGATTGGGGTCTCGACAACATCTCGTCGCGCGACGAAGTGCGAGAACACGCCGCTCTCCGGCTGCAACACGAGTTGACGTCGGTCCACGGGCTGCGCTGGGTGCTCGCGCCCACGACGGACTTCCGGCCGTACTACGACGCGCTCCCCGAGACGCCGCTGCTCGGCGAAGATCCCGCCGCGGTCTTCGCCCGCGAGGGGATGCTGCGAAGCGGCCTCGCACCTTTTGCCAGGCCGCTCGCGGAGGCGCTTCAGGCAACGGAAGAGATCGTCGAGATCACGCGACGCTTCTCGAGCGCAGACTCGGTCTACTCGAGGCTCTAGAAGTGCCGGCGCCGAGGCCAAAGCAGGAGCGCCAAGAGCAGCCACGCGAGGTGACCCAAGCCACCGGCGGTCGCGGGCTCGAGCACACCACACGCGCAGCCCTCCTCGGGCGGGTCGTTGACGCCAGCATCTCGAGCGATGGAGGTCGCCGCATCCGGGGCATCGTGCGCATCGTGCGCATCGGGTGAACTGGAAGCGGCGTCCGGGCTCGGAGACGGGACGTCGGGGCTTTCGGCGGCGTCGGCGGCCGTTCCGAGGTCGGGTGTGGGCGCCGCCGCGTCCTCGGCGCTCCCAGCATCCTCCGGGACGCCCGCATCCGGGGCCGGCGGCTCGCAGACCACCACCGGGCTGAACTCGCAGACGTCGTCCTGGCAGGCCCAGGTGCCCGCGCAGCCCTCGATGGGTGGGGGCCGGTTGGCACAGTCCGCGTTCTGGGTGCAGTCGGGGGGGATGTCGCAGGCGCAGTAGTATTCGAGCGGGTTGATGCCGGGGCGCTCGCAGCGGACGTCGCCCGGACACTGCGCGCCAATCGCACTCACGCAGGCCTGGTCGGTGAGGCAGGTGACGAGCGAGCTCGTGCCCTGCTCACAGGTGTAGCGACAGGCAGAGCGATGGCATTCCCAGCTTCCACCCGGGCAGCCAAAGGCCGGCGGGCCCCCGCAGTCCGCGGCGATGGAGCATTGAGGCTGAGCCGCGTTGCCATACTCGAAGCTCGCGACCACCCCGCCCGAGAGGTTCTTGAGCTCGAAGCGTGCCTTCTCGCCGTCGATGCCGATGAGGATGTAGCCGAGCTCGGAGATCCCGTAGTTGATCGTGTGGTCGCCTTCGACGCGCAGGCCCTTGTTGTCATAGAGGGGGGCACCGCCGCCGCCATGGATGAAGTACGGGACGCCGTACTTTGAAAAGCCCCACTCCGCGTAGTGATCGTGCCCGGAGATGACCGCGTCGATGCCGCTCATCTTGAACAGCTCGATCCACTGACGCAGCCAGAAGTTCCCGTTGCGGCCCGGCTTCGAGGAGTACGGGCCTTGGTGGATGAACACGAAGCGGTGATCGACGTTGGGCAACGGATTCGCCAGCACTTCCTCGAGCCAGTCCTCTTGATCACCCGCGAGGAGACTGAGGATACCGTTGTACAGCGTCTCTGTCTCCACGTTGATGACGATGAGCTCCACGTTCCCGTAGGCGACGCGATAGTAGGACTCGTCGCCCGAGGCCGGGGGCACGTTCACCGGGTGCTGAAAGATGCGGCGGCCGATGTCCCAGTTGCGTCTGTCGACCTCGTGGTTGCCGATGGCGAGGAACGTGGGGGTGTTCGCGAGAAACGGCGCCTCGATCCGGAAGAAGTCGTCCCACTGGGGTTCGTTGTCGCCGCTGCTGACCATGTCGCCGGTGCTCATCGCGAGCCGGATGGGTCCGGTCTCGGCGAGCAGCGCATCCACCACCGCCTGATGCTGCGGCTCTGAAGATCGATTGTCTCCGTAGGCGATGAAAGAGAACGGCGTGCGGCCCGTGGGTGCGGTGTAGAAGGTGCCGCTTCGAACCACCCCGTCGACCTCGAGCTCGTAGACGAAGCGGCTGCCGGGCGTAGCAAGGGCCGCGAGGCCGGTGAGCCGGATCTCGTGATGCTTCTGTGCGGTGCTGATGGTCACCGTCTGCTCGTTGGGCTGATTCACTCCGTAGCGGAGGACTCCGGTCACCGCGGTTGGGTTCTCGAAGAGCACGGTGATCGCGTCGGAGGTGACGTTGTTCAAATACGGCCCGCGGAAGATACCCGCGTCGGCGTGCAGCTCGAGCGGAACCGCGAGGAGGAGAGGAGCAAGCCAGGACGCCGCGCGCATGCGCGAATACCGCCACGGAGTCACCGTGCTCGGCAAGCGGGTATCGGTCGAGATCCGGATGCCTCAGCGAGTGAGCGTGCGGTCGATGCCGGCCACCAGGGCGGCCTTCCAAGGCACGTTGTCGGGCAGCTTCTGCGCGAGCTGACGGGCCTGGTGCAGGCCGCTGAGCGCAGCGACCCGGTCGTTCGACAACACGGACACGAAGGCCGCGCGGTAGTGGGCGTAGGCCGCGAGCTCGGTCGAGCGCTTGGCCGCCTCCGCGAAGGCCTGCTGCGCGAGAGGCTGCTGCCCTTCTCGCCAGAAGAGGTCTGCGAAGGTCAAATAGGCGAGCGGCACCAAGGTCGAGCTGGGGTGCTTCTGAATGAGGCTGAAGAGAACCTTTCGGCTCGAGGCCGGATCAGCCGCTCGCTCGTGAGCGAGTCCCAATGCACAGAGCGCGATATCCGCCGACTTGGCGCTCGGATCGACTTCGACGAGCGACTTCAAGAGCTCGATGTGACGCGTGCGGGCCGCCATCTCGATCCCGCGTACCTTCCTTGGATCCCCCACGAGTTCCTGCCGCGTCGAAAACTCGAGCTCTCCGTATGCGAACGCCACGCGCCTGAGGACCTGCGCGTGATCCGGGGACTGTTTCGGCATGGATTCGAGGAGACGCTCCAAACCCTGGATCTCGGTGACGAGCAGCGACCGAGCACGCGGGCGCAGCATGAACGGAAGCACGCGCACCTGCTGATCGAGCACTTCGAGATCACTCGGCACCTGGGGCATGGGCAGATCGGCCAGCTCCGGAGGAAGCTCGGTGGGCGACGAGCTCGCGGATGCGGATTCGGGCGCGCGCTCCACCGGCGCGACCTTGGCGACTTCGGGGGCGGCCGCCGCCCGCACCAGAGGGGCCAGGGCTTCATCGAGCAGATTGAGAATCTCCTCCACTTTGCACCCACCCCTCGAGGTGCCCGCGGCTTCGCTCGCGCCTTGAGCGAGATCGTAGAGCTGAACCGTGACGATACACGTCGAACCGAGCTGACTCACCTTGGAGGAGAGTGTCTTCTGCGCGGCGAGCTCGCGACCAATTTCGATCTGGCACGACTCGTCGTAGCAAGTCTGATACGACTCCGCCTTCTTCGCCCGCAAGGCGGATTGCACCTCGCTCTTGGGCACCACGCGATACCTCCCGCCTTCGGCCAAGCGGGTGCTGAGGTACCCGGTGAGCGCGAGTACATCGGCGCTCTTCAACTTGGCCCCGTTTTCGAGATCGAAGACCGCGACCACCGGCTTCGGCGCCGACGAAGCCAGCGCTGACCACGAGGCCAAGAACGGGACCGAGAAAAGACAGAGACGTGGGAGAGAATCGAGTAAGTTCAGCGGCATCTGGCACTTGGAGTCTAAGCGGCGACGGGGATGAGCGAAAGCGCCCTTCGTACGCAAATCGGTGAACGTGATGTCGGGGTGCGCTCATGGCGATCCCGCTCGGCTTCAGCTAGAAGCCCCTCATGTATACCCCCGGAACCGTGTCTCCCAAGGATGGCCAGCCTCTCCCCGCGGTGCCGCCCACGCCGCTCGGCGAGATCCCTGCGGTCGTGGCCCGCGCGCGCGAGGCACAGCGCGCCTGGGCGCAGCTTCCGCTCGCGGCGCGCGTCGAACGCTGCATGGCTTTTGCCCGCCGCGCGCTCGAGCAGCGTGAGGCCTTGGCGCCGATCATCATGCAAGAGACCGGACGCACGCGCGGCGAGTGCTTGCTCGCAGACGGCTTGGTCATCCTCCCCGACTACCTCAAGGGCGCCGCACGCGCGGCGCGAAAGGCGCTCGCGCCCGAGCCCATCGCGCTGTCGGCGCTGGAGTGGCCGGGCAAGAAGGTTGTGGTCGAGGCCGTGCCCCGCGGGGTCGTCGGCATTATCGCGCCTTGGAACTACCCGTTTGGAAACTTCATCAAGCCGCTCTTTCCAGCCCTGCTCGCGGGGAACGCGGTCATCCTCAAGCCCTCCGAACACACCCCGCGCACGGGCGCCTGGCTCGCTGAGACGCTCTCGGAGGTCATGCCGGCGGGCCTCGTAGGGCTGGTACAGGGCGCGGGTGAAGCCGGCGCGGCCCTCATCCAAGAGGTCGACGCGGTGACCTTTACCGGATCGGTCCGCACCGGAAAGAAGGTCGCGGTGCTCGCGGCGGAACGTCTCATCCCCTGCTCCCTCGAGCTCGGCGGAAAGGACGCCGCGATCGTGCTCGCGGACTGCGACCTCGAACGCACCGTGGCGGGCATCGCGATGTGGTCGTTTCACAACGCGGGTCAAAACTGCGCCGCCATCGAGCGCGTGTACGTCGAGGAGGTCATCGCGGATCGCTTCGTCGCGGCGCTCGCGAAGTACGCCGCTTCTCTCGAGACCGCGGGGGAGAAGGAGACCTACGACGTCGGTCCGCTCCAGAACGAAGCGCAGCTCGAGATCGTGGAGACCCACGTCGAGGACGCACGCGCGAACGGGGCCAAGGTCGTCGCGGGCGGCCAACGCACGAAGCGTGGGTTTGGCTACGAGCCCACCGTCATCGATCACTGCCACGCGGACCTTCGCGTCGTTCGCGAGGAGACCTTCGGTCCTGTGGTGGCGGTGGTGCGCGTGAAAGATGCCGAAGAGGCTCTGCGCCAGGCGAACGACTCCGCCTACGGACTCAACGGGTCGGTGTGGACGCAGGACATCTCGCGCGGTGAGGCCCTCGCGCGCCGCATGGAGGTCGGCGTCGCGCTCGTGAACAACCACTCCTTCACCGGCGCGCTGGCCGAGACCCCGTGGACCGGAGTGAAGGACACCGGCACCGGGGTGGCCGCGAGCCGCCACGCCTACCCCACGTTCGTCCGACGTCGCACCGTCGTGGTTGACCGCTCGAAGAAGCCGGATCTCATCTGGTATCCCGCCGACAGGGATCTCGCGGCGCTGGGCGAGGCGGTGGCGCAGAAGAACCTCGGACGATTGAGCGCGCTCTTCGATCTGATCCGGCTCTCCGGACAGCGCGTGAAGTCGATCCAGGACCAAGCCAGGCGGGCCCTCGGGCACTAGAGCTCATCTCAAAACCCCCAACACCGCGGGCCGACGCGGATCCGCCGAAATCGCGACCGAGGGGACACTAGTGTCCCGTCCGAGAAGTTCGATCATGTTCCCGCGAAGTATCTTTGGTCGCTGGTCGGCGCGCTACGAAGGGAGTTGGGTCGCCCCCAATGACCGAGGAGCCCGAAAGGGCGGCCGCAGGCCG
>WYAZ01000028.1 GCA_011526105.1 Deltaproteobacteria bacterium | reverse complement strand
CGCTCTCTGAGAAGACGCGGACCGGCTACGTGCCGGCCCAGGACGCGGCGGGTGAGGGCGAGGGCGATTCGGACGAGCCGCCGCTGCTCGGCACGGTGGTGCCGGTGGAGCTCACGAGCCCCGGGGCTTCGACGGCATCGATGATGCGCGCCGAGGCTGGAAGCGGGCCTTCGAAGCTCACGACGCGCTTGGTGGAACACGACCGCGCGAGTGTCTCGCCCACGCGCACCGCGATGTTCGCGGAGGTCGAGGCGAAGGCGATGGTCGATGCCGCGGAGGCCTCGCCTGAGGTCTCGCACACTGCGCCGGACGCGGTGGGCATGAGTGATGCGCGCGTGTCTGCGCCGCCGGTGGTGTCGCGCGGCGGGGTGCTGATGCTCGCGGGGCTGACGGCGGTGGTGCTCGGCGCCGGTGTGATGGCGGTGGGTGAGCTGCGGTCGAGCTCGAGCGCGAGCGCGAGCGCGGCGGTGACGTCGGCGAGGGTGGTGGAGGCGGAGGTGACGCCGAAGCCGGTGGCGACGGCCGCGGTGGTGAAGCCGGAGGCGGCGCCGGAGGTGGTGCCGGAGCCAGTGCCTGCGGTGGTGAAGGCGGTGCGCGAGAGGCGTGTTGCGCCCTCCGGCGTTGAGCGTGAAGCTTCAACACCCAAGGAGCCTCGTGCGGACGTGCGCAGCTCGGTCCAGCGCGAAGGCTCCACGGACTCTTCCCGCAGGCTGGCGCAGCTCGATGCTCAGGCGTCGAAGCTCGATGGCATTCTCGAGGTGGGTGAGCGCGATGCAGCGCGTGCGAGGCTCATTGCGAGGATTCGAGAGGAGGCCAAGAGGCGTTCACCCGAAGCGAGCAGAGCCTTTGGTTTGAAGTTTGGTTCGAAGCTCGAGCAGATGGATAGAGCCGAAGATTTCCGCAAGGTCCTCGAGTACCTTCGCGAGACCGAAGGACGCTAGTTCGCGTGTTTGCTCCCTCTTCCATCTGTGCGGCCTTGTTGCTCCCGGCTCAGAGCGGTTTCGTGGTCGATGAACCCGATCCGATTCCGCTCGTCGTGGTGCACCAGACCCGCGTGCGAGGCCCGCTCGGCGCGCAAGAGATCGCCGACGAACTCGACGCCGCGCTTCGGCGCGACACTGGGTTCTCGGCGGAGTTGGTCCCCTCGGAACTCGTTCGCGCGGAGCTCGAGGCGCCGCCCCAGCCCGGGGTTGATGTGCTCGGCCGAGTCAGCCGCCTCGCAGCCAGCCGTACCAAAGGCCGTCAAGACCGCGCTCTTGTTCTCTTCTATACGCCGTATGACGCTTCAACCGCTGCGCTCTCCCTCGTCTACTTTCGCCCAAGGGACGGGCTCGCGGTGGTCGAGAGACTTCGCAGCGAGGATCCCAACTGGCGGAGCGTTGCCGACGAGAACGTCATGTCCAAGGCGATTCCGCCCGCGTGTACGTCCCTCGTCGACACCCTCGTCACGCCGCTTCAGGTTCGGGGCGAGGCGGAGTTGAGAGCGGCCCTCCAGCGGCTCGTGGCTGAGCACATGAAGGCCTGCTTCGAGGCGGAGGGGGCGTGGCGTCCCTTTGCCAGCATCGAGCTCGCGCTCCCGCAGTCCGGCTTCGAACTCGAGATCGACGGTCGCTCCATTGGGGTGGCGCCCGGGACCACGGTGACCCTCGAGCGTGTTCGCTCGGGTGCGCGGCAACTCTCTGCACGTCACCCGGACTTCACACCCTGGCAGAGCGCACCCGCGGTCTCGGCCGAAGGCGAGCTTCGTTTGGCGGTGGATGCGGTCGACCTGCGCGCCGAACGAGCCAAGACGGCTCGCGGGATCGTGCGTTGGTCCGCGGTGGGCTTGGGTGTGCTTGGCCTCGCGAGTCTCGCGGTCGGCATCGCCAAGGCCGGGAGCCAGCGAGACTCGAGCTGCATTGAGTTCGCGGGCGGTTCGTGTTCCATCGAAAGCTACGAGCGCCTAGCGGGCGTCCCGCTCTTGCCGCTCGGACTTGGCCTCACGACGTCTGCGCTCGTGGGCGGCGCGGGCACCTACGTGGAAGGACCCACGCGTGCGCCTTGGATCTCGGCGGTGCTTGGGCTCGCGAGCGGAGTGGCCGTCTTCTTCGCCGTCTTGGGGGCGGAGTAGCATGGGGCGACGGAGTTCCTCACCGCTCGGCTTGGTGGCGCTTGTGTGCTCGGTCGGGGGCTGCACCGGCGCGATCCCCGAACCGCTCTCGCTCGGGTCCGCGGTCGAGATCGGCGGGTGGCTCGTGATTCGAAGCGGTGAGGAGGATCTTCAGGTGCTCCGACGCTCGGAGGACCAGGGCGGCGAGCCACGGTTTGTGGGTGTGGACGGAGTGCCGAGTGGCTCAGTCACGTTGCCGAGCGCGACAGCGATGAGCATCTGGGCGCTGCAGCCGAATCAGCTCGTGTTGTTCGAAGAGGGGAACGTTCGGCGAGCGCCCGGGCTGGATGAGCTGAGCTTGACGCTGGACCCGGCGGAGGCTCGGCGCTGTGCGTGTCCGATTCCGCGGATGGGTGGAGTGACGCGCGTTTTGTCCGGAGCCACGTGCGCGTTGCCGAGTTCGGAAGCGCGCAGCTTTTCGTGGGATGGCGAGGTTTGGGTCGAGACGGCGGGAGCGAGGGAGCCGGTTTGGATCCACGTGGGTGGGGAGGCATGTTTGCCCACGGTGGAGGAGCTGCTCGATGCGGAGGTGCCACGGGTGGAGTTCGGGACTCCGGTGGAGCTGCCGAACGAGCCGACCCGCGTGGGCCGGTATCTGCACTTCGAGATCCTGGAGGACGGCGCGTTCTTTGTGCTCGGGGCGTTTGGGTCGGTGCTTCTCCGCGCGGGGGACGAGCCTTGGGTTCGGCCTTACGAGCCCTTCGAGGAGCCTGGCCGCGCGCCCTCGTGGCCCATCCGCGCTACGCTGCGGGTCGACGACGGCTCCGTCATCGGCGCCGTGCCTGAGATCAGCGCGGCACTTCCGGAGTCCGTGAGCGTGTTCTTGGTCGGACCCGGCCTGGGGCAGCAGCCGATAGTCCCGATTCCCGTCCTCTCCATCAATCCTCCGCGAAAGGTCTCGATCTCGGAGGCCCTGCAGGTCCGCCTCAGCACGGGCTACGCGGACGAGGCGTTCCTCTCGGTCCTGGGCCCGCAGGGCTGGGAGCTGAGTGCGCTCCCGGTGAGCGGGCTCCGCGAATCGGTCAAACCCGCTCCCTCCCACTCGGCTCGGGCCGGTGTGCTCCTTCCTTGCCCAACCGGCGCCTGGATTCGCTCCGAGCGTCCTTGTCCTGGTCCGGAGACCTGCGAGATGTCGGACGTCGGGGCGCGGCAGCACACGTTTGTCCTCGACCAGGACTGGTCGACCGACTTCGGGCCTGAGGACGGTCCGGCGTGGCCCGCGAGCTGGGACTCGGCGGAGCTGCACTGCTTGCGCCATGACTTGGTGCTCGAGGTCGCGCGCTCCTCCACCTCGAGCCTGGGCGCGTGGACGCTGTGGACGCAGTCGGACTCGGGCGCCGATGAAGCCCCAACCTGGCGCGTGGCGCGGGCGCAGGCGCCGGACCCCCAGACCTGCGGGACCGGGGGCGGGGCGCTCTTTGCGCTCGAGCTCGCTGGGCAGCCGGCGCTTCTTCGCGCCGACGGCCGGCTCGTCTCGCCCTCCGGCGTCTGCGCCGGCGGCCCCTCGCAAGCGGTGGACCTTGTCGGCGTGCGCCGCTCACCGGCCACGGGCGAGCTCTGGCTCCTCGAGGCCTCGGGCCAGCTCCTGCCCATTCAAGAATCCCCCCGTCCGGAGACCCCCCTATGAAGCATCGATGCACTTCCAAGTCCCACTCGAGCCCGCTGTCTGGCGGCGCACTTCGCGAGGGAGGGGCGGCGCTCCGGCTCTCGCTCTTCACCTACGCCCTGGCGTTCGTCGTGGGTTGTCCCTTTTCTTGCGAAGATGCCGACACCCCGGGCAAGACGAGCCCGGTCACATTTCGCGGCGAGACGAGCTGCGGCACTGATTCTGAAGCCCCCCGCTTGGTGGTGACCCTGGCGCCGGGCGAGTGTGCCTTCGTGCGCCGCTGTAGACTTGAGCATGCCGGCAACGGCGTTCTGAGGACAGTGGAGGGGAGTACCGGCTTTGCCATCGACGAAGACGCTGCGGTCGTCGCCAACAATCGGACGCACGGCCGGAAGATCATGCTGCCCCCCTCCGCCTTCGTCAGCGAGTCCGTCGAGAGCCACGCTTACCTGCAGCTCCGCTTCGGCGACGGCAAGGCGCTACATCCCCCGGCCCGTGACGCGGCGGCCATCTGCGCCAAGAGGGGCATTGATCCACCGGTCGAGGTGGTGCGCGCCTGGGCGGGCTTTGAGTACGAGGCGAGCGATGCGACCAAGGCGAAGGCGGAGTCCTTCGCTATGGAGTTCTACGTCACAATTCGCGCCTCCGCACCCGACGCCGGTGTCGCTGACTCCGGCACCTCACCCGACGCGGGCTCCGCCATCTGCGGCGACACACGCATCGAGGACTCCGAAACCTGCGACGACGGCAACACCACCCCAAACGACGGCTGCTCGGCCTCGTGCCAGACCGAAGCCGGCTGGCACTGTCCGTTCATGGCCGCCTGCGAGCCCATCTGCGGCGACGGTCTCGTCGTCGGCCCCGAGGCCTGCGACCCGGCCGCGGCCGCTGGCCCGCCGTGTACCTCGGAGTGCAAGCTCGCCCCCGCGGTCACGGTCGGTCCCGCGTACATCAGTCCCGAGCTCCCTCCGGGCGTGACAGCTCACTTCACAGGCGTCACGCAGTTCATCTTGGCCGAGCTCAGCTCGGCCGACGCCACGCTCTCGGTCGCCTCCTGCACCGACTCGCTCGGCGCGTGCACGACGGACCCCTTCGACGTCTCGCCGGCCTTTGGCAGCCCACCCACCGCCGAGATCACGCTCCCGTTCCTCATGGGCGAGGACACGTTCGACTTCGAGCTCGAAGCGAGCATGCACGGCGCGACCTCGGACCCATACCCGCTCG
>WYAZ01000027.1 GCA_011526105.1 Deltaproteobacteria bacterium | reverse complement strand
AGGTGATCGGCCGCGCCCTGCGCCGCCAGTCCTACGACCTGAACGCGGAGGGCCTGTTCGACGTCGAGTACGCCGACGTGCTCGGCATCCCGTTCGACTTCAACGCCAAGCCGGTCGTCGCCCCGCCGCAGCCCCCGCGCGAGACCGTGCGCGTCCACGCGGTGCGCCCCGAGCGCGACGCGCTGGAGATCCGCTTCCCGCGCGTCGAGGGCTACCGCGTCGAGCTGCCGGACGACCGCCTGAGCGCCGCCTTCGACGCCGACTCGACCCTGGTCCTCACCCCCGACCTGATCGGCGCCACCGAGACCCAGCAGGCCGGGATCATCGGCGAGCGCGTCGACCTCAACCTCGTCCACACCGGCGACGTCCGCCCCAGCCAGGTGCTCTACGAGCTGACCGCCCACCTGGTGATGACGCGCTGGCGCGACCAGGACGGCGTGCCGCGCCTCTCCCACTTCGGCCAGCTCAAGCGCATCGCTCGCCAGTGGCTGGACGAGCACCTCGTGTGCAAGGGCGGCACCTGGCCGGCCCAGCTCATGTACAAGACGCTCGCCGACATGGCCTGCGAGCGCATCGTCGCCGCCATCAACCGCGCCGGCATCCAGCGCTCGCCCGCGGGCAGCCCCCCGGTCCTGGCCGTGCTCGACCCCTACAACCCGGTCGGCTCCACGAGCCACGTCAACTTCACCACCTCGCGCACCGACCGCTGGTCGACCGACTCCCGCAAGAGCCACGTCGACTGGGTGATCCTCGACAGCGGCTGGGAGGGCGAGTTCTGCCGCGTGGTCGAGAGCCACCCCCGCGTCCGCGCCTACGTCAAGAACCACAACCTCGGCCTCGAGGTCCCCTACCGCTTCGGCGGCGAGACCCGCCGCTACCGCCCCGACTTCGTCGTCCTCGTCGACGACGGCCACGGCCCTGGCGATGGTAACGATCTGCTGCACCTGATCGTCGAGGTCAAGGGCTACCGCCGCGAGGACGCCAAGGAGAAGAAGTCGACGATGGAGACCTACTGGGTCCCGGGCGTGAACCACCTCGGCACCCACGGCCGCTGGGCCTTCGCGGAGCTGACCGACGTCTGGACGATGGAGCTGGAGTTCGAGAAGAAGGTGGCGGGCCAGTTCGAAGCGATGATCGAGCGCGTCGTTGCACCCGGAGTCCACGCCTGATGGCGGCCAGGAAGAAGCCGGCCGGCAAGACGGTCGAGGCCCTGCGCCACGTGGAGGCAAAGCGCCGCAACATCCCGACCGCCGAGTTCCAGTCGGTGCTCCACAAGCACGAGCAGGACCCGCTCCGCGTCGCCTACGAGCGCCGCAACCGCGACCTCGACCCCCAGCTCGTGTGGAGGGGGAAGGACGAGCAGGACTGGAGCGACCTCGTCGTCCAGGCCCCGCCCCTGTACATCCAGGAGAAGGTCCACCCCAAGGTCCTGATCGACGACCTGCTGCGCCAGACCCGGGAGAAGCGCAAGGAGCAGCAGGCCCAGATCGACCTGTTCTCCGACTTCAACGGCGTGCCCGACACCGCCGACAAGACCGACTTCTACCACCACGACCAGAACTGGTCGAACCGCATGATCCTCGGCGACTCGCTCCAGGTCATGGCCTCGCTCGCCGAGCGCGAGGGCCTGCGCGGCAAGGTCCAGTGCATCTACATGGACCCCCCGTACGGCATCAAGTTCAACAGCAACTTCCAGTGGAGCACGACCAGCCGCGACGTCAAGGATGGGAACGTCGAGCACATCACCCGCGAGCCCGAGCAGGTCAAGGCCTTCCGCGACACCTGGCGGGACGGCATCCACTCCTACCTGACCTACCTCCGCGACCGCCTGACGGTCGCCCGCGACCTGCTGACGGGTTCCGGCTCGATCTTCGTCCAGATCGGCGACGAGAACGTGCATCGGGTGCGTGGGCTGATGGAGGAGGTCTTTGGTGCGGACAACGCAGGGCCCACGATCGCCTACAAGACCACGGCTGGACTCGCATCCGACTTCCTGGCCGGCTCAACCGACCACATCGTTTGGTTCTTCAAGGACCGCGGGCAAGCTAAGTTCCGACGCCTCTTCAACCGGAAGGAAAGGGGCGAAGAGGGCGCGACCCAGTTCAATCTCATCCAGTCCCCCGACGCATCCGTCGTCAGGTCGTTCGATCCGGACGCTGATGGCGAACTCCTCGGGCAGGGTTGGTCGCTGCTCGCACACGACAACCTCACGTCCACGGGCTTCGCCACGACGACGAACTACACCCTTCAACATCAGGACCGAGCCTTCGCTCTGCCTGCCGCCAGCATCCGCTGGAAGACGCCTCCCGAAGGCATGGCCAGACTCCAGCGCGCGAGTCGAATCCTAGTAGTCGGCAATACACCCCGTTACAGGCGTCTCCTGGACGACTTCGCGATCTACCCGATCGTCGACCTGTGGACCGACACGGGAGTCTCGGGGTTCTCGGACAAGAAGTTCTTCGTCGTCCAAACGAACCCGAAGGTGGTCGAGCGCTGCGTGCTCATGGCCACCGACCCAGGAGACCTCGTCCTCGACCCGACGTGCGGCTCAGGGACCAGCGCCTATGTTTCGGAGCAGTGGGGAAGGCGGTGGATCACCATCGATACGTCGCGCGTCGCCCTGGCCCTGGCGCGCGCCCGGGTCATGGGAGCCAAGTACGCGTACTACCTCCTGTCGGACTCGCGCGACGGCCAAGTGAAGGAAGCCGAACTCAATCGCACGCTTCCCTCCTCCCGTCCCACGACTGGCAGCATCCGCCACGGCTTCGTATGCGAGCGCGCACCCCACGTCACCCTGCGAGCGATAGCAAACAATGCAGAGATCGACGTCATCTGGGAGCAGTGGCAGGCGAAGCTGGAGCCCCTGCGAGCATCCCTGAACCACGCCCTCGCCCAGACGTGGGAGGAGTGGCAGATCCCCCGCGACCCGGGCGACAAGTGGCCGCCGAAGGCGAAGCAACTCCACGCGGACTGGTGGCAGGCCCGCATCGCCCGCCAGAAGGAGATCGACGCCTCGATCGCGTCCAAGGCGGACGTCGAGTACCTCTACGACAAGCCCTACACGGACAACTCGAAGGTCCCCGTCGCCGGTCCGTTTACCGTCGAGAGCCTCTCCCCCCACAGAGTCCTCGGCGTCGACGCCGACGACGAGCTGATCGACGGCGCCAGGGACGGCTCCCCCCAGTACGGCGAGGAACGCACCTTCACCCAGTTGATCCTCGAGAACCTCAGGACCTCAGGCGTCCAGCAAGCCCACAAAGAGGACAAGATCATCTTCCGGTCGTTGACGCCCTGGCCCGGCGACCTAATCTGCGCGGAAGCCCGCTACAGAGAGGAAAACTCGGACCAAGGCCCGGAGAAACGCGCGGCCATCTTCATAGGCCCAGAATTCGGCACAGTCTCCCGCCCCGACCTCGTCTCAGCAGCCCGCGAAGCCGGCGACGCCAACTTCGACGTCCTCATCACGTGCGCCTTCAACTACGACGCCCACTCGACGGAGTTCGCCAAGCTCGGCCGCCTCCCAGTCCTGAAAGCCAGAATGAACGCCGACCTCCACATGGCCGACGACCTCAGAAACACAGGCAAAGGCAACCTTTTCGTAATCTTCGGCGAACCCGACATCGCCCTCCGACAACTCCAAGACGGCCAACTCCAGGTAGAAGTCAAAGGCGTCGACGTCTTCCACCCCAACACAGGCGAAGTCCGAAGCGACGGCCCAGAGGGCATTGCCTGCTGGTTCCTAGACACGGACTACAACGAGGAATCCTTCTTCGTAAGACACGCCTACTTCCTAGGCGCCACCGACCCCTACCAGTCCCTGAAAACCACCCTCAAGGCGGAAATCAACGAAGAAGCCTGGCAAACCCTCCACAGCGCAACTTCCCGCCCCTTCCCCAAACCCAAGTCCGGTCGCATAGCAGTGAAAGTAATCAACCACCTCGGCGACGAAGTCATGAAGGTGTTCAGGATTGAGTAGCGTCACCTGCGGGCGGCGGATCCCCGGCCTATGCCTTTGCGTCTTGGATATGATCGCGCCCACCGCCTGAGGGACCCAAGAATGAGTAACAGAGTCCGAGTCTTCTCCGAGTTCAGCCCACCGGCAGGCCTTCACCTGTGGGCGCTGACCTTCATAGGGGTGATGCTGGCCTTCCTTGTGATCGTGCCCGCCGACGTCCTTCACCACTGGCTTGGGTGGCAACTGTGGACTCTCGACGGTGTCGAGCCGGAGAGGACCACTGCTGGGATGCTCTGGCTGCTGCTCGCTAACCTCGTCAGCATAGTGGCCGTTCTCCTTCTGCTCATCGACCTGTGGCGATTAGTACGAGGCGTAGCTGACCAGTCATTCGAGGTCGACGCGGACCGCATCAAGACTCGATGCGGTGAAGAGCTCACGGAGGCAATCAGGCAGCGCCCAGCGGGATGGGCGCTGCGACCGCTGGACTGGACGTTTGGCATCTCAGTTATTGCCGTCATCGCAGTCTGCGCCAGCTTCGCGATTGCCGTGTTCGCCTTCTTTCCGAAGGTGACGCCATCTCTTTTCGTCGGGCTCACTATGCTCACGGGCCTGGGGTATCTCAGCGTAA
This sequence comes from Deltaproteobacteria bacterium, assembly GCA_011526105.1. Lineage (GTDB taxonomy): Bacteria > Myxococcota > Kuafuiibacteriia > Kuafuiibacteriales > Kuafuiibacteriaceae > WYAZ01. The sequence continues at coordinate 7,637 of WYAZ01000027.1, read as the reverse complement.
TGACTGTCGGCGATCTCTTTGCTCACAAGGCTTTCAAGCGATGTAGTTGCCTCAAGCACAATTGGCCAGCGAACGCCACAGAACCGCAGAAGGCAGCGCTTACCGAAGACTTCGAAAAACTCATGGGCATTCTGGGCGAATACGACAGAGTCATTCGCTTCGTCGATCTGCCGATCTTGGCATCCCTTGCCGTCATCACAACCTACAAGTTTTTCACGCTCGGAGCGATGGATGGCTATCACATCGGATTCATCTCGGGCTCTGTAGCCATGCATGTCATCATAGCCAATGCGATCTCCTTACTCATCGTATCGGTGAACACTCGAGCAGAGCACGATCAGATCTAGCAGCGGACGATTCAGGGAGGTTCCTGTGGCTGGAGCACACGACAGGCCAAAGAATGCGGCTCAATTCGTTGTCGCGGCCGTGATTGTTGTGGCCGCGGCAGGCTACGCGTGGTCTATCCGCAAGGCGGCAGGGCTGCCCGTTGTCCGCCCCATCCGCGTGGCGGTCATGACCTGGGGCGGCGCCGGGCCCGGGTTCGTTGGAATCGAGAAGCGGCTCTTTGGCTCGCAGCGGGTGGAACTCAAGGTCATCGATGATTCCGCGGCCCGGCAGGCCGCCTACCAGAGTGAGGACTTCGAAGTCATTCTAACGAACCCTGACCAGCATCCAAGGGAGCTCGAGATGGGCCTGCCGGGGAGCATGATCCTCCTCTCGGATGTCTCGCTGGGTGCAGATGGCGTCGTTGCGAGTCCCACGATCAAGTCGGTGGCAGATCTACGAGGCAAGGTGGTCGCCTATGTGCGCGGTGCAGCGAGTGACTTCATGATATCGAAGGCGCTGAGCGCTGCCGGCTTGCGGCGTGAGGATCTTCGTTTGCTGCCCGTGGAGGATCCGAGCATTTCGGTAGCGGCCCTAGAGAAGGGCCAAGAGGTAGCGGCCGCGGTTTCGTGGGAACCGCTCATGTCACAGGCGGTGGCAACTGGGCGAGCCAAGATCCTGTTCACGTCGAAGGACATGCCGGACACGATTCTCGGCGTATTCGTTGCGAAGGACTCCTTGACTGGCGACCAGGGCCGCCTCGAGGGATTCGTGAATGGATGGCTACGCGCAGTGGACTACGTGACTGCACACCGGGCGGAGAGCAACGGAATCATGGCGCGTGCTTTCTCGGTCACGGCACCTGAGATCGAAACCATGATGGCCGGGCTGGCGTTGATGAGCGCCGAGAGGAACGCCGAGTGGTTTCAGAGTAGAACGGGTAGGTCGAGACTGGACTCTTTCACTGACGAGGCTGCCTCGTACTGGCAGTCCGTAGGGTTACTTCAGCCGCGGAGTGCTGCGAAGGGCAGGTGGACTTCCGAAGCGGCGGCAGTGCTCCTGGAGAAGGCTTCGTCAGCAAGGAAGCTCGGCTCGGATACGGCCGGGACCAACTAGAGGCGAGGCGCACCGGGGAGAGTGGGCGCCGAGAACTCTAACGTGGTCAACGTAGGGAGGTAGTTAGGGATGCTCGGCGGATCGGCGGCCTGTTCGCTCGCAGCCTGTGCGCTCCTGATTCTTCTCTTGACCCTCGGCCGGGCGTCGCACAATCGAAGGCTGACCGAAATCGAGGGGCTTCGGCGATCGCACCAGATGTCCATGGACGCCACGCTGCAGTACGGCGCTGGCGCGCTGGCGGCTATCCTGCTCTGGGCGGCGCTGGCCACAGCCCGCCCGGATGGGCCGACGCGAGTCCCGTCGCCGATTGCCGTTCTCGCAGCGACGAGGAGCCTAGTAGCGTCGGGCGAGTTGGGCGATGCGCTCGCTGCTAGTCTCCGGCGCATCGCCACGGGTTTCGGTCTGGCTGCGCTGGCGGGCACGTCCCTTGGGCTGCTGTGCGGGACGTACGCTGTTGCTGCGCGACTTCTCCTCCCTACGAACACGTTCTTTCGGTACATTCCACCGACGGCGTTCGTCACGTTGTTGATTCTGTACCTCGGCATTGGGGAGCGATACAAGTACACCGTGGTCTTCGTCGGTGTGTTCTTCTTTATCGTCCAGATGACTGTTGACGCTGTCCGGGACATCGAGAGAGCGTACCTGGAGATGGCCGTGGTTGTGGGTGTCACTCGTTCGCGCATACTTGCATCCGTAGTCGTGCCTGCCGTAGCGCCGACGCTCATTGATATCCTGCGAATCAATCTGAGTGGTGCGTGGACCTTCTTGGTAGCGGCCGAGGTCGTGGGGAACGACCCAGGGCTAGGGCACATGATCAACATCGGTAGGCGCTTTGGCCGAGTAGAGAGCGTGTTCGTGGGAATTTGTTCTTTCGGCGTGATCGGCATCGGCACCGACTTCTTACTCCGCGGTCTGCGGAACCGGCTGTTTCGATGGAAGACCCTCTCGAGTGCTCGATGATTCGCGCGTGCGATGCAAGCTTCGACTACGGTGGGCGTTCGATTCTCGATGCTCTGAACCTTACAATCAGCTGCGAGAGACCCATCGCCATCATGGGAACTTCGGGATGTGGAAAGACCACGCTGCTGCGGCTGCTAGCGGGGCTTGAGCAGCCGACCAGCGGCAGGTTCTCGATTGAGGGTATTGAGCGAGCGGGTCGTGACCTCACACGGCGCTTCTACTCGTTCCAGGACTTCGATGCGTTCCCCTGGCAGAACGCCAGACAGAACGTGGATTTCGTACTGAGGCACACCCCGGGCGGCGACGCGCCGAGTGCGGGAGCAATCCTCGAAGGTGTAGGCCTGGGGGCGCACGGCGAGAAATTTCCGAGAGAGCTGTCAGGTGGCATGCGGAAGCGGCTCGCCCTTGGACGAGCCATCGCGAGCGGGGCTGGCCTGTTGCTCCTGGATGAGCCATTTTCATCTTTGGATGTATCCGCGAAGGCCGAGTTGCATGAGCTGTTGCTCGACCTGTGTCAAGAGCGTGGAGTCAACGCGCTGATAGTGACGCATGACATCGACGAGGCAGTCTTACTGTCCGCCGAGGTCTTGGTGTGCTGGGGTCCGCCGCTGCGGGTCGCTGAAAGGGTCCTGATCGAGCTCCCGTACCCTCGGAGCGAGGCGAGTCGCGAGCAACCTGAGTTCGAGCATGCTGTCGTCGAGGTGCTAAAGGCCTTCCGGCGAGTTCGCGAGGAGGAGCCTGTTCAGCGCGCGAAGGTCTAGTGACGAGGCTCTGTCAAGACGACCCGCCAGGGGCAGCCGACGGACCCCCGGGCAGCGGTCGACTAGCCGCTGGAACGTGAAGCTGCCGCGTGCCCGTTGTCGTCGGGCACGTGGTGGCTCGGGACGGGATGCGCTGGGTGTGACGTGCCGGCGGTTGGCGCGGAGGTTCGGTTGGGGCGTCGCTTCCACGGCACCAATCCCGACTGGAATGGCGTCGGGGTGCTATGAGAACCAGCAGGCGCGTGAGCGCCGCAACGTCGCGCGCCACCCGCGGCACCGCCTAAGGGCTTGCCATGTGGGCTGACAACGAAACCGACAGGGACTTCCTAGACTTCTCGGGAGTCGCCGACGCCGTCGGCGAAATCATCGTCCAGGCATCTGGGCGTCCTAAGCTCAGCTCAGTGACTACGGCGCCGCGAGATCTTGACAAGCAAGAAAAGGGGGGGCTCATGGGCGAAGGCATCGGCATGTTCCTGGTGGCCGCGGCGATCCTCGGGACGGTACTGGTTGCAATCGGACGAGCAGTCGGAGCCATCTTCTGGGGCTTGGTTGCAGGTGCAATCGGCGTCCCGATTGTCGGTGCGGGACTCCTCGTCGGGGCGATTAGCTCTGGCGCTGAGTGCCCTGACGACCAGTTGAGCTTTGGGGCAGCGTTCGTGCGTCCCCTGTGCGTTGTTGGAACGCAGGTGGCGCAGCTCAGCGGCATTTCTCGAGATCAGAGGAACGGCATCATCATCGTGGGTTGCATCCTGGCCGTACTCGCGTTCACCTTTCCAGCCGTCACTCGAGCGAACGAACACCTGGCCATGTTGGAGAACGGCGAGATCGCGAGGCGACTGACCGGCTTGGAACGGGACACCACCGCCGTCGCGACATGGGTCACGTCGACTCAGGAGCGGGATCTGAAGCTGCAGGCACAGATCGCCGAGATGACATCCCAGATCAAGGCGCTGAACGAGGAGTTCGGTCGGCGGGGGTAGTCCGAGAAGCTTCACGTAAGCGTTCGACGAACCGCGTCTTGAGCTGAGAGGCGGCGTTCATCCAGGCTCGCATGTTTCACTGGAGGTGAGCATGTCGAGGCTGGCGAACGAGGGGCAGATGCGGGCAATGGTAGCGCGATGGCGGGTGGAGGGCGGAAGCGCGGTGTCCTTCGCGATCCGGCATCGGATCAGTCCGGCGAAGTTCGGGTACTGGCGCCGGCGGGTCGAGCGTCGGGGGGCTAGCGAGGGGATTGAGTTCCGGCCGGTGCAGGTGATCGATGCAGCTCTGCCTTCGCGCCCGCTGCTCGAGATCATGCTGGTCGGCGGCGAGCGAGTCGTGGTCCACGAGGGAGCCAGTGCCGAGCTGGTGACGGCTGCGGTGTCGGTGCTACGACGCTGCGCGCCCTGTGGGCCGACGACGGTCCGTTCCCCACGGATGAGGCAACGCCCTGCTGGTGGGAGGTGTGGCTGCCCGCCGGCACCGATCCCGAGGAGACCGTTGCGGACTTCCGGCGCCGGCTCGAGGCCCAGAACATCCTGGCTGTGCCGGGCGACGTGCGGTTTCCGGAGCGGTCAGTGCTCCTGGTGAGGCGGCCCCGCAGCAGTTGACCGGGTCGCTGGCCAGGGCCTCCAGCCGCCACCGGCTCGCCTCCCGCGTGCCCTGACCGGTGGGGACCCCACGCGGCATGCCGGAGGGTGACGATCCGGGCTGCGACGGGAGGGCACCCCTTCGAATGAGTGACGTCTCGACGAAACCCATGAAGATCAAGGGCGCATGGAGGGAGGGGCGACTTCCTGGGCTACGACGGCGCAGGTCACCCGCGCTTCGATACCGAGCGCACGCCGATCGGTGAGCTGGTCTACCGCCTGAAGTACAAGGGCGGTGAGGCTGTACTGGGCGAGTTGGTGCCCGTCCTCGCCGACTTCATCCGGAGGTGGCAACCACCCGTGGATGCGATCGTGCCGGTGCCGCCGAGTGCCACCAGGCAGAGGCAGCCGGTCCTGCAGATCTGTGAGGGGCTCTCGGCGGTCCTGGGCCTCGAAGTGCGCGCCGTGGTGACCAAGAGGCCCAGCCTGAAGGCCATCGAGGACGTGTTCGATTTCGCGGAACGCTCGAAGGGTCCTCGAAGGGGCGCACGAGGTCCCCGCCGGCGTGCTTCGCGGGAAGACGGTGCTCCTCGTCGATGACCTGTACAGGTCCGGCGCCACCCTCGACGCGGTCACCTCGGTGCTATCGACCAAGGCACGATGAGTACCGTCTTCGTCGGCGGATCGCGGCGGCTGTCTCGGCTGAACGACATCATCCGCGGGCGCCTCGGCAACAGGATCGCGCGCGGTCACGCGGTCCTCGTCGGGGACGCCAAGGGCAGCGATCGCGCGGTCCAGGCCTACTTCGCCGAGCGCAACGACCCGAACGTCACCGTCTATTGCACGAACGGCGAATGCCGCAACAACGTCGGCGGCTGGCCGGTGCGGGCGATCCGGGCCACCCGAGAGCGCGGCTTCGACTTCTACGCCCTCAAGGACTCGGCGATGGCCGCCGACGCCGAGTGCGGCTTCATGCTGTGGGATGGGCAGAGCCGGGGCACCCTGGCGAACGTCCGGCGCCTGGTCGACCTGGGCAAGCCGGTCGACGTCTCTCTCGCCTCATCCCGCACCTGCCTGAAGATCCGGACCCCGTCGGATCTCGCCTCGCTCGGAGGTGCCCCCGTTCCACCCGTGCCTCGCCAGCGCGCGCAGCGCACCCTGTTCCCGGGTGGCGCGCATTCCGGCCGATCGTGAGCCCAGGGGAGACACTGGCGCGCTCACGCACTCCCAGCTCCGTCGCCTGCTCGGTTTCGCCACCCGCGACGAGGCCGACGGCTTCCTCGAGCAGCACCAGGTCTACCTCGAGTACACGCTCGAGGACCTGGAGCAGGACCTCGAGAACAGCCGAAGCGCGCATCGGTCATCGTCGTCGCCGACACGTACGGGCCTGATGCACGGTCTGCTGGAGCTGGATCGCCAGCGGAGACGCCGGTCGTGATGTCACCGCAAGCCTGACGCCGGCACTGCGTCTGCGACCTGCCCCGATCGGCAAGCGCCGCCCCGACCCGGGACCTCCCCTTCACGGACCCGAGGGGGCCAGGCTTGAGGCAGAACCACTCTGGAGGCACTGCCACGACCAAGCCGGATCCTCGCAACCACCCTGCCTACTCGATCGCCGAGGCTTCGCGGTACGTGCGGATCTCGCCGGCGACGCTGCGCTCGTGGGTCGTTGGACGGCCCTACCCGACGACCAAGGGGGTCCGGCATTTTCCCGCCGTCCTGAAACCCGCCCGTCGCGAGCCGCTGGCCCTTTCCTTCTCGAACCTCGTCGAGGCTCACGTCCTGCTCTCCCTTCGGACGGAGCACGGAATTCCGCTCGACGCCGTTCGCAAGGCGCTCGCCTATGCCGAGCGGTCTCTCTCCATCGAGCAGTTGCTCCTGCGGGAGGAGCTGTGCTGGGACGGCGGGCGGCTGTTCCTGGACCAGTACGGCAAGCTGATCAACCTCTCGGCCTCGGGCCAGCTCGCGATCCGGCGAGTCTTCGAGGCCCACTTGAAGCGGGTCGAATGGGACCGCTTGCGCTTCCCGATGCGGCTCTACCCGTTCGTCTTCGGCGATGGCGGAGAGGCGCGCCCGGTTCTGATCGACCCGGCGATCTCGTTCGGACGACCTGTCGTCCGCGATGCCTTCATCTCGACCCGCGTGATCGCGTCCCGCATCGACGCCGGCGAAGGCGTCGACGACGTCGCGCGCGACTACGAGGTGCCCAGGGAAGCGATCGAGAACGCCGTGCTCTACGAGCGGGCGGCTTGACGGTTGTCTACTTCACGGATCGAGACCTCGGCCTGCAGTTTCCGGCTATCCTGAGGGAGGCCGGTCTCCCCGTCCAGCGCCACGGGGATCACTTTCCCCCGACTGCCCGGACGAGGAGTGGCTCGCCGAGATCGGGCGGCAAGGCTGGATCGGCGTCACTCACGACCAGCAGATCCGCTACAAGGTCAACGAACGCGATGCCGTGGTACGCCACAGCGTCCGGCTGCTGGTCGTCGTCGGAAAGGCCACGCACCCCGACCTGGCCCGATCCTTCGTGGCCACCCGGCGCAAGATCGAGAGGTTTCTGGTGCGAACTCCGGCACCCTTCGTCGCGAAGGTCTATCGCGCCAGCCCGGCGGAGCTCGCGCAGAACGAGGCCGCGCCGGGACGCGTCGAGCGGTGGTACCCCGAGTAGGGAGTCCTGAGCTTTCGGCGCGTGCTTTGCCCGCTGACGGAGGCCGACCTGTTCTCCGGCCCGGCCGCCCACCTGCCGACGCTGCACACGCCGCCCTTCGAGTTCGTCGTCGTGGATGTCACCGAACACCCAAAACCGGCCACGAAGGAACACTTGAAAACCGGCCACCCCGGGTGTGGGGGCGTGAGTATGTTCGAGGACGCGGGACCACGCCAGAGGCGCCGTAGTCCGTGATGGATT
>WYAZ01000026.1 GCA_011526105.1 Deltaproteobacteria bacterium | reverse complement strand
CCCCCAATGACCGAGGAGCCCGAAAGGGCGGCCGCAGGCCGCGCGTCGGCCAGGGGCGAAAAGGACAAGCGCGAACGTGATCTGAACTTTTCGGACGGGACACTAGTCCCCTGGAAACGTGGAGGCGAGCGAAATTCGGCGAGCAATCTTCGTGTCTGGTCGTCGCGCGAGGAGGGCGAGTATTCTCTGTATTCAACCGACGAGAGCCAAAGGCGTCGCGGCGAGCAGCCGCGAAGAGGGCCGGCGACATTTGCTAGCCTCTACGTTTCCAGGGGACTAGGTCCGCTCCGCCACGATCGCCTCGATCTGACCTCTCGCTGGCCAATCCGAGGAGGCGAAGGAGAGCGCGGCGCGAAGCTCGGTGAGAGCCTCCTCGTCGCGACCGAGCTGAAGCAGCAACAAGCCCCACTTCATGCGTGCTGAAGGCGAGCTGGGGTGCGAGCTCGCGGCCTCGCGAAAGTCCGAAGCTCCGCCCGCCTGGTCTCCGCGCATGATGCGAACCGTGCCTCGATTGAGCCGAGCGGACACATCTTCTGGGCTTCGCTCGATCGCGGAGCTGAAGTCGGACTCCGCACCTTCGAGCTCACCGAGCACCAAGCGAAGGCTCCCGCGGCTGTAGTGCGCCTCGGCCTCGCCCGAGACCTGCACCGCATGATCGAAGTCCGCGAGGGCCCGCTCCGAGTGTCCGAGGTCGGCGAAGAGTGATGCTCGCTCGACCAGACTCCTCGCGTGGTCCGGATCGAGGTCCAACGCCTTGTCCAAGACGTCGAAAGCACCTGAGACGTCACCCTTCTTGCGCAGAACCATACCGAGGACCGCGTATCCTCCTGGTTTGTCGGGCGAGACGGAGAGGAACGACCGAGCGTCGGCTTCCGCTTTGTCGAGCTGACGGAGCTCGAGCCTCAAGGCCGCTCGGAAGAGGTACGCCGTATCGTCGGGACACTCGGCGGCGAGCGCGTGCTGATAGGCGTGGAGCGCGACTTTGGGGTGTCCTTGCGCCACGTGGATCTCGCCGAGCGTGCGCCAGACCCTCCCGTCTTTGGGGTCCAGCTTCGAGATGTGGTCGAGGTCCCTCCGCGCGCGGCCGAGGTCTCGGAATCGGCTTCTGAGCGTGCGAGCACGCGCGCGCAAGAGGAGCGCCTCGACGTTGTCGGGCTCGCGCTCGAGCGCCTCGTTGCAGTCCTCCAATGCGCGCGAGATGCAATTGGGGTCGACTGAAGTGCAGGTCACGTCGGAGGTCGCGCGGCCGAGCTGTTGCTGAGCGCGTGAGACGAACACCGATGCCGACGACGCCATCGATACCGACGCCGACTTCACGAGGCCGAGGTGTGTCCGAACCGAGACACGTTCGATCATCGACTCCACGAGTTGCACGCCAGCGGTCGATCGGAGACGTGCACGGAGTTGCAGGATGTGTGCTCTGGAGGTGGATTCGTCGATCGAGGCGAGCTCGAAGATGAGCCCGGGGTCGAGCCCGAGCAGGGTCCGAAAGCGATTCTCGAGAGGGCCCGGCTCCTCCGCGCGACGTTCCAAAGCGCGGAAGATAGAGAACGGCTCGTCCAGACTTCCCTCGCCCTGAATGATCTGTTCGAGACAGGTCGGCCCGGAGACGAACAAGACGCTGTCCATCGTAGGTCCGCGCCACATCCACAAGAGCACGAAACGACCCACGACGCTGCGTTGCTCGGTCGTGTCGAAGGGGCTGAAGATAGGCCGGCCGCCCATGAGGTCGAGGATGGCGCCCGCGATCGTCGAGTCGATGATGCCTTCGTGTTCACGGAGCCACGTCAGCTGATCCAAGAGCTGGTCGTAGGTGCGCTCGATGAGGTGCGCCGGATCGCGTGAGCGGGCGTAGGTCGAACTTCTGCGAATGGAGGATTGGGCGGTTTGCATGGCCGCACCAGACCAGTGCATGAGTCGGGCCAAGCGTTCGCGCCAGCTCAGACCCATGGACCGAGTCGGCCGCAGAGCGCGAAGCAGGCAAGGTGGCGCCTACAGGCGTCAGATCTAGGTTCGAGGCACGACAGCCATCACAGCCTCTAGAGCTCATCTCAAAACCCCCGACCGAGCGAGACGGCCAAGACGCGAGGCCCGGCAAGGCGGGCCGACGAATGCGCTATCCTGCGATAACGCGAGGAGGCCCAACACGGCGGGCCGGCGCGGATCGGCCGAAATCGCGACCGAGGAGGTTTTGAGATGAGCTCTAAGCCCCCGCCTCTCGGGCGGCCCCGTTCTTCTTCGACTTCGCCTTGGCCTTCTCGACCGGACGCCCAGCGAGCACCCGCGCCAAGTACCGGCCCGTGTGACTGCCCTCGGCCTCCGCCAACACCTCCGGCGTGCCCTCGGCGATGATGCGTCCGCCCTCCGAGCCGCCCTCGGGCCCGAGATCGATGACCCAGTCCGCGGTCTTGATCACGTCGAGGTTGTGCTCAATGACGACCACCGTGTTGCCGTGATCCGCGAGCTGATGCAGCACCTCGAGCAACTTCTGTACGTCCGCGAAGTGAAGGCCGGTCGTTGGTTCGTCGAGCACGTACAAAGTACGCCCGGTGTCGCGGCGCGCGAGTTCCTTCGCCAGCTTCACCCGCTGCGCTTCACCGCCCGAGAGCGTGGTCGCCTGTTGCCCGAGGTGGATGTAGCCGAGGCCCACCGCCTGCAAGGTCTCGAGCTTTCTGCGCGCCGCCGGGATGGGGTTGAGAAACTCCAAACCTTCCGCCACCGTCATCTCGAGCACGTCGGCGATGGACTTGTCTTTGTACAACACCTCGAGCGTCTCGCGGTTGTAACGCCGACCCAGACAGACCTCGCACTTCACGAACACGTCTGGCAGAAAGTGCATCTCGATCTTCAAGATGCCCGCGCCTTCGCAGGTCTCGCAGCGACCCCCTTTGACGTTGAAGCTGAACCGACCCGGGCCGTAGCCGCGCATCTTCGACTCTTGCAGGTTTGCGAAGAGATCGCGGATGTCACCGAACAACCCCGTGTACGTGGCCGGATTGGAGCGAGGCGTTCGGCCGATGGGTGATTGATCGATGTCGATGACCTTGTCGATGTGCTCGAGGCCTTCGATCGCCTTGTGCGGCGCGACCTCGCCCGTAGCGCCGTGGATCTCCTTGGCGAGCCCTCGGTACAAGGTCTCGTTCACGAGCGTGGACTTGCCGCTGCCGGAGACCCCGGTCACGCAGGTGAAGACGCCGAGCGGAAAGCGCACGTTCAGGCCCTGGAGATTGTTGCCGACCGCACCCTTGATCCAAATGCTCTCGGGCTTGGGCTGACGCCGTTCCTTGGGCACCTCGATGCGAAGCTCACCCGCGAGATAGCGGCCGGTGAGGGATTCTTTCACCGTCTTCACCTTGGACGGCGGGCCTTCGGCGACCACGTGGCCCCCGTGCACCCCAGCCCCCGGACCGAGGTCGACGATCCAGTCGGCCTCCATCATGGTCTCTTCGTCGTGCTCCACGACGAGCACGGTGTTGCCGAGGTCTCGAAGGTGCTTCAGCGTATCGAGGAGCCGCGAGTTGTCGCGCTGATGCAGCCCGATGGAGGGCTCGTCCAAGATGTAGAGGACCCCCACGAGAGAGCTTCCGATCTGCGTGGCCAAGCGGATGCGCTGACCCTCGCCGCCCGACAAAGTGGCCGCGCCGCGTTCGAGATTCAGATAGCCGAGGCCGACCGAGTTCAAGAAGCCGAGACGCTCTCGGATCTCCTTGAGCACGCGTTCGGCGATCTGCGTGTCGCGGGCGCTCAGGCGCAAACCTTCGAAGAACCGCACCGCGTCGCGTACGCTGAGCGCGGTGATCTCGTGAATGGCGCGTTCTTGAATGCGCACCACCCTCGCCTCCTTGCGAAGCCGCGAACCCGCGCAGTCTGGGCAATCTTTCATGCGCTGATAGGCCGCGAGGCCCTCGCGCACCTTGTCCGCCTCGGTCTCGCGCGCGCGGCGCTCGAGCTGAGGCAGGACCCCCTCGAAGGGCTTCTTGAAGGTGTAGCGGCTCTCTTCGCCCTTGAAGACGACGCGGATCTCTTCGTCGCCGGAGCCGTTGAGCACGACGTCTCTAAACTTCTTGGGCAGCTTCTTCCACGGAGTGCTGGAAGACTGCTTGTAGTGCTTGGCCAGAGCCTCGAGCACCGGCCCGTACCAGGCGGCGTTTCGGCCCCAAGGCCCGATGGCGCCGTCTTTGAGCGAGAGCTCGGCATTGACGACGAGGTCTTCTTCGAAGGTTGCGAGCTCACCGAGACCCGAGCACGTGGGGCAGGCCCCGTGCGGGCTGTTGAAGGAGAAGCTGCGCGGCTCAATCTCCGGCAACGAGATGCCGCAGTCGAGACACGCGAGCGCCTCGGACATGAGCTGCTCCTCGCCGCTGTCGACGAAGAGCAGACGCACCAGGCCCTCGCCCTTTCTGAGCGCGAGCTCGATGGACTCGGTGATGCGCCCGCGGTCTTTGGCGGACACCATCAAGCGATCGACGACGATGTCGATGTCGTGTTTCTTCTTCTTGTCGAGCGTGGGGAGCTTGCCCTCGAGATCGTGGCTGGTGCCGTCGATGCGCACGCGCGTGAAGCCGGCTTTCTTGGCTTCGTCGAGCTCCTTTTTGTACTCACCCTTGCGCCCGCGCACCAAGGGCGAGAGCACGTGGAACTTGGTGCGCTCGGGGCGCTCGAAGAGCTGGTCGACGATCTGCTGCGGCGTCTGGCGCGAGACCGGCTTGCCGCATTCGGGGCAGGCCGCTTGACCCACGCGGGCGTAGAGCAGGCGGAGGTAGTCGTAGATCTCGGTGACCGTCCCGACGGTGGAGCGTGGGTTCTTCGAGGTGGTCTTCTGCTCGATGGAGATCGCAGGCGACAGACCCTCGATGGAGTCTACGTCCGGCTTGGACATCTGATCGAGGAACTGCCGCGCGTAGGCCGAGAGACTCTCGACGTAGCGGCGCTGGCCCTCGGCGTAGATGGTGTCGAAGGCGAGGGAGCTTTTGCCCGATCCGGAGACGCCGGTGATGACCACCAGGCGGTCGCGCGGGATGCGGACGTTCAGGTTCTGGAGGTTGTGCTCGCGGGCGCCCCGGATTTCGAGATGGTCATGGGCCACGAGGCGTATCTAAACATTTGTGCGGTATCAGGCAAGTGGTCGTAAACCATGTCATTGGGGCAGTTCATCATCGGGAAGCACGTGCTAGAGCTCATCTCGAGACCCCCTCGGTCGCGATTTCGGCCGATCCGCGTCGGCCCGCCTTGCGGGCCTCGCGTCTTGGCCGTCTCGCTCGGTCGGGGGTTTTGAGATGAGCTCTAGGCGCCGGCGTCGGTGATCGGGTACAGCCCAAACGCTTCGAGCGGGGCCTTCAGGACCGCCGGACCGGCGTCGTGATCGATGCCGGGAAAGCTCGAGAGCATGCCTCCTTTGCCAGGCAGGTGATCGGGCATCGGGATCCCGCACTCGTTCATCGTCGCCCGCAGACCCGAAGAGCTGTTGGGTCCGAGCAGTCGATAGGGGCGCTCGTAGACGCGAAGCATCGCGATGCATTCGGCGGTCTCGGCGCTGAGCTCATAACGCGCCTCGATGCGCTCCGTGACCGGCTGGCCCCCGGGCGGTCGAATTCGTCGACTCGCATCGGTGTTGCCGAGGCCCACCACCCCTTCTCGCGGCAGCATGTCTCGCGCATCGAAGTACTCCACCGAAAAGGGCTTCGTACCGCAGCCCCCCAGTGAATCCAGGCGCAGATGGCGACCATTCGCGAACACCGGCCAGCTGCGAAGCTCAGCGGGGATCGCGCACTCTGCTTCGCTCCGGACCGCCGTCGGTACAGGCGCGCCCGGTGCCATCGGCAGTGAAGTGCAGCCCGCGAGCAGAACCGCCGCCACCACCATCGCCTTCGTTCCAACGACCCAGCCCTTCATCGCGGCGGAGCTGGTGTCCCATGTGGAGCCGCTCGAGACGGACGCGGAGGATGGCTGGGTCTCGAAGCGATCCACCGGTGCGGTCTTGGAGGTCGCGGGCGAGGAAAACGGCGGAGTCGCGAGCGGATGGGAGAGCACGCTTCGAGTCCTGCCGACCCCGTTCACACGTCTGGTATCGGCGGATCGGAGCCCTGGTTGCGTTGGATCGGATACTCGGGCCCAACGCCGATGTGACCTGGGACCGAATCAGGCATTCCGCGGGTATGGGGACGGCCGCGAGCGGAGCATCGATGCGTCTACCGCTCCGAGTGTTAATCCGAGCCGACGCGACCAGCGCCCGCTGGAAGAGCTCGTCACAACCGCGTATCCTCAGCGCGATGAGCATCCAGAGAATGGACCCCAAGGCCGCGAGCACTCTCTTTGCGGAGCAAGCGAAAGCCCAAGGCCAGTCCGCGAAGACAGTTGCCAGTTTGCTGCGGGCGAGCTTGGCGGATCCATCCCTCGCCAAGGTCGCAGACAGCGTGGCATCGAGCGTGTACGAGGCCGCCTCGAAGGCCTTGGCCCAGATCAAGGGCATCCCGTTGGATACGGAGGCCGTGAAGGCCGGCAAAGAGGCGGTGGGGGCCATCCACGACGCTTTGGTCGATATGGCGAAGACCCGAGAAGACTACTGGTCAGCCTACGCGTCCAATGCGCTGCCAAAGAACGTGCAGTGGCTGCCCGCTCCCTCCAACGGCGGACGAGTCGAAGAGCTGGCGAAGCAGCTCGCGACGGAAGCGAAGAACGGGCCGGTTGCCTTCAAGGTCAACTCCCACCAGGTCATGTTTGCCCGGCCGGGCGAGGACGGCGCCGCAGTCTTCGAGCGCTGGGAAGAAGCGATGAACCGAGCCGAGAGCGGTGGCGCGCTCGGAGGCATGCGGCATGGGCTGAACGAGGCGGTGACCCTGGCAGATGGTCTTCGAGCGATGAACGAGGCGGCCCAGGCGAATCCTGAGGGTCGGCCGACCGCGGTGCTCATCGCAGACCTAGACGAGCGTGCTCGAAGCAAGTACGCGCCCGAGCCGGCGCCGCCCACCGCGTACATCGGCATGGGCCTCAAAACCTTGGTGCATCCCAAGGAGATGGAGCGGCTCCTCGACTACGCCGCTAGAGACGTTCGCGACCATCACGAGACCTCCGTCGCGCAGTTCCTCGGCAACGTGCAGTATCAGATGGGCCACGGATTGAACCGCCCCGGCACCGACGACGCATGGAGGGCCGCAATGACGAAGGTGCGTGACACAGTCTCGGAGTCGGAGCGCTAGGGATGGGCGACGCCCAGGCGCAAGCTGAAGCCACACGCGTGCTCACCTCGGTGTTCATTTCCAAGGAGGGCAACGGGGCGCTTCGCTTTTCGGAAGACGATGTCCTCAACTACCTACCCCTGCTCTTCATGCAGGCCGCGCAGGCTGAGCCGGAGTTCGCTGCCGCCAAACACGTGGAGCGATTCCTCTCCGAGTTTGCATCGAGGATTGGCGTGGGCCCGAACACGCCGCCCGAAGAGGCGACGCAGAAGCTCGCTGCCCACTACAGAGCGTATCCCGTCAACCCCGCGCTCCAGAGTGCCTTCGAGCAGGCGCTGCGGGAGCAGACCGCGGCCGTCACCGCGAGCGCGCTACAGAGACTCGCCGAACTCAGCGGCGAGCGCGCGAGCCTCGAAGGTTATCGCGCCGATCGAACAGCGCCCGAGGGTACGCTGCCGGCGGGTCCGCTCGCGCGTTTTCGAGCACCGGGTTTTGTGGGGCCAAAGAAGAATGGCGCTTAGCCTCGGCCGAAGCGCTCTGCCGCTCGGGCCGTAGTGGCCTCGAAAGGCGTCGAGCACCACTGCCCGATCTGCTTTCCAGCGTGCTGATGTAAAGGTGCCTGTCCCCTTTTTCGGATGCCTCGAAGCCTTGCAACTCTACTTGCATCGTCCGTTCTTCTGACGCTGCCTTTGACTGCCTACGCAGATGCTCTGCGCTGCCCAAAGGGCACCCAGAAGGCAGGTCGACCTCCGCCCGAGGGTCTCGAGGCGTGGTGTGAGGCCAAGGATCTGTTTGGCGGCATCTCGAAGAGCGGTCCGTATCGCCGATGGCATCGAAGCGGGGAACTCGCGATGGAAGGTAGCTTCCTCGATGGCAAGAAGCACGGCCTCTGGCGGAGTTATGCCGCCGGTGGGGCGCTCGTGCTCGAGGAGGAGTACAACTTCGGGAAGCTGCAGCGGAGTTCGGGTCGGGGTACGGGGACTGAGGCCCCGCCGAGTCCGAGAGCGCAGCCCACGCAGCCCACGCAGCCGGTGCAACCCACGCAACCGACCCAGACCCCCGCCGGAGACCCGGCGCCACCCGAAGAGACCCACTGGGCTGAACCTCCGGGCGGAGGATGGATCGCGGAGGAGACCCTGGGCCCGCGTCCCTTCGTACACTCCGCGTGGGGCCCAAAAGCCAAGACCCTGCAGCTTGGGGTCGGGCTTCGCATGATCGCCTATCTGCCTTCGCTCGACTTCAACCTGGTGTACGCGATTCACGAGAACGCGCACTTCGAGGCACGCGTCGCGAGCTTGGGTGTTCTGACCTTGGCCGATATGGGCTTTCGTTTTCGCCTCTCCGGCGACCAGAGCTTTTCCTTGGCCCTCCGCACCGATCTCAACGTCTTCGCGATTCTCAATTTCTTCGGCGGCAACGGACTGACGATGGGACCCATGCCCGGGCTCGTGCTCAGCATGGGCAGCAAGACGTTTCAGTTCTCGATCGTCATGGACGTACCCATGTGGACCTTTGCGACCGTGGGTGCTTACGGCGTGGGCTCAGCGAGCGGCACCCTGTTTGCGATGTGGCTGCGCCCGAGCCTCACTTTCGAGGTGGGCCTCGGTGAGGACGTCTCCCTCTACATCCAGCTCATGGCGCTCCTCGGCCCAATCTCCGAGTTTGGAAGCGCACTCGGAGGGCTTCCGTTTCTGACCATCGGCGCATCGTTCTGAGCGCGAGCGGTCGGCCCGAGGGCTATTTCGGCTGACAGCTCTTCTGATTCGAGTCGTTGATCCCGTTGCAGTTCTCGGAGTCGCCGCAATCTGCCTGCTCGGTGCAGATCTTCCGGCAGTTCGTCGCGCCCTCCCGCTCGGAGCTGCAGATCGCGCCGCTCACACACTCATCGGTGGCGCCAGAGGTGTCGCAACCACCGCCGATCTCGGAGGTCCCGCCGCAGGAGACCACGAAGGCAAGAGACAGAACTGCCGTCCAGGCCAGGACTGAAAGCTTCATGTCCGATTGGTAGCAATGAGCCGGACCGGCGGCAAGCCAGCTTGCTGGCGCGAAATGTCACAGTTCACGGATTCGCTCTGGACACCCGCGCGAGTTGTCCCGTCCAAGGCAGGGTCATCCATACCGTGCCTGCTCCGTCGTAGACCGCACGCCCTGCGGGACCAGCTGCGGGGATCTTGGGTGCGGTCGCTGCAACCACATCGACGCGCTCCGGCTCGAGAAGGAGGAACTCGAGGTCGCCGCTCGTGGGTTCGAGCTGCGGCGCCAGGAGCACGTCCGGCCCGAGGGGCGTGGTGATGCTGGGAAGGCCGTAGGCGGCATGTTGAATGATGTAGCGAGGCTCGATCTTTTTGCGCCAGGAACGCTCCTCAGAGGAGACGGAGTAGATGACCCGCCGCACACCATCGGCGCCCAGATGCTCCGTCGCGTGCTGAATGGTCGATCCGCCTCCGTGCGCCAGCCGGAAGGCGCTGTCGTGCTCGAACCCGGCTTCCAGCGAGAACCAAAACACATTCACCGAGTCGTTGTCATCGCTGACGAGGAGGACCCGCGGACGACCTTCGCGAGGCGAGTACACCAGTTCGTTCGCGTACACCTCGGTGGCCATGTTCTGCGTGTCGAACTGCGCCCGAACCTCGAGCGAGACCGGATCCAAGATCGTGAGCTGAACCCAATAGCGGTAGCGTTCCGTCCCTAACTTGATCTGGAAAGACACGAGCACGACCAAGGCCTCGAGCTCGGGCGCAAAGAACCCGTCGACGTATGCCAGGCGGGAGCCGACGGGTGGGTCGACCTCGAACTGAGCGATGGGCTGAGTTTCGCGCTCCTGTCCGTCTAGACCCAGACGGACCAGGCGCAGCGTATTGGGCTCACTGCCCGCCGCAACCGCGAGAACGGCATCGGGCGACTCGCGATCCGGGATGAGTCCGAGGACGGCGGTGTGTATGGGAACGGAGGTGGAGAGGACCTCGAGGCTCTGAGCGTCGACGCGAAGCAAGGTGCTCTCGCTGCTCGGGGAGAATTCGATCGGCTTCACGAGCTCCGTTGAAGCCGCGACGATGAGGTCACCGCCTTCGAGACGGACCAGATCGGGCAGATAACCACTCCTCGGCTCCACCTCGCCGGACGCCCCCACCCCGATCGCGCTCTGGCCGTACCCGGACGCACCGTGGTGAGTCATGCGAGCGACACGAACGTCCAACACATCTGCGGGTCTAGACACCACCGCGCGAACACCGGTGCACACCGTCTGGGAGAGAAAGCGACCCTCGAGCGCGGAGACCTCGCAGCCGTCGAAGCTCGAAGGACCCAAGCAGGCGCCACCATTCGGCCAAGCATGGAGCCGCCAGTGATGTTGCGTGGGCGACAAACGACAGCCCGCGCCGAAGTCCAGCCCCCACTCACAACGACCGATCGCCTCGACCTCAGGCGTACAACCACGGGCGGCCTCACCCTGAAGATGAACATCGGGACGAGCCTCGGGACAGCCGCGCAAGAGATCGGTCGTCATCCAGAAGGCCGCGCGCTTCTCCTCACTCACGCCTTCGAGCGCCACCGCTTCCCACACGCCTTGCTCGAGTCGAAAGAGGGACGATGGCACGAAAGCGGGCTCGCAGGTCTCCGCCGGTCTAAGCAGAACCACCGGCGGTATGGTCTGAGGCTCGACGCCCAGCCTCAGAAAGGCGTCTGCGTCCACAGGAAAGACGAAGAGCTCGAGTCCCGCGCGAAAGAGCACCGGCACCTCTTCGGCGCGCGCCACGAGCTGGGCCTCTCCGAAGACCCCGGCCGGCGTCTGGAGCAACCAGACGAAGTGGGTCGCGTCCGAGTCCAAGGAATCGAGATCGACGCCGGAGGGATTGAAGCAGGCGCCGCACAGAGCGAGGGCGAGTAGGATCCACCCTCGCGAACCCAGGCGCCGGCGTTGACCCCGCGCACCCGCTTCGCTAACTCCGGCTCCGATGAGCCTCAGCATGATCGCGATCCTCTTCTCATGGGGGCTGTTCGTGCTCGTAGCCATGCTCGTGATCCGAAAAATCATGGGAGGCAAGGCTCTCGACGCCGATCAGCGCGAGCCACCCGAGAACAAGGACGCCTAGTCCCCTGGCCGACGCGCGGCCTGCGGCCGCCCTTTCGGGCTCCTCGGTCATTGGGGGCGACCCAACTCCCTTCGTAGCGCGCCGACCAGCGACGAAAGATACTTCGCGGGAACATGATCGAACTTCT
>WYAZ01000025.1 GCA_011526105.1 Deltaproteobacteria bacterium | reverse complement strand
GTTCGTTACGGGCATCGGTACACCCACCGGCACGAGCGTGAGTTGGTAAGCATCGCGTGCTCCTCGCTCCAGATTCGTTGCCGGTGGGCGCATGTCCCGCACCCACTCTCTCCCTCCGGTGAGTCCGCGGAAAGCAGAACGGTCCACTCGTAAGCTCGCTGCAGCTGACGGCGAGCATGTAGTCCTCGACCTCCGTGCTCGACGGCCGCGCCGCGCGCCCTCATCCATCGGGCTTGAACGCGTCTCGGCCGCTCCGTGATGTGGGTGCTTGCCGCGCCGCAGCTGAGCGAGCTAGCGTTGGGCAGACCTGCACCTGGAGGGGGCTTCCCGCCCGTTCATAACGGTGTTATAAACGGGCATGGGCAAGCGGCTACAGGCTGTGGGAAACAGCTCGGGTATCATCATCGACAAGCCGATCCTGGAGATGCTCCGCATCACAGCGGAGACCGAACTCGAGATCTCGACGGACGGCGAGAGCCTTATCATCACTCCTGTCCACGATGCGTCCGTCCGCAAGCGCAAGATCGCGAAGGCTCAGGAACGCACGCTCAAGTCGCACGCCCGCACATTTCGCAAGCTGGCAAAGTAGCCATGTCGGCCGAGCCGTTGTTCCTCACACTCGACGAGGTGCTGGACCTCCACGAGGACCAGATACAGCGCTTCGGAGGTTCGAGCGGCGTTCGAGACCAGGCGCTACTCGAGTCGGCAGTTGCGGTGCCATCATCGACCTTTGCTGGTGAGTATCTCCACCCAGACCTGTTCGAGATGGCCGCGGCCTACGCATTTCACATCGCGGAGAACCAGCCGTTCCTAGATGGCAACAAGCGGACGGCCCTCAATACCGCTCTGGTGTTCCTCGACATCAACCGATGGGTCGTCAATGATCCCGAGCTTCGCCTGTACGACGCGATGATCGCCATCTCCGCTCACGAGTTCGACAAGCAGGGACTGGCTGCGCTCTTCCGGGAGCTGGCTGTAGCCGATCGCGAGTAGGGACGGAGGGGCTGCCAAACTCGCTTCAGCTGTCGGCGAGCTTGTAGTCCTCCCTGGCCGTGCTCGGCGTCCGCGCCGCGCGCCCTCATCCAACGGGCTTGAACGCGTCGCGGTCGCTCCGTGAAGTGGGAAGCTGCCGCGGCGCAGCTAGAGGCTACCGTGCGGCAACCTCTAGCTGCGCCGTGCCATCGCCATCGCCGCGGACGACATTCGAGCTGAGCGCCGAGCGAGGTGGCCGTCCACCTGTGGGCTGGTCTCCTCGTCCAGCAACCCACGGCACGAGCCTTGCCCACTCATGGCCATGCCGCGGCCGTCAAGAATTGCACGCGCTCTTCTCCTGGCTCCGGTTCTCGCCTGCGCCGATGGCCCGCGCCCTCTCGAGCCCATCGAGTTCGTCTCGCTAGCCTCGCTCCCGGAGGACTACGATATGGTGACCGGAGCGCCGCGGACGTGGCCCGCGCTGCGCGTTGCTGGACGCTCACTGCGGATCTGAGACCCGAAGGCGGGTTCGCCTCCAAGGTGAGAAACTCCAGCCCGGAGATTGAGCAGCCAGGAAGATGGGCAGCAACAAACCGGGAACATGCGTGACACGGCCGGTCGATGGCCTCGCCCGGAACCATCGCCTCGACTATGTCACCGGCTGACAGATTACAGCAGCCCGTCGTTCTCCAGGTCCCGCAGCGCCTCGGGTTGGATCATCACCTCGAGCCGTTTGCGCAGCGGGACTACCTTGGGATCGGAGTCCTTCACCAGGTCCGCGTGCTGAGCGGCGACGAAGCCGCGCATGTGTTCGGCCTCGCGCGCCTCGAGTGCGCGCAGTTCTGCCAGCAGGGGGAATGGGGACGGCGGAAATGGGGACAGGCACCTTTTCCGCCGTCCCCATTTCCGCCTTGTCCTGTCCCCATCTCGGGCCCCAGGAAAAGGTGCCTGTCCCCATTTC
The DNA here is from genome assembly GCA_011526105.1 of Deltaproteobacteria bacterium. Taxonomy (GTDB): domain Bacteria; phylum Myxococcota; class Kuafuiibacteriia; order Kuafuiibacteriales; family Kuafuiibacteriaceae; genus WYAZ01. The sequence continues at coordinate 19,089 of WYAZ01000025.1, read as the reverse complement.
GGGCTCCCCCCCAGGAAAAGGTGCCTGTCCCCATTTCGGGAAAAGGTGCCTGTCCCCACTTCGGGCTCCATTTCGGGCTCCCATTTCGGGCTGAGTTGACGGGTCGCTCGGGGCCCGCTACGAGGTCCGCATGTCGCGCATCTGGCTCCTCTTGGGTCTCTTGCTCGGATGCCCCGAGTCCAAGAAGGCCGAGGCTCCGGTCGAGCGCGCTCAGCCTTCGGCGCCCGAGTCGCCGCTGCACATGTCCAAACCCGACGAGGTCAGAGTGCAGCTCGATCTCTCGGCCGCGCGCAGCGCCATACAGCAGAAGATTCAGATCGAGGGTGCGGCCCCCCCGACCATCGATGGCTTGGGCCTGCGTCTGCACTATCCGAGCGATCTGATCTACGACCCGGCCGCAGGCACGGTGCGCAGCCGAACCTATCCCCAGCACTGAGGCCAGGTGACGTCCCCCGCGTCATCGCTCGTCGCCGTCAAGCTCGTTCACACGATTGTGTGGGCGTTCTTCGTGGTCTGTATCATCGGCATCCCAGTGGCCTCCTCGCAGGGTCACCATACGCTCGCCGCGACACTGGTCGGCGTCGTTTTGCTCGAGACGCTCGTCTTGGCCCTCAACAAGTGGAGCTGTCCGCTGACCAAAATCGCTGCGCGCTACACCGAGGACCGTCGTCCCAACTTCGACATCTACCTCCCCGAGTGGCTGGCGAGGCACAACAAGCTCATCTTCGGCGGTCTCTTTGGCGTCGGGACGATCTTCGCGCTCGTCCGTAGAATGGTCTAGATCGTCGGAAGCGACCCTGGTTTCACGCCCAGCGGAAAGGCCTCGTCGAGCGCGCGAAGCTGGGCCTCGCTCAGCTCCAGTGCGGCGGCGTCGTAGATCTGCTCCACGCGAGAAGGCGTGGAGGTCTTGGGAATGGCAAAGACCGAAGGGTGACGAGTGAGGAAGGCGAGCGCGACTTGGTGCGGGGTGGCGCGGACCTCCTTGGCGACCTCGGCCAAGACGTGACCACCTGGGCTCCGCGGGCCGGGAAACCTGCCGGATCCGAATGGACTATAGGCCACGACCGCCACCCGATGCGCCTCGCACCAGGAGATGATCTCGTGTTCGATGGCGCGCTCGTTTAAGTGATAGATGACCTGGTTGCAAGCCAGCTTGCCAGGTCCCGCGACGCGAAACACCTCTTCCATCTGGTGGACATCGAAGTTGCTCACACCGAAAGCACGGATCTTGCCTGCGAGCACGAGCTCTTCAAAGCCGGCGATCGTCTCTTCGATGGGGTGTGGTCCGGCCCAGTGCAAGAGGAAGAGATCGAGATGGTCGGTTCCAAGTCGCGCGAGGCTGCGTTCGCAGGCCGCGACGGTGCCGTCCTTCGACGCGTTCTTGGGCATGACCTTGGACACGAGAAATACCCGGTCGCGCTGCCCGCGAATGGCCTCACCCACCAGCGTCTCGACCTGGCCGTAGCCGTAGAGCTCGGCCGTATCGATGTGTGTGATGCCCAGCTCGATCCCCCTCTGGAGGGCGGCGATGGCGGCGGCGCGATCATCCCGCTCCATATTCCAGGTGCCGAGGCCCAGGACCGGCACAGGGAAGCCTTGGGGACCAAACAGCTTGCTCCGCATGCCTTTGGGCCTATGCCATGCTCTGGCAGCCAGAGCCAGACGGTCCCACTGGCAAGACGGCGCCCTCTGCGCTAGGGGTGCGAAGGTAGATGGAATCCAGCGATTCTTCCGAGCTGCCGACCCCAGGCATTCACGGCTTCGGTTGCACGGACGTGGGCATGGTCCGCGAGTCCAACCAAGACAACTACCTGTTGGCCGAGGGCCTCAGCCTCTTCGTCGTAGCTGACGGTATGGGCGGACACAACGGAGGCGAGGTCGCATCCCAGATCGCGGTCGAAACGATCGACGACTACGTTCGACTTCGCAAGAAGGACGGACCACTCAGCCACGACGGTCCCCTCGAGAAGCACCCCGCCATCGAGCTCATCGCCTCCGCGCTCAAGCAGGCCTCCGCGCGAATCCATCGCACCGCCGTTCGCTCGCCCGATCTTCATGGCATGGGGACCACCGTGACCGGCATCTTCTTTCACGGCCGATTCGCGTTCGTGGGGCACGTGGGTGACAGTCGCGCTTATCTGATTCGCGGCAATCGCATCGAGCAGCTCTCGGACGATCACTCCATGGTCGCCGAGATGGTGCGCGCGGGCATGATGACTCCGGAGCAGGCCGAGCAGAGTCACATGAAGAACATCATCACGCGCTCCGTCGGCGTGGATGAAGACGTGGCCGTCGACACGATCGTGGTGCCGCTGCAGCCGAACGACCTCTATCTTCTGTGCAGCGACGGGCTCATCAACCAGGTCAAAGACGAGGAGATCCTCATGCTCGCGGAGGAAAACTTCGTGCGCGACCTTCCTCGAAAGCTCGTCGAGATGGCCAACTCGCGTGGCGGCGACGACAACATCAGCGTGGTGGTCGCGCTGATCGAGTCCCTGCCGAGCTAGGGCCTACGCGGGCTGGCCGCGCGTTGCCTTCAATGCGGCGTGCAGCGAAGCAATCGTCTCTGGGGAGGTCTCGCAACATCCTCCCAAGCCTCGGAGTCCAGCGGAGCGAGCCCACTCGACCCACCGGCCCCAGTCCACCACCTCCACCGCTCGCCAAGTCTTTGTCGAGGCGTCCCAGGTCCCGCCGCGGTTCGGATAAGCAAAGACCGGCAGCGTGGTGGTCTTTGCGGCTCGCGCCGCCGCCTCGAAGGTGAGCTCGGGTGCGCCGCAGTTGAAAGCGAGCGCCGCAAGGCGAGGGGAGACGAGCTTCTCTACCGCCACGGCCTCGGCCCGCGGCACGAAGGAGAGCCAAGCCGAGAGCGTGGCGAAATCGTCGAGCGCCTCCAGCGCGGCCTCGGCCTCGTTGAGCGTGGGAAAGGTCTCGAGCGCTACGAGACCTGCGCCGATGTCCGCCGCGACTTCGAAGCGCTCCCGATGAAAGCGGACGAGCTCGGCGTGGGAGAGGTCATAGTCGCCGCTGTACTCGCTGCCGTCGGCCAAAATCGCGCCATAAGGACCAAGCGAAACCGCGATGGCTCTCGAGGCATCACCGGTCGAGTCCGCGCGTTGGCGGAGCGCAGCTCGTGCGACTTCATACGAAGATGCGAGCGCTCGCCGCGCGTCCTTCCGGGTGAGCCCGCGCGCGAGGAAGCCGGGCTCGCTGATCTGATAGCTCGCGGTAGAGACGATGTCGGACCCGGCCTCCAGGTAGTCGCGATGCAACTCGAGGATCGCCTCGGGTGCCTCGAGTAAGACCTTGGCGGACCAAAGCGGATCTGCGAGCTCGAAGCCTCGGCGGCTCAGCTCGGTGCCCATGGCCCCGTCGAGCAAGATCACGGGGCGGTCCGCGAGCAAGGTAGACAGAGACACAACCACGCGCGGGGATTATAACGCACGGGTGGTGGAAGTGAGACGTGCCCGAAAGGACGAGCTACCGGACTGCCTACTTGTGCGCCAGGCTGTCTTCATCGAGGAGCAAGCGGTGCCCGAGTCGATCGAGATCGACGGTCTGGACGAGCAGGCGGTGCACTTCATCGCGAGAGAAGGCGAGATGGTCGTCGGCACCGCGCGGCTGCGGGCCATCGCGGGCCAGACCAAGGGCAAGGCGGAGCGAGTGGCGGTGCTGTCGCGCTTTCGCGGGCGAGGGATCGGCGGTCGCCTCATGGACGTCCTCGAAGCGGAGGCAAGGGAACTCGGGCTCGAGCGCGTCATTCTGCACGCTCAGATCTCGGCCCTCGAGTTCTACCTGGCGCGAGGCTACATCGAAGAGGGACCTCGATTCGATGAAGCGGGCATCGTCCACCAAGAGATGTGGCTTCAGATCCCCAGCCCTTGCGTATAGCCCCTGGAGGTTCGATTCCCATGACCGCCCTGCTCGTGTATGGAGCGGCCCATGGGAGATCGTCATAGCCTCGTTCACCAGCTCGCGGACTGGGCGGAGCGCCAAAGCGGCGCCCCGGCCATGCACGGACGAGATGCTTCGGGCCGCTACCGAGCCATCAGCTGGGGAGAGTACTGGCAGCGCGCGCGTGCGTTCGCCAAGGCTCTCATCGCCTCCGGTCACCAGGTGGGTGATGCGGTGGCGATCATGGGCAACAACCGCCCCGAGTGGGTGATTGCGCAGCTCGGCACCATGGCCGCTGGTGGCATCCCGGCGCCGATCTATCCCACGAGCACGCCAGATCAGATCGCCCACATCTTCGCGAACAGTGGCGCCAAGGTCGCCGTCTGCGATCAAAGCGAGCACCTGGAGCGAGTGATGGAGTGCCAGGTCCAAGGGCGTGTTCAGCTGCAGACCCTCGTGCGGATGTCCGAGGGCTCGGCCGAAGGCAAGGTCACGACGTTCGCAGACTTCCTGGCGACGGGGGAGTCCAAAGGCAGCGATGAGATGGTGGCGGCTTGCATGAAGGCCCTCGGGCCGAACGACACCGGCCTCCTCATCTACACCTCGGGCACCACTGGGGTCGCGAAGGGCGCGCAGCTCACTCACAACGGCATGGTGACGATGGGGCGGATGCTCGAGGCGAACTATCCGGTGCTCCACGATTTCCAGTTCAGGGTGGTGAGCTACCTGCCGCTGTCACACATCGCTGAACAGATCTTCACCAACTTCATGCACCTCGCTCGTGGGGGCGAGGTCTACTTCTGCGACGACATGAGCAAGATCAAGGAGGCGCTTCTTCTCGCTCGCCCGACGCTGTTTGTTGGGGTGCCGCGGGTCTGGGAGAAGTTCGAGGCCGCGCTCCGCGTGCGTTTCGCCGAGACCAGCGGGGTGAAGGCCAAGCTCGCGAGTTGGGCTCGAACCACGGAGCTGTCGTGCTTCGAGAAGCAGGTGAACGAGAACGAGGACGTCGACACGTTGCCTCGCCGCATCGCTCGGAAGTTGGTGGTCTCCAAAGTCAAAGCCGCGCTCGGTCTCGACAACCTCGAGATGGCCGCTTCGGGAGCGGCACCCATCTCGCGCTCCACGCTCGATTTCTTCGCCTCACTCGGTATCCCGATTCACGAAGGCTATGGCATGACCGAGACCACCGGCCTGCTGACGGTCTCCCCTTATCTTCGGCAACGCTTCGGCGCCGTGGGAAAAACGCTCCCAGGGGTCGAGCTGAAGATCGCCGAGGACGGCGAGATCATCGCGCGCGGCGAGAACATGACGAAGGGTTATCTGAAGATGCCCGAACAGACGGCGGAGCTCTTCGATAGCGAGGGTTGGCTTCACACGGGAGATCTCGGTCGTCTCGACGAAGAAGGCTTTCTTTGGATCACCGGGCGCAAGAAGGACCTCCTCATCACCGCGGGCGGAAAGAACGTCGCCCCGAGCGAGATGGAGCAGTACCTGGTCGCCATTCCTGGGGTCGCGCAGGTGGTGGTGGTGGGCGACCGCAAGCCGTACCTGGCGGCGCTCATGGCTTTGGACCCGGAGGGCCTCCCGCAGCTATGCGCGGCCGCCGGTGTGGAGGTCGCCTCGATCGAAGAACTCGCCAAGAACCCCAAGGTGCGCGCGTACATCGAGCGCGAGATCGAAACGCTCTGTAACAAGAAGGTTGCGCGTTATCAGACGGTGAAGAAGTTCGAGTTGCTGCCGAAGCCGTTTTCGGTCGAGACCGGCGAAATGACCCCGTCCCTCAAGGTGAAGCGCAACTTCGTGAACGACAAGTATGCCGCGCTCATCGAGTCGATGTACGCGGCGGACTGATCTTCTGCGATGATCAGCGAGCTCTGAGCACGTTCTGCGAGAAGCGCTTTGTCTGACGGTCTAGGTACAACGCATCGGTCGCCTGCGCCGCGTCGAAGAGCGGACCGAGCCCGCCGTTTCCGCCGAGATCGATCGCCTCGAGGGTCACCACCGAGTTGAGCGCTCGGTCCGTCCCCGCCGGCGTGGAGAGCACCAAGGTCTCGACCGGACCCGCGGCCCAGACCTCCCACTGACCTTCGGCGTGCTCGAAGCGCAGTCGCCAGGCGTCGGCACCTGCGGGCACTGAAGAGGTGACAGTGCGTGTGCCCTCCGCCCAGTTGCCATCAGCAAGGCTGAGCCAGCCGGCGGTGCCATCCACCTGAGCCGGGAGTCGGTCCTCGATGTGAAGCTGCGCGGACGTGTAGGTCGGTAGTCCGGCCGCCAAGTTGACGCCGAGCGCGAGCACCACATACGCGCTCCCTTCGGCCCCGGTTCGGGCAGCCGAGATAGCGGTCGAGAGGCTGGGCACGATGCCGCTCTCGTTCTGCATGCCGTCGATGCCGAGCGGCACAAACCCGGCTCCAGGCACCATAACCCCAGAGACGAGGATGACGGAGTCGAGTGCCACCGGCATGGGGGCGTCGGCCGCGTAGCGGAATCTCAAGCGCTGAGCGGTGTCCGGCTTCTGCTCCACGGTGGTAAAGTTGTCATAGTCCGGTACGCTCTCTTGCGTGTCGCCGTCGCCGTCGATGTCGGCAGTGTCCACGATGGTGGGCAGCGAGAGAACGGTGGCGGGCGTGGTGACGCCGCTCGAGAACTGCGGGAACAGACCGATCAAGTTTGGAAGGATCCCGGTGGTGCCGCCGGAGAGCGAGATGCCGAGGTCAGCGAGCTCGACCTTTCCGCCAAAGGACCAACCGTAGCGCAGCCCCGGGCCGGAGAGCGCGTGATAGGTGTTCTTCACGTTCACTGGGAATCCTTGGAACGTGCCGCGGGTGGTGATGCCCGAAGGCAGCGCGACGGTGGTCACCTGGATGTTGATGTTGAAGACACCCCCGCCAAACAAGCGGTCCGCCTTGAAGCGTGACAGCGGACCGGCGAACGAGGCCCCCGAGAGCGCAAACTCGAACGGCTTGTTGGTGGTGATGGCGGAGAGGTCTGCGCCGCCTTTCAAGCCTCCGGCGCGATCGCCGCGGGTGGCCGGGGTGAGGCGGATGAGGAGGTCGGTTCCGGTCAGGCCCACGATGGTGATCCAGTCGTAGTCATCGTGAAAGACGGACAGACGGTCGAGCGCCGATCCACTGCCGAAGGCCGCAACACCACTTGCGTCGGTCTCGACCAACGCCGCAGGACCCGAGACCGGCTCGACCATGACGGAAGCGCTCTCGATCGGGGCGCCGGTTCGCGCGTTGATGACGGTGACCCGGCGCGCCGAGGCGAGCGCACCCACGTTGACGACGTCGACCGGAACGGAGGTGATGATCTGGCCTCCATTGTCCACGCTGGCGGTGATGGCCGAGGTGCCCGCGGTGCTTTCGCCGGTGACGACCCCGGTGCTCGCGATGGTGGCGACGTCGGTGTCGGCGCTCTCCCATACGATCGTGACGCCAGAAACCGGCCGACCCGAGGCGTCGAAGGCGATGGCGAACATACGCGCGGAGGTGCCGGGGGAGAGCACCGCGCCCGGGGAGGTGATTCGTACCTCACTCACCAACGCGGCGCTGGGCACTGCGACACACGCCCCGGCCACGCAGACCTCGGGGCTCACGCAGTCCGCGTTCAGACGACACACGAAGGGCACGCAGACCTCGTTCACGCACTCGAGACCGGTCCCGCAGCTCATGGCGGTGCACGACTCGCTCGGCTGGCACCGACCGTTCTCGCAGTACCCGGCGCCGGCGCACTCGTCATCGCGTCGGCAGGCCGCGAGCTCTTCGCACTCCATGTTCCCGTTGCAGAAGAAGCCGGGATCACAATCGCCTGGGCCTTGGCACTGCTCCACCGCTCGGCAACGACCGTGGGGCTGGCCGAAGCACTGCTCGTTGTTGGCGGCGTTGCAGTTTGTGTTCGTGGTGCACTCCGCCGGTTCACAGACGTTCGCGGCGCCGGAGCGAGGCTCGCATATGAAGCCGTCTGCGCAGTTGGCGTCGCCCAGGCAGTTGTTCAAACACGTGCCGTTCTCGCAGGTGAAGAGGGCCTGATTGCCGCAGTCGCTCGCTTGCTGACAGGGCTCGCGGCAAGAACCGCCGTTGCAGCGGAGCGCGGAGGGACATTCTGCCGAGGTAGCGCAGCTCACGTTGGCGACACAGAGCGCGCCAACGCAGACTTCGCCAGGGGCGGTGCACTCGGTGTCGGCGGTACACGCGACCGGCTCCACGCAGATTTCTTCAGTGGGACTACACGCCAGACCCGTGGGGCATACGGCGCCCGCGGCGCAGCTCGGGGCTGCCTGACAGCTTCCGGCGATGCAGTACAGATCGCCGCACTCATCATGCATGGTGCAGGGCTTGGGCACGCAGACGTTTGCCTCGCAGATCTCCGTCGCCTCGCAGCCCGCGTTGTCCGTGCACCCCTGGGCCACCCCGGTGTCGACGACCGAGGCGTCGGCGCCGGGTACGTCGTCCCCGCAGGCGAGGCCGACGGTGCCGAGAAACATGAGGAGGGGTGCGAAATGGCGCGCGTTTTTCACCGGCGCATTCGAGCCCGAGGCGACCTCGGGGTCATCGGGCCAATGACGGACACACGGTCGATATCGAACCGCGCGTGGCACTCCCGCCTACCTTCACCTTCATGGTTTGGGGAGACTAAAATGAGCGCCCAAGAGGTCTCGCGTGAACGTGGCCCGCAGGTAGAAGCCGCGAGGGAGGGTGAGCTCATCGGCCCCATCCGCGTCTTGGTACTTGGTGCGAGCTCTGCTGTCCTTCGCCTTGGGGCGCACCTGGAGGCACTCTCCGGCGTGGGCGGTGATGCTCTCCGCGTAGCCGGACTGGATGAGGCCTGCGAGTGACTGCCAGTCCGCCCGCAGTCGATGCTCTTCCGCTTCACTCGGGCTCCAGAGCAGAGGGGCACCGAGGCGTCGGTTGGCGATGGGGATCGAGGGTTCGGCCTCGACTGGTACGAACAAGACCCGCGCCAGCTTCTTTCGAACGCGCGACGTCTCCCAGCTGTCGGCGGCGAGTTCACCGAGCGCGATGCTCGAGACGAAGGTCGACTCTTTGGGATGACCACGGCGATCGACCGGGATGGTCTTGAGCTCGATGCCGAGTTCCCGGAAGTCGGGTTCGGCGAGGGACTTCGCGGTGGCGCCGAGCGCGCGTTCGACGAGTTGTCCGACCCAGCCCTTGGCGCGGACGAGGGATTCGGGAATCTCGAGGCCTTGAGCCCGCGCGAGCTCGGACAGCGGCGCCCCGGCCAGGGACCACGCCTTCTTCACGAGCTCTTCCTCGGTGCGAGGTTCGAAGAGTCCGGGCACGAAGCGTTTGTGGCCGCCGGTCCTGCGGTCGGTCAAGCCTCTCGTACCGGACGGGTGGCCAGCACCACGCCTCCGAGGATGAGCAAGGCCGCGAACGCCACCCTGAGCGTGATGGCCTCGCCGAATACGAGGTAGGCACCGAGGCTGCCGATCAGTGGTTGAAGGCTGATGAAGACGGCCACCAAGGAGCTGTCGACCTGACGAAGCGCAACCGCGTTCAAGAAGTAGGTGCCGATGGTTGGTCCGATGAGGATGAAGGCGAGGGCGAGCTGGGTGCTCATCGAGAGCGTGGTCCAAGGCGTGGAAAGAAACGGGCCGAGCGTCCACGGGGTCGCCTCGATGGCGCCGAGGATGAACACCCAAGTGACGAGCACGAGGGGTCCCATGCGCTGCAGCATGGGCCGCGTCAAGACGAGGTACATGGAGTAGCTCGTGGCGTTGGCGAGAATAAACAGATCGCCCACCAGCTTTGCGTCGGACAGATCAAAGCGCTCCACCCGGACCACGACGAGCACCCCCGCCAGAGCTGCGAAGATCCCAACGATCCGGAGGCGAGCGGGTTTCTCGAGTCCCAGCGTCATGGCGAAGAGCAGGGTGATGACCGGGATGATGCAGATGAGCACCACGGAGTTGATGGGCCCCGCCCGCACGAGGCCTTCGGCGAAGAGCAACTGATTCGCCGCGACTCCGAGCGCGGCCAGCACCGCGAGACGCGGCATGTCAGAGAGGCGAGGGTGACCTCGCTTCATCAGGCGGACGATGAGATAAAGAACTGGCGCGCCGAGGTAGAGACGAAACGCGGTGAGCGCGGGCGGACTGATCTCCCGCATCGCGAGCGCCCCGGCGACCGGTAGGAGTCCGAAAAGGATCTGGACCACGACCAGCGCGAGATAGACGGTGCTTCGGTTCAAGCGGGTTTGCGAACGTAGCTCGCGAACGCGAAGTCGTCGTGCTCTTCTCGTGCCACGAGTCTCCATGCCAAGGGGTCGAGCGGAGGAAAAAACGCGTCTCCTTCGACGATCTCTCTCACCTCGGTGAGCTCGAGCCGAGTAGCAAGCGGCAAAGCGGCGGCGTAGATCTCGGCCCCACCGATGACGAACGGGCTCGTGTCGCCGCCGGCGTAGGCCGCCTCGATGGCGCCTTCGAGGCTCGAGAAGACCTCGATGCCTTCAGCCGAAAAACCGGCCTGCCGGCTGATGACCAGGTTTCGGCGCCGAGGCAGCGGCCGACCGATCGACTCGAAGGTCTTACGGCCCATGATGATGGCGTGATCGAGGGTCAAAGCCTTGAAGCGCGCGAGGTCGTCCGGAAGATGCCAAGGGAGCTTTCCGCCTCGGCCAATGACCCCGTTACGACTCACCGCCGCGATCAGCACCAACGCTCGCGACATGGGCTAGACCGCGACCTCGGCTCGAATGGCCGGATGAGGGTCGTATCCGACCAGCTCGAAGTCCTCGAAGCGAAACGCGAACAGGCCGCGGACCTCGGGGTTGAGCTTTAGCTTCGGGAGCGGGCGCGGATCGCGAGTGAGCTGAAGCCGCGCCTGCTCAAAGTGATTGAGATACAGATGCGCATCTCCGAAGGTGTGCACGAAGTGACCGGGCTCGAGCTCGCTCACCTGCGCGATCATCAGGGTCAAGAGCGCGTAGCTCGCGATGTTGAACGGCACGCCGAGGAAGACGTCGGCGCTCCGCTGATAGAGCTGACAAGAGAGCCGACCTCGCTGCACGTAGAACTGAAACAGCGTGTGGCACGGCGGCAGGGTGACCTGGTCGGCCTCCTTGGGATTCCAGCCGCTGACGATGAGGCGTCGGCTGTGGGGCCGCTCGCGGATGTCCGAGAGCACCCGGCGGATCTGATCCACGCCATCCTCGGCATAGCTGCCATCGGCCTCTTGGGTGGCCCCGAAGTTTCGCCACTGATGCCCGTACACGGGTCCGAGGTCGCCGGCGCCACGGCCAAACTTCGCACACTGCTCGGCCGTGGCCCACTCGTCCCAGATACTCACCCCGGCCGCCTGCAAGGACTCCACTCGGGTCTCGCCGCGCAGAAACCAAAGCAGCTCATGAATGACGCTCTTTAGGTGAACCTTCTTGGTGGTGAGGAGCGGAAAGCCGTCCGCGAGATCAAAGCGGAGCTGGTGACCGAAGATGGAGCGGGTCCCGACCCCGGTGCGGTCTTCGCGGTCCTCGCCCTCGTCGAGGATGGTCCGCAGCAGCTCGAGGTAGGCCCGCATCGCGGCCCCATCTACATCGACATCCGGACTGGGAGTCAAGAAGCGGGTGAGCGCTGGCTCGGCGCACCCCGTGGCCCCCAGCTCGAGATGAGCCGAGGCAGGACCAAGAGGTTTCCGGCGAGCGCGATCAACATGGCCGAAGCACACAAGAACCCGAAGTTTCGGGTGGGGGAGAAGTCCGAGGGCATGAGCATGAGAAACCCAACGCCGATGATCACCGAGCTGCTGACGAGCGCACGTCCGGTGCTTCGGGCGGTCTTATCGAGGTCCATGCTGCTTCGATGGTCGAGGATGAAGTGCAGGGTGTCGTCCACCGCGATGCCCAGCGCGATGGCCGCGGTCATCGAAGTGCCAACGTCGAGTGGAGTCGAGAACAGCATCATCAGTCCAAAGTTGGCAGTGACCGGCAACAAGTTGGGAAGCAGCGCGATCAGTCCGAGTCTGAACGAGCCCAGACCGATGAAGAGCACGAGTTGCAGAACCGCGGTCGTGAGCAACAGGCTCCGGAGCAAGGTGGAGAGTAACGCGTCTTGCGCGCTGACGATGAGGGCGTGGTTGCCGGTGATTTCGAGTGAGAAGCCCAGCGGCTCCATCGTTCGAGCGAACGCGCGGCGCACCTTCTCGCTGAGGCTGAGGACCCCGCCGGAGTCCAAAGTGGGGATGAGCAAACTCACGCGGACTCGTCCGCGCTCGGGGTTCCAGAATGGCCGAAAGCGCTCGATCTCAGTGCGCAAGGCCTCATCCGTGAACAGGTCATCGGGCAGAGCGTCGAGGCCGGAGGCACGATGCTGCGCCTCCCGAAGCAGCAAATTTGCATCAAGGACCGCTTTGACGTCCTCGACGTCGTCGAGCTCGAGACGAAGCCGATTCAGAGCCTCGAGGGTACTCCGAGTGAGCGTGGTGCTCGTGGAGCTCATCACGAGCTCGAGGTTCGAGAGCGGTCGCCCGCTCCGTTCGAGCGCCTCGTGGTCCAGGCGAAGCGCGTGACTGGGCGCGAGATAGCGAATCGCGTGGGGGTCGGGTCTCAGGTCGAAGAGTGTGAGTCCGCCCGCCACCGACACCAAAGCGGCGAAGGCGGGGATCGCCGGCCTTTTGGCCGACCACGCGACCACTTGGGCGGTCCAAGGACCGATGAAGTTTCCCAGCCCGGTGCTCGGCGGTCCCCCAAAGAGGCCGAGCAACAAGGGCAAGCCAAACAGAACGAGCAATAGGCCGAACAGCAGCGTGACCGCGGTGATGACACCAAAGGTCTGCATCGCCGCGATCGGCGCGGACATCATGACTCCAAAGCCCACCGCGGTGGTGATGAGCGCGAGGGCGGTGGCTCTGGCCTTGAAACGCCCTGCTCTCCACGCCGCTTCTTTGGCTTTTAACCCCTGATGCCGAGCCTCCTGATACGCGACCAACAGATGCAACGAACTGGCCAGGAGAATCACAAAGACCAGCGGCTTCGAGATGCCGACAATCAGGTTTGTGCTGAGACCAGCCAGGCTGAGTAGGCCCTCGCTCGTGAAGATCGCGAGACCCACCGTCATCAGCGTGGCGAAAGCGATCCTCAGGCTCCCGGTGAACAGCACGAGCAAAAGCATGCAGGTGAAGATGAGCAGCGGAAGAAAGGTGACCTCGAGCTCTCGAGCCGCGCGGTCGAGGGCGAGGTTGACGAGTGGATTGCCGGCCATACGGGCCTGCAACCCAAGTTGCGTCGCTTCTGCGCGGATCGACTCGAGGCTCTCCTCGATGCGCCGGCGGGCATCTGGAGAGGCGCGCTCGAGGGTGACGAGCGTGAGTGTACGCCCGGAGTCGGGGTCGAAGAGGCCGAGGGCACGATTGACCGGGCCCGCGAGGCGCGGGCGTACGTTCGCGAGGCTATCGAACCCACCGAGTTCGCGGTCGAGCAGGATATCGGTCGCGGCCTCGAACAGCGTGGGAAAGCCGACGACGGCCAACACGCCCGTCTCTTCCTTCATTCGGGTTTCGAGGCGCCGGGCCATGCCGAGTGCATGGTCCGCCGCGCCTGTGAACTCGATGATCACCAGCTCGTCCGAGCCAAAGTCGTGCAGGAAGCGTTCGTACGTCGCAAATGCCTCGTCATCTGCGCCGCGAAGAAAGCTCTCGGCCGAGTTGTCGATGACGGGCCTTGGGACCACGAAGCCGAGGATCAGGCCTAGGGCCAAGCTCGAGCCTCCGAGCACCGATGGGCCCAGCCTCACCTCGCTCGCTCCGTAGTCATGTTCGAGAGCCATGCGGCAAGGCGCTCCGGACGAGGGGGAAGCTGCAGCGGCCAGAGTCGGACCTCGGTGTCTCCGCTCGCGGTCGCGATCATCGACGCGTCCGCGCTGATATCCAGCGCAAAGATGGGCGCTCGGTGCCCACGGAAGACCCGATTCTCACGCGTCTCGAGGTCCCAGACCCGGAGGGATTGATCTCCGCTCACGGTCACCAATGCGCTGCTGTAGCGGTCGAACCTCGCATCGCGAACCATGGTGGCGTGACCTTCGAGCGGCTCGCAGACCGTGGGCCGAGTGCGGCACAGATAGAGTGACTTGCCAGAGGAGGCCACGACCAAGAAGCGACCGTCCGGTGAGTAGCGCACGAGCATGAGCGGAGCGTCGGCGGTGAGTGCTACTCGGCTCTTGCCGCTGCCGATATCGAAGATCCTCAGCGTGCGGTCCGAGCTCACGGAGGCAATCTGCGCGGTGGATGGCGAGACATCGACGCTCTGCACCTCGTCCTCGTGACCGCGAAACACACGCACGCGCCGACTTCCGGTCTCTCTGCCGTCGCGCCGAAACCAAGCGCTGTCCGCCGGCCCGACCCGCCACAGCCGAATGGTGCGGTCACGACTGGCGGTCACGAGCACCTGCGCATCCGGAGAGAAGCGAACCGCGGTCACATCGGCACCGTGACCCTCGAGTGCGCGGCCGGTGGCGGTCTCCACGTCCCAGAGCCATGCGCTATCATCCTCGCTCGCAGACGCGAGGTATCGACCATCGGGTGAGAACTCGATGCGCTCGACGTCTTCAGTGTGCCCCTCGAGCACTCTCGATTCGAGGGTCTCAGTATCCCAGAGCCGAACCGTCTCGTCGTCGCTGGAACTCGCGAGCTGGCGCCCGCTCGGCGAGTATCGAACCTCGAAGACGTGATCGGTGTGCCCCGAGAGCACGTCTGATTTTCCGGTGCGCACATCAAAGATGCGGACATCGTTGTCGTGCCCGCCCGACGCGACCTTCCGGCCATCCGGCGAGAACGCCACCGAATGCACGCCGATGCTGTGTCCACGCAGCACGCGTTGGCGCGGAGGATCCATCTCGAAGACCCGCAGCGTCTCATCCCAGCTCGCGGTCACCAGAACACTTCCGCCCGCGGCCCACGCGAGGTCTGAGACGACGTCCCCGTGTCCGAACAGCGTCTTGGAGTCCCCGGCTTCGAGGTCGAATACACGCGCAGTCTTGTCCCAGCTCGCGGTCGCGAGGAGGCGGGCATCGGGGGAAAACTCGATGCGCGTGATGCGCTCGGTGTGACCGCTGAGGTCTCGGCTTCGCCACGTGAAGCGGTCGAGCAGCTTGACCATCTGATCGAGACCGGCCGAGGCGAGGTAACGTCCATCCGGAGAGAACCGAACCGAACGAACCATCGCGGCGTGACGGTTGACGACGTCGGAGTCGCCGCTTTCGAGAAACCACAGGCGGACGGTCCCGTCGCTGCCGCCCGAAGCGAGCTGCGTACCGTCTGGGGAGAGCGCGATGGACTCGACGGTGCCTTCGTGGCCGACCAACACGCGGGCATGACCGCTATCGAGATCCCAGATGACGATGTTTCCTTGATGGCTGCAGGTCACGAGGCGGCGTCCATCCGAAGTGAAGGTGGCGTCGAGACTCCGATCGGCGATGGCCTCGAGGACGAGGGGCTCGGCCTCGCCGGACACGGACCAGATTCGAATGGAGTTGTCGCTGCCGAGTGAGACCAGGCGCCGGTTATCCGGAGAGAAGAGTACGCGACGCACCTTGTCCGTGTGCCCACGCAAGACTCGGACCGTGCCGTCGTCGATCTTCCAGAGCCGTATGCTGAGGTCGTAGCTGGCGGTGGCGACCCAGCGCCCATCCCGCGAGAAGTCGACGCTGGTGATCTGATCCGTGTGTCCCTCGAGCGCCCGCGCTTCGCCGGTCTCGAGGTCCCAAAGCCGCAGCACACGGTCGGGTCCCACCGATGCGACCAAACGTCCGCTCGGGGAGACGCTGATGGCTTCGACCGGCCCCTCGTGACCGCGGAACACGAATCGGGCGACCGCGCGGTCCAGGGCGTCGGCCGCGATCGAGGCCGCTCCCGGGGTCGGTTCGTCGAGTTGCTTTAGCCACGCCAGAGCGGAGGTGGGATCACTCTCGAGGAGCGAACTCGCCTTCTCGAGGACCATGTCTCGGACCCGCGCTTCTGCGACGCGCTTCTCGGCCGCGATGCTGCTGAAGCTCCACACCGAGAACGCAAAGAGCAATATGAGCGCGGTGAAGCCGACGGTGACCGCGGCGCTGTTCTTCGCGACGAAGCGCCGGAAGGTGTCGAGCAAGGTATATTCGTGCGCGCCCACGAGTTGACCGGTGGTGAAGCGCTTGAGCTCCTCGGCCATCTCTCGAGCGGTGGGGTAGCGGTTCTCGGTGCGCCTCGCCATCGCCTTCTCGACGATGGTGACCAACTCCGAAGGCACGTTCGGCGCGAGCTCTATGACCGGACGCGGCGGCGAGGTTCGCACCATGCGCAGGACTTCTTCGGGTGGCACGTCCTCGTAGGGACGAGCGCCTGTGAGGACCTCGTAGAGGATGGCGCCCAGCGAGTACACGTCGGCGTGTTCGTCGACCTCGTCGGCGTAGGCTTGCTCCGGCGGCATGTAGTGAACCGTGCCGACCACGATGCCGTCCGCAGTGTCGTAGGCTCTGGGTGAAGGAGAGTCCCCCTTTGGCCGTGCGGCGCTCGTGTCGGCCTCGTCGCGGCCCTCCGGCCTCCGGAGATCTTTTGCCAAGCCCCAGTCGATCACCACTGTCTCGCCGAACGGTCCGAGGATCACGTTGGCGGGTTTCAGATCGCGGTGAATGATGCGCTCACTGTGTGCGTAGGCGATGGCCTCCGCGACGTCGATCACGGCGGGTAGGAGCGCGAGGCGCTCCTCGAGCGTATAGCGGTCTTCGATCACGTCCGAGAGGGAACGCCCGTCGACGAGCTTCATCGCGTAGAACGGCTCTCCGGAAGGCCAGCGGCCGGCTTCGTAGACCGGAACAATGCTCGGATGCTGCAAACGAGCGGTGAGATGAACCTCTCGGCTAAAGCGCGCCTCGTGGTTTGGGTTGGGGTCGATGAGTTCCTTCAGCGCGACCTGTCGGCCGAGTCTTCGATCGAAGGCGCGCAGGATGCGACCGAGCCCGCCCCGCGCGAACTCCTGGCTGATCAGATAGTGGGTGGGGTCGATGGTCGAGAGTTCTTCCGGTTCGCGCTCGGCGCCGACCGGGTCGCTCGGCCGGGTGTCGGCGTCGCCCCGCTCGGACCTCGTGACCGGCGCCTCCTTTGGCGAAACTGCGGGTGGATCGCTCGGGAGCGTGGGGGAATCGGCGTCGTCCATCGCCGGCTTTGGCTTATTCGCCCATCCGGGTCACAATGACCAGGGCCCTTTGTTGGAAAGCGAGACACGTCCCGGTTCTGTCGTCATCGTGGGCATCGGCCAAATGGCCTCGGTGCTCGGCTTTGGCTTCTTGCGCCTCGGACGTCCGGTGGTGCCGGTCACACGCGAGATGTCCATGCGCGCGGTGGCCGAGGCGTTCGATTCACCCGAGCTGGTCTTGATCGCGGTGGGTGAGGATGACCTCGAGGGTGTGCTTTCCGAGACACCCTCGGCGTGGCGGGATCATCTCGCGCTTCTTCAGAACGAGCTGCGTCCTTCGATCTGGGCGCGCCATCACCTCGAGACGCCGACCGTGCTCTCCGCGTGGTTCGAGAAGAAGAAGGGGATGGACGTTCGAACGCTTCGGAGCTCTCCGGTGTTCGGCCCCAAGGCCGAGCTCGTCTGCTCTGCGCTCTTGGCGGTCGGGGTCGCGTCGGAAGTCGCGCCCGATGACGGGCTGGTTCATGAGCTGGCCAAGAAGAACCTCTACATCCTGACCGTGAACATCGCCGGGCTGGTGATCGATCGGAGCGTGGGTGAGCTCTGGAATCTTCATCACGAGGTGGTGGACTCGGTGTTCGCCGAGCTTTATCGGCTCGAAGAGCGGTTGCTCGGCGTCACCCTCGATCGCAGCGCGCAAGAGCAATCGCTGCGTGACGCCGTCCACGCGGCGCCCGAACGCCGCGCGCGGGGTCGAACCGCGCACGAGCGTCTCCTGCGGACCCTCCGGCAGGCGTCGGACGTGGGTCTATCGCTTTCGAGGCTCTCAGAAATCGCTCGTGAACTCTGAGGCTTGGAAGAAAAGCCGACATGTCTGTATTTGTCGCACAACCATGAGCCGCGACGACCGATAAGTCTCTGTGAGGCCAACTTCGCACCTATCAGAGCTGAGCTCGCGAGGAACCTCCTTTTTATCGTATCCCGGCTGAGTCCGGACCATATCGCGACTATTTGCCCTGAGTGGCCTATCCGCTTTTTCCGTGCTCACGAACTCGACGGAGCTTCCGAATCGCTCGCGAGTGGATTCATCTCCTCGCGGATCACATCCCAGTCCTTGATCAGACGGTTTCTCGCGCCGGCGACGAACGGCTGCGTGTGGTGACCTTCAAGCGAGCACCGTCGCCAAGGCCGAGTGCCACGCCGGATACACGAGCAACGACCAAAGCGCTTCGTGCGTCACCACGAGGTCGATCTCTGCCCCCGCAGCGAAGGCCACGATGCGGACGAGCTGATAGGGGATAAATCGAGCCGCGCCACTCACCACGGCCACTCGGCCCCAACCCGTTCTCGACCTCAGATTCCGATTCTGCGCCACATAGGCCTTGAACCTCGGGCTTCTCAGGCGGTATGGCGATTGCTGGAAAACCAAACATGAAAGTCGCCATTCCTGCCGCCTGGCTCTCACTCCTCCTTCTCGCTCCGGGCTGCAAGAGCACACCCGAAGCGCCGCCCGGACGTCAGCCCGCGGCCTCGCGTTTTGATCAGGGCCCGGGCGCG
Organism: Deltaproteobacteria bacterium; assembly: GCA_011526105.1. Classification (GTDB taxonomy): domain Bacteria; phylum Myxococcota; class Kuafuiibacteriia; order Kuafuiibacteriales; family Kuafuiibacteriaceae; genus WYAZ01. The sequence goes on along the minus strand of WYAZ01000025.1, from coordinate 519 downwards.
CACATCCCCGAGCTCGCGCGATCGCTCATCCGTGAGCGCATGCATCTGCACGGCGATGACATGAATGACCTTCTCTGGGCGGTGCTCTTTCTGGACTACGACAGCATGAAGGCGATCGCAGAGGACCTCGCGTCGAGTCCCAAGTTCGCGCGCCCGATCTCGAACGACGACCTCAACGCCAGCATTCCTCCCGCGTTCTTCGAGCTTCAAGACCAGCTCACTGCGGGCGCAAAGCGGCTCGCAGAAGAGGCGTCCAACAAGGACGGCGCGGGGGTGGCGGCCGCGTTTGCCTCGATCTCACAGAGCTGCGTGGCCTGCCATTCCTTGTATCTGGATGAGCCCAAGACCGATCCGCTCGTACAACCCGAGCTCGAGTAGGTCGGTGCTTTCGGTGCTCTAGTGTCCCGTCCGAGAAGTTCGATCATGTTCCCGCGAAGTATCTTTCGTCGCTGGTCGGCGCGCTACGAAGGGAGTTGGGTCGCCCCCAATGACCGAGGAGCCCGAAAGGGCGGCCGCAGG
>WYAZ01000024.1 GCA_011526105.1 Deltaproteobacteria bacterium | reverse complement strand
TCGGGCTCATCACCTCCATCGTGCCGCTGGCGTCCGACTCGACGCCGGCGCCACCGATCTGAAGCAGAGGCGCGAGCTTGCTCCAGTGCTCGCACAAAACTTCGGCCCGCTCCGATGGTCGCTTCATAACACCGCCTCCACGAGCGTGGCATCGCCCTGCCCCACGCCCACGCAAAGTGTAGCGAGACCACGCTTCGAGCCGCGCCGACCCATCTCGTGAAAGAGCGTGGTGAGGATACGCACCCCGCTGCAGCCCAAGGGATGTCCGAGTGCGATGGCCCCGCCGTTCACGTTCACGCGACTCCGAACCTCGGCCGAGGCGTCGAGCTGCCCCAAGACCGCGAGTGATTGAGCGGCGAAGGCCTCGTTGAGTTCGATGAGGTCGATGTCTTCGAGACGCATCGAGTGTCGCTCGAGGAGTCTGCGCACCGCGGGCACCGGTCCGATGCCCATGCGCGTGGGGCTCACCCCCGCCGCGGCCGAACCCAACCATCGAAGACGCGGCTTCAAGTTGTAGCGCTCCACCGCCTTCGCAGACGCGAGCACCACGCAGGCCGCGCCGTCGTTGAGTGTGCTCGAGTTTCCGGCGGTCACGGAACCCCCCTTTCTGAAGGCGGGCGACAAGCTCGACAGCTTCTCTATCGTGGTGTCGACGCGTGGGCCTTCGTCGAAAGAGAAGACAATGGGCTCGCCCTTCCGCTGGGGGATCTTCACCGGCACGATCTCGTCGTTGAAGCGTCCGGCCTTTTGGGCGGCGAGCGCTTTTTGATGGCTCTCGAAGGCGAACTGGTCTTGGTCCTCGCGCGAGATGCCAAAGTCGTCGACCAGGTTCTCTGCGGTCTCACCCATGGGCTCGAGGGGGAAGTGCTTCTCCATGCGAGGGTTCGGGAAGCGCCAACCCAGAGCCGTGTCGTAAACCGTCTGATTCCCGCTCGAGAAGCCGACCTCGCCCTTGGCCATGACCCAGGGCGCGCGCGTCATGCTCTCCACCCCGCCCGCGAGGATGATCTCGGCTTCACCACACGCGATCTGACGAGCCGCCATGTTCACCGCCGAAAGGCCGCTCGCGCAGAGGCGATTGACGGTGACCGCCGGTACGTCTTCGGAGAGCCCGGCGAGCAGCGTCGCCATGCGCGCGACGTTTCGATTGTCCTCGCCCGCTTGATTGGCACAGCCCGCGATGACCTCCGAGATGGCGTGAGGCAGTAGCTGATTGCGCGCGACCGCGGCGCCGAGCACCTCGGCCAAAAGGTCATCGGGACGGACCGCGGAGAGACCGCCCCGAATGCGGCCGAGGGGCGTGCGAAGGGCGTCGATGAAGTAGACGGGCTGAAGCTCGGCCATGGGGTCCGCAGGCTAGCAAGCCCGGGCGACCACCGCAAACCGGCCCTGGGGGAATCAGTCCTTCTTGGGGCCAACCAATGATCGCAGGGTGGCGCGGGCGACGATGGTGCCGCTCGCGTCTTCCATGGTCACCGGGACCTCGTACTCGCGCCGCTCCGACGTCTCCGGGACCGGACACTCGCAGCGCGCTGTGATCTTGCCGCGCGCCTTCTTCAGGTACTCGATGGAGAGGCCGGCCACGATGAAGCGGCCGTCGTCCGGCAGCGAATAGGTCAGCGCGATGTTGCCGGTGAGCTCCGCAAGGTTCACGAGCGCGACCGCGTGCACCGATCGCAAGTGGTTTCGAACCGCGCGCCGGTCTTCGAGGGTCACGACCGCGCGACCACGCTCGAGAGACTCGACGTGTGCACCGATGCTCCCGGTGTAGGGCGCCATCTGGCCCACGAGGCGGCTGAAGATCAGAGTGCCGCCGGGCAGCCGATGCAGCCTGTCCCAGGCATCGCGAACGCGGTTGCCGCGCGCCTCCATGGAGAAGAGGCTGCTGATGGGGCTCGTGATGTTCATGCGCGCGATATCCTTCCCTCTCCGTGTGACATCCCGGGGTGGATGAAGCAAGCGGGCCCCCTGCCCTTCCCCGCGTGGGCGATTAGGACAGGCGCGCCGAGACGATGGTCTCCACGTGCCGAGTCTCGGGAAACAGGTCCACCGGCACCGCTCGTTCGATCTCGAGGGTCCCCATGCCCCCGAGCGTCTCGAGGTCTCGAGCCAAACTTCGGGGATGGCAGCTCACATAGATGAGACGCTCCGCGCCCCGCTCGGCCAAGAGCCGAAGGGCGTCGTAGGACATGCCTTTGCGCGGAGGATTCACCACCACGATCTCGGCCGCGGGCGCGGCCTCGAGCGCTTCTTCGACGCTGAGCGCTTCGTATCGAACGCGCTCGGAGACACCCATACGCTCCGCCGATTGCGACGCGGCGGCGACGCCCTCCGGCAAGGCCTCGTAGCCAAAGACCTCTTTCGCGCCAGCGGCGGCGAGCGACAGCCCGATGCCGCCGGAGCCGGCGTAGAGGTCGAGCGCGGTGCGGCCCTCGGGCTTTGCGAGCTCGACGACGCGCGCATACAAAGCGGCGGCCGCGAACGGATTCACCTGCGAGAAGGCGCCGCTTTCGAGGGTCTGCCAGACCTCGCCGATGTGCTCCTCGGGGGCGGCGCCATCGAAGAGGATGTGGTTGGGGCCGCGCGACAGGAGCGCGTCCCCCGCGTCATCGTTCATGTGCATCACGACCCGCGCCACGTCGGGGCGCGAGGAGAGCTTCTTTGCGATGCGAGCGGGCAAGACGGCACCCACGCGGCGAGTGACCAAGGTGACAACACTTCGGCCCTCGTGCATCGACCCGCGCACCAAAACGTAGCGCAGCTCGGACTCGATGGTGTCTGGTGCCTCCTCGCCGAGGATCGCTCGAATCGCGTCGACCACCGCCTCCACCACCGGGGCGTGAATGATGCAGCCGCGCATGTCCACGACGTCGTGGCTTCGAGGCCGATAGGAGCCGAGCACTCCGTTTGGTCCCACCACCAGCTTCGCGAAGGCGCGATAACCTCGTTGTCGCTCGCTGGGTACGACCGGGTCGACCTGTTCGAGCGGCAGCCCCAGAGCGGCCGAGACGTGCGCACGTTTGTGCTCATGCTGAACCGAAAGCGCGGCATGCAAGAAGTCGCAGCCTCCGCAGATCAAGAAATGCGGACACGCGACGGAGACGCGCTGTTCCGAAGGCTCGAGGATCTCGTGAGCGCGCCCAAAGAAGACTTTGCGCTTGTTGACGTGATCGACGTGGACGCGAGCACGCTCGCCCGGGAGCAGGCCGGCGATGAACCCGGTGCGGCCGTCCTCGGTGACCGCTTCACACCGCGCCTCTTCGTCAAAAGGGCCGGCGCGCACGACGAGCTCACTCACGAACCCATCCCTACCCAGACCGAACCGTCGGCGCGAAGCTCCTTCTTCCAGATGGGCACGTCCTCTTTGATGCGCTCGATCGCGTGGCGGCAGCCTTCGAAGGCGTCCTTTCGGTGCGCGCTGGCGACCGCGATGACGACGGCGACTTCGCCGACCTCGAGCCGGCCCACCCGATGCAAGATGGCGCTGCGTGCGCCGGGCCAGCGGTCCTCGATCTCGCCGCCGATCTTGCGAAGAAACGCCTCCGCCATCTCGCGATAGGACTCGTACTCGAGCGCGGTCACGACATGCCCGTGGGTCGCGGCGCGGACGGTGCCGCTGAAGGTGACCACCGCCCCGGCCTCGCGGGATCGGACCGCCTGCTCGACCTCGGCGAGCTCGATGACTGCCTCGCGCACCTCGAACGGTCCCTGACCAGAGCCACCGGAGACCGGAGGGATGATCGCCACCTCGTCGCCGACTCGGACCACGGTGGTCTCGTCGGCGAAGGACTGATTCACCGCGACTCGGCTGACGCGCAGGAGCCCCGCGAGCGCGGGCTTCGCTTGCTCCAGGCCGCGTTTGAGATCCTCCAAGCTTATGGAATCACTTCCAAAGTCGAGCTCGACCCGGTCGGTTTGAACCTTCTCCCGGCAAGCGGCAAACAAGCGCACGACGAGCTTCATATCGGTTGAAAGCTCGGATCGCCGGAGGGTAGTGTCAACCGCGTTCGACATGCGTATCTCATCGACTCGACTGCTCTCTCTGGCGCTCCTCACCGCGCCTCTCTACCTCGGACTCGCCTGCTCCGATGACGCGCCCTCCGGCGACGACGCCGGGACCGGTGACCCGGATGGAAACGCGGGCCTCGATGGCTCGGCCGGACGCGACACCGGACCTGTCGATCTGGGACCTGTCTTCTGTGCTCGAGATCAGCAGTGCGACCCCGGCGAGGTGTGCAACGTCCTCACCGGAGAGTGTGGCGCGGGCGAGAGCTGCACGACCGATCGCGACTGCGACAAGTGCGGCGACCCAGCTCAGGACGAGAGCTGCGGTCACGGCATCACCGCGCTGTCGGTGTGCGGGAACAACGTCTGTGAACGCGGCCTATCGAACTGCGAGCCCTGCGAGGCCGATCGGGACTGCGCGCCGCTGCCGCCCGACCTCGGCGACTTCGCGGGCAAGTGCCTCGACTACGGCGCGGGCAAGAAGTTCTGCGGCCGATCGTCGCGCAACAACATCTGCCCCAAGGGCTTCACGGACGAGGCCGGCTTCTGCAAGGCCGCCGCCGGGACCTGCCCCGACAACATCACGGTCTGCCCCGAGAAGTCGCGGGGTCAGAATCAGTCTTGCTTCGGCACCGATCAGCTCTGTCAGGGCGAACGCTGCCCAGACACCGAGCGCTTGCGCTGCAGCGGCAACGACCTCCCCGGCACCACCGGCGTGTGCTTCGACTTCTGCAACGCAGACGCGGACTGCCCCGCGAATCTCCCGTTCTGCAATCGCGCCAACGGGCTCTGCACGCAGGGCTGCGCCAAAGACGGCTGCGCGGCGGGCCAGGTCTGCCATGTCGATGGCAAGTGCGGCCCCACCTGCGCCGATGACAACAACTGCACCGAGCGCTTCGGTGAGAACTACGGCGCGGTCTACTGCCACCAGCAGGGCGGACAAGCCCCCCGCTACGACAAGGGTGGTCAGAACGGGTATCGCGACTACGACGCCTGCGCGCCGCTCGGCTGCGAGCGCAACTACGAGTGCGGCGGCTTCGGCGTGGTCTGCGATAGCAACCAAACCCCCGCTCCGCTCTGTGTCCCCGGCTGCCATCTCGATGAAGACTGCCGATCGGAAGAGGTGTGCAAGTCACCCGGCCAGGCCGGACCGCAGCCGAACTACACCAAGGAACAGTGCCGCGCGCTCGGGGCGATCAACATGTCCCAAGACCCGCCGGAGCTCGGCGTGTGCTGCAACCCAGGTTGCCGCGACCGCGTGCTGCAGTGCCCCGAGACCGCCGACTTCCGCCTCGGCTGGTGGTGCTGCGGCGAAGAGGGCTCGGCCTACGAGAGCCCCGCCTCCTGCGGCACCTATGAGGACCCCATCACCATGCAGACCCGACCGGCACAGCCCGGCGAGTGCTTCTTGGTCGAGCCTCCACCCACGTCGCCGTTCTGCGCCATCTGTGACCCGGCGGCCGAGACCCCCACGTGCAACTCCGGTTGGGCTGCGGGGAGCTACGACATCGACAACAACGGCAGCCCGGATCAGGAGCTCGAGCTCTGCTTCCAGGTGGCAGAACTCCAAGACGGTACGCCGGTCGCCGGATGTGGCGTCACCTGCAACCCGGCCGCCGAGGACGACGGTTGCCCGCGCGGCTGGGCGTGCCAGGGCATCTTCCCCACGTGTCTCCAAGACGCGGACTGCCCGACCGGCCTTCCGTGCGTGGGACAAGACACCACCGTCGATCCGCCCCGATCCGGTCAGTGCAAGTGCGGCGAGAACGGCGTGGCGTCGGCGACCTGTCCCATCGAGGGCTACAGCAACTTCCCCTTCGACATCCCGTTCCCCAGGTGCGTCCCGCGAGGTCCCAACATGGTCTGCGTCGCCACGTACAACTGCGTGCCGCCGAGTGTGTCCGTGGACATGGACGGCAACCCGCGAAACTACAGCCAGACCTGCCTCGAGGCGTTGATCCCCTAGTCTGCCCCGCGCCCTGCGGTCGATGCCTCTGGTCTCGCGAAGCGGCCCGTCCTAGCAACGAGGGGTGGCGGCGCCCTCCAACGAACCGCGCCGGATCCGCCACTACTTCGCGCGCCACGCCGGCGCCTTCACCGCCGGTCTCTTCCTGCTGATCGTCACGCAGGCCCTCTCGCTCTCCGTGCCCCGTCTGCTCAAAGGCGCGACGGACGCGCTCGTGGCGATGGACCTCGCCCGGACCAAGGAGACCGCGGGCTACTTGATGTTGATCGCGGTGCTCGCCGCGCTCGCCCGAATCGGCTCGCGGATCTTCATTTTCAACAGCGGACGCGAGGTCGAGCTCGACGTCCGAAACGATCTCTTCGCGAAGCTCGAGTCCCTCCCCCCTTCGTTCTACCGGAAGATGCCCTCGGGCCAGCTCATGAGCCGCGCGGTCAACGACCTCACGCAGGTCCGCTTGCTGCTCGGCCCGGGTCTCCTCAACCTGACGAACACCGCCTTGGTCTACGCGGTGGTGGTGCCGCTCTTGTTCATGAAGGACGCCGAGCTGGCCGCGCTCACCCTGATGGCGCTCCCGGGACTCGTGATCTCTGGCCAGATCTTTGCGCGCCGGATGTATCGCTACAACCGCGACGCGCAAGAGAAGCTCGGCGAGCTTCAGAACAAAGTCCAAGAGAACCTAGGCGGCATCATGACCGTGCGGGCCTACCGCCGTGAAGCCGCCGAACGCGCGTGGTTCGTGAGGCTGAACGACGCCTACGTCGCGGTGAACCTGAAGCTCGCCAAGCTCCGGGGCGTCCTTTTTCCGCTGATGGGTCTCTTTGGCGCCTTCGGCACCATCGTCCTGTTGTACGCAGGCGGCGCGCGCATCATCGACGGCCGCCTCACCGTCGGCGATTTTGTGGAGTTCAACGCGTACATCGCGGCGCTCACTTGGCCGACCATCGCGCTCGGATGGATGCTCTCGCTCTGGCAGCGCGGGCTCGCTTCGATGGACCGCATCAACGAGATCTTCACCGTCGAGCCCAGCATCGCCGACGGCCCCCTTTCCGCGCGGCCCGGGGCCGGCAACATCGAGATCCGAGGCCTCACGTTTCGTTATCCCGACTCGGGGCCAGAGACCCCGCCCACGCTGCAGGATGTGACCACCGAGATGCGCGCAGGAGAGACCGTAGTGATCGTGGGCCGCACGGGCAGCGGAAAATCGACTTTGCTCAAGGCCATCTTGCGCCTGCTCGAGGTCCCGCCCGGCACCATCTTCGTGGATGGTCGCGACATCACCGAGCTCGAGCTCGATGCCTTGCGCGGCGCCATCTCCTACGCGCCGCAGGACGCCTTTCTGTTCTCTCGCAGCATCTCGGAGAACATCGCCTTCGGTCGCCCCGAAGCCTCGCAGGCCGAGATCGAGGGCGCGACCGAGAGCGCGGGCTTGGCCGGCGATCTGTCGGGCTTCACGGACGGTCTCGAGACCATGGTCGGCGAAAGAGGGGTCACCCTCTCGGGCGGTCAAAGACAGCGGGCGGCGTTGGCGCGGGCGCTCTTGGTCTCGAGCCCCATTCTGATCCTGGACGACACCCTCGCTGCGGTGGACACCGAGACCGAGCGGCACATCCTGAGGGCCCTCGCTCGGCACAGCCAAGGACGTACGACGCTCCTCGTCACGCATCGCCTCGCGTGCGCAGAGCTCGCCGATCGAATCTTGGTCTTGGACGAAGGGCGAATCGTCGAGCAAGGCACCGAGGCGGAGCTCTTGGCGCTCGGTGGTCTGTACGCGGAGATGCACGCTCGTCAGCAGCTCCAGGAGTCGCTCGAGCGCGAGAGCCCCGAGGCGCTGAACGCGGAGCGGGGGGCAGAGGCCGTAGGAGTGAGCTCGTGAGCGTCGCGACCCAGAGCCCGCCCAAGAAAGCCCGAGAGCTCACCGAGGACGCGTCCTTTGGCAAGGCCTACGACGCACGCCTGCTCCGGCGGCTGTTCGAGTACGTCCGGCCTCATCGCGGGCTCTTCATCTGGGCGCTCATCTCTTATCCCATCGCGTCCGCGCTTCACTTGGTGCAGCCCTACATCGTCAAGGTCGCGGTCGACGAGCACTTCATCCCCAAGGTCTCGGAGGGCTTCGGCTGGCTGGTCATCGCCTTCGTGTCTTCCATCGTCTTCGAGTTCGGGGCGCGCTTCGGCCAGACCTATCTCACGCAGCTGCTCGGGCAGAATGCCACCCGAGATCTCCGCGCGCAGCTCTTCGAGAAGCTTCAGGTCGTGGACGTCGCGTACATCGAGCGCAACCCGATAGGGCGCCTCATGACGCGCGTCACCAACGACGTGGAGTCGCTCTCGGAGATGTTCGCGACCGGCGCAGTGAGCATCGTCGGCGATATCGTCACCCTCGTGGGCATCGTGATCATGATGCTCGTGCTCGACTGGAAGCTCACGCTCTACACCTTCAGCCTGGTGCCCTTCCTCGCCGCCCTGCTGCTCTTCTTTCGGCGGTTCGCGCGGACCGCGTTTCGCGACGTTCGGCGCGAGATCGCGCGCCTCAACGGCTTCTTGAACGAGGCCATCGCGGGCATGTCTTTGGTGCAGGTCTTCAGGCAGCAGGCCGCCACCATGCGCGAGTTCGAGGAGATCAACACGGCGCACAGGGACGCCAACATCCGCTCCATCCGCTTCGACGCGCTGACCTACGCCATCGTGGAAGGGGTCGGCACCATCGCCATCGCGACCGTGCTGCTCTTCGGCATCTCCGGCTTCGAACACGGCGCGATCGAGGTCGGCGTGTTTGTCGCGTTCATCGACTATGTGCGGCGGTTCTTCGGGCCCATCACAGAGCTCTCCACGAAGTACACGGTCATGCAGAGCGCCATGGCCTCGGCCGAGCGCTGCTTCGATCTGCTCGATCAGGTGCCGTCTATCGAAAGTCCAAAGGCGACGGCGGAGCCGCTGCCCCAGCGCCTCGAGCGGCTCCACGTGGAGGGGGTCGACTTCTCCTACGGAAAGGGCCAGCAGGTGCTGCACGGCCTCGAACTCGAGGTTCATCGAGGTCAGACGGTCGCGATCGTGGGTCCGACCGGCGCCGGCAAGTCGACCATCGTGAAGCTGCTCTGTCGCTTCTACGATCCTACGCAGGGTCAGATCACGCTCAACGGCATCGACCTTCGTCGTTTCGAGCTCAACGCGCTTCGGAGCCGCTTTGCGATCGTGCTCCAGGATCCCTACCTCTTCGACGCGTCCATCCGCGAGAACATCACGCTCGGCCGAGAGATCGACGAGGCGCGTTTCAAAGACGCGACCGAACGAACACGCGCCGCGTATGTCGCGAACAGGCTCGAGGATGGATTCGAGACGAAGGTGGGTGAACGCGGCTCGCGCCTCAGCTCGGGCGAGCGGCAGCTCATCGCGTTCGCGCGGGCGCTCGTGGGCGACCCCGAGGTCCTCATCCTGGACGAGGCCACGAGCTCGGTCGATCCGGAGACGGAGGGCCTCATCCAAGAGGGACTCAGAGCCCTGCTCGAAGGTCGAACCGCGGTGGTCATCGCCCACCGCCTCTCCACCATCCGGCGCGCGGACGCGATCGCGGTGGTGGCCGCGGGTCGCGTGGCCGAGCTCGGACCGCACGAGACGCTGCTCGAAGCCGACGGGCTCTACCGCAAGCTCTACGAGCTCCAGTTTAAACGCGACCTAGGCTGAGCCCTCAAGCCCCTGAGATCTTGGTGCTTTTGGGACCTCCCTCCCGAGCGAACCTACCTCATCGCACATTTGAGCACCAGCTCACAGGTTCTGCCGAAAACTTCGAGTGGGCCGGAGTGGGTCAAAGCCCCTCCCCCCACGAGAAACGCTGTGCCAGGGCCCACCAAGCCCGCGACCTCCGGTCGCTACAAGATCCTCGGCGCCATCCATCGCGGTGGCATGGGACAGATCTTGCTCGCGAGACAAGAGGGCGCGGAAGGCTTCAACCGCAAGCTGGTCCTCAAGGGGCTCTTGCCGCAGCTCGTCTTCGATGAGGTGAGCCTCGAACTCTTCCGGCGCGAGGCGCAGATCATGTCGTGCCTCGACCACCCCAACATCGTGAGGGTCGTCGACTTCACCTACGTCGATGACAAGCCGTACCTCGCCATGGAGTACGTGCGCGGACGAAACTTCCATCAAGTGATTCAGCGGGCGACCCGCTTCGAGGAGGCTTTGCCTCCGGCCTTCGCCACCTACGTCGTCGCGGAGGCGCTGCGAGGGCTGCACTCGGCCCATCACGCGCGCGACGAAGAAGGAAAGCCGCTCGAGGTCGTGCATCGCGACGTCAGCCCCGGCAACATCCTCCTGTCCTTCTTTGGCGAGGTGAAGGTCGTCGACTTCGGCATCGCGATGTCGGCCGACGCCAAGAAGTACACCGCCCCCAAGTCCATTCGCGGCAAGGCGCGCTACGCCGCCCCCGAGGTCGTACGCGGGAAGCCAGCGACCCCGAGGAGCGACATCCACTCGGCGGGCGTCGTGCTCGCCGAAGCTCTGCTCGGAGAGCCGCTTTGGGAGCGCGGGAGCGTCGCCGACACCCTCATCGCCATCGTCACCGAGTCCCGAGACGACACCATCCGCCGAATCCTCGAGCGCACCACCGCGGCCTCCGACCGCCTCGAATACGTGTTTCGGCGATCGCTCGCGCTCGAGCCCGAAGCCCGCTACGAGTCAGCGGAAGAGTTCGCTGATGACCTGGACGAGCTCACCCGAAGCCTCGGTGGCGCGAGCGGGACTGAGCTGGGTGAGCTCTTGCGCCAGCTCTTCGACGGGGACGCCGACCTGCCGAGTGATGGCGGAGTCATCGGGACGGATCTTCCCGCGATCTCCTTCTGCGACGACCAGCGGACCGAGATCTCGATCCCGACCCCAGAGATGGACACGGTCACGCCCAATCAACGCGCCGCCCACCTTGCCAGCTTGCCGACGGTCGAGGCGCGGTGCCGAAGACCAGCCACCCCTCCGCCGCCCAGAGCGCGGAGCCTCCGGCCGCAGACCCGCCCACCCCGTCCGTCCTCTCCGGTCGTGAGAGCCAAGAAGCCTGAGCCTGTGAGCGAAGCCTACTACTTCTCGGAGATGATCGTCGGACGGCACACCACGTGGGAGGAGTCTTCGCGGTCTCTTTCCGACGAAGGTGAGCTCCGGTCGATCGAACGCCGCTCGATCAAACAGGCGCTCAAGAGCCCTTGGGCGCTCCTCATGCTCGGCATCTTGATCGGCGCGGTCACCGCGCTCACCGGTTCCCTACTCGCGCTGATGAGCGGCTGAAGGGCTCACGTCCTCTTCCGCCGCGAGCCCGTAGGCCATTTCGTTGTTGCTCGCAACCACCCATCCGAACTGATCGAGCGCGATGACGCCGAGCGCGATGCGCGGCGGGAAGTCGGCCAGAGCCTCGTACACCGCATCCTGAACGGGGGTGCCGGAGGCCAAGGCCTCGTACACCCTTCGCGCGACGCCACGCGCGATGATCGTCTCGCCGTGACCGGTGCAGGCCACCGCCCCGTAGGGCCCGGCGAAGAGCCCGGCGCCATACACCGGCACATCCCCGACGCGACCATCGAGCGTGACCGAGGTGCCGCCGGTCGACAGCGTGGCGGCAAAGGCGCCGTCCCTATCGCGGGTCACCGCGCCCACGGTGTCGCCGTGCTCGCGCCAGTGCTTCATGGCCTCCGGCATCTCACCTTCGTAGTTCCAGTAGCGACGCCAGTCGAAGTCGAGCGTGCCATCCTTGGAGCGCTCGCCGAGTTCGTTCAAACGCTCTTCATATTTCTCGGCCGCGTGCGTGGAGGTGGGGACTTCATCGGGGAGGCCGAGCCGATGCGCAAAGCGAGTGGCGCCCTCCCCCGCGAGCAACACGTGGGGCGAGTCGAGCACGAGACGCGCGGCGCGGATCGGGTTCTTCACGCGTTCGATCGCGGCGACGGCCGCGAACTCGCCGGCCTGAGTCATCAGCGATGCGTCCATCTGGATCGTCGCCCCATCCAGTCGGATGTTCGCCCCAGTGCCGGCGTTGAAGCGCGGATCGTCCTCGAGCACGACCGTGGCTTCGATCGCGGCTTCGAGCGCGGGTGCGTCCGAGAGCAACAGGCCCAGCGCCCTATTCGCCGCGCTTTGCGGACCGTTCGAGAGCTCGGGACGACTCGCGGCTCCGCCGTGCGTGAGGGCCAGCGCGCCCGGCACGGTCCCCGAGACGAAGGTGCGAAAGCGCTTGCGCTTGCCCAGCCGGGCCAGAGGCCTCGCGACGGGGGCGCGAATCGCGGCCGGGCAGTCGGGCGCCCGGTACAGGATCGGGCTTTGTGGAACCTCCATGGGGTCGTCCGCCGAGGTCGCGCAGGCGAACCCGGAGGCGATGAGGATGACCCAGTTCGGGCGCATGAAGCGCTTCTACCACCGTCCAGTCCGAGAGGACGAGGCCCCACGAAGGCCTGGGGTCCCTCGGTCGTCAGGCCTCTGGTGCGCCCGAGCGTGGCGTGGTGGCATCGCCGGGTGCGACTCCTCTCGCCCGTCCTGTTCCTCATCGGCACGCTGTGGGGCTGCAGCGATGAAGAGCCGGCACCGGTCACGCCGTGGGTGACGGGCACCGCCTTTCGCACCCCGGACGGTCCGGGCGCGCGTGGCTTCGTCGACCTGCGCGGCCTCATCCACGCGCACTCGGTCTACTCGCACGACGCCTGTGACGGAGAACCGGTGAAGGATGGCGTCCACGATCCGGTCTGCTTCGACGACTTCCGAAACGGGCTGTGCGCAGCCAAGCACGACTTCGTGATGCTCACCGACCACAACACCTACTTCGGCGAGACGCCCTTCGAGGAGGCGCTTCTCTATCGCGCGGAGCGCGGAGACGTCTTCCTCGAGCGCGACGGCGAGAGGGTCGGCTCTTGGGCCCATTGTGCGAGTGGCGAACGCGCGTTGATCCTCGCCGGCTTCGAGTCGGGAACCATGTCGGTCGGCCTGTCACGCCACCTCGACGAAGGTGAGGCGCGCAGCCAGCTCTACGGCTCGAGCGCCGCCGCCGCCATCGATCGCCTCAAGCGAGAGGCCGACGCGGTCGTGCTCCTGCAGCACACCGAAGACTGGACCGTGGACACCTTGAGCGAGCTCCCGATCGACGGCTTCGAGATGTACAACCTCCACGCCAACACCTTGCGTGCCGCGGGGCAGGTCCTCGAGCTCATCGTGCTCACGAGCGACCGACCGACGGAGCTTCCTGCCTCGGACCTCATCGCGCTGCCGCTGTTCAACGAGGACGAACGTTACCTCGAGCGTTGGGGCAGCGTGCTCGCGCGCGGCCATCGCCGCGTGGGCACCATGGGCACCGACTGCCACCAGAACGTCTTCAAGGGCAAGCTGCCAGATGGAGAACGCGGGGACAGCTATCGTCGCATGATGATGTGGCTCTCCAATCACCTGCTCGTGCGGAAGAGCGACAAGAGCTTTGATGATCGCGATCTGAAGGAAGCGCTGCGCGCCGGACGCAACTACGGGGCCTTCGAAGTCATGGGCTACCCGGTGGGCTTCGACTTCTACGCGGAACGCGGCGGCCAAATCTTCGAGATGGGCGAAGAGCTGACCGCGGGCGCAACAGAGCTCGTCGTGAAGATGCCGGAGATTCAGGCGCTCGATCCCGCGCGCCGCCCGCCGGCCAAGGTCGCTCGCATCCTGAAGGCCGTCGAAGGCGGCTTCGAGGAGGTCGCACGCGGTGACGGAGATCTTCGCGTCACCGTCACGTCGACGGGCGCGTATCGGGCCGAGATCCGCATGACACCGCATCACCTTCGCGAGGACTTCGGGATCTACTTCTCCCCCACGCTGCAGGACAAAGAGCTGGTCTGGATCTACGCCAACCCCATCTACATCCGCTGAGCCTCGCTGCCTCCGAGTCCGATTGAGGGCTTCCCGCGGCTCCGGGAATCCTTTTGAGGCCCCGTGCATCTCCTCCTCAGAGGGCGCCGAGGCGCCGTGGAGGTTTCTCATGTTCAGCAAGCTCTTTCCCTCGAACGAACACAGCATCGAGAGGGTCATTCGCGTGGTGGCGGGGCTCGGTGTTCTCAGCCTGACCGTCGTGGGCCCACAGTCGATGTGGGGGCTCTTGGGCCTCATCCCGCTCGCCACCGGTGCGCTCGGTAGCTGCCCGCTCTATACGATCTTCGGCATCAGCACGTGCTCGATGAACCAGGCCAAGGCGAGCTGAGCTCTCTGCTCGGCCCCGGCCGCGAAGCGGGTCATCCCCACGGGGAGATGACCTCGATCCAACCGCACATTCGGCTCGCTCGAGCCGCGCCCCTGTAAGTCGCGTGTAAGTGGGCCTTGATAGCGTCCCCTGCGATGACGCCCGTGATCCCAAAATTCGAGGCGGCACGGAACGACAGGGGAGAGCCCAAAATGAGCACGAGCTTTTCAGCACTTCGAACTCTCGCAGTCGCGTCGGTGGTGTTCGCGGTTGGGCATTCGGCCCCCGCGAACGCCCAGGACGAAACCGCGATCAAGAACTTCAACACGATCTGCCTCGCCTGCCACTCGGTCGGTCAAGGTCGACGGGTGGGCCCGGATCTGCAGGGCGTCACGCAGCGTCGCACCGAAGAGTGGTTGATGAAGTTCATCAAGTCGTCTCAGACGATGATCAAAGAGGGCGACGAAGTCGCGAAGGCGCTCTTCGCCGAGTACGCGGTCCCCATGCCGGACTCCACCTACTCGGAGGCCGAGATCAAGGCGATCATCAAGCTGCTCGCGAGCGGATGGACCACCGGCGGCGGACAGGCTGGCGCCGCGGTGGCGGCGGCCGAGCCGGAGCCCACGCCCGAAGAGATCCGCCTCGGCCGCGAGCTCTTTCATGGCGGCACCAAGCTCACAAACGGCGGCCCCACCTGCAGCTCCTGCCATCACGTACCGCAGGACCACGCCGTCATCGGCGGCGGCATCTTGGCCAAGGAACTGTCGACTGCGTTCACGCGGCTCGGCGGCCCCGGCATCAAAGCCATCTTGAGCGCCCCCCCGTTCCCGGTCATGCAAGAGGCCTACGCGAAGCGCCCGCTCACCCCAGATGAGACCGCCGCGCTCGGCGGCTATCTCAAGAACGTCAGCAAGTCGCCGCAGTCCTTCGATCAGCCCCGGGAAGACATGCTCAAGCTGCTCCTCGGCGGTATCGGCGGGCTGGCGTTGTTGATGGTGCTGTACTCCTTCACCTGGCGCCGCCGTAAGAAGTTCTCGGTCAACGAGAAGATCTTCGCGAGGCAGGTACGCAGCCAGTGACCGAAAGCGGTCGCGTTGGCTGGAGTCGAATCGGTTCGAGTTTTTTTAGGTTTGCAGAAGAGGTAGTGACATGAGCTGGATCCAGGACATCATCTCCCCCGAAACCAGGCAGTGGGAAGAGTTCTATCGAAATCGCTTTCAACACGATCGCATCGTGCGAAGCACGCACGGCGTCAACTGCACGGGCGGCTGCTCGTGGCAGATTCACGTCAAAGACGGCATCGTGGTCTGGGAGACGCAGCAGCTCGACTATCCGCTGCTCGAGGAGTCTTTGCCTCCTTACGAGCCCCGCGGTTGTCAGCGCGGCATCTCCTACTCCTGGTATCTCTACAGCCCGCTGCGCATCAAGTATCCGCTGATCCGCGGCGCGCTCATCGACGCCTTCGAGAAGGAGAAGGCCGCCGCCAAGGGTGATGCGGTCCTCGCTTGGGAGAATCTTCAGAAGGACCCGAAAAAGCGCTCAACCTATCAGCAGGCTCGCGGCAAAGGCGGCTTCCGGCGCACCACTTGGGAGGTCGTGCTCGAGCTCATGGCCGCGGCCAACATCTACACCGCCAAGAAGCACGGCCCGGACCGCGTCTTCGGCTTCTCACCCATCCCCGCCATGTCCAT
Source organism: Deltaproteobacteria bacterium (assembly GCA_011526105.1). GTDB lineage: Bacteria > Myxococcota > Kuafuiibacteriia > Kuafuiibacteriales > Kuafuiibacteriaceae > WYAZ01. Next base: position 15,227 of record WYAZ01000024.1, on the reverse strand, counting down.
GCTCAGCTATGCGGCAGGCGCGCGCTTCCTCCAGCTCTTTGGCGGCGTGAACCTCAGCTTCTACGACTGGTACTGCGACCTCCCCACCGCGTTCCCAGAGATCTGGGGCGAGCAGACCGACGTCTGCGAGAGCGCCGACTGGTACAACTCGAAGTTCATCGCCGACATGGGCGCGTGCCTCAACATGACCCGCACCCCGGACGCTCACTTCTTCGCCGAAGCGCGGCACAACGGCACCAAGGCGGTGGTCTTCTCCCCTGACTTCAGCCAGGTCTGCAAGTACGCCGACCAGTGGGTCCCGCTCCACGCGGGCAGCGACGGCGCCTTCTGGATGGCGGTTTCTCACGTCATCCTGAAGGAGTTCCACCACGAGAAGCAGACCCCGTACTTCATCGACTACGTCAAGCAGTACACGGACAGCCCCTACCTCGTGAAGCTCGACAAGAAGGGCGAGCACTACGTCCCCGGCCGTCTGGTTCGCGCCAACGAGATCGAGAAGTGGAAGAACCTCGACAACGGAGAGTGGAAGTTCCTCAACATCGATCAGAACACCAACGAGCTCGTCGTGCCGAAGGGCAGCGCCGGCCACCGCTGGGACAAGACACCCGGCGCCTGGAACATGAAGCTCGAGAACGCCATCGACGACAAGCCCTACGATCCACTGATCACCTTGCTCGGTAACCGCGACGAGACCCTGCCCACCGAGTTCAAGGAGTTCGGCCTCGACGTCGAGGCACTCCGCAACGTTCCGGTGCGATACCTCGAGACCACCGAGGGCAAGATCCCGGTGACCACGGTCTACGACCTGATCATGGCCCAGTACGGGGTCGGCCGCGGTCTCGCGGGCGCCTATCCGACGGACTACACGGACAAGAACGCGGCGTACACACCCGCCTGGCAGGAGATCCTGACCGGCATCGACGCCAAGACGGTGCTGCAGTTCGCCCGCGAGTGGGCGAACACGGCGGAGGTGACCAAGGGCAAGTGCATGATCATCATCGGCGCCGGTATCAACCACTGGTACCACGCCAACCTGATGTACCGCGCGGGCGCGATGGCGCTCATGCTCTCGGGCTGTGTCGGAAAGAACGGCGGCGGTCTGAACCACTACGTGGGTCAGGAGAAGCTCGCCCCGGTGGATTCCTGGGCGGCCATCGCGTTTGCCAAAGACTGGCAAGGCCCGAGCCGTCTGCAGCAGGCGCCGCTGTGGCACTACATCAACTCCTGCCAGTACCGATATGACGGCCAGTTCTCCCGGTACAACGCGGTCCCCAAGAACGAGCGCACTGATCAGCACACCGCGGACACGATCTATCAGTCGGTGCGTATGGGCTGGATGCCGTACTATCCGCAGTTTGAGCAGAACCCGCTCGATCTCGCCAAAGAGGCAGAACAGAACGGGGCCAAGACCAACGCCGACATCACGCAGTACGTCACCGACAAGCTCAAGAACAAGAAGCTCGAGTACTCGGTCGCCGATCCGGACGCCGAGAAGAACTTTCCGCGCGTCTGGTACATCTGGCGTGGCAACGCGATCATGGGGAGCATGAAGGGGCACGAATACGCCCTGAAGCACTACCTGGGCACCCACTCCAATGCGATCGGCAAGGACTCGGACGAGCACACCAAGGAGGTCAAATGGCACGACGTTGCGCCCACCGGAAAGATGGACCTCATCGTCGATCTGAACTTCCGCATGGACTCGTCGGCGCTCTACTCTGACATCGTTCTGCCGGCGGCTTCTTGGTACGAGAAGGCCGACCTCAACAGCACCGACCTCCACTCCTTCATTCACCCCCTGTCGCAGGCGGTGGCTCCGGTGTGGGAGTCCAAGTCGGACTGGGACATCTTCAAGGCGCTCGCGAAGGCCACCAGCGAGTGCGCAGAGAAGCACCTCACCGGAATCCAGAAGGACGTCGTCGCCACCCCGCTGTCCCACGATACGGCCGACGAGATCACTCAGCCCACTGTCAAGGATTGGTACCGTGGCGAATGCGAGGCGGTGCCTGGAAAGACCATGCACAAGCTCGGAGTGGTCGAACGCGACTACACCAAGCTCTACGACAAATACATCACCTTCGGTGAAGGGGTCCGGAAGAACGGTCTCGGCGGACACGGCAACCACTACATGTGCGAGGGCGAGTACGACGAGATGCTGGCCTCCAACCACTTCCCGAAGGAGACCTTCAACGGGAAGAAGTATCCGTCGCTGCGCGAAGACAACCAAGCCGCCAACGTGCTGCTCCACATGTCAACGCTCACGAACGGGACGCTCAACATGCGAGCGTACCGGAACATGGAAAAGAAGACCGGCTTGCAGCTCGCGGACCTCGGGGCTGGGAGCGAGGATGTTCGAATCACCTACGAGGATCTGCAGGCGCAGCCTCGACGGTACAACACGTCCCCGCTTTGGTCGGGCCTGATGAACAACGGGCGCGCCTACGCGCCGTACACTTACAACTACGACAAGTTGGTCCCGTGGCGTACGCTCACCGGGCGCCAGCACTTCTACCTCGATCACGAGTTCTACCTCGCGTACGGCGAGAACCTCCCCACGTACAAGCCGTCTCCCAAGCCGGCGGCCTACGGCGATCTGAAGGAGACCTTGAAAGGCGGAGAGGCGCTCGCGCTGAACTGCCTGACCCCGCACGGGAAGTGGCACATCCACTCGACGTACATGGAGAACCACCGAATGCTCACGCTCTCGCGCGGCTGCGAGCCTTGCTGGATGAGTGAGACGGACGCGGCGACCTTGGGCATCCAGGACAACGACTGGGTGGAGGTCTACAACGACCACGGCGTGTACTGCGCCAGGGCCTGTGTGAGCGCGCGTATCCCGAGAGGGGTGTGCATCGTCTACCACGTGCCGGAGCGAACGGTCGGCATCCCGAAGTCGCAGGTTCGCGGCAACCGGCGAGCCGGCGGCCACAACAGCTTTACCCGCATTCACTTGAAGCCCAACTACCTCAGCGGCGGTTACGGGCAGTTCAGCTACCACTTCAACTACTGGGGCCCCATCGCGCCCCAGCGCGACACACACGTCATCGTCAAAAAGATGAACAAAGTGGTCTTCTAGGAAAGGTGACAGACATGGATATCAGAGCTCAAATCTCGATGGTCTTTCACCTCGACAAATGCATCGGCTGCCACACGTGCTCCATCGCCTGTAAGAACATCTGGACCGACCGCAAGGGCGCAGAGTACCAGTGGTGGAACAACGTCGAGACCAAACCAGGCACGGGCTACCCACAGAAGTGGGAAGACCAGGACATCTACAAGGGTGGTTGGTACAAGGATACGGACGGCCGAATCCACCTGAAGGGCGCGGGTAAGAAGAAGGGGCTACTCAACATCTTCCATAACCCCAGCATGCCCACGGTCGACGACTACTACGAGCCGTTTACCTACAACTACCTGAACCTGGTCGAGGCGCCTGCCGGCGACGATCAGCCCACCGCACGCCCTGTCTCGCTCATCACCGGTGAGCCGATGGACGTGAAGATGGGTCCGAACTGGGACGACGACCTCAGCGGAACGCCCGACTACGCTCGGAACGACCCGAACATGGCCGCCCTCAGCGCGGCGGAGCGGGACGCGATGTTCCAGCTCGAGCGGATGGCGTTCTTCTACCTCCCGAGGATTTGCAACCACTGCTTGAACCCCGGCTGCGTGGCTTCGTGCCCTTCCGGCGCGATCTACAAGCGCGGCGAGGACGGTATCGTCCTCATCAACCAGAAGGTCTGCCGAGCGTGGCGTATGTGCGTGACCGCGTGCCCATACAAGAAGAGCTACTACAACTGGCACACCGGCAAGTCCGAGAAGTGCATTCTCTGTTTCCCGCGCATGGAGGCGGGATACGCGCCGGCGTGTATGCACTCCTGCGTGGGCCGGATCCGCTACATCGGCGTGCTCCTCTACGACGCCGACAAGATCGAGGCGACGGCCTCGGCCGACGAGAAGGATCTGGTTGGGAAGCATCTCGAGATTCTGATGGATCCCTTCGACGACCGCGTCATTCGGTCGGCCAAGGCCAACGGCGTGCCGGATTCCACCATCAAGGCTGCGCAGAACTCGCCTACGTACAAGTTTATCAAGGAGTGGGGCATGGCGCTGCCGCTGCACCCCGAGTTCCGGACTCTCCCGATGCTTTGGTACGTGCCGCCGCTCTTGCCGGTCATGGCGTCGGTCAAGGACACGGATGGAGCGCAAAAGGACAAGCTCAACCCCATCGCCAAGACCTGGTCGGATAACTGGCTCTACGACACCAGCACCGAGGAGCTCTGGGGCACCGTGGAGCAGGCCCGAATGCCGCTCAAGTACCTGGCCAGCCTGTTCAGCGCCGGAGACACGACGCTCGTCTCGGACCGCCTCAAGCGACTCATGGCCGTTCGGATCTATCGTCGGTGGAAGACCGTGGGCGACGTGTCCGAGGAGAAGATGAGCAGAGTGCTAAAGGAGACTGGGCTCACGCAGGAGGCGGCCGAAGGCATCTTCTATCTGACCGCGCTGGCGAAGTTCAATGATCGTTTTGTCATCCCACCCGCACACCGCGAGCAGGCGATGGAGATGATCGAGTTCACCGGCGACGTCAAAGGCAATACAGGCTTTGGCTTCCGAGAAGCACCTAGCCGAGGGATGTGATGATGCAGCAAGAGATCTACGAAGCCTTCGCCCTGCTCTTCTCCCCTCCGGGCCCCTCGTTCGACGCCGATCTGCGGCGCCTGGTCGAGCTTTGCGAGGAGCCCTACCCCGCGGCCGCCAGTGCTCTGCTGGAGTTCGCGGAGTTCCTGCCCAAGGGCGATCTGCTCGCTCAGCAGGAGCTCCATACTCGAACCTTCGACGTGCAGGCCATCACCTCATTGGACGTCGGGTACACGCTGTTCGGCGAGGACTACAAGCGAGGCGCCATGTTGGCGAACCTCAGCCACGAGCACACCAAGGTCGAGAACGACTGCGGCCTCGAGCTGGCCGATCATCTGACCAACGTGCTGCGCCTCCTGCCCAAGTGGCAAGACCACGCGGTCCGCGAGGAGTTCGTCCACGTGCTCCTCGCCCCCGCGCTGCGCGAGATGATCCGGGAGTTCGAACCAGAGCGGCTCGAGAAGAAGGAAGAGCTCTACAAGAAGCACCACAAGACGATCATCGAGAGCGCGTCCGGGCCAAGGCGCACCGCGTATCTGCACACGCTCCTCGCTCTGCAAGTGGTGTTGAACGAGGATTTCGGAATCAAGGTGAGACTCCCCATCGAGCGAGAGTCAAAATTCATCGTCTCGGTCGGTGCCGAGATGGGTATCGAAGGCGGCGGCTCCTCCTGCCCCGCAAAGTGAGAGGGATGAGATGAACCTGTCCAATATCTTCCTGTTCGTAGGACTACCGTACGCCGCGCTGCTCCTCTTCGTGGTAGGCACCACTCAGCGCTATCGCAACAAGGGCTTCAAGGTCTCCTCGCTGTCTTCCCAGTTCTTGGAGGGCAAGTCGCTGTTCTGGGGCACCGTTCCGTTCCACTTCGGGATTCTCGTCGTGGCCGGTGGACACCTCACCGCGTTCCTCATCCCGAGGGCGGTCTTGGCCTGGAACGGAGATCCGCTGCGGCTCATGATCCTGCAGATCACCGCGTTCAGCTTCGGCCTGAGCACCCTCGTGGGGCTCATCGCTCTGCTCGCTCGCCGGCTCACCAACACCCGGGTGAAGATGGTCACCACTCGCATGGACCTTTTCCTCGAGGTGCTCCTGCTCGCACAGGTCGTGCTCGGGCTCTGGGTCGCGCTGGGCTATCGTTGGGGCTCCTCCTGGTTTGCGGCAGATCTGTCGCCCTATCTGTGGTCCCTCTTCAAGGCGGACCCAAACATCACCGCGGTGGCCGCGATGCCGCTGCCGATTCAGCTGCACATCATCGGAGCGTTTCTCATCGTCGCCATCTTCCCCTTCACCCGACTGGTTCACTTGCTGGTGGCACCGCTGCACTACTTGAATCGACCGTATCAACGCGTGATGTGGAACTGGGACCGCCGTGCGATTCGCGATCCAGCAACGCCTTGGAGCAAGACGCGCCCCAAGAACAACTGACCACCCGGAAAGGGGTATCAAATGTCCAGGCTCAAGATAATCGATCCGGTGGAGCGCCAGCCCGTGGAAGGCACAGCTTCGACGGGGCTCTCCCCCATGGACCCGCCAGAGGCTTACGCACCGCCCGGACTGGACAGCGTCCCGCTCGAGAAGATGCATCCGTTTCTGCAGCACCTGAGCTCCGACCACGCGGAGCTGACCAAAGCGCTCGATACGATCGAGGACGTGCTGCAGTCGGTGAAGACCGAAGGCTTCTCCATGGCCTCGGACCGCGCCCTGATGCGCTTTCTTCAGAGCGTGGATCAGAGCTTCATTCCTCATAGCCGCCAGGAGGAGCTGATCTTGTTCCCCCTGCTCGAGAAACGAATGCTCGAGCGCGGAGAACACAGCAAGGGCTCGCCGGTCACCACCCCCGTGGATGTGATGCGGGATGAGCACATGAAGGTGCTGCAGCTTGCGTCGGTGGTGTTGAACCTCATCCGAGTGGCCTCGATTCTGCCCGACGAGAAGTCCGCGATGCTCGTCGTCGATATGGCGGTGCGCGAGGCGACCTCGTTGGTAGAGGTGCTCCGGCTTCATATGTTCCGCGAGGACAACATCGTGTTTAGCTCGGCGTGCCGGATGATCTCGGCGGCAGAGTTTGATGAGATGCAGGCGCGGCGCATGAAGGCCCATAGGCACCACGAGCACGAGCACGGCCATGATCACGGTCATGATCACGGCCATGAGCACGGCCATGAGCACGATCACGGCCACCATCACGACCACGAGCACGGCCACGCCCACCATCACGTCCACGACCACGACCACGACTTGTCCGCGGGACACGCTCTGCCGCTGTCCGAGTAGGGAGCCCCGTGGAGACCAAGGCCACCGCTGCGTCACACAGGGCGCTGGTCCTGAGTACACTCGCATTCACGATTTGCTTTGGCGCGTGGATGCTCAACGGCGTGCTGGTCACTTTTCTTGCGAGCAACCAGGTCTTCAAATGGGGACCGATCGAGATGGGGTGGTTGCTCGGGATCCCGGTGCTCACCGGGGCTGTCTTCCGGCTCCCGGCCGGCCTGCTCACGGATAAGTATGGCGGGCGACCCGTCTTCAGCGCGCTGCTCTTGCTCACCGCGGTGCCGATGTTTCTTCTGTCCTACGCCGACGGCTTTTGGACCTTTGCGGCGTGCAGCTTTGGCTTCGGGCTAACGGGGGCTGGTTTTGCGGTTGGCATCGCCTTCACCTCGGTGTGGTACCCGCGCCGATATCAGGGCACTGCCCTCGGGATCTTCGGAGCGGGCAACGCCGGCGCCGCGTTGACGACCCTGCTCGCCCCCACCCTGCTGAACCGCCTCACCGAACAGGGCGCCAATCTCGACGGGTGGAGGCAACTCCCGAAGGTGTACGCCGCGGTGCTTGCCGCCACCGGAGTCATTTTCTTTTTGGCCTCGACGAACAAGAAACCCGAGAGCTCGAACAAGACGCTGCGGCTTCAGCTCGCCCCACTCGGATCGGTGCGCGTGTGGCGCTTTGGTCTCTACTACTTCTTGGTGTTTGGTTGCTTCGTGGCGTTCTCCCAGTGGCTCGTCACGTACTTCGTCAACGCCTACTACATGTCGCTCGTCACCGCGGGCCTGCTCGCGACGCTCTTCAGTTTCCCCTCCGGGGTCATTCGCGCGATGGGCGGCTGGATGTCTGACAAGTGGGGCGCCCGCCGGGTGATGTTCTGGGTGCTCGTGACCTCCTGCCTGCTGAGCCTGGCGGCGACCGTGCCCAAGATGGAGGTCTACTCTCCCGGCCGCGGGATCATGGCGACCCGCGCCGGAGTCGTGACGGCGGTCTCGGCGGATAGCATCACCGTCGGTCAAGACGCCTACTCGATGAAGGTCAAACCGACGACCTTCGAAGACCTCGAGACCAAGATGCTCGTCTTCCCCACCAAAGAGGTCTGGCAGGAGCCAGCAGTCGAGCTCGGCCAAACAGTGAGTAAGCGTGAGCTTCTCGCTCGAGGGGTCACGCGGATCTACTTCCAAGCGAACGTCTGGATCTTCGCCGCGCTGGTGATCCTCCTCGGAAGCATCTGGGGCATCGGCAAAGCGGGGGTCTACAAATACATCGCCGACTACTACCCCGAAGAGGTGGGCGTCGTCGGTGGCATGGTGGGGGTGGTCGGAGGATTGGGCGGGTTCGTCTGTCCCATCGTGTTCGGATACTTGCTCGAGTGGACGGGGCTCTGGACGAGCTGCTGGATGTTCATGCTCGGGCTCTCGCTGGCGTGTTTCATCTGGATGATGCGCACGGTGAGTTTGCTGGATGCCGAGAACGCTCGGCGAGTCTCTCTCACAGTCGAAGAGACGAAAGGAATGATGGTATGAGTGCCGCCGAACAGAACAGCGGAGTACAATCGTCCGGTCTCGGAGGCTGGCTGTCTCGGTGGGAGCCAGAGGACGCGGGCTTCTGGACCGAGATCGGAAGCAAGATCGCTTGGCGGACGCTGATCCTCACCACAATCAGCTTGGTCCTGTCGTTCGCGACGTGGTTTACCGTGAGTGTCCTGGTCGTTCGTCTGCCGGCCATCGGCTTCAAGTTCGACACGATGCAGCTCTTCTGGCTCGCGGCCATGCCGGGGCTCGCCGGGGGCACTCTCCGCATCATCCACTCGTTCCTGATTCCCATCTTTGGGACGCGGCTCGTCATCGGAGTGGCGACGCTCCTCAAGCTCGTCCCTTGCGTCGGACTCGGCATCGCGGTCATGAACCCCGACACTCCGTTTTGGATGTTCATGCTGCTCGCGTTCTCCGCCGGCCTCGGGGGTGGAGACTTCTCTTCGTTCATGCCCAGCACGAGCTTGTTCTTCCCCAAGCGCTTGCAGGGCGCGGCGCTGGGCATTCAAGCCGGCGTAGGCAACTTCGGCGTGAGCCTCGCGCAGTTCATGGCGCCATGGATCATCGGCCTGGCGGTGTTTGGCAGCGTGGGCGGCGGTTCGCAGACCTTCACAAAAGGGGAGGTCAGCAAAGACATCTGGCTGCAGAACGCCACGTACGTCTACATCCCCGCTCTGATCCTCGTAGGGTTGCTCTGCCTCGTGATGCTCCGAAGCGTGCCCATCAAGGCCTCGTTCAAAGAGCAACTCGACATCTTCAAGAACAAGAACACGTGGTTCTGCACCGTCACGTACATCATGACCTTCGGCTCCTTCGCTGGATTCGCCGCCGCATTTCCGCTCATGATCCAAAAGATCTACGGCGGATTCGAAGGTGCACCCGACCCTCTCAAGTACGCGTTCTTGGGGCCGCTCATCGGTTCGGCCGCCCGGGTTCTCTTTGGATTCGTGGCGGATAAGACCGGAGGCGCCATCCTCACCCACTGGGTCGGAATCGCGATGGTCGCCATCTGCGGAGTCATGGTCTCCATGGGGTTGCTCACGCCCACTTCGCTCGACCAGTTCCCGATGTTTGTCGGCTGCATGTTGGGCCTCTTCTTGTTCTCGGGGATCGGAAACGCCTCGACCTTCCGCCAGTTCCCCATCATCTTCTCGCACTCCCCGCGTCAGGGCGCGCAGGTTCTCGGCTGGACCGCGGCGGTCGCGGCCTACGGACCCTTCGTCTTCGCCATGCTCATCGGGCGCTCCATCACCAGCCTGGGCTCGGCTACCCCGTTCTTCATCGGCGCCGGCGTCTACTACGTGGTCGCGGTCGCCATTAACTGGTGGTTCTACACCCGCAAAGGCTGCGAGTGCCCCTCGTAGGTACCCAATGAACGCGCCCAATACCCTCACCCAGCTCGCCAAGGCCTCGCTCGTCGACGTCTGTGGCCGAGCGGTCAAGAGCCTTCGGATCTCGGTCACCGACCGATGCAATCTGCGTTGCACGTACTGCTTGCCGGCGGGGAGCGCGGGCTTCAACCAGTCGGAGGACCTGCTCTCCTTCGACGACATCGTGCGAGTGGTTCGCGTGGCGTGTCGCCTTGGCGTCGACCACGTGCGGCTCACCGGAGGCGAGCCTTTGGTCCGCGCCGGCCTGCCGGAGCTCGTGGCGCGCCTCAAGACCGAGACCCCGGTCCGCGAGGTCGCGCTCACCACGAACGGGGTCTTGCTCGAGCGCAACGTGCCTGCGCTAGCGAGCGCGAAGCTCGACCGTCTCACGGTGAGCGTCGACTCGCTGCAGCCGGATCGGTTTCGCGCGATCACGTGTCTGGGATCCATCGACGATGTGTGGCGGGGCGTTCGGGCCGCCGCCGAGGCGGGCCTGCATCCGCTCAAGATCAACGTGCTCGTGCTCCGCGGGGTCAACGACGACGAGATAGATGCCTGGGTCGAGCTCACGCGCGATCACGACCTCGCGATCCGCTTCCTGGAGCTCATGCCGGTGGGTGAAGGCGGGTCCGCCGAACTGGCTCGTCGGTACGTCGATCTGACCGAAGTGCGGCGCCGCCTCGAGAGGGACTTTGGCCTCACCCCGATCGAAACCCGCATGGGCAATGGACCGGCCCGCTACTGGAAAGTGCCCCGAGCTTTGGGGGTGGTTGGCTTCATCACCCCCATCTCGGACGCTTACTGCGACAAGTGCAGCCGCTTTCGACTCACCGCCACCGGAGACCTGAGGCCGTGCCTGGCCCACGAGCTGAGTGTGCCCCTGCGGGAGGCGATCCGGGCCGGCGACGACGAGGCCATCGAGGCTGGGTTCCGGCAGGCCGGAGCGCTCAAGCCCGCCGGACACGCCTGGAGACAGGGCGGCCTCACCCAGATCCGCATGTCGAGCATCGGCGGCTGATTCCACCCGATCGACCCCGGTGCTCGAGGCTGGTGCGAAGTTTCTGCGCCAGGCCCCTCCCAAAGCAGGATTTTGCGTATTGCGCCCATGGAGCCCCGTCTTGGGCTGCCTGGGTCCAGGCCGTGCATGCTAGGAATGCACACCCGTGCGGATCGAGTCCATTTCCCCGGTCTGGTCCCAGGCCGAGGCCTCCGGCGCGGAGCCCAGCCAGACGGTGTTCTGGTGGCTCGTCCGACTGCGCTGGTTCGCCCTCGCCGGGGTGAGCGGGATCCTCCTTCTCGCGGGGCCCGTCCTCGATAGCCTGGCTGCCGACAGCACCCCATGGCTTTGGGCCACGGCAGGGGCTCTGGCCGCGTACAACACCGTCCTCACACTCGTCGGTCCGGCGCGCGGGCCGACCTGGTTCACCGCCTTCGGCGCGCAGATCGCCTTGGACTGCATCGCGCTGGCCGCCCTCGTGCACTTCGCGGGCGGGGTCGAGAACCCGTTCCTCCCGCTCTTCGTGCTGCATGTCGTCACCGCCAACGTCGTGCTCTCGGGGCGCTCGGCCGCGGCGGTGCTCGGACTCGCGGTGGCGCTCATCGCATTTGTGGTCCTCGGCGAAGGCGCGGGCCTCATGGAGCATCACTGCCTGAGCCGCGAGGGCGCACCGTGCTTCGGAGACGCGCTCGGGGTTCGGGCTCTCGGCGTGTTCGGTGGTCTCGTGCTCACGCTCGTTGCGACGTCCATCTTCACACGCTTTCTCACCGACCGCTCCCGGCAGGGACAGAGACGTCTCGTGGCCACCGTCTCCGAGCTCAACGCCGAAAAGGACCGGCTGGCCCACGCGCGCCTCGCGGTGGAGACCGAGCGAGTTCGGCTTCAGGCGATCATCGACTGTATGGGCGATGCGGTCACCTTCTTTGGTCCGAGCGACGAGATCATCATCAGCAACCAGCGCGCGAGGGAGCTCTGGGGTGGAACGCGCCCCGCGGCCGCTCCTCAGTCTCTGACCGCGCTCTTCAACCAGAAGAAGGGCCTCCCCGGCGCCGCAGTTCAGTCCACCTTCGAGCGCGGTGGACGTTCGTTCGAGGCGACCCACTCGCTCGTGCGTAGCCCGCAAGGGGACACCATCGGCTGCGTGATGGTGGCGCGCGACATCACCGATCGGTTGGCCTTCGAGCGGCACATCATGCACGAGGAGCAGATGAGCGTGGTCGGCAAGTTAGCGGCCGCGGTGGCCCACGAGATCAATAACCCCATCGGCGTGATCTGTATGTACAGTCAGCATGCGCTCGCGTCGCTCCCGTCCGAGAGCCCGGTGCAGAAGCACCTCGAGACCATCCGCAGAAACGCGGACAACTGCAGCAAGATCGTGGCCGGCATGCTGAACCTCGCGCGGCCCCACAAACCCGAGCGCCGACCGGTCGACCTGCGGCTCCTCTGCCGCGAGGTGATCGAATCCGTGCATCCGCTCGCCATGAATGCGGGCGTCTCGGTCTCGAGCGGTCGGCACAAAAGCACCGTGCCCATCTGGGCCAGCGCAGACGCCGGGCTCCTTCAGCAAGCGCTGCTCAACCTGATGGTGAACGCCATCGAGGCGGTGGGGCGCGGTGGAGAGGTCTCCATCGGGGCCTTCGAGACCCAGGACGGACCTGCCACCGCCTACGCCATCGAGGTCAGAGACACCGGCCCCGGTATCCCCCCCGCGAAGGTCGAACAGATCTTCCAACCCTTCTTCACCACCAAGGACAGCGGCACCGGGCTGGGCCTCTCGATCGCCGACAACGTGGTCAAGAGCCATGATGGTCGGATCGAGGTCGAGAGCAAGGTCGGTGCGAGCACGGTGTTTCGCATCGTGCTCCCGGACACGGGGGTGAACACCTCGACTTCGGCTCCCGAGCGCAGCCCAGAGAAGCCTCTACTGGAGAGTAGCCCGTGAGCAGCATCCTCGTCGTCGACGACAACCAAGACATGGCGAACGGCATCGCCATGATCCTCGACGAAGCCAAGCACGACGTGAAGGTCACGCACTCGGGCAAGGGCGCGCTCAGCCTGATGGAAGAGTCGGAGTTCGATCTCGTCGTCAGTGACGTGCGTATGCCCGCGATGAGCGGTTTCGAGCTGCTCGAGCGCGTGCGAGCTCGCTGGCCGCTCACCAAGGTGGTGCTGCTCACCGCGTACGGAACCATCGACTCCGCGGTCGACGCGATGCGCACGGGGGCCTGCGACTTCCTCACCAAGCCGTTCGACAACAGCGAACTCCTGCGCGTGGTCCAGCGTGCGATCGACAGAGGCACCACCTCAGGGGGCTTCGACATCGCGGCGGTGGTGGGAGAGGTCGCAGCCACCGTCTCGGCCGACGACCTGCTCCCGAGCATCCGCCGCGCGCTCGATATCTTGGTGCAGTCCACCGGCGCCGACGACGCCGAGCTCTTCCTCTCCGAGCCCGAGGGCGGAAATCCGCTCTTGTGCCTCTGGTCTGGGCCCGATGGGGAAGCGCTCTCCGATCGCACGCGCTTCGAGCCCGGTCTCGGCTATCCCGGCATCGTGGCCACCACCGGGAAGTCGATCTGCGCCCGAGGCGACCTGGCCCAAGACCCACGTTTTCTGCGGACCGCGGTGACCGCGCTCGGGATTCGGTCCTTCGTGGCGGCGCCGCTCGCGGACGCAAACGGCGTCTTCGGCTCCGTCCACCTGATGTCGAGGCAGGACGACTTCCCGGTGGAGCGCGTGCTCAAGCTGCTCGAGCGAGCGGCCATGCCCATCGGCAGCGCGATTCGGGCCGGACTCGGGGCGCTGCGCCAGTCTGTGGACACCATGTGTGGTCACCTCGACGACTCGAGTCCCCCGGTGCGCGCCCTGCTCGAGTCCATGCGGCAGCTCGCAGCCGCACAGTACGGCACGCTCGCCCTCATCGACCCCGCGACCGGCCGACCCAACCAGGTGGTGTCCACTGGCTCAGCCACACTCGTCTGCAAACAGATCGAAGGCGGGCACTGGGCCGAGTGCAGCTCGCTGACCGAAGGCCACGCCTTTGTCGCGGAGCCGGGCCGTAGAGAATGGCCAGAGGCCTGCCGAAAGGGCCTGCCACGCCGCGCGGTGAGTCCCTGCTGCCTACCCTTGATGTCCGGCGGTCAGGTGCACGGCCTGGCGGTCCTCGATATGGGCCGCGAGCGAACTCAGGAGGCGGCCGGACAGCTGGTGCCGCTCCTCAGCATGGCAAGTCAGCTCGCGATCCGGCTTCAGTCGCATCATCCCGGACTCAGCGTCGACAAAGGAAGCCACGCGGCCGAGATCTCCTCGAATGGGAACGCGCCCGAACTCGAGCTGCGCTGCCTGGGCCCGTTCACGATCTCGAGGCGGGGGCAGGTCATCTCGGCCGACACCTTCACGCGGAGCAAGTCCATCGTGCTCCTGAAGCTGCTCGCCCTCAAGGCCGGAGCGCCTGTGAATCGGGACGTGCTGATCGAGCACCTGTGGCCGGAGGTCGATCCGCGTCAGGGGACCAACCGCCTCCACGGCATCATCCACGACCTGCGGTCTGTCATCGAACCGCAGCGCGCCGATCGAGATTGGAAGTACATCCGCAACCGAGGTGAGCTCTACTACCTGGATCTCGATGCACCCATCGCCCTCGACCTCAGCCGCTTCCGATCGCTCGCCACACACCTCGGCGCGGAGGGGCCGGCGGAGGTGCTGAGCTCTCAGCTCGAAGAACTCGTCACGCTCTACCGAGGCGACCTCTTCGAGGACGACCCCTTCGCGGCGTGGTGCAGCGCCGAGCGCGAGGGTCTCAAACAAGAGTACCTTCGGACGCTCGAGCGGCTCGCCGAGCTCTACGGTCAACAGGGCAACGACGAGCTTGCGCTTCGTGCTCTGCGTTTGGCCCTGAGCGCATCACCCTTCCGAGACGACCTGCTCCTCGCGAAGATGAAGCTGCTCGAACGCCTCGCCCGTGCCACCGAGGCAGTGGCGGCGTACGACCTCTACCGGCGCCGTCTGGCGACGGAGCTGGACGCGGAGCCCTCGGCGGAGCTGCAGTCGCTGAACGGGCGGCTCCTGAAGGCGGCTCGAAGCGGGGCCTGACCGAGCGTTCGCAAGGCTGCGCGGCACTCAGCCCGAGCTCGACGCCTCCAAGTCCGTGGCCAAGCGCTCGAGCTTCTCGAGAATGGTGTCGCGGGCGGCCCTGAAGCGCACGAGCATCTCTTCGCGCGGAATCGATGCGTCCTTGCTCGCCGGGTCCAAAATGGGCCAATGCAGGCGCTCGGCCTGTCCGAGGAACGCGGGGCAGACGTACGTGTTCGCCGTGGCAGGACTGGACGCCGATCTGATCGCCCCATAATCGCGGTCGGATGCAGCCACCCCGACGTCCCCGCCGCCAGTTCGCCACCGCTGACAAAGCCCGCATCGCGGCCAAAG
>WYAZ01000023.1 GCA_011526105.1 Deltaproteobacteria bacterium | reverse complement strand
TCCGCGATCCCCGATAGCTCAATGGTAGAGCGAGCGGCTGTTAACCGCTAGGTTCCTGGTTCGAGTCCAGGTCGGGGAGCTTCGACGCCGTCGCGGAATCGCGGCGGCGTTTTGGTTGACGCCTGGGCCCCTGGCGAGGGGCTTCCGGCCATCGGCGAGCCAGGCGACGCAAAGTCCCGTCAGGACGTGGATTACGGCCTCCGGGGCGCCTCGCCGGCCCCGCCCGCCGCGCTCTCGATCTTGAAGCCGAATCTCGGGGTCCGAGAGCAACCCCGACGGTTGCTCTCGCCCCACCGGCGGCAACCCTCTCGGACTCTCGCGCTCTCTGGTTGACGGGTGTCGTGGGCTTAACAGGAGGGTTGCTCTCGGGGGCCTCTCTCGAAGCCAGAACGTCCGTGCGAAACGCACGGAGCGCTGCCGCCCGCGACTGAGCGCCCGTACCGGCACCGGCAGCGGTCGGCCGATAGCATTCGCTCGAGACGCCTCTGCGCCGCCTGGAGAAGCCCAGCGTGATCTTCACGACCCTCGACGCTGACCCCGCTTGGAGCCCTGCGATTGTCTCGCGACGGGCCGTGCTATGGCTCGGCCGATCATGGGCCACGGCGCTGGACCCGCAGGCTGACATTTCGAGCCTGGTGCGACTGTTCTCTGCGGAGTGGGCAGCGGTGTACCTCGACGCCCCTGGCTTTCCGGCAGAAGAGGTTCGGGCCCAGAGCAAGCCCGCGCAGGGACGATCGCGTCTCCGAGTTCTTGCCGCCGACCCCGACGCCATCCAACTCGCCGCGAACAGCATTCCCGTTTACGCGCTGCATGGTCTTGATCCAAGCACGCGAGCGGTCCCCAGTTCCCTTCCCACCGGTCCACACGCTGCGCTGACCCGCCTGAAGATGCTCGCGAAGAGTCCACCCGAGGCGGTTGTCTTCGCCCTCGGGATCGAGGACACCGGAAGCCTCGCACAGCTGAGGGAGGCGATTGAGCTTTCCGAACACTTTGATCGGCTAGTTGTTGTTTCGCCCGAATCCCCGAATCTCGCAGACGTTGATGCTCCGCACCGAGTCATTACGCATTGGCATGTTCAGGGCTCGGCCCTCATAGACATCGTCGAGCAGATTCTCCAAGGTGCCATTAGCGCGGCGGCGCCCTCGGTGCGGATGGCTGGCCGGACGGGTTTCTTCTCGCTGGACCTCGAGCCGTGCATCGACCGTGGCTACCCTATCACCGAGCGCTTCGAGCTCATCACCGAGTTTGATGTCCGTTCTGACTACCGGCCGTCCACGGAGGCGCTCGAAGGGTACATGAATGACCCAACGTCGAGTTGGGTGCCCTACGCGCTTGGCATGCCGTACGATCGGCATGCTGGGTATGAGAAGTCGCTTCGCAAGCTCCTGGAGAGCTTCAGGCATGCGGGTGCCGCGGCCGCCTGCACCGCGTGGATTCCTGCGGAAGATGGATCGGGCGCGACGACGGTATTGCGCCAGATCTGTTTCCACATCGCCCGCGAGGGCTATCCGGTTCTGATTGCACGGCCAACGACTGATTCGTTCGACTTCAAGCAGGTCACGGCCTTCCTCACGGCGGCCTTCCAAAGGGCCGCCCAGATTGACCAAGTCGCCACTGACGTTCCGTGGGTAATCGCGTTTGACGCACAACACGTTCAGCGCAACTGGGATTTCGTCGCTGGACTGTGCAACGGTCTCAAGAAGCTAATGCGCTCCGCCGTCGTTCTCGGGGTTCTTCCACGCTCCGTCGAGCGGGACGAACAACGACGGCGGGCTGCCGGGGCCAATCGTGAACTCGGCGAGCGGCTTCGAAACACGCTTTCTGCTGGGGACGCCGCGAATCTTGGGCGGCACTTGAACCGGTTCCTTCCTCCGGCCCAGCATCGTACGGAATCCGAGTGGTCCGCCTTTCTGGCGGAATCAAACCAGATAGACCCGACCCTCGGCTCACGGAGCCTCTTTTGGCTTGCTCTTCGATTCTGGCTCTTCAGATTTCGGCCGGCTGAGGGCTCGTTCAGACAGTGGTTCGCGAGACAGCTACTCGGGGTCGTTGGCAATGACTCACTACTCATGGCCGCGTTGCTCGAGGTGGCCGTGCTTGGCAAGTACCGCCTCGCGATGCCACGCGTGCTCCTCGACTCTCGCGTGACGTCTGCGGTCACCGCGATCTGCAGCGACTCTGCGAACCCGCTTGGTCTTCGAGAAGTCCGTACAGCGCCCGCCCAAGGGGTTGTCTTCTCACACCCGCTCATAGCGGAAGAGCTACTGCGGATTGCACGCGATAGCCCCGACAGTCTACAGGCGATCGAGATGAGGACGTGCATGAGCCTCCTCGACCTGGAGCTACATCTCTTCGAGCGCCTATTCCGCCGGGAGGCCATCGGGCATCGCGAGTGCATTCCGATGGTCGAGGAAGTCGTTACTTCAGCGCTCCGAGTCGACGAGCGAGATGCGCCGCGCAACTTTGAGGCCCGGGACCGCATAGTAAGCCTACTTGAAACAGCTCCCGATCCTCTGTGGGACGCGAGTCAGGTATTCAATCATCACCTGGCGAAGGCACGCCGCCACGTCGCGATGAAGCCGCCACACGGGGATGCGTCGTGGGCGGAACCACGGATTCGCGAGCAACTGCAACTGGCAGAGAACCACCTGCTCGATGCATTGACAATCATCACGCCCTTGGATGAAGATCGACGGGAATCGCCGCTCAACCTGTATGTCTCGCTTGCCCTCACGTTCAACGCGCGCGCTCGCAGGGAGAGCGAATGGGGCCATGCGGACATCGCCCAACAGTACGATACCAAGGCGGCAGAGGCGTTTAGCAAGGCCCAGTCGATCGACGGGGACAACACATACGTCCTTGAGAACTACGCCCGATTCCTGATCCACCGTGCGGAGCAGCTCGACGCTGGCGAAGAACGGACACGCCTATTAGTAGATGCCATCACGCTGTTGGAGCAGGAACGGCTCGTCGACCAGGCCGCGAGCCGGGAGTCGCCGATCTTGGAGGTACTGGGAAGGGCCTTCGAAGACCTGCAAGCTGGCGACGGGGCGAGACTGCTTCAGGAGTTGGCGGCTTCAGGATCAGAAACAGCGCACGTGGCGCTTGCGAAGCTTGCGATGCGTAGCGACGACGGACGGCGTCCGGATGAAGCGGCGTTAGTCGAAGGCGAGGAGATCTTGACTCGAGTCCCGGCTGCTGCTCGGACTTGGCGAACGATCGTGGCGCTCTATCGCATCGTCGCGGCGCTCCGATCACATGCTCTGGCCGAGCGGCACGAGCTGCTAGAGGAGTTGGCTGCCACCGAGTTCGCTTGGCCGCTTCAATTGCGGTTGGAGCGAGCGATCCTGGCCCATCAGTTGGGCAAGCACATGGAAGGGCAAAGGCTCTTCACTGCGATTCGTGACGATCTGCCAAGCCGCGGTAGTCCACTCTTCGTTCCGCCCGAGCTCCGATTCCTAGCGGATGCGGCAGAGGCATACGAGAGGCCGCTCGTCACGGCGCTGATCGTCGAGGATACCTCCGCGGTGGGGCGCAACCTCTGGGGCATTCCAGACGGTTGGGGCACGATTCGAGTGCCGTTCCGACCGTACATGTTCAACCGGGACGTGTTCCGGCGTGGGACCGAGATCAGCTGCATGATCCAGTTCACGAACTTTGGCCCCCAAGCGGTTCCCCCGGCAGAACACGGGATCGCTGTATGACGAATGAGCCGGCAGGCCCGACAGGCGACGGCGGATACCTCGCCGGGTATGAACAAGGCCTGCGCCTTCGTTTCGGGCTTGAGCCACTGGGTCCCTTCACGATTATCGTCGAGGGCCTGACAGACGTTCAGTACCTGACGATCGCAACAGAAAAGGTCGGCGATGCGATCGGGTTTGACCTATTGGATGCCACGGCATCGGGGCGAGACGGCGCGCGGATCAGCTTGTGTACTCCGCTGAATGTCAGTCATCCCGACCCTGCGGAGCGCAGGAAGGGTGGTAGTCAACTGCTAGGACGCCTGGTCAGGTTTCTGCGCCGCTATGACGCCCTCCTCGAGGTTGAGGCAAGAGTCTGCTTTGTGGTTGATCACGACAGCGCGGGACGGGGAACGCTGAAAGCGATTGGGGACACCGGGTTCGACGTGGAGTACCTTGCGATGACAATTGACCCCGCACACCATCCGGGCTGCTGCTCACACCCGGATGCCGTGATCGAGGATCTCCTGTCCCTGCGCGTGCAACAGTCCTTTTTTGACCGGGGCGGATCCTGTTGTCGCGTGACGTTCATCGACGGTGAGCCCAGGAGATTCGAATGGGACGGGGTCTCCAAGGGAGAACTGCCTGAGTTCGTCCGTGGCACGGCCGGACTTCAGGACGTGAGCGAAATCGTGCGTGTACTCCTGCGAGTCCGCCAACTGTGGGGCTTGCCCAATCCCGATTTGCCCGAGTTCTCGGCGACCCGGTTGTGACTCCAACGGCTGGTGACAGTGCCAACCGAATGCGGGGAGCCAACATCGGCGGTTTACATGTGGGTTGCCCTCACGACCCTCGCGCGCGACTTCGGAAGCCCATCGCGTAGGTATCCAGTAGCGGGCTGCGGTTAACAGCCCGGCGACCGATCCCTGATCACCTCGACCATCCACGGACGGTCACGGTGAGCATCTCCGGAAGGAGTGCGCGATGTCCCTGCGCCTCGACCCCGCCGAGCCGGCGGACATGGAGCCGGAGGACCGGCTCGACGAGATCGCGAGCATCTTCGCCCGCGGCATCCTGGGGCTGCATGGGCGAGTTCGGGCCGACATGCCGCCGCCGCAGAATCTCGAGAAATCCTCGCCGACATGCCTTGAACTGTCCGCGCCTCCTCGCCCTGATGGCGTCGCCGGTTAACGGCGAGAGAAAGGAGGCGATGCGTGGCGTTGAACGTCGGCCAGAGGGTGAGCGAGCTGCGGCGCATGACCGTGACGGAGCTGCGGCGGAAGTACGCCGAGGTCTTCGGCGAGCAGACGCGCTCTCACCACAAGGACTACCTCATCCGCCGGATCGCGTGGCGCATCCAGGCGAACGCCGAGGGCGGACTGCCCGAGCGGGCACGGCGGCGGGCGCTGGAGATCGCGACGGACTCGGACCTCAGGATGCGGGCACCGGGGCCGGCGCGAGCCCCCACACCCTTGGCCGCGAACGCGCCGGCTGGGACCGTCGTCACCAAGCGCCTGGAGGTCCCGCCCGACGAGCGGTTGCCGATGCCCGGAGCCCGTCTCACGCGGGTGTACCGGGGCCGGACGATCGAGGTGGACGTGCTCCCAAATGGCTTCGAGTACGAGGGCACGGTCTACCGCTCGCTCTCGGCGGTGGCCCAAGCCGTCACCGGGGCGCACTGGAACGGCTACCTGTTCTTCAAGGTGCCGAAGCCGAAGGCCGGCGCTGACGAGGGGAGCACCGTGGAGGCCCGATGAGCAGACGACCAGCATCAACCCGACTCGCCGTCCCCGCCGTGCGATGCGCGATCTACACGCGCAAGAGCACGGAGG
>WYAZ01000001.1 GCA_011526105.1 Deltaproteobacteria bacterium | reverse complement strand
CGCCGCACATGCGCACGCAAGGCTGCATGCCCTGCAGCCGAGGCGCGGGCGGGAGCTGTCGCATCATCCCGTGGTTCCGAGGGCCTGCCGGGTCTGGGTGCGTGGGGTAGAATGAGCATTCCATGGGAGTGGAAGCCGGCACGTTGATCGCGGGACGCTTCCGCGTCCTCTCAGAACTCGGCCGCGGGGGCATGGCGGTGGTCTACCTCGCGGAGGATCAGCACCACCCCGGCCCGCCCATCGCCCTCAAGATCGTGCCCGGCCCCGGCGGCGAGGACGACCTCGGCCTCCGCCGCTTTCGTCGCGAGGCGAGCATGCTCGCGCAGCTCCGACACCCCAACCTGCTCGAGATCCTCGACACCGGGCCCACCGAGTCGGGCGGCCTCTGGCTCTCCATGCCGCGGCTCCAAGGAGAAGGGCTGGACGCACGCCTAAACCGCGGTCCGTTGCCGCTCGAAGACAGCCTGCGAGTCGCAAGAGAAGTTGCGGAAGCGCTGCAGCACGCGCACGAGCGCGGCATCGTGCACCGCGACCTCAAACCTTCGAACGTGTTTCTCGATGCCGCGTTCACTCCGCCGCGCGCGCGGGTCCTCGACTTCGGCATCTCGCGCGTCTTCAACGACCCCGCGCTCACACGCCTCACCGCGACGGGTCGAACACTCGGTAGTCCGGGCTACATGTCGCCCGAGCAGATCCATGGCGCTGACGTCGATGGCCGGAGCGACATCTACGCGCTCGGCATCTTGCTCTTTCAGATGCTCGCCGGCCGGCCGCCGCTGCCCATCAGCGGGGAGATGCTCGGGGTTCTTCGGGCCCATCTCGAGCAAGCACCTGAGCGTCTCTCGGTCATGGCGCCATGGCTGCGCGCCCCGGACGGACTGGAGGCCCTCATCAGCTCGATGCTCGAGAAGCGCGCCGCGAGTCGCCCCGAAGACATGGCGAGGGTTCGAGCGGAGCTCCTTCGACTCGGCGGCGCCGTCTCCACGGACGTCGCGCCTTCGGCGAAGCCCGCGAGTGATCGTCCTCCGCGCATCGAGCGCAAACCGCGTCGACCCTCCTGGGTCGCACTCGGCCTCACCGCGGGGCTCGGTGCGGCGTCGGTGCTGATCTTCGTCGCCTCCAAATCCACGCCCGTCGAACTCAGCCCCCCGCCCACGCCGGTGGCGGCTTCCGAGTCCGCCCCGAGAGTGATCGCCGAGCCCGAGCCCGCGCCGATCGTCGAAGTCACCCCGGCCGTCGTCGTGGCGCCCGAGCGACCCGCACCCAAGAAGCGCGAGCGTCGGTTGGCTCCACGAACGGCCGCGCCGGAGAGCGCCGAGGTCACGCCGGCCGCTCGCGCTCTCGCGGCGCCACTCCCCAACGACGCCGCGCTCCGCGAGAACATCCGGGCGCTCGGCGAGACACCCAACACCGACGAACGCATCTCTGCTCGCGCCGAGCTCGTCCGGCTCTTTCGAAAGACCATCGAGAGCCTCCCCGCCGCCGCTCGAGGCCCACTCTCTCGCGATCTCGCCGGCCTCGCCGCCGCCGGCTCCGCCGATGGCTTTCGCGGTCTACACGATCGCGCGCGTTCGGCTTGGAGCGCCTCGCCGTGAGCCCGCTCTGCCTCTTTGCGCTGCTTGTCGCGTCGAACCTCTCCGAACTTCCGGTCTCGGAGCGCGAGGTCATGGCACTCGTCTTTCGCGCGCCCACCATCACCGGAGACGAGCGCGCACAAACACTCGATGCGCTTCGCGTCGCCATCGAGGGCCTCACGCACCATGGCGTCGAGGACGTGAGCGCGCTGGTCGAAGACTCGGACGACCCAGTCCGCGCGATCATCCGTGCGAGCGCGAGTGGTCGGCGAAAGGTGCCTGAGCTGAGCTTGTCCGTCTCGCTGTTGCCGGCCGGCGCGGATGGGCAGACGCAGGTGTCGTGGCAGCTCGTTCGGAGCCGCGAGGCCCACGTCGCGCTCTCGCGCGCGCTGAACGAGGGCCTCGAGATCCCGTCGCTCGACGAGTTTGTGGTGGCCTTCGAGCTCTTCGAGGTCTCGCTTTCCGATCATCCTCGGACGCTCATCGACCCATTGATGAACGGGCTCGAGCCACCGCTCCAGAAGCTTGGCGCGTGGCGCCCCCACGGCACGCTGCGGGTCGAGTTGCCCACCGATGGATTCGTGCTGAAGCTCGATGGCCGGCGCTTCGAGGCTTCGACCGCGGAGCTCGAGCTCGACGACGTGGCGGTCGGCGCTCGCACCCTCGAACTCGAGCATCCAGACTACGACATCTCGACCGAGACGCTGCAGATCGATCGCGACCGCGTGACCACCTGGCACCCCGCGCTGGTGGACCGCCGGCTGCGTGAGGCGCGTGTGCCGAGGGCCGCGGTGCTCGTCACCGGGCTCAGTCTCGTAGCAGCGGGGGGTGCGTTTATCGCGGTGGCCGTTGCTCAGGGCGGCGCGTCTCCGGCTCGGTGTCTGCAGGTGGTCGGTGATCCGCCTTGCGCGATCGAGACCTCCGCCTTCACGCGCCTGGGGCCAGTGCCGACCGCGCCGCTGGGCTACTCGCTCGCGCTCGCTGGAGGAGTGATGGCCGGTGGCGTCCTGCTGAGCGACGCGTCCGATCAACCGTGGTGGTGGACCGCGCTCGGTGTGGGGCTTGGCGCGGCGGCGTTTACGGTGAGTGTGCTCGCCGACGGGTCGAGCACGCCATGAAGCGCTGGTTCCTCGTGCCGATGCTGGGCGCGCTGCTCGCATGTCAACCGCCCACGCAAGGTATCGACCTTCCGATTCCTGAGGATACGCGCGCTGCGGTGCTCGCGGTGTTTCGGGATGGCACCCCTGCGGCTGGGCCCGAGCTGTTTGCGCTCGATCTCTACGGCGGGGCCTCCGAGCCCAGCGAGCAACTTCAAACGGCGGACCTGACCGATGCGACGAAGCTCGAGCTCGCCTTGTACCGCTGCGATCTTCTGGAGCTGGGTCTGGCGCGTGGTCGGCTCCAAGCGGAAGAAGGCGGCGAGCCTCTACCGCCGACCCGCTGCGGTCTGTCGCGTCCGCTCACTGAAGACGGGGAGGGCGAGCGCTGGAGCCTCGAGCCTTCGACCACCTTGGCGCTCCAGCAGGTTCGGGTGGCCCGGAGCGCGGGAGATTGCTTCCCAGCCCGAGTGGACCCGAGTTGTTCGTGGTCGGGCGCTCCCGGCGAAGACGTGCTCTGGGACGCACCTCGGACCGGGCTCGAGGTCCTCGGCAGCGGACGACGCGGCTTGCTGAAGCTCGAGGTGCCACGAGAGTACGCTTGGTTTGGCCAGGTCCTCGCCATCGACGACAAAACACTCGTGGTCGGGCGTCCCGGGGATAGCGCCTGCGGCAAAGGCGTCGGGAGCGCCGAGGGTGATGACTCGTGCCCTGGGGCCGGCGCGGCCTACGTGTATCGCTGGTCACCTTCGGGCTGGCTGCGCGAGGCCTATCTCAAGCCTTCGAACACACACACGGGCCAGGAGTTCGGCCGCAGCGTTGCGGTGAGCGGGGACACCATCCTGATCGGCGCGCATCGGGACGCCGCGTGCGCCTCGGGAATCAACGGGAGTCAGGTTCAGCTCGTCTGCCAGAGCTTTGGCGCCGCGTTCGTCTTCCGTCGCACGTCGGAGGGCTGGCGGCAGGAGGCCTTCTTGAAGGCATCCACGCCAACCGTCGCTGACTGGTTCGGCTCCAGCGTCGCGCTCTCGGGCGACGTGGCGATCGTCGGCGCGTCCGGGCAAGACTCCTGCGGCGAAGGCCCCTCGCGTGACGAGAGTCCGTCCGGATGCACCGACAGCGGCGCCCTCTACCAGTTCCGCCGCTCCGGCACGACCTGGCGGCAGGAGTGGATTCTCAAGTCCATGCACCCCGAGGTCTACGCAGGTGTGGGCCTGAAGCTCTCCTTCGAGAAGGACTTGCTCGTGGCGTCCACCGTGTCGCGAGAGTCGTGCAGGGCGGCCGTGGAGGAGCGCGGGTTCCCGAGTCCGTGTCTCCGATCGAGCATGGTCGAGGTCTTCCGCGCCGGGGAACAAGGCGGCTGGACTTGGATCAAAGCGATCGACGTCATCCCGGACCACACGCAGCTTGGGGCGCTCGGCGGAGTCGTCACGGACGGGTCGCGGGTGTTCGTGGGACAGCCGTGGGAGTTTCTCTGCAGTGAAACCTCGAGCACGGGCGGATCACGGACTTGTGACGAGGTCGGCGCGGTATCTATCTTTGGCGGCGCCTCGGATCTTTTCGAGCTCGAGCAGCGCATCGTCCCCTCAGCTCCGTACCGCTACATGGAGTTCGGTCTCGCGTTGGCGGTCTCCCGAGATACGCTCGTGGTCGGCGCGCCTGGATTCGGAGAGTGCCGAGAAACCTCCCCCGGAGGCTGGAACTGCGTTCGGTCTGGGGCCGCCTATGGCTTTCGGCGTGGCCCAAACGGCTTCGAGCTGGAGGCCGAGTTCAGGTCCGAACGGCCGTGGCCTCATCTCGCACGCTTCTCGAGCTCGATCGCACTCCAAGACGGCTTCCTCGCTATTGGCGCCCCGTCAGACCCCTTCTGCCGAGCTGAATCCGACGACGAGCCCGATCTGGAAGACTGCCCCAACTCCGGCGCCGTCCACACCTACGACCCGTGATCAAAACTCCTCGGCCGGCGCCAGCTTCGCGGGCCGCGGCGCACTCAACATCCGCAGCGCGGAAAGCAGCGGCCCGGCGTCCCTCTGCGCCTCCGCCTTCTCGATGAGCCGCGCCACCTTGGCCTTCGTGCGCTCATCGTGCTTCGAGCTCTGCATCCGGCGCTTCAGCTCCACGATCGCCTCATCGAGCATCACTCCCCGCGATGCATCACCCTCGGACAACGCCGCGATGAGCGCGAGGCGGCTCTCGAGCGTGAGCTCTGGCGCCGCCTTCTCGGCCGCCGGAGACACCGGGGTCGCAGCGGGGCCGGGCATCATCACACGCTCGGGTACGATCTGCTCCGGCTGCGCGCGCCGAAGTACGATGTACGCAAACACCACTGCCGTGGCGCACACCCCCACCGAGAACGCGAGTGCCAGCGGCGCGACTCGATGCAGAAGCGGAGCCTTCATCTCTGAGCTCTGCGTCAGGCCGACCCTTCCCGGGTTCGAGTTCGTCGCTCCGGCGGAGCCCATCGTCGGCGGCGGACTCTCGCTGACCCTTCCGGGTCGCGCGGGGACACGAAGCTCGACGATGCGTTTGGGGCGTTCAGGCTCCTGTTCGGCCTGGGCCGGAACGTCCTCGTCGGTGGAGGCCTCCGACTGGCTCGCCCCTCGCGCCGCTGGGTCCGACTGGGCTTCGAGCAACGCGCTGTCCAGGTTCACGTCGCGCGTGAAGCCGGTAGGGATGTCACGCGCGGTGAGCGGAGAGGGCACCACGGGTTGGTTGCGGGCCTCGAGCATCTGCGAAAGACCAAAGCTCGCGCGGGTCGCGATGGTGGGCGCACCGGCGTCCTCATCGCGCGAGAAAGGGAAGAACGCCGTGGTGTCCATGCGTGCCCGCCGCGCTTCGGCCGCCGGCAGCACGTCACGCACGAGCGCGCTGATCGCCGGGGTTCCGTCCTTGGTCTCGTGGGCACCGAGCTCGGCATAGAACATCCGCCCCAGGTCCTCCTCGAGCGCGCGAAGCCGGCTCGAGCTCCCTTCGGCCAGGCAGCTCTTCACAAACGCCGACACCGAAGCTCGACCCAGCACCTCTGCTCGGCCGACGAGCTCCTTCGCGGGCACGTCCTCGGGGGTACGGCCGGACAGGAGCCCCACGAGGATGCGCGCGACCGAGATGGCATCATGCTCGGACGCGCGCGCCAAGTCGCCCACGAGCCGCCGATCGTGGGTCGTGCGCGCGAGGATGAAGTCGCTGATTCGCACGACCCCATCTCGAGCGAGGAGCACGTTGCTCGAAGATAAGTAGCCGTGATCGACCTCGGCGCCGGTGACCTGGGACTGCACTTCATAGGCCGCTCGGATGCACTCTCGGGCAATCCAGACCGCTTGTTTTGGGTTGAGGTGGATGGCGGTCTCAGAGAGGGCGTCGACGAGCTCCCTCAGGTTCACCCCATCGATCATCTCCATGACCGCCACGCACTCCTCGCCGTGCACGAAGGAGGAGAAGACGTGGACCACGTTCGGATGATCCACGAGTTCGGCCCGCTCGAGCGCACTCCGGTACGACGCGTCGAGCGCGGGATCTCGGTGGTGAAGGCGCTTGAGCGCCATCGCCTGCATGCGCCCGGCGCCGTCCGGCCGGTACGCGAGCCAGACCTCGGTGACAAAGCCGCGGCCGAGCCGAGAGGCGATCTCGTAGGGGCCTACTTTGGCGGCGGGAAAGAACGAACTACTGGGGCTCACGGGCTCTGGTGGAGCCTAACCGCGTCTCGATGCAAAGGGAACTCAGTCGAGCTTTGTAAGTATGGGAAGGGTGAGTTGGGACTCAGCCGCAGACTCGGGCAGAGGCAGGCTGAGTTGCGTCTCCGCGTGCAGGGGGGCGTGGCTCCGACGGATGCGCCGCAAGGTTCCCAGGACCGTAAAAGCCTCGCCCGCGGCCACGATGAGCTCCGAGAGCGCCGCCTCGGCCCCGGTCTGCGAGGAGACGAGCTCGAGCGTGGGCGCCACCCAGGTGTCCAAGCTCTTCTCGGTGACGGTGCTCTTGAGCGGGGCGCCATCCGCGAGACCCCTCTTGGGGAGCTGGCGAAGGCGCCGCTCCAGGGCCTTCTTGCTGCTGCCCGGATCCGAAAGCGGCAACAAGCAGCCGATGACGAGACGTCCTTCTTCGAGATCGACGAAGACGTGAAGTGCGTGTCTGAAGGTCCCGAGTATCACGGTCGCCCCGGTCTTGAACGCCCGCGCGTCGATGGGTCTCACGTCCTCGATGCGTTCGTCGTGGCTGAGCGCGCGGTGAACACGTTCGAGCCCCACCTTGGCCAGGAGGCGATGGCTGACGTTTTGCTCCTGACCCATGCGGGGCGATTGTACTCCGGTCGCAAATTTGCGCGAGTCTCGGGCTCGCTTTGGCGGCGCTTCTACTCGCCCTTGGCCAGCCAAGCCTCGACCGCGGCGACCTCGGCCTTGGGGCCAATGTAGAGACCGGTGCGCTCATGGAGGTCGGTGGGCAGGAGATCGAGGATGCGCTGCTTGCCGTTGGAGGCGGCCCCGCCCGCGATCTCCGCGATGAAGGCGAGCGGGTTGCACTCGTAGAGCAGGCGCAGCTTGCCGCGACCGGTGGTCTTGTGAGGCGGATACAGAAAGAGCCCGCCCTTAACCAGGTTCCGATGGAAGTCCGACACCAATGAGCCAATGTGCCTCGAGGAAATGACCCGCTTCTCCTCCGTGTTCTGAGCCTTGACCGAACGGAGATAACCCTGGATGCCGGCCGGCCAATAGGGCTCGTTGCACTCGTTGAGCGAGAGCACCTTCAGGCGCTCCGGGATCTTGACGTCTTCGCGGGTCAGGAAGAACTCGCCGCTGGAAGGGTCCAGGGTGAAGCAGTCCACGCTCACGCCGTCGGTGTAGACCAGCGCCGTGGAAGAGCCATAGATGATGTAGCCGGCGGCGACCTGCTCGGAACCCGGGCGCAAGAAGTCTCGATCCACCACGTCCCGCGGGTTGTTTCGCTTGTAGATGGCGAAGATGGTCCCGATGGAGACGTTTGCGTCGATGTTGCTCGAGCCGTCGAGTGGGTCGAAGGCCACCACGTAGTCGCCGCTCATCTCCTTGGGCACCGGGATGATCTTGGTCTCTTCCTCCGACGCCATGGCGGCGACGCAGCCGGATCGCTTCAGGACCTCGATGAAGGTGTCATTGGCGATACGGTCGAGTTTCTGGACGGTCTCACCCTGGACGTTGGTGGTGCCAGTGGTGCCCCAGAGCTCGATGATGCCCGCGCGTCGCACCTGCGCCGCGATGAGTTTGCCCGCCACCCCAATCTGCGTGATGAGCTGCGAAAAGTGACCGCGCGCATCCGGGTGCTGATGCTGGTTCCTGAGCACGTGCTGGGTGAGGGTGATGCCAAAGTCGGCCGCCAGGGACATGCCTTGGGCTCTAACAAACTCGCAGGGGTTCTGGGAAGCAGAGACACGTGAACGGCCTGCCTCTTGCCTCTGTAGCGCCTTCGGGCGAGGGTGGGGCCGTGCCCGCCGAAGGCACTCTGCTGGTCTGCCCAAAGTGCGGCTCGGTTTATCACCGGGAGGTGGAGTTTTGCGGCATCGACGGGGAGCGCCTCGTGGAGACCGAAGACGACCCGCTGATTGGGCGAGAGATCGATCGCCTCTCCATCACCGCGCTCCTCGGCCAAGGTGGTATGGCGCGGGTCTACCTCGCGCAGCACCGTCACCTCGATCGAAAGGTCGCGATCAAAGTCTTGCTCGGTGATCTCGGCGCGGACCGTTCGCTCGTGCGTCGCTTCCAGCGCGAGGCCGTCGCGCTCAGCAAGTTGCACCATCCCAACATCGTGGAGGTCAGCGACTTTGGCCAAACGCCGGATGGCCTCGTCTTCATCGTGATGGAGTACCTGCAAGGGCAGTCCCTGACCGAGGTCCTCCAGGAAGAGAAGGCGCTCTCTCAGGTACGTGCCTCGTCCATCGTGCGGCAGATGGCGCTCGCGCTCGAGACCGCGCACGAACAAGGCTTCGTGCACCGTGACCTCAAGCCGGGCAACGTCATGCTCGTGCCCACCGGCGGCGAAGAGCGTGTGAAGATCCTCGACTTCGGTATCGTGGGGCTCATCGAAGGTGGCGGCCACGATGGCACCGAACTCACCGCGAAGGGTCAGTTCGTTGGCACGCCCGCGTACATGTCGCCCGAGCAGGTGACCGGCAAGAAGGTGGGACCTTCCTCCGATCTCTACTCGCTCGGGGTCATCCTCTATCGCCTGGTCGTGGGGCGTCTGCCGTTCACCGGCGAGCTCGTCGAGGTCGCGCACAAACATCTCAAGGAGCCGCCGCCTCCGCCGCCAGAGGATTGCGGCGAGCTGGGTCGGCTCGCGATCGAGCTGCTCGCGAAAGACCCGGTGAATCGTCCGCTCTCGGCCCGCGAGGTGATCGATCGCCTCGACCGTATGAACGACTTGACCTCCAAAGCACCCACGCGCGCGCCCGACCCTTGGGAGATTGACCTCTCGGGCGAACGAAGCGCGCCCGGCACGGTGAGCATGCGCAACGAGGACAGCCCGTCGATGTTCTCGGAGCTGAGCTTGCCCAACGCCACCGTCGATGCCGCATTGGGCGGGCATCGATGGAAGATGCCGATGCTCGCGCTCTTTCTGGTGGTCTTCGGCGTGGTGGCGGTCGGTTTCGCCAGCGACTACGACGGCCTTCGCACGCGCTTCATGCCGTACATGGATGCCTTGGTGATCGAGCTCTTCGGGAGCTCCAAGCCCCAAGTCCCTTCGGCACCGCCGAAGCCCGAGATTCGCCCTGCGCCCCCGCCACCCAAACCCACCGCCCCCGAGCCTGCGCCCGAGCCCGCGCCCGAGCCTGCGCCCGAGCCAGTGGTCGACCCGGTGGTCGAGCCCGCGCCCGAGCCCGTGCCCGCGCCCACGCCCGCGCCGGTGGTCGAGCCCAAACCCAAACCCACGCCGGTGCTCGACCCCGATGAAGACGGTCCGGAGATCGATCTCGACGGACCGATCAATCGCCTGCCTCCACTCGCGCCGACCGAGCCGCCCGAGGTCGAGTCGCAGTCCTTTGGGCCCACCAAAGCCGGGCTCGAGGCGCGGCTTCAGCGGATCGAACGGCTCATTCTCCCTTTGCAGAGCCGCCCCGAGAGCCGCGCCATCTACACCCACTTGAACGGGCGCTTGGTCGAGAGGAAGCGCGAGCTTCAGCTCAGTGATCGGACTCCCGAAGAGCTCGAAGACCTGCAGCTCAGCATCGGCCTGCTCGAGGCCGAAGTGAATCAGGCGCTCAGTCCCACCAAGTGAAGACGCCCGCCATGGCCTCGGCGCCGATCGCGGTGGGGAACTCGCGTGTCTCCGCGAGGTAGAGCATGTACACCTCGCGCACGAACCACTTGGTCTTCGAATTCGCGAGCATGTCGTTGACGGTCTTCAGGCTCGGCTCGGGATAGGCCGCGAGCCCCACGAACAAGTCTCCGCCGCGCATCACCAGCGCGCGGAGGTATCGTGCCCCTGCGAGGATGTTCTCTTGCGGGTCGAGCAGGTTGCCGTGGCGGATACCCATCTCTTCGAGGTGATCGGGCGATAGCTGCATGAGGCCCAGCCGTCCGTCGTTGGAGATCACCCCGGGGCGGTAGCCCGAGCTGAACTCGATGATGGTGTGGATGATCTTCTCGGGCACGGAGGTCTCGGCCTCGGCCTGAGCCACGAAGCGCTCCACCTCGCGCGGCGCGAGCATCGTCCGGCCGAGGGTGCGGAACCCGGGGAGATGAGCGCGCTTCCACATGAGGCGACGGCATTCGCGGAGCGCGATCTTGTCCTCGGGGCTCGAGCGCAGGGTGCCGGCTTGATCGACGAGTGAGCTCGAACAGTCGTAGGTGTCGAGGGCGCGGCCCGGCTCTACGTCGCGGCTGACGAGGAGCGCCATGGCGGCTTCGTCCGGGGCGACGGCTTGATCGCGGTACTGGGAGATCTCTTGATCGCCGAGGGTGTCGCTGACGTAGGTGAGGGCCTCGCCGAGATCACTGGCGTCCGCGCTGGGCACGAACGAAGTCAGGGCCAGGAGGCCTGAGAGCGCGAAGAAGGCCCCTTTCATTCCGTCGTTTTCGGCCGGGACCCAGGGATGTTGCGCGAAACGGCTTCAGTCTTTCGCGGGGCGCCGGGCGACCAGCCAGAACATGTCGGGCAGGTGGCGCGGCAGCTTCTCGATCACGACCCCACGGATTTCGAGGGCTTGGGCTATCTCTCCGTCCCCGAGGTAAAGCATGACCTGCCTGGGGTCGTCGGCGTGGGTGGCGAAGAACACGAGATCCCCCGGCACGAGGTCCTGCTCCGGATGCTCCCGGTTCGGCTCGATGGTGCGCCCAGGCGTTCCATAGAGCTCTTGTAGGGTAGTCCCGAGTTTTCGACCCAGGACCTCCTGATAGGCCCGGTCGACGAAGTGGGGTCCGTCGATGCCGTGGCCCTCCAGGCCGTCTGCGCCGAGACGATACCGCGTCCCCAGCCACCGCTTGGCGAAGGACCGCAGGCCCAGCGCCAGGCTGCCCTGGGCCTCGCCTCCGGCTTCGGGCACGGACTCCATCACCGGGGCCGAAGGCAGCGCAGCGAAGTCGTAGCGTGTGATGGGCCAGGCCGGGATGACGTCCTTCATCGCGGCGGCGGCGCTCGCACGCGCGCGCCTCGGATCGAAGGGCGCGTCTTTGGCGTCGAGGAGGCATGCGCCACCTTCGGGCGCGAGCATCGACCTCACGCCGCGCTTCGAGGACTCCACGCGCAACCACAGCTTCTCCGGGAGCGCACTCCGTCCGCAGGGCTGGCTCTCGTTGATGTCCCCGGTGGCGCCTTCTCGAACGCGTGCCCTCGTGATCGAACTCAGCTCGGCGCGGAAGGCCTCGGCGAAGCCTCGGTCACCGCGCACCTCGAACTGAACTCGCGGACGACTCGCGAACCAGGCCCGCGCCGCCTGCTGAACGTCTTCGGAGCGGCCCGCGCGATGGGGTAGGGCGGCGTCGAAGGTGTAGAAGAGCGCGCCATCGTTTGCGTCGAGCCCCAGCGCTCGAGCGAGCCCGCCCCGCTCGTCACAGAGCGCGCCGTCCACTTTCATCGGCGGTGGTGCGCAACGTCCGCTCGGGTCCTGCACGAGCGCAAAGACCCGCAAGCCTTGTTTTCGGTGTTCGGCTTGGAAACTTCGCCAGCTCGGAATGGCGGCGATGCACGGCTCGCAGCCCGCGCGATGGATGACGAGGGCCACCGCGCTCACTTCGGACTTCGCGAAGGCGCGCTCGACCTCCGGAGGAACGTCCGCCCGAGCCAAGCTGGGCGCGTGCGCGAGGAGCAGGGCGAGGCCGAGGCGCCACATGGCGCCCTCAGTCCCGGATCTTCTTGTGGAAGGAGGGCACGGAGCTCGCGTCGCCGCGAGTCATGTAGCGCTTCTCGTTGTCGGTGGCGGTCACGTTCTCGTAGACGCCGGTGTCTCGCTTCACGAGCTTCGTGAAGCCCAGCTCTTTGAGCTTCGCGTTGCCCTGCGGCATCGCGAGCCCCACGGGGTAGAGGATGCGTTCGACGGCGCTCTCGGGGGCGGTCTCGCCGATCGGTAGACCGGCGGCCTCGCAGAGCTCACCCCAGGTGGAGAGCTCTTCGCTCATCGAGTGGAAGACCTCGACCGACTCGCCGTTCGTCGCGCAGTAGTACTGATACATCGGCATGGTGGTTGCTCGAAGACCCAGGTTAGGGAAGGTCGACGCCCGAGATCAAGGCCTGCGGCGGGCGGGGGGGCTGGATTCCTCCGCCTCCTCGATGAGCCGAGCCAGGTGGGGCAGGAGCGGCTCGAGGCGCGCCTCGCCCCAGGCAAAGCCGCGCCCCCCCTTGAGCCCGGGCAGCAAGGAGAGGTCCAAGAGGTCATCTCGGAAGGTGGCGAGCACGATGCCCTTGGGCTCCTCGATGACCGCGACCAAGGCGTCATCCTCCAGCCTGCGCAGCAGGGTCTTCTTGTCGGCGTTCGAGATGACGTGATCGAACCGCAGGGCGAGGACGCGAGGGTGGGGTCGTTTTGCGAGGTTTGCGAGAGGTTCGATCTCGGCCAGTCGTCTGGTCTGCTGTTCGGCCAGCGCGCCAATGCGGCGATCCAGCTCGGGCGGGAACACGGCGCCGTCGACCAACGCCGCGGCGATCTCCACGAGAAAGGCGGGATACGCGGAGGGGGACTCCACGTGCTTCTGATCCATCGCCAGGTTGAGCCTTCGCCCGAGCTCGGAGCAGACGAACGCGTGTCCGGGGGCATCGATCGCGCGCGCGTCTTCATCGCTCTCGGGGTAGGGAGCCACGCCGCCTCGGAGCCACTTGGCGGCGGCCACGCAGCCGTCGAAGTCGGCGTGCGCGAGGACGTGCTCGACCGGACCGATGCGCTCGACGAGCTCCTTCGTGATGAGCTCGGGACAGGCGGGCGCTCGCAGCTTCTCGACCAAGACGAATCGTGGATCCGAGCGGTGATCGATCCAGGCGGCGTGATCGTGGTGATCGATCCAGGCCGCAAGCCGAGAGCCGAGTGCGTGGATGAACGGCTTGGTGATGGAGTCGTAGTCGGCGCCAGAAGCGAAGGCGAGGTCTACGAGAACGACGCGCCCTTCCGCAGGCGGCGCAGGCAGTCGCGCGGGACTGCGAACGAACTGAATCACTGGCCTCACGACGAGGTGAGCCTAGCACTTTCGGATGAAACCGAGCTCAGGTCTCGACGATGCCGTAGTCGAGGGCGGTGCCGGCGGGGATGGTGAGCCTGGCCATGCCTCGTGGTGGCATGCTGCCGTCGTCCAAGAAGTAGAGCTGGAGCATCCAGCCCGCGCGGCGGTTTCTCGCCGAGGTGGGGATCACGCGCCCGCCGAGACACTCCGCGTTGCCTTTCTTCGCTTCGCGAAGCTGCTTCTTGCCTTCCGCTTCGGAGCTCACTGCGCTCTGCTGCATGAAGACACTGAGCGTCTTGGTGGTGTCCGCGATCGCGCCCGGACGGTAGGTCATTTCTGTGTTTCGCACGACGGTAACTCCAACCCCCCGAAACTTCGAATCATTCCCGCCCTTCTGGGCTCGGAAAAGGTGAATGAAGCGGGGTAGATGACATGATCTTATACGCGTGAACCGACGAATCGGGCTGAACAACCCTGCCGTTTTGGTACAAAGCCCCAGTGCGACACTTCCTTGGGGCCTGGGTGGGTTTGGCGGCGCTTTCCTGCGCGCAGGAGGGACCCGCCGCGCCCGATGCGGGCGCGCCGGCGGATGCGGCTGCTCCCATCGTCGCAGACGGAGGTGTCGTGGACGTGGGCTCTCCGGACGCGGCGAGCGCGTGTCTCTCGGGCACTCGCTATGAGAGCGGTCATTCGTGGTTTCGCGAGCACACGAGTGAGCGCGGTCTCACCGGCGTCTCGGGGACTCGGCTCTCGGCGGTCGACATCGATGGTGATGGCTACGCCGATCTCTTGGTTCGAGCCGGTGGCAATGGTGCCGACGACTTCAGCCCCGAAGGCGTGCGTCGAACCTGGCTCATGCGCAACATCGCAGGCGCGAGCTTCGAGGACATCACGGTCCTCTCCGGGATGCGCGCGCTCCGAAACCCGCTTCCCGAGGTCGGACGGCCGGGTGAGGTGGTCGCTTTTGGGGATGTCGACAACGACGGAGATCTCGATCTCTACACCGGGCTCAACTCGAGCGACCCGATGATCCCAGCCGGCGAGACGAGTGAGCTCTTGCTCAACGACGGCTCCGGTCGCTTCACCCTGGGGCCCATCGACTCCATCGTGCGCAATGTCGGTGGCACGGATGTCGTGGCCGGCGCGAGCTTCACCGACGTCGACAGAGACGGACTGCTCGATCTCTTCATCGCCCACAACGGCTACGAGGGCGCGCGGGGCACGGTGAACCTCCCGGACCGTCTGCTGCTCGGAAACGGAGATGGAAGCTTCAGGGACGGTACGGTCGCCTTCGGCCTCATGACTCGGGAGTGGGGTCTGGTGTCGGATCAAAACCAAGGTCTTTCGCACAGCCGCGCCTGGTCTGCTGCGGCCTGCGATCTCAACGGCGACGGGTGGCCCGAGCTGCTCGCAGGCTCCTATGGACGAGCCCCCAATCTGCTCTGGCAGGCCGACGGCAGCGGGACCAGCTACATCAACCGCGGCGTGGCCTCGGGCTACGGCCGCGACGACGACTACGACTGGACCGAGAACCAATTTGCGCGCTGCTACTGCCGATCGAATCGAACGGCCGAAGGCTGCGCCTCGGTGCCGGCGCCGCTGATCAGCTGTTCCAACAACTGGAATCACACGACGGATCGAGAGCCTTTTCGCCTGGGGGGCAACAGCGGCACCGCGGTCTGCGCAGATCTCGACAACGACGGCGCGCTCGACCTCGTCACCACCGAGATCACCCACTGGTGGGCCGGGCGAGGCGCTGACCTCTCCTCCATCCTGTTCAACACCGGCGAAGTGGACGTGCGCTTCGAGCGCCCCTCGAACGACTCCATCGGACTCACGCGCTTTCGCGGCTCGGTGAGCTGGGATCAGGGCGACATGACCGCCGCAGTCTTCGACTTCGACAACGACGGCTGGCCCGATGTGTACCTGGGCGCCAGCGACTACGCCGGCAATCGAGGTCTTCTGTACCATCAGGTCTCCGCGGGGCAGTTCGAGTCGCTCCCCACCGACGACTTCTTCGAGCACAACCGCAGCCACGGCATCGCGGTGGCCGACTTCGATCGCGACGGCGACCTCGATGTCATCGTCGGCCACTCTCGTTCGCGCTGCGACGCCACACAGCCGAACGACTGCTATCCAACCCGACAGGTGCGCTACTTCGAGAACACCAAAGGGCAGGACGGAAACTGGATTCAGGTGCAGTTGGTGGGAGGCGCGGGCACGAACCGCGCGGCCATCGGGGCCCGAGTTCGAGTCACCGCCGGAGGCGTGACCCAGACCCAAGAAGTGGGTGGGGGTCACGGCCACTACGGCATTCAGCACGACCTTGCGCTCCACTTCGGGCTGGGCGCGGCCTGCGAGGTCCAGCTCGAGGTCCGCTGGCCAGATGGCGCACTCTCCACCGAGCGCTTTCATCTCGAGGCGGGCCGGCGCTACCGCATCACGCAGGGAGAGGCACCGGTTGCGCTGGATCGCTAAAGGGCGGCGAGCCGCGCTCCTCGCAGGATGCGGCCTTTGCTTCTCGGCCTGCCTCTCCGAGGAACCCTCGGTCCTGCCGCTGGTGCCAGGCGTTCGCTCCTTCGCGCTCATTCACAACGTCGAAGAGGCCCCGACGGTCTTCACCTTCGACGTTGAAGACCCCGAGTCCTTGTCGGTTCGGCTCGACGCCGAAGTAGAGGGCCCGCTTCACATCGCGTTGTTCTCTTCGCCGCTGGTCGATCTCGGGCTGCCGGCGGGACGTCTGTCCATCGCCGAGCCCGGTGAACTCGCCTACCCTCTGCCGACGGCCTTGCGCGCTCTGGAGGGTCAGCGCCTGGACGGTCGGCTCGAGTGGGAGGCCACCGCCGAGGCGGAGGTCGAGGTCGCACGCACGTGGTTGGTCGGCGAGCCCACCCGCACCCGAGCGTGCCCGGAGATCACCGTGCGCTCTTTTCGGCTTCCGCTCGGCCCAGAGCCGAAGCGCTGGATCTCGGTGGCGGAGCATCTGGGTGATGGTCGTGTGCTCGTGGGGACCGAACGCGGCGAGTTCCTCAGCGTCACGCGCGACGGGGTCGAACGCGTGCGGTCCCTGACCGCCTCGGTCGCACACGGCGCGAGTTTCCGCGACACGAGCGGTCAGATCTGGCTCGCGCAATGCGAGAACGACGGCCTGTTTACGGTCAGCTCGGATCTACGAGTCGATCGTTCGATCAGCACCCGCTGCGGGAGTTGGACCTCGGCCCCCGAGTTCATCGTCCGCATGGATGGTGCGCCACCCGGCGCCCCCAACGAGCTCGTGACCATGTCCAGAGGTGGCCGCGTCGTACTGTGGGATGAAGCGCGTCGCGGCACGGAGCTGTACAACGTCGGCGCGCAGGTCCTCTTGCAGTTCGTGTCCTGGGACGAGCCGGGGCGTGCGGCACTCACGCTCGTCGAACCCGAGTACATCTCACTTCAGGGGCCCAACCAATCCGAGCGTATCCGGCCGGACTGGAAGCCACGAGGAGATCCGCCGAAGTTCTATCGCGCGAGGCGGCTTCCCACCGGCCTGGCGTTGGCGGGCGAGGACGGGCAGGGGCGCGGCATCGTCATGCTCCGCGAGGAGGCGGGGCAGACCTGGTACATCCTCGGCGAGACCGGGATCGTCGGTCCGACATATCAGATCGTACCCACCGCTGATGGCTTCGCCTATGCGGGCGGCACTCGCCAGATGGGCTGGTGGACCAAAGAGACCGGCTTCTGTCCGGCGGCGAACCTCGGGCCGCCGGGCGCGGACGGCCGACCCACGTGGGAGCTGGGATCGTTTTCCTTCTACATCGTTGTACCGGTGTCGGAGGACGAGATGTTCGTGGGCGGTTTTGTGACGCTTTCGGAGACCAGCGAGTACGTTTGGTGGGTCCGAAGGCAGCGTTGAACCCGGCGGGGGATGCTGGCATGCTCCGCCGCCATGTCGAGTTCACAGAGTTCAGCGGTCCCCTCACACGCAGTAGCCATCATCGGCGGCGCGACCGCCGGAGCCGAGGTCGCTGATCGTCTCGCGAAGGCCGGGGTCGAGGTCTACGTCCTCGACCAGAACCCGCGCCCCTACGGAAAGATCGAGGACGGACTCCCGCGCTGGCACTCGGCGCTGAGAAACAAGGAGTACGCCAACATCCGGGAGAAGCTCGATCAGCCGGGCGTTCACTTCCTGCCCAACACCAAGGTCGGCAAGGATGTCAGCTTCGACGCGCTCGCCAAAGAGTGGGGCTTCTCGGCCGTCGTTCTCGCTTGTGGCGCGTGGCGCGATCGACCGTTGCCGGTGCCGAACGCCGACGACTACGTCGGCAAGGGCCTGCTCTATCAGAACCCGTTCATCATCGCCTTCAATCACAAGGGCGACCCGCACTACACCGGCGAGCACTACGAATCGATGGATGGCGCGGTTGTCGTCGGCGGAGGCTTGGCGTCCATCGACGTCGCGAAGGTGCTCAGCCTCGAGGTCGCGCAGAAGGCGCTCGCGGCGCGGGGTCACCACGTGGAGGATCTCGAGGAGTTCGAAAAGAAGGGCATCCCGAAGCAGCTCGAAGAGCTCGGCCTGAAGTACGAGGACCTCGGCCTCAAGGGCCTCACCCTCTTGTATCGCCGGAACCCCGAGGACATGCCGCTCATGGCGGAGCCTCCGGACGCGACGCCTGAGCGCATGGAGAAGGTGAAGGCCTCGCGAAAGAAGATCCTCGAGAAGGCCATGGAGAAGTTCTGCTTCACCTTCGAAGGTCTCTCGGCGCCAGAGAAGCTGATCATTGAAGAGGGTCGTGTCGCCGGCTTGGTGGCTCGAAAGGTGCGCCAAGAGGGCAAGAAACTCGTCCCCACCGACGAGCTCAACGAGTATCGGACACCGCTCATCGTCAGCTCCATTGGAAGCATCCCCGAGCCCATGCCAGGTTTGAAGATGAACGGTGAGCTCTTCCCGTTCACAGACTGGGATCTGGGTCGGCTCGATGGCTACCCTAACGTCTTCTCGGCCGGAAACGTGGTCACCGGAAAGGGCAACATCATTGCGTCGCGAAAGCACGCGTCCCAGATCGGCGAGCACCTGGTCGAGCAGTTCCTCGGCCTCGGTGATCCCGCGGGGCGAAAGGCGGCGGAGGAGGAGCTCTTCGAGGGGGTAGCGAGTAAGGCTCGTGCGCAGGCGGAGGGCATCGCAAAGGCGGTGGCTGCGGCGCCGCGCATCACTGAGGCCGCGCTGACCGAAGTGCGCCGCAGGGCTCGAGTCCAGCAGGACAAGGTCGGCTTCAAGGGCAGCTTCTCAGACTGGATCGCGAAAGTCTCCGGATGACCCCGCCCCGTCGGGCCTTCGTCGCGGGCGCGACCGGCTACACGGGTCGCGAGGTCGTGCGAGCGCTCGTTGAGAGTGGCGTTCAGACCTACGCGCATGTTCGCCCAGACTCGAGCAGCCTCGCGAGCTGGGGCGAGCGTTTTGGCGCGCTCGGGGCCGAGGTCGACACCACCGCCTGGGACGAGGGCGCGATGAGCGGCAGGCTGCTCGAGCTCGCGCCGACGCTGCTCTTTGCGCTGCTCGGTACGACGCGGCATCGGATGCAGGCCGAGCAAGCGAGCTATGACACCGTCGACTACGGCCTCACTGCGCTTCTCATCCGCGCCGCGAGCATTCTCTCTCCAAAACCCAAGTTCGTGTACCTCTCCTCGCTCGGCGTGGGGCCGCGCGCGCGCGGGGCATATCTGTTGGCCCGCCATCGCGCCGAGGAGGCGCTTCGATCGAGCGGGCTCCCGTACCTCATCGCCCGTCCGTCGTTCATCACCGGAGAGGATCGAGACGAAGCCCGGCCGGGGGAACGCGTCGCAGCCCAGGTTGCGGATGGACTGCTCCAGGTGGTGGGCAAGCTCGGCGGGCGGAAGGTCCAGGATCGCTATCGCTCCACGGACGCTCGCGGTCTTGCCCACGCCTTGGTCGGCCTCGCGCTCGATGAGGCCCGCGTGAACGAGGTCCTGAGCTCGGATCAGCTCGTGACCTACGGGCGGTAGCAGAGGGAGCTGGGGCAGGCGCGGCTGAACTCGGGCTCCACGACCCCGGCCGGGATCCTCGCCTGGTTCGGGGGCGGGATTTCTACCGGCTGACCGCGCCGAAATCGGCGGTACAGGGCGGCCCCGAAGAGGAGGAGGAGGCCGCCGGGCATCACCAGGATGCCGAATGCGAGGAAGAGCTTGATGACGAGGGCCACCATGCTGCCCAAACAAAGCAGAACCCGTGCCGAGCCCCCCGTCTCGCGGCACTCCTGGACGATCTGGTGGGGCCCAGTGGGCGAGCTGCACCCGCGGGCGGTCAACCGCGCCATGGCTGGTGTGCAGGGACGGCACGCCCTCAGCTTCCCGAGGCGGAGAAAACCCGATATCGCCCAATCCCTCTGAGACTTCGAGCGGCAGAGAGAGACGGATTGCCGAATGGAGGTAGATCGGTGCTCATGGGGGCGTGAGTCGTACCCTCACCACGCTGCTCATCCCCCTCGCGCTGTCGGCCTTGGCCTGCGACGACGACGGCCTCGCCGTGATCCCCGACGACGCGGGCTTCCCGGACGCGGAACTCGACGCCGGCTTCCCGGACGCGGAGCCGCGCGACTTCGGCGTGCGGCCTGACCTCGGCTTTCCGGACGCCACGCCGGCCACGGAACCCATCTACATCCACACCGCGACGGACCTCTACACCTACGACGCCGATCTCAACGTCGCGAACCCGGTGGGGAGCTTTCGAACCGCGGCCGGTCCCCTCGAGGCCGGCATCGTCGACATCGCGATCGGTCTCGATGGTCGGATGTACGGCGGGGATCGCGCCGGCGAAGGCCAGAACGGCACCGGCATCAACAACGTCTGGGTGATTGATTCCAACAGTGGGGCCTGCACCAAGATCTTCGAGATCGATGACTATCCACACGGACTGACCGTGCTCGCCGATGGCCGCCTCGTCGTGGCGGGTGATCGCATCTCCGTCATCGACCCTAACACCGGGGCCGTCGAGCTGGAGCTCGACAGCCAGTACGAAACCTCGGGCGACATCGTCGGCCTGCCGGACGGCTACCTGTACTGGACCGTGAGGCCGGCGAACCAGAACGAAGGAGACGGACTCGTTCGTATCAACGTGAACACGGGCGAGTTCCTTCACCTCGGTCAGGTCGAGGTCGCACGTCTCTTTGGTCTCGGCTTCACGCAAGGGGCGCTCTATGGCTTCTCGAGCGGGGGGCAGGTCGTGAAGATCGACCCCTCGAACGCTCGGGTCATCGAGCAGCTCACCCTCACGGGGAGCTGGTGGGGTGCGACGACGAACCCGGTGCGCTGGGAAGACTAGCTTCAGTCCGGGCGCGTTCTCTCACCCATTCGTCGACCTCCTTCCATCGTGCGTGGAGCCACTCTTGGCGCTCCGCGTTCGAGGCTGGGATCGTGTCGGCAGGGAAGCGGCGAAAGGACAGCACGAGCAGGGCGTCCAGCGGCGACCCGTTCCACAGATCAGAGAGCCTCCGCACCCCGTCGAGCCCGTGGTGGGTCAGAATCACGACATCGAGCGGGGCACTCGTTTCGAGCACGGCGAGGAAGCCACCCATGCGGGGCGGCAGCACGTGCGACAGCGCGCGGGCTCGGTCTGCTGCAGCTGCGTCTTTGGACGCCTCGAGGCGAGCGATGAGCCGCTGCCGTCTTGCCGCGGAGAAGCGTGTGCCCTCTGGGTACACGAGCACGGCGTCCCGCGGGCCGAGGTCACGAGCGAGTGCTCGGATCTTTTCGCTCTCGCGTTTGCGTCCGCTCCGCCGCACAAAGAGGTTCGGGATCCGTTGGCCCACGACGTCGAGGCAGGGGTCGTAGAGCAGCTCGTGTTTCAACACGAAGCGGAGGCGTATGCCGTGGGGCGCGGACACGAAGGTCGTGGGAAGCAAGGTGTCCCCCACGCTCGCGTGGCGAACCAAGAGGAGGAAGGGGCCTTCTCGAGCCAATTCGCCGCCTTCGACCGTCACGCGAAGCCGGAACAGCGATCGGAGCGCGGCGAACAAGAGCCCCACCCATCGCCACTGCAGGTGGAAGTTCGCGGTCAGATTCTCCTCTGCGCTGCGTCTCGAGGAGGCCAGGGCCAGGCCGAGTGCGGACAGGAGTCCCCAGATCTCGAGCCCGAGATAGACGAGCACCATGAGCCCAAAGCGGACCGTCGGCAGCGCGGGCTTCGAGCGAAGAAGATCAAAGGCCGCCGCCAAGGGGAGCAACAGGGGTGCGAGGGCGAAGGAGAGCAGCGAGGCGAGCCCGAGCACCGAGAAGGTGAGGGCGCGCCGCCGCCAGCG
The DNA here is from genome assembly GCA_011526105.1 of Deltaproteobacteria bacterium. Classification (GTDB taxonomy): domain Bacteria; phylum Myxococcota; class Kuafuiibacteriia; order Kuafuiibacteriales; family Kuafuiibacteriaceae; genus WYAZ01. The sequence continues at coordinate 84,771 of WYAZ01000001.1, read as the reverse complement.
CACGATGAGGGATTCGGAGGCCAGGTTCAGGGGGAGTCGTTCAGATACCCGTTCTGAATCCAGGTGTAGATGGTGAGATAGCGCGGGTCTTGGGTCCCCTGCAGGAGCTTGGCCGGATGGGGCTCCGGGCTCCCGAGCAGCGGATTCGTGAGCAGCAGGCTGTTGCCGACGTTGCCCTGCTTGTTGATTCGGTACGGCTCACCGGTGTTGCCATTGTCGACCGGCACCTGCTGCGTGAGCACCTGATACAGGTCGTTGCCGGTGCCGCCAAAGTAGGCGCCGCCGGGTGCGGTGTTCGCGTTCACGCCGTTTACGTGACAGTCGTAGCAGCCGATGCCGCCTTGGGCGTAGGGCTGGTAGAGGAGCGGCCGCACGTCGTTGTAGAAGCTCACGACCGGTGGGTTCAGGCCGTTGCGCAAGGCGCCTTGCGAGATCCAGGCGTAGACTCGCTGGTAGTTCGGATCGAGCTCGTTGGCGAAAGCGTAGATGGGGTGGTTCTGCGCCCCGTTGGCCTCGTACAGAGGTTTGGTGAGCAGGTAGCTCTGCGCCGGCGCTTGGACGTTGACGCGCTGAGGGTAGCGCGCGGGGTCGAGGGCGCCGTACGCCACTTCTGGGCCACCGTAGAGGTTGAGCCCGCCGGCCGGCACCGCGCCGCCCTGGTTCGAGTGGCAGCCCTGGCAACCGAGACCACCCTGGTTCACCTGGAGGAAGAGCGGATAGACCTGCGTGTCGAAGTCGACCGGATCGTTCGGGGGCGGCGGGGGTGGGGGCGGGTTGTCGCGCCCGGTCTCGACCACCTTGGACCACGAGAGACCCTGCCTGTAGCCCTTCACGTAGGTGGGGCCGTAGTAGACGGTGTTCGCGCCTTGCACCGCCGAGATGCGGATCTCGAAGTTGCGATCGGCTCGGCCATTCACCGGGACCTCGACAAAGAGCGCAAACAGACCGCCCCGGTAGTAGTTCGAGACTGGGTCGCGTTCGCGCTGGGTGGACTGCGTTCCGGAGACCGCGTCGCCGCGTGCGTTCAAGAAGTACGGACCCTTCTTGTACCAGGTCTCGCTGCCTTCACCTTTGACCGTGAAGTTGGCCTGGGTGATGCCGGCCTGGGGTGACGGGCGACCGTTCTGCTCGGTGCCGTCGTCGAGCACCTGACCGATGATGATCGCGTAGCGACACTGTTCGGCGGTGGGATTGGGCGCGTGACAAGCGAAGGGTGCGTTGATGTCCACGTTGTAGACCGAGGCGATCGTGGAGACGTACGGCTCGGTCGCGAGGTAGAGGTTCTTGTTCTCGACGGGCGTAGAGCCCACTTTGACCTCTTCGTAGGTGGTGTAGTGCGCGCCCTTCTTGGCCTCGAAGACCACCGAGCCTTCCCGCGGGACCACGATGCGATAGACGCCCTGGGGATCCGACTTCACCGGAGTGACGCCGGCGGTCCCCAGAGCATTGATGTCTGCGTTGAAGAGCGTGAGCTCTTGACCGTTCAAGTAAGAGTCGAGGCGCAGCACACGGCCCGAGACCGTGGTCATGTCCGGCGGGATGCCCACTCCGGTGTCCGGAGCGGGCCCCACATCTCGGGGGGTGCCGAGGTCAACCGGCCCTGCGTCGGGCCGGTTGCCGGTGTCCACGATGCCCAGGTCTCCGTCCCCGGCGTCAGCGCCGGGGGTGGGCGTGTCCTCGCCGCAGCCGCTCAGGTGACCCAGAGACAGGCCGGCGAAAGACACCGCGAGGAGCGGACGGAGATATCTGGCGGTACGCATGCTGGCCTCCACTCGACTAAACACTGATCAAGGCGTGTCGTTCAGAGCGCCTTCGGCGATCCAGCGGTAGAGCAACTGGTAGCGCGCGTCGGCGTTGTTCAAGAACGGCTTGATCGGGTGCGGCTCGACCCCCTCGGTGGGGTTCGTGAGCAGCAAGCTGCGCTCGGGGTACTGCAAGTTCACGCGGTACGCCTCTCCGGTGGCGCCGTTGTCGGTGGGCGTCTGCGCGGTGAGCACTGCGTGCAGCGCGTTGCCGTCGCCGCCGTAGTAGGCGCCGCCCGGTGCGGTGTTCGCATCCACCCCGTTGACGTGGCAAGCGTAGCAGCCCACCCCGCCTTGGCCAGCCGGCCGGTAGAGCAGCGGACGGATGTCGTCGTAGAAGCTCACCGGCGGCGGCACGAAGTTCCGAACCGCGCCCTCCTGAATCCAGGTGTAGATGAGCTGATAGCCCGGGTCCTGCGTGTTGGCGAACGCGTAGATCGGGTGGTTCTGCGGGCCCTCCGCCTCGTACAGCGGCTTGGTGAGCACGTAGCTGTCCGCGGGGGTGGTCAGGTTCACACGCTGCGGATAGTTCGCCGGGTTGAGCGAGGCGTACGCGATGTCCGCACCACCGTAGAGGTTCATGCCGCCCGCGGGGATGGCACCACCCTGATTCGTGTGGCAGCCGATGCAGCCGAAGCCGCCCTGCGCTACGGGCAAGAACAGCGGATAGACCTGAGTGTCGAAGTCGACGTCGCCCACCACCGGCGGAGGCGGATTCGCGTTCTGGTAGAGGTGGTACCAGGTCACGCCGAAGTTGCGGAACGTCTTGACGGTGTGCGGACCGAAGTAGCGGGTCTCGGCGTTGTTCGGATACTCGACGCTCACGGTGACGTCGATGGCCTCAGGTCCCGCGATGGGGACATCGACGAACATCACATACAAGCCGCCGCGGTAGTTACCGTTGTCGTTGTACTGGATGGACGCGACCGCCGCCGCATCCGGGGTCCCGTCGTAGTTCAGGAAGTACGGGCCGCGGAAGTACCAGTCGGCGCCGGCGTTGTCCTTGACCGACCACGCGGGGATGGTTTGGCCTACGTCCTTGTAGCGCGGTACACCACCCGCCGGTCGCACGGCGCCCGCGGCGCCGTCGTCGTACAGGCGGCCGACCACGATGCCGTACTGGCAGGTCCCGAGCGCGGCGTCGTTGCACGCATGGTTCGCGAGCGTGACGTTGTGCGCGGCGGCGATCGCGTTCACCCATGCATTCTCGACGCTGTAGAGGTTCTGGTTGAGATCGACGGTCGTGGTGCTCACCTTCTGGTACGTGGGGTTGTAGCCGGCCTTGCTCAGCCACATGAACGCGTAGCCGTTGGCCGGGAGCTGCACCTGATAGGCGCCGGTTCCGTCCGACAGCGCACTCTGCAGCGGAAACGTACCGAGCGCGGTCACGTTCGTGTTCGCGTTCAGCTCGTTGTTGCCGAGCAGATACGCGCCAAGCTTGTAGACGGTGCCGTACACGCGCACGTCGGTGGGCGGAGGGGGACCCGCGTCTTCAGGCCCGCCGTCATAGCCCACGTCGGGGGTGCCCCCGTCGATGCCGGTATCGGGGGTGCCGAGATCCGGCGTGCCGAGATCCGGCGTACCGAGATCCGGGCGGCCAGCGTCGGGCGGAGGAACGTTCGCATCCGGATGAATCCCGGTGTCAGCTACGACGCCGGTGTCCGGGTCGTCGCCGCCGCTGTCTCCACACGCCGGGGCGAGAATCAAGAGCGAGAGGGCAAGGGTGGAGATGGCTGAGCTGTTTTTGATCAAGATGGATGCCTCCGAAGGGTGAACGGATCCTATCTACGAGATGAAGGAGGTTCCCTCAAGCCCACGCCTGTGGATTCCGAACCGACCGCTGGGTGAGATCTCTGCGAAACCGACCTCAGGAAGGCGCACCTGAGCTCCAGCGTGCTCGGTAGCAGAGCGCGTCAGAGGTGCCGTGATGTCGGATGATGGCTGCTAAGGTCGTGAAGACGCCTACGGGGCAGGGGCGTGCGCCCAGTCGGGGTCTCCCGCGATCGCTTGGAGCATCCAGTCCGAGAGCCGAACTCCGTGGTGCTCGACCTGCCAGATGCGTTCGCCCAGCCAGACGTGCTGCGTGCGAGTCGCGGCGGCATCCGGCATGTACAGCTTGCCTCGTCCAGAGGGGCCGAGGATCCGATCCCGCAGATCCATCAGGCCTGCTCTGAAGTTCGCGGCGGGATAGAGGCTGCCCGGATTTCCGCCACCATTCAGAAGCGCGCAGTTGTCCTGGCCGTAGGCCCAGAACTGCCGGATGACGCTGTCTTCCGAACTCGAGATGAAGCCGAAGTTGCGATCCGGGAAGGTCGCCTGGATGTGATCGATCAACGGCTCCGCGAACACGCCGCGCTGATCACTGAAGCAACCCTCGCAGTTCTCGGGCAGCGTGAAGTCCAAGCCCCACAGGTCGCGCCAGTGCTTCTGCAAGCAAGGCGGCAGGTAGGTCTCGCCCATGGGCGGACCGGAGTCGTCGATGAGCGTGACACGAACGTCCGGTCCAAAGGCCTGTTGAACCTGCGTGAAGTTGAACGCGGAGCCGAACCCTCCCGCGCTGACGCCAGTGAGCAGGACCTCCGTCGCGTTGGGGAACGTCGGCACGAGACGGCTGAGGTACTCGCGCATGTTGAGGTAGCCGTGGAAGTTGCGGTTTTGGCCGCCCACGTTCGCGGAGGGATTGGCGCCCGCGTGGATGTCGCCTGTGCAGTACGGCACGAACACGTAGCTCCAGTCGCTGAAAGGGTTCTCTGGCTCGAGCCGATTGAACAGCGGGGCGCTGCGCGCGCGGTACTGGTCCTGATTGAACTCCGCCAGCCCAAAGCCGTTCACATAGGCGGTGATCTGGCAGCTCAGATAGTCGAAGCAGGCGTTGCCGCCCATCAAGAAGATGATGACCTTGTCGCCGCTGCCGGCGAGGTTGACGCCGATGCCGGTCGGCGTGTCGTTCATGCAGCGCGAGTCTGGGAAGTCGATCCAGCTCCACACTCCGGGGGTGGCTTCGATGGGGTCGCCGTAGACGAAGCCGGTGTCGGGTGCGAGGCCCGAGTCTGGGCGCATGCCCGCGTCGGGGGTAGCTGTTCCGAGGTCGGAGGTGGTGCCGAGGTCGGAGGCGGAGCCCGCGTCGATGCCCAGATCCACTGGGCCGTCGGTGTCGTCTCCGCAGGCGAGCAGCCCGAGGGCGGCCAAGGCCAGAGCGAGGGGAGTGAGCTTCTGCGACATGGGCCGCACCATAGTCACGCAGATCCAGAGCGCACAAGACGCCGTCCGTCCGACGCGACCGCATGGATTGCGGGCTTTCGCCCGCACGGTGAAAGGGATGCCGGAGCCGCGGGGGGCAGACTTCGGCTCAAAGCCGGAATGGGCTTTGCTGTTACACTGGGGACCATGGAAGTCGGCACCCGCGTATCTGAGCTCATGACACGAGACGTCATCGCGCTCGAGGCCCAAGAGAGCCTCTTGCTCGCGCAAGACATCATGGAGCTCGGGCGAATCCGGCACCTTCCCGTCGTCGACGGACGGCGCCTCGTCGGTCTGGTGACCCATCGCGATCTACTCTCGGCGTCTTTGTCCTCCTTGGAGGCCTCGCCCGAGGACGACGAAGCAAAGAAGCAGCACATCTACGTGCGCGACGTGATGAGGCGCGAGGTCATGAGCGTGGGACCCGACACCCCGGCCCTCGATGCGGCGCGCACGATGCTCGAGCACAAGGTGGGCTGCCTGCCGGTCGTGGACGGCGATCACCGTCTCGTGGGCATCGTGAGTGAGGCGGATTTTCTGAGGCTCGCGGCTCGGTTTCTCGAGGACGAGCAGAAGCCGAAGACCTAGGACTCAGCTCGAGGCGTTTAGGGCACGCGCTTCGTGGGTATCCGAATCTCGGACGTCAGCGTTCGGTGAATCGGGCACTTGTTCACGATCTCCATCAGGCGTGTGAGCTGCGCCTCCGAGAGCGGCCCTCCGAGCTGAACCTCGCGCTCGATGCGATCGATCATGCCTTCTTTGGTCTCGCAGTCTTCACAGTCTTTGGCATGCATTCGAGCGTGCCTGAGGCGCACCGTCATGGCCTCGAGCGGCCACCCCTTCAGGTTGGCGTACATGCGCACGGTCATCGCGGTGCAGGCGCCGAGCGCGCCAAGGAGCATGTCGTAGGGGTTCGGACCGCGCTCCTCGCCCTTCAGCTCGGGTGGTTCGTCGGAGAGCCAGTGGTGCGGCGGTGCATGCATCACGTGAGCGAGTCCCTCCCCCAGCCACGAGACCGTGACGTCGCCGTGTTGGCTCTTCTCGTGCGGGGAGCGAGGCTCGGTCGGCCAGCGGGGCGCGGCCCAGTCCGCGATCAGATCGGCGGCGCGACGTGCGTCCACCGGCGCGCTCAATCCGTGATCACCCGCCTCGAGGGCGGCAAAGGACTTGGGTTGAAAGGCCGCCTGAAAGACCGCCTCCGCTCGGGCGATGGAGACCTTCTCGTCGTTCGTCGAGTGGACCACGAAGAGCGGCTTCTTCCAGGCCTTGATCACGTCGCAGGTCGATGGCTCGACGTCGCTCGCGAGCAGCGCCAGGGCTTGGGCGCCCGGGATCCCTTCGGCGCGTCGGAGCAGCTCGTTCGCCGCTCGCCCCTGACCTATGAGCAGACCCCACTCACCCTTCGACTCCAGGGCGCGCGCCAGCTCGGCGGACGTGTCTCCCAGCTCGAGCTCGAGCACGCTGAATCCGCGCACGAGCAGGGCCTCGACCAGCGGTCGAGTTGCGAAGCCGGGGTCGTGGACGAACAACGCCGAGGTTCGGGGTCGGAGGGCGAGGGGTTCGTGAAACATCTGGGGAAGATAGACAAACGGGGCCCGCGCCGCGCCTGCAAAATTGTCCGCTAGGTGTTTGACCCCATGCGGGCCACGGATGAGTGTCCGCGCCCGAGGCGAGTTGCGCCGAATGCGAGACGGCGGCAAGTTCCAGCCGTGGCTTCGGGCTCTGATCCCAGCGGTCCTCCGCCGGGTGCGGCGGGACACCCCTACGCGATCGCGGCGCCCCCGCCGGGAACGCCGGGGCCTCCCACACCCAACACGCCGCCGCCGGAGCCGGTCCCCGAACCGGACCATCCCCTGCTCAAGCCCGTGTCCGACTGGCTGCAGCTCGTCTCGAGGGCGATGCGTGCCACGCGCTTCTATCCACCCGCGAGCGCCACCCGAGTCCAGCAGATGGAGGCGGCCGCGCAGGCGCTGCCGCGCTTGTTCGAGGGCGAGGCGAGCTTCGCGCTTCGCGTGAAGCAGGACCGCTTGATGCTCGGTAAGAAGCCGGCGCTGGTGGACGATGATCGGGTCAACGGTCTCCCCTATCTGTTGTTCTCGCACTCGATCTTCGAGGTGAGGTTCACCCAAGGGGTGACCGCGGCTGAACTCAAGTCGTTTCTCGAAGCGGTCGTGACCGACTTCGCGGGTGAGGAACACAAAGGTGAGGACCTCACCACGCTGCTCTGGCGGCTCGATCTCGAGCACGTCGAGCACCAGCACCTCGACGTTCTCGCGGCGGCCTTCAACGCGCAGGGTGATGAGCTCGGGGCGCTCGAGGATCCGGAGGTCCGCCGCATCCGACAGGAACTCGAGGCGATGATGAGCGCCCTCGCGACCAACCGAAGTGATGGTGGGGACTTCCGCGTGATGTTCGATCGAGCGCTCGAGTCGCCCGAGAGCGCGCAGGCGGCGGAGCTCTGGGAGGAGCAAGCGGCGGCCTGGGCGATGGGTGCGCTCGAGGCCACGCTGCCCTCCGGCGCATTCTCTGGCTTTCGAGGAGAGATCCTCGATCAAGACAAGCCTCAGTTCGCTTCGCTGCGACTCCTCGAACGACTGCTGCAAGATCCCATTCAGAACTTGGGGGTTCTCTCCAAGCTCGTCGAAGGCACCCTGAAGAGCCACGACTTCGAGAGCTCGCTCCTGATCATGGAACGCCTCCATGGGACCGCTGGGGTGGGTGGGGAGCAGATCCGAGAGCTCGTGCACGTGCTCCTCGATCGTCTCGGCAGCGAGGAGCAGGTCTCGCACGCGGTCGAGGCGCTCGTGAAATCGGAGAACGAGGAGGAGCGCGCTCGGATCCTGTCCTACTTGCGCATGGTCGGACCCGCCGCTGCAAACTCCATCCTACGAGTGCTCGACGGGGTGGACGTGCCAGCGCTCCTCGACGCGCTCGCGGACGTGGTCGCGGACGCTGCGGCTCGGGAGCCGGAGATCGTCGAAGACCTGAGTGGTCTCTCCGGGCGCTCGGTCTCGGCGCTGCTTCGAGCCTCGAATGCGCTGCCCCCTTCCCAACGTTCAGCGCTCATCTGGGCTGCGTCCTCGCATGGAGAGGCCGAGGTGAGACTCTCCGTGCTCGACATCCTGCCGGGCTTTGGACCCGGCCACGCCGACACGATCGTCGTGAACGCGCTCCGGGACTCCGACCCGCTGGTGCGGGAGCGTGCGATCGCGATGTCGGGCGAGCGCGAAATCGCGGCGGCGCTGCCTTCCCTCTCGCGGCTGATTCGGGCCCGAGAGCAAGAGGACTTCAGCCCGGGCCTTCTTCGCGTGTTGCTCATGGCCTATGCCAAGGTGGGCAGGTCCAAGGTGGTCTCGGATCTCGTCCGGATTCTGAACCACAACCCAAAGCTCACGGATCTTCGTCGAGGCGCGCAGACCCAGCACGACGCTGCCCTGGCGCTGGCGGCGATCGACGACGACGTGGCTCGCGAGCACCTCAAGAAGGGCGCGAAGTCGCTCAATCCAACGCTCCGTAGCGCCTGCAAAGACGCGTTGGCGTCCGTCTCGCGCTTTGGCATGACCGGTCCGACCCACGCGCTGCCTTTGCTCGGGCCTCGGGTGGAGACCACCCTTCCCACCGGAGTGGCGGCACCCGCGCGCTCGAGTGCGCCGCCGCCGCCGATGTCGGTTCCGGTGTCGCGGCCTCCCCACCCGAAGCCCGCGGCCTCGCGCCCGCCCGGACCGACCGCGGCGCCCGCGAAGTCGATGCGGAAGAGTGGTCCCCCAGGTTTCGACTTCCACTCCGTGTCGGCGGAGCACCGTACCGAGGCGTTACCGCCCGTGTCGCGTCGGGCGCCGCTCCCGTCGCCGGTCGCCGAGCTCCCCCTCGACGCGCTCATTCCCATCGAGGCCGAACCTGCGGCTCCGCCTCAGCCCGAGCGCCGGTCTTCGATTCCGCCTCCCGCGCCCCCGGCTCCGGCTTCGCCCAAGGCGCCTCTGGATCTCCACGACCAGCTCTTCGCATTTCTCGAAGGAGATGATGAGAAGTGAACAACCTCGAAGACATCGGCGCGAGCTTGGTGCAGCAGATCCTCGGCCTGGGCCGCACAATGCACATGTACGAGCCGACCAACCACGCGGTGACCGGCGCGCTCACCAACATGGCCATGAGCCTCAATAGCCTCATCCCTCACGGGAAGGGGATGGTGAAGCTGCAGTTCATCGACAACATCCTCATCGTCAACGAGGACCGAGTGAACCCGAAGCGCGCGGTGGCGCCCAGCTTCGAGGCTCTGAAACAGGTGTTCTTCGATCGCGGCATTGGCGGGTTCGCGTTCATGCGAGCGATGGACCCGGAGACGCTGCGTCGTTTCTTCACTGTCTTCATCCAGCCGGTCCCGGATGAGTCGAGTCGTCAGCGGCTGCGCGCGACGCTCGATCAGTTCGCGGCCGAGGGCATCGAACTGCTGCAGATTCGGACCCTGGGGGGAGACGACGAGATCAAGCCGGTGCCGGTAAGCTCGATGGGCTTTGCGCTCCAGAGCTACGCTCGCGCCATCATGGCCTTTCGCGAGTTCGTGAAGGCGCTGCGAGAAGGCCGTGATCCCTTGGACAGCCCGCTCAATGTCGTGCGTGTCGTGCAGGAGCTCATCGAAGTGGCGCAAGAGAAGCCGAGCAACCTCGCGCGATGCCTCTGGCTCATGGCGGTGCAGCGGGACGCCCTCGCGGGTGATCCCGGGAGCCTCAACGCGGGAAACGCGGCGATCACCGCCATCATGATCGGACGGGTCTTGGGGCTAGGTCGACTGTCGCTGCTCGATCTCGGCTCCGCTACGCTTCTGGCCAGTGCACCCACCGAACTTTGTCCCGGCGTCGTCCCCGCAGACGAGCGCGCGCGAACACGCGCACAGGTGCAGGACCTCTTTGGTCAGGCGATGCCGGCCTTCGCGGCCTCCGTTCAGTTCAACGCGGCGGCGGTCAAGCGACTGCTCGTCTCCGCGGAGTACTTATTGCCGTACTTGGACCCGGTGACGGGCGCGCCCAGCCAGCAGCACCCGTACTCGCGCCTCGCGGCGGTGGCGCACGGATTCAACGCGCGCTTGGGCAACCCTCAGCACCCCTTGCCCCCGCCCCATGCCTTCGCGGATCTTCAGACGCTGCAAGGGAGCGTGTACGACCCGGTCCCTGTGGCTGCGCTCGGCGTCGTGGTGCAAGGTTACATGGGGGGACACTAGAGCCGGAAGCGTTCTTCGATGTCGGCGGAGATGATCGCGCGGAAAGGCACGCCGTCCGCCGCGCTGCCTTCGACGATCTCGACCGTGCCACCGCGCAAGAAGCCCTGAACCTGGTAGTCGAGGACGGGAGAGACGGCTCTGAAGAGAATCCCTCTCGCGCCGATGTCATCGATGGGAATGACCGCACCTGGGAACACGAGCTGTGGGTCGATCACCACGTAAGCGAAGAGACTGAAGCCCGATGGGTAGACGATCTGCGCTGCGAGCACGACCTCTCCGAGGTCATCCGCGTCGACACCGAGGCCTACCGCGCTGCCGATGCTGCCGCTGGGAAAGGAGACACCGTTTAGGCTCACGCTGAGCGTACCCGTGCCGGTCAGGAAGGGATCATCGGCGGGGTGAGTGCCAAAGGTCGAGCGCAGATCGATATTCAGCGGACCGGTGGTGTGAAAACACGGTGTCCCGCGGAGCGGCAGCGGCCAGTCGACACCCGAGGTCGCGAGCTCGGACTCAATGGCCGCACGCTGCACGGTCACGAAGCCGTGGATCGCGCCGAGTTCGGCGGAGAAGCTCGATGGATCGGCGACGATGGCCCCGAGCTGGGTCTCGTGGGCGTCGAGGGCATCATGCAGGCTTTCTTCGGTGACCAGATCGAGGATGCGCCGGAGCTCAACCAGATACCGCCCTCGTACCGCCGGCAGCTGGTACAAACGGTGGGCGAGCACGCCGTTGGCGTAGACCGAGCTCGGAGAGCCCACCGGGTTGAACGGGCTGCGGCTGAAAGCGGTGTCTGGGCCCCAAGGCATGATGTGAAAGCGTCCGTCCGTTGGGTCTTGGTAAGCGAAGAAGTTATTGACGTTGCCCGCGTACCCGTCCCAGTGCCCAATCAGCGCGTCGGCCGCCCACTGACGAATGAAGGAATCGACGTCCAAGAGCGGAGCGAGCGCGGCTTCGAGTTCGTTCAGCGGGCGCGCCGCCGCGGCGGTGAGCGCTTCGAGCGCGGCGCGGTCGCTGGGCAAAGGCACGTCGGCCTTGTTCTCGAAGGCATCGAGGAATCCGTCTCGGAAGTCTGCGAGTGTGCCCTCGAACAGCGGACCGTCCGCGTTCGCGAAGTGTTGACGCAGGAACGGCTTCTTCACCTCTTCGACGTGGACGTAGAGCCCGAGGTCTTCGCCGTTGACGCTCACGCGGGCAAAGTTGCAGCGAGGGGCTGGGAGGCCGAGTGTCCGGAAGACACGAAAGCTCAGGCAGGTCCGGGCGAAGGACGGATCCTGAACCGAGTTGTTCAGCGTCATTCGCTTCTCTCCCGCGAGAAGCTTGTTGGTGTCGTACTCCTGCATCTTGATCTTGAGCGAGGGTTTGGTGCTGCTCAGCGATCCGAGGAAGCCCTTCTTACGGACCCCGACGTTGCTCGCGGTGATGCCGTCGACGGTCACCGTGCCCGGGAAGTAGGTGAAGGGAGAGTCGAAGGGTTGGTCGAGGCACGTGGGCTCCGAGAAGAGCTGCTGGAAGTCACGTCCTTGTTCGCGGAGGCTTTGCCAAGCGACGGCGTCCATTTGGATCGACACCTGCAGCACGTGGTCTTCGTCGAACCAGGGCAAGGTGACGTCGCCATCCGTGGGCGTGGCATCGCGCGACCCTGCGTCTCGGTTCGGGCCTGCATCCTCGGCGGGGTTCGATCCATCTCGAGCGGTCGAAGCATCGGGTGAGTGGCCGGCGGAGTCTGCTGCCGCGCCATCCGCGGGTCCGCCGTCCGGGTCAGCCGGCGCGCTGTCGCCGCATGCGGCGGCGAGGAACAGGAGGGCAGTGGGGAGCAGGGTCTTCCAGCGCACGGGCGAAAAGGGTGCTACGACCGCACGCAGGAAGCAACGGGCGCCACGGGCTTCGCAGCCGTCCTTGGTCCTCGACGATCGAATGAGATCAATCGGGCTCCTTCGAGCCGAGGGGCACGCTCCGCTTTCTTTCTAGAGGAGACGCTGCCACTCCAAGGAGCAGCCAGAAAGCCAAGATGACTGGTCGGTGGTACAGAACAGAGTGAACGAGTCCAATGAGAAGTAGGCTGACCAACGCGACCCAGGCAAAGCGCCTGAGGAGGACTTGGTCCGACGCAGCCACCTGAGGCCGAAGCGAGAGGTGGACCGAGACCCTCGTCAGCGCCGTCACGATAGCAGCCACCAATGCAGTCGCACCAACTACGCCGGTCTCCACGAGCGTCTCGATGAGCCAGCTGTGAGCACTCTGCTGCAGCAAGGGCGACAGCTGCTCGGTTATCGAGCCGATGCGTGTAGGATAGTGCCCGTGCCCGACACCGAACCAAGGTGATTCTCTCCAGAGCGACAAGGCGTATCCATAGATCTCGAAACGCTCGAGCAGGGCTTCCTTCGCCTGGACGAGCCGGACGCGTCCAGTCGCGGTCGCGAGAAAGGCCCCGATGACCACGAGCCCCACGGCCCCCGTGGCTTTGAGCCAACTTCTGCGATTAACACCACCGAAGAGGATCCCGAAGGTGAAGAGCGCGACCAGGAGAGAGAGGGGCGCAGCTCTTCGATACGTCAGGAACACGGCCGCCCCCAGTATCACTGTGCCAAGAACCGCCGCTCGCCGCGCTCGACCCCCCACCCCCATCAAGACTGCGAACAGGGAGAGACCGACCACACCGAGGTGGGCTAGTTTCATTCGGTTGTAGAATAGTCCGGTCGCCATTCGGAGACGCTCCGGGTGCTGAGGGTCGATCAGATTGCCGTGCTTGTGCCGACCAATAATGAACGTCTCGAGTGGCGGATCGAAGCCCCACACCTGCAGCAGGCCGTAGGCCCCGTTGAATACGAGCGCCGCGCCGAAGAGCCAAGCCAAGCGAGTCAGTGCGCCCGCCGGCAGAGCCGAGATCGAGCCTCTTCCTAGAACATAGGCAAACGCGAGCAGCGGTCTGGTTAGGGTCTCAGTGCCCGCCTGCACGTCCGAGAGCAGCACCCCCACCCAGCCAGCGAGGAACCAGACAACAATGCCTAGTTCCACGGCGCCAAGGGTCAGATCCTGCTTCGACGGACGATGCGCAACGAAGTAGGTGGCGAGCGCAACGATGCACGCGATCTCCGCAGGGCCCTCAAAGAGCCCCAAGAGCACGAAGAACGCGTAGAGAGCCAGGAGATGGATCTTCTTCGCCAACATGCGCCAAGACCAAGCTTGGCACCCGCAGTCAAGGGTGAACCCGCCTTCCTCCACCCGAGGGCGGTTCCGGCTCAATAGAGGCGCACGCTTCACGATAGGCGTTCCGCGGGACCAGGTGGAGCAGGCTCGGCTCTGGTGGCTTCGACGCGTGGTTCGTGCCGGGTGCTGCTCGGGCTTCGTTCTCGCCGAGCGCGATTCCGTGGAGGCTGGACGGGAACATGGAGCCTCGCGCAGCGAGCGAGGCGGTCTCGATGAGCATCGCCGGTCACCTGACCACGGAGACGCATCGTCACTACGTCCCGGTGGGCGCCGACGAGAAGTGCGTGGCCGGGGCCAAGGTGCTGAGGCTCATCCGCGGAGAAGCCGGGGAGCCTGCGCAAACCAGAGATCGCGTGGAGGGAACCGGGGATGTGAAGAGCGTTCAGCGAGACCTGGCTCCCGAAGCGCTGGATTTGAAAGGAGAGGGGAAGAGCGGGAAACGAGACTCGAACTCGCGACTTCAACCTTGGGAAGGTTGCACTCTACCAACTGAGTTATTCCCGCTTGCTCCCACGAGGTAGCACGCCGAATCGGGCGAATCAAGCGGCCCCGCGCATCGCAGCTACGTCACGGAACCAGGCGAAAAGACAACGCGAGCTCCTCGAGCGGACGGCCGGGCAGGCCGAGGCTCAGAGGCACTTTGTAGAGGCCGAGTCCTCGCGCGCGGCCGAAGAGCAGGCCATCGCGGGACAAACGCAGCCCGGGCGGAAGGGCCCGCTCATCGCTGGCCAGCAGGCTCAGTGATGGTTCGAGGACCCCGGCTCGGTACACGCGCATGCGCATGGAGATGGAGGCCTTTGACGGCAGGCTGAGTTCCTCGCCCGACAGCACGAAGCGTCGCGGCGCCTGGTCCGGGGGCGCGGGTGTCATCTCGATGGCGAGGTCGCTTCGATCGCGCGCGGTGTGGGCCCCGAGTTCCGCAGACAGCTCTTCGAGCTCGTGCTCGGCGTGGCTCACCAGGAAGCCGTCCTTGGCCCGGCCGACGAACACCGCCACGTCGCTCCGCTCCCAAAGCAGCGCTCCCGTCGGCGCGGCTACAAGGAGACGAGTTTGGCCCGAGCGAGCGGGGTGCACCACCACGAAGAGATCGCCCGCGCACCGAAGCTTCGCCTCGCGCGGGACTCGAACCTCCGAGATCGGGCGACCGTCGAGTCGATCGAAGCGCAGGAAGCTCTGTACCTCGTTCTTCTTGGGGACGTCGACGAACAAGCCGACCGCGGAGCCACACAGCACGAGGTTTGCCGTTGGGGTTCCGGGCAGGGTCGCGCGCCATCGGGGCGACGCGCCCTCCTCATGGGTCCACTCTGCAAGCGTGTGCGAAGCAATTCCGCGCCGCTTTCGATCCATGATGCCGTACGCGACGACGACGCCATCACCGTCGACCGCGGGAGGGGTGCGCGCGGGGCCTTCGAGCTTCCGAGAGAACAGCGGCCGCCCAGTGCTCGGCGCCAGCGCTTGCAGCTCGGCGTTGGCGCTGGCGTAAAGGAGCACGCGCCCGTCACTTCCGAGCCCCACCGCCCTGGCTTTCCACTGCGCACGTCCGCTCTCGAGCGCGTACGCTTGCCAGTGCCCGCCTGGCGCCTCGAGGTAGACCTGACCCGAAGTGAGAACCGGCGCGTCGGCGCCAAGGCCCGGAGTGGCGGCGGGGATGCGGGTCGTGACCGCTCGACGGCCGAGGTCGAAGGCAACGATCCCACCGAGATCATCGGTGGCGATGATGTGCCTGGAACCGGTGACCGACCAGACGTGGATCGGGCGCTCACTCACCTGCACCTCGAACTGGGTCTGCCCGCGCGCATCGAGGGCCACGATCTCGCCCGACTGGTTTCCGTGAACGAACAAGCCTTCGACCGAGATGCCCGAGGTGGGGCGCCCAGCGAAAGGCACCGCGAGCAAGAGGAGGCTGAGGCTGAGAGGTGACACCATGGCGACTAGGCGACGAAGAGCTTGGCGGCGCGGGCCATGTGGTGCGCGACGTCGATGCCGTTGGGGCAAGCGCGGTTGGCGGCGGCGAAGTCCGTGCCCTCGAGCGCCTTGGCGGAAGCGGGCAGTTGATGAAAGAGTTCGCGCGCGAGCTCATCCTGACCGTAGACTTCGTGGTACATGAGGTAACGCATCGTAGCACCGATCTGCACCGGCGCCGCGACCGCGGGGTTACAGATATGGTCGCAACCATCACAAGCGAGATGCCGCGTGGCGGCTGCGTACTTGTCGATGCTCTCCCGCTCCACCTGCGATAGCTCCGACTTGTCCACCGCGGCCGCGATGTTCTGCTTCAGCTTCTCGAAGGTGTCCATCTGAGAGACGGCGGCGCTGATGCGCTCATCCGCCCAGACCGCCTTCATGACCGCTTGGAACTTGTTCCACTTCCCGGCCTGCTCGAACTTCTTCCAGCTCTTCTCGAAGGAGGCTTCGGACCCCTGCGTCTTCATCGCGATGAGGCCGATGTTCGACTTGTGCGCCGCGTCCATGGCCTCGTTCAGCGCTTTGTCCCCGTATTGGCGGAAGTTGTAGCGGAACATGATCGAGTCGACCCATGGCAGCTTGGCGGCGTGCTTCAAAAGCTCGGCCACGTTGCTTCCGTGACACGAGAAACCGAAGTGACGGATCTTGCCCGCCTTCTTGAGCCCGTCCACGGTCTTGGCGAGCTCGGGTGAGAGGTAGGAAGTGTCCGTGAGCGCGTGCAGGAAGTACATGTTCACGTAGCTGGTCTTCATCTTGGTGAGGCTCTGCTCCACCGTCTTCACGAAGCCGGCCGGCTCGTGCTCGTCGCTCTTTGACGTGATCCACATCGAGTCCCGGTTCTTCATGCGGGTGTGGAAGGCACCCATGGCGGTCTCGGAGGTGCCGCCGGCGTAGCAGTCCGCCATGTCGAAGTAGTTGAGGCCGAAGCGCATGCACTCGGCGAACTTGGGATCAAAGCGCTGATCGAAGCGCATCGAGCCGCCCATGAGCAGAATGGGCACCGTCTCGTTCGTCTTGCCGAGCTTGCGCCTCGGTACCTGCGGCAAAGGCGCCTCTGGCTCCTTGGGCTTTTCCTCCGCCGCGGCCACGCCGCTATGCGCGAGCACGGCGCCCGCGCTTGCTCCGCTGACCGCGATGAAGCCGCGTCTGGTGAGCCCCTTCTTCTCTTCGCTCATGTCTTCGTCGCTTTCTTGCTCGTCTCCAAGAGGAGAGAACGGTCTTGGGACCGGGTCTCGCCGATGGCGGTCACGTAGACCGCCGCGTCGTCGATGACCGGGCATTCACGTTCGCAGATCCCACAGCCGATACACAACTCCGGCCGGATGTACGGTCGATTAAGGGTCACCTTCGCGCCGTCCCAGCGCGTGATCTCGGCGTCATAGGTGCCGATGGCCTTGGGGCTGACCGGGCAGACCTCCTCACACACGACGCAGGGGGTCTCCATGGCCCACGGCAGGCATCGACCGTGATCAAAGAAAGCGGTGCCCAAGGAGATGGGCCCGGCCTCCTCGTAGGCGCCAATGCCGAGCTTTTGCGCGAGCGAGGTCTTTTGAATGGCGCCGGTGGGGCAGACCTCGCTGCACAGCGTGCAGTTGAGCTGACAGAAGCCCACCGAGAAATCCATCACCGGGGTCCACAGACCCTCGAGCCCAGCCTCGGTCAGCGTGGCGGGCTGCAGCACGTTGGTCGGGCAGACATTGATGCACTGATCGCACTTGATGCAGCGCTCGAGGAACTCGGTCTCGGCCACCGAGCCGGGGGGACGAATGGCCTTTTCGTGGAAGCCTCGCTTGTTGACCGACTTCGACAGCCGAAGGAACGGATAGGCGAGCACGCCCGCCGCGCCCGCGAACACCCAGCGACGTTTGGAAACCGCCGGCGTGCGGATCTCGGTCTCCGCGTGCTTCGAGATGACCCTCTGGCCAAACAGGGTGGCCAAGCCCTTCTTTACGTCGCCCACGATCTTGTCCTTCACCGGAAGCGGGGTGAGGCGAAAGGCGAGGGCGTCCTCGGGGCAGTCGTCGATGCAGTTCATGCAGACGAAACACTCGCTCTTTCGAAGCGCCTGGTGAGGGTCCGAGGCGCCCTCGCAGCTCCGCAGGCAGAGGTCGCAGTCGGTGCACTTCGTGAGGTCGCGGTCGATGCGCCACAGCGAGAACCTCGATAGCACCCCGAGGAAGGCGCCCAGAGGGCACAGCACTCGGCAGAAGAACCTCGGGATGACGAGGTTCATCCCCACGAGTCCGATGATGAGCAGACCCACGAACCACGCGCCGGCGAAGATGCGTTGTTCAGGGGCACCTGGCTTCATCGCCAAAAGCGCGAGGGGTTCGGGGTCGAGTCCGAGGGAGGCTCTCAAGACCTCGGCGAAGTTGACGTGCGCGAGGTCCGAGGCCGGCGCGAGCGCCACCGCGAAGGTCCGAACCAAGAGGCAAATGGGGTCGAGCAGCCCGATTTGGAGCGAGCCGAACGCCGCCATGACCAACATGACGGTCAAGATGATGTACTTGAGCTGGAAGATGGAGAGGTAGCGGTTCTTGTGGATGCGGCTCTTGTTGTTTCGGATGTTGAAGATGAAGCCCATGAACTGGTGCAGCGTTCCGTAGGGGCACATCCAGTTGCAGAAGGCTCGGCCGAACAAGAGCGTGGGGACCAGCACGAACAGGCCGCGCCATAGCCAGCGATACATCGTGTGCGTCGAAAGTGCGGTGGCGAAGCCGACGAGCGGGTCGACCTCGAGAAAGAGCGAGACCGGATAGCCGCCCAAGCGACTGAACCACGTCGCCCAAAGAAGAAACGTAAAGAGCGCAAAGAAGAAGGCCTGCGAGACGATGCGCACCGTGGTGATGCGGAGCTTTCGCGCGTACCACGGGCTGCCGTCGCGGTTTCGCGCCACCTGGCGCTTGAGCCAGTCGGGCTGAACGAGCTGCTCGCTCATCCGAGCTGCACCTCCTCGAGCACGAGCTTCGAGTAGTCCCAGTCGCCCAGGCCGCTCTCGGTCGCCATGCCGAGGTACGCCGGCTTGTCTTTGTCTTTGCGCAGAAGGAGCGCGTCCCAGCCGTAAGCGTCGGCGGCGAGGCTGTTCGTGCTCGCGACCACGGTCTGACCGGAACGCACGTCGTCGAGGCTGCCGCCGGTGGGGCCGCTACGAAACAACACTCGCGTGCCATCGAGCAACACGAACGTGGGCCTCATCATGCGCGCGAGGTCGGTGATGATGCCGTGGATGTCTTGGTGGAACTGGTTCCGCCGACCGCCGAGCAAGCCGTACCAGTTCTTGGTGGTCATGGAGGCGTGGCAGAGGTTGTGATCCTTTACTGGCGCCACTCCGATGACCTTGTGCACGCCGACGAAGGGCCGCCAGAAGAACGGCCAGCGCTCGATCCACTTGGCGCCTGGGGTGGACAGCAGCTCGAAGTCCCCCGGGCTCGGCAAGTACACCCGGGCGCCGGCCTCGACCGCGGCGCGCTGGACGCCGCTTTTGGCGAAGCAGCTCTCGGGCGATTCGATGGGGTTGTCGGCGACGCGGACTTCGCTCGCTCCGGCTTCGAACACGACGCGAATCAAGGCGCCGAGCACCTCGGGGTGGGTCGTTGCGCCCAAGGCCGCGGCGCGCTCGAAGGCGACGTTGGGTTTGATGAGCACAATCTCGCCCGGGTTCACGAAGCGGCGGATCCCGCCGATGGCGTCGATGGCGCCTCGCACCATCGCGTTCATGTCGACGCCGTGCGCGATGCCGAGGTCCGCGTGCAGCTTGCTCGGGGCGACCGCGTAGCCTCCTTCGGGGAGGGCGAGTTGTCTCCGCTTCGGTTTGCCCAGCTCACCGGTTGGGTCTTTGAGGGAGAGCGGCCAGTCCGAAGGCGCGAGCGCGGCCCAGCCGGCGCCCGCCGCGAGTCCGCCCACGAGGCCCGCCTGTTTCAAGAAGCGTCTTCGCTCCTCGAGACGATGAGCTTCTTCTTCGTCTCCGCGTCTAGAGCTCATCTCAAAACCCCTTCGGTCGCCTCAGGCTACCCGTCTGTCCAAGCGCCGGGAACCGTCCGACGGGAGAAAAGGAGGGTTAACTTCGACGCTCCCGGCTATTGGGCGGGTGCTTTCGCCGCGGCGCCTTCGAGGCGCTGGAGTTGGGCCGTGCCCGCCTCGATGCTCTTTGCCCCGCGCACTCCAAGGACCATGTTGCCCCGTGCGATCACGGCGCTGAATCGTCCTAGGTAGCGGTCTTTGGCCCACTCGAGTCCTCCTTTGCCCTTCGCGGCCTCGCCGTACTCGAGGAATCCGCGCTCGAGTTCGGCCGCGAGCTTGTGGGCCGCACCGGGGTCCGTGCGCCGACTCACGAAGAGCTCGGTCTCTGCGTCCTCGAGCAGAGCGATCCACGCGGCGTCGAAGAACCCAAAGGAGAAGGTGCTCTCCGCCGAGTACGAGACGCGAGCCGGTGGGATCTGAAGCGCGCCCGAGAAAAGCGCGTAGGCCCAGGGCAGCGGCTCGCCCGGGAGTGCGCCCTCGAGCTTTGGCCCGAGATGATCGAGCGCAGCCTGCACCGTCTTGGATTCATCCGAGCCGACGACGCGCACGTAGTAGCGGCCCGCGGTCAGGTAGAGCGCGTTGCGGGCTCGGTACGAGAGCCCCAGGCCATGCGCGCGCGCCGCAGCCTCGGGCGGGAGCTCGCCCGCGAACGCGCCGAGGGCGTTTTCGGGCTTGCCTTGATCGTACAGCTCGATGTCCACACTCACGCTTGCGTCCGCGGAGAACTCGAGCGCCACGAAGGTGAGCGACTCGAAGCCGAAGGACTTGTAGTAGCCCTCGCGGCCGTTGATCTTCTCGTAGACGTTGTCGGGTCCAAAGAGCGCGACTTGACGCTCTGTCCAGCCCTCGGGGGCGAGTCCTTCGGGAGCGATACCTCGGGGGGAAGCGCGGGCTTCCGCGGAAGGCGCAGGCCCGGCTCGCAAGGCGCCTTGCGCTTCGCCTGGGACCACAACGACTGCGCGCTGCACCTGCCCCGGCGCGGCGCTGAAGAGATCTGGGTCCGCTTGGCCGCCGCGCCACGCTACCCAGGCCGCGATGAGCGCGAGGCCCACGAAGATGAGTCCGCCCACGCGGACCTCGGTCAGTGAGTAGCGCCGCCGGTAGTGGCGGAGCCCGTTCCTCACGAAGAGGCGATCCTCGTCCTGGATGGCCACTGCGCCAGGCTTGGCGCAGCGGCGCGGCGTGTCAACCGCGGGCCGCCCGGTTCAGTACCAGGTGCCGGCATTACTGGTGCTGCAGTTACCGCCGGCGGTGACGCGGCCGGCCACGCCGCCCTGGGTGTACGGGTCGCGGGTGCCGAAGTGCCAGCGAAAGTGCGTCGAGCTACAGGTGCAGGTCGAGCCGACGGTCACCGAGGTCCAGGTTCCGGAGCAGTTCGAAACGCCGCAGTTCGTGACCCTGTAGTGGGTGTTGCACGCGTCGATCGCCCGCTGAAGCGAAGTGATGTCGACCGGGAAGTCGTTGTAGAACAGCGTTCCGAGGCCAGTGCTGTGCTCGAAGCCGCGCCGTCCGCAACCACCATTCGAGTCTGGTCGCTGCTCGCGCCCGTCTTGGACCCCGTTGAAGCACTTGCCCAGCACCTTCTGGACCAGCGGGACGCCCGAGGGGCCGATCGCCTGCGTGGCGTTGCCTCCGAAGAGGTAGAGCTTTCCGTGCAGCGGCGTGAAGGCGAATCGGTCCAGCGGGGAGAGGAGCTGGTGCTCGGATCCGATCGGGGTGAGCTGGCCTCCGGCCACCGCCTCGCTCTCGATGACCTTGGTGGGTAGATCGGATCGGCGTCCGGCCACTAGGCTCAGCTGATCGCGCACCAGGAAAGCAGCGCCGTGCGAGAATGCGAACTTCGCTTGGGTTCGGATCGACCAGGCGTTGTTCAGGAAGCGGAGCATCGTGTTGTGCGCGTTGCCCTGGTCGTTCAAACCTCCAACCACGTAGACTTCGCCGTTGTGGGTGAAAGCGGAGGCGCCGGTCCGACCGCTCGGCAACACGGGCGCGCTGCTCCAGGTGTTCGTGATCGTGTCATAGACCTCCACCGTCTGGAGCGGGCCGGCGTTGTATCCGCCGATGACCCAGATGTCGGTGCCCTTGACCGTCACCGCCGCGTCGCGACGGGCCACCTGCATGGGGGTGCGCGAGATCCACTGATTCAAGATCGGGTCGTAGGCCCGCACGGTGGCCACGGAGTTGCCGAAGTTGTCGGCGCCGCCGATCGCATACACGACATCGCCGACTGCAGCCGCGACGAGTCCGTTCTGATGCGTCCCGATCGGGGGCAGGCTTCGGTAGGCCTCGGTCTCGGGATCAAACTCCCACGCGTCGAGTTCCTCGGTGAAGTTGCGGCCACCGATCAGATAAATGCGACCGTTGAGCGCCGCTGCTGCCTGCATGAAACGCGCCTCCGGCAGCTCGGCGAGCCGTCTCACGTAGTCCTGTGAAGCCGAGAAGCGAACACTCGAGGCGACGGGACCGACGCTGGTCTGTCCGCCGAGCACCCACAGCTCCGAGGACTGAGTATCGACGTCGCCGGTCGCGGTGACGATGAGCCCAGCGCCGCTGTGACGCGCCGCCGGCATGGGCGTGCGCTCGCGCCAGGTGTCGTCGTCGATGATGTACTCCTCGACCTTTGCGGTGGCCGCGCCGCCCGCGGTTCGGCCACCCGCAACGACGAGTCCTCGGTAGCCGGTGTCGACCACACCCACGTTCGTCAGCTTTCCGCCGCCCGCGAAGGAGCGCGGGGTCGGGATGGGGGTGCCGAGCGTCCAGCTGTTTCCGGCCACGTCGTAGATGTCCACCTCCGAGATCGGATTGCCCTGCGCGTCCTCGCCGCCGGCGACGATGATGCGGCCGTTTTCGACCACCGCGTTGAAGGCGTAGCGCGCCCTCGGGAGCTGCGCGACCGCGTTGCTCCACGTGCCGGCGCCGAGCGCGAGCACCTCGTGGTTATTGAGCACGACGCCGCCGTTTGTCTTGCCGCCGAGAACGTGGATGGCGTTCCCGACCAGCACCGCAGAGATGCCAAAGCGTGTGCTCGGCATGGGGGTGAGTGTCTCCCAGGTGGCGTTGGCATCCGCGAGATTGAGGCGCTCGACCCGACCGAGCGGGGTGCCGTTGTTCTCGCCACCGATCGCGTAGAGCAGGTTGCCCGAGGCGACGAGCGCGAGCTGAGCTCGGCCGCCCACCATGGAGGCCAGCGCGGTCCAGGTGTTCGTTCCCAACTCGTGCGCGAGCACGCCGGCCTGGGGTGCGAGCCCGTCCGAGCCGCCCGCGAGAACGACGCGCGTGCCGACTTGCGTGGCGGCGGTGTGGATGAGGCTCTCCGTGAGCGCGGTGGCCGATCGCCAGCCGTTGCCGTGGCCGGTGATCTCATAGCTCGCTTCGACGACGGTCGCCTGCCAGTTGCCCGCGCGATCGCGAGCTCGGAGCCGCAGCGTGGTGTCGTCAAATACGCGGATGTCTTTGACCGACTCGAAGCTCTCCGAGTTCTCGCTGGGCGTGGAGCCGTCGGTCGTGAAGTACACGGTCGCGGGTTCATCGCTGGCGAGGCGCACAGTGACCCCGTTCAGGAAGATGCCGCCCGAGGGGCTGAGTGAGGTCTCTGGGGGCGTGATGTCGTAGACGATGCGCGCTTCGATGGTGGCGCTGCCCTGGCCCTGGTCGAGGCTGCGCACGACGTACACGTTCTCGCCGGGCACGAGGTTGAGCGCGACCGTCCACGTCGTGTCGGGGCTCTGCGGCACCGCCTCGAGACCGTTGATCTCGATGGAGGATCCCGCGGGCTTGGAGCCTCGCAGGTTCAAGACGCCGACGTTGGTGGGGGTGACGTAGGGCTCGAGCGTTGGGGGTTCGATGCAGCCGCCGATGGGCGCCGGCACGCAGGCTCCCGAGACGCAGGTGTCGGTGGTGCAGGCGTTGCCGTCGCTGCAGCTCGCGGTCTGCGGGGCCTGGCTGCAGCGGTTTCGCGCGAAGTCGAAGAAGTCTCGGGTGCACGGGTTCTCGTCGTCGCACAAGGTCTCGTCGTCGATGACTTCGCAGACGCCGGTGTTGCAGATCTGTCCGATGGGGCAGGCGCCGGTCTGGTTGTTTTGCGAGCATCCGATGCCCGCATCGACGCAGGTTCCAGCGATGCAATCGAAGCCGGTCTCACACAAGCCGTTCGGGTTGGTGGAGGAGCAGAGGGTGGCATCGGGGCGGCAACGACCTTCGAGGCAGGTCTCCTGGGTTCCGCACACGGGGCATCCGGTTGGAGCCTCGCAGACGCCAGCGTTACACGTCTCTCCGAGGGGGCACAGACCGTTCGGCACACTCACCGAGCAGAGCGCGTTCGTCGCGACGCACTGACCCTCGAGGCAGCTCTCGCCGCTCGTGCACAAGCCCGTGGGCGCGGCGGCCGAGCACAACAAGGTGTCGTCCACGCACTGAGCGTCGAGGCAGGTCCGGCCGGCCACACACCGTCCCGTCTGATTCGTGGCGCTGCATAGCTCGGTGTCTTCGACGCACTCGCCCTCGAAGCAAGTCTCGGCGCTCGGACAGAGCCCGGAGGGTCGAGCCGGATCGCAGAGCAAGGTGTCGCTCGTGCAGGTGCCGTCGATGCAGGTGCGACCGGAGGCGCAGAGCCCGCTCTGATTGGTCGCGCTGCACAGGTTGGCCGTCACCACACAGGTGCCATCGAGGCAGCGCTCGCCGGCGCCGCAGAACCCCATCGGCTCGCTCACCGAACAGGGGTTGGGAGTGGAGCATCCACCGTTGGTGCACTCGAGACCGGTACCGCAGAGGCCGGTGGGGTTGGTTGCGCTGCAAAGGTTCACCTCTGGAACGCAGGTGCCCTCGAGGCAGGCCTCGGTGGTCAGGACGCAGAGCCCTTCTTGGTTGGAGGTGGTGCAGAGGAGTGTGTCGCTGATGCATTGGCCCGCTCGACAGGTCGTGTCGGGGTCGCAGGTGCCGGTGGGGTTCGCGACGCTGCAGCGAGCGGCGGCGCTCTCACAGACACCGGACTGGCACGTCTGATTCGGCGGACACAGCCCGGTCGTGTTCGTGGCGCTGCAAAAGGCCGAGTCCTCGAAGCACTGGCCGCCGTAGCACTGGTAGCCCGTCGCGCAAGCGCCGGTCGGATGGAGCGGGCCACAGAGCTCCTCCGAAACGCCGGTGTCTCCGGCTGGGGTCCCGGCGTCCGGGGTCGGGTTGGGCGCGGCCGGATCGCTGTCGCCACAGGCGCTGAGGAAAGTGAGGGCGAGAGACAAAGACCAGACCAGGTTGAACGAGCTGCGCATTGAGGAGCCTCCGTTTGCGAGCTACGTACCTACTCCAAGAATCTTCCCTCGATCGCCCGGATCATCGTCCGAGGGGGGTTCGATGGGCGCGACCCATCTGGGCCTGAGCTCGTGGGCTGTGCGCGGGTTTTTCGGTATCAATCTCGGCCGCTTGGAGGACGCCCGACGCTCGGCGGTTTGACTCGGGGCGGCATGGGATCCACCATCACACCCACATGCGACGACTGGGTACGACCCTCTCCATCGAGCTCCTCCTCGAGGAAGCCCGCTTCATCCTGAAGACCCTGCAGCGGGACGATCTCTTCGGGAGCCGGGTCCGTCTGACGGACGCCGAGCGCGTCATGGAGCGCTCGATCTCGCTCCCCTTCGCCGACTACGCGGCTTTTCTGAGTCGCCACGGTTATCTCGAGATCGACCCACAGGCCAACGCGCTCGAGATCACCGACCAGGGTCGCCAGAGCAGCAAGGGAAGCGACGACCCCGAGCTGCTCGCGCGACTCGCGCAGCACTTCACTCGGGAACTCGCGGAGAGCAAGAGCGCAGCGCCCGCCACGTCCGGGCGAGGCGCGGTGAGCAGTTCCACGCCGAATTGGAACGACAGCAGCGCGGTGCGTGCGCGCGCGAGTGCGCCCATGAGTGAGTTGCCGCAAACCGTGGGTGGGCTCGAAGAGGTCCTCGATCGTCGATACCGTCGTGGCGCGGCCATCGGGGCAGGGCCGGTGGGTACGGTCTACGAAGGCGAGCACATCGCGCTCGGGCGCAAGATGGCGCTCAAAGAGGCCCGGGCAATCTTTCAGCTCGTCAGCTACGTGCGGCGCGATGACATCGTCTCGCGCTTTCGGTCCGTGGTGCAGTCCGGGGCCGAGCTTTCACACCCGAGCATCATCCAGATCTTTGATCACAACCACGAACGCGAGCACCCCTACTTCGTGATGGAGCATGCGCCCGGGGGCAATCTCCGGCGGCGCCTCACGCACGCGGACCACGGTCGATTGACCCCACCGCACGCGCTCCGGGTGCTGCTTCAGTTGGCCTATGGTCTCCGCTTCGCCCACTCGCAAGGTGTGTTGCACCTCGGGCTCAAGCCAGAGAACGTCCTCTTTGATCGCTTGGGAAACGTGAAGATCTCCGACTTCGGCATGTCACGCGTGCTCGACCGCGAGGAGGGTTCCAGCCAGGCGCCGGTGCTCGTGAGCTCGGGTACGGTGGGTTACATGGCGCCCGAGCGTCTTCAGCCGGAGTCCTCCTCGTTTGTATCGCCCGCCTCGGACATCTACTCGCTCGGTATCCTCGCCTACGAGATGCTCACCGGTCGCCTGCCGGGTCGGCGCTCGCCGAACCCTTCGCAGGTCCAAAAAGAGGTGCCGGTGGCCTTTGATGACGTCTTCGATCGCATGACACGCGACGATCTCGGCGAACGATACAAGACCTTGGATGATGTTCTCGAAGGGATCTACCAGGCCTTCAGCACCAAAGAGGTCTACCAGCGGGGCACCATCCTGCTGTACGCCGATGACCCGAGCCCGCTCCCCGAGATCGACGCGGAGACCGCGCCCGAGCCCGACGAAGTCCACGACGTATCCTCGGATGAAACCCAAGCCGAACTCAGCGTGGCCGAGGCTCGGAAGTCGGCGCCGCCGAGCAGTCGCGCGGCCCATCGGAGCTGAAGCCGACTCGATCCGCCCATGAGTAGAGACGAGCGCTCGCCACCGGAGGAGGAGACCCTCTCGCTTCGAGAGCTGGAGCGGCGACATCGCGCAGAGCCGGGTCGAGGCCAGCGTCCCCCCAGCCCCGAGCGCAGCTATCCGCTCGCACGTGCGCTGCTCGACCGCCCTCATGAGGTGCCCTACGGTCTCGACCCAAACCCCGCCCCCGAGGTGCCGGGCACTTTCATCCCCCATCGCGAGGCGAAGCCGCGCAAAGACTCGGTGGAGCGCGCGGACCAGCTCCTCGGCGAGATGGCTTCCTCGCTCCTCATCGGTGGCGACGACAACGGGGCGCGTGAGGTCCGCATCACGCTCTCCGACGAGTTCTTCCGGGGCACCGAGCTCCGCCTCGTTTGGTCCGAAGGGCAGCTCACAGCTGAACTCGAGCCGCCCGACCGCGCGACCTATGATCTGCTCGAACGCGAGGCCCCCCGGTTGCGCGAGCACCTCGAGTCGCGGGGCCTGAAGGTGCTGCGGGTCGAAGTCAGGCGCCCGTGAACGAGCCTCGTTCTGCCGCCGGCGCTCCGAACTGGAAGCACACGCTCGTCGCCGTCTTGCCGGTGTTTGTCGCCCTGCCGGCTGGCTACGTCCTCTCCGCGCTCTTGGTGCATGGAGCCCTCGTCCTGCGCGGCCTCGAGCCCTGGAAGATGGATGCGTCGAGCATCTTGTCGGCCTTCGGCCCGCTCGAGCTTTCGCTGGGCGGTGTCGGCAATCAGCTCGCGTTCCTCGCGCTCATCCTCCCCGCACTCCTCCGGGCCGACCGACGGCGTCCGATCCTTGGCTCGAGACCCGCAGCCTCGATCTGTGTCCTGTCCGCGGCGGGCATGTACAGCCTCTCGGTCTTCCTTTCGGTGGCGGTGTCGAGTCTCGGACTCGAAGGCCATGGCACCCTCGGACAGATCAACGACGTCCTGGCGGGCATGGGGCTCTCCGAGCGCCTCGCGCTGCTCCCCGTGCTCGCGATCTCCGCCGGCCTCGCGGAGGAGCTCTTTTTTCGCGGCTTCTTGTTCCGTCGTCTCGCGGTCGGCAGCTCGGCCAGGGTCACCGTCGTGGTGAGCGCGATCGCCTTTGGGCTTGCGCACCTCGACCTCGTGCACTCCACCGCGGCTTTCGTCATGGGTCTCTTTCTGGGTTGGCTTCGACTCCGGGCGGGCAGCGTCTGGCCGGGAGTGGTCGCGCACATCTTTAGCAACGGCTCGGTGGTGCTCACGCACGCCTGGTTGGACGACCTCGGTGACGTGCCTGCCTTTGGGCTCTTGGCCACCGCGTTGGTGTTTGGTCTCGTGCTGTGGGCACTTCAGCGCCGCATGCCGGCCGCGCTCAGCGCGGGATACACACCGCGACCGACGTCGTCTGCTGGCCCAGATTGACGACGCGCGGACGACACGTGCCGCCGTTGGGCACCACGTTGCAGTCGCCGTCCGAGCAGCAGCTCACCGAGCACTTCTTGAGGCTTTGTGGGTCGCCGGGGTCGAGCGCCACGCAGTATTCGCTGTCACACTCGTTATCCAGCGTGCAGGCCGAGCCGTAGGGGAGACTGCCAGCGCCGGGGCTCTTGGGCCGACAAGCCTTCACGCCTTCCTGCTGCGAGACGATGTCGTAGACCCCACACGATTCGTTCGCGATGCAGTCGCCGTCCGAGCAGCAGTGGCTGACGCAGCGTCCGGTGTAGCGGTTGCAGATGCCGGAGCGACATTGAGCGTTCGCGCTGCAGGTCGTTCCGCTGACCTGCAGCGTATTCGTGACACACATGTGGATGTGGCTGGTCTGACCCTGAGGCAACCACGCCCAGCAGTTGCCCCCTTGCCCGGCGCAGCGGTTGTTCGAGAAGCAGCGTTCCAGGCAGCGGCCTTGACCGGTGTCGCAGACGCCGCTCTTGCAGTCGTTCAGGGTCATGCTGCACGTGCCACCGACCGGAGTGGTCAGCCCGATGGGCGGGTTGAACGCGGCGCCGGGCACGCAGAAGCCCATGTCGTCGATGGGGAAGCAGCCGATGGGCAGCGACTGATCGCACTCTGCCGTACGTCCGCAGGGCTGGGAGCAAAAGCCGACGCCTGCGCCAAGCACCAAGCAGAAGCCCGAGGTGCACTCGCCGTGTTCGTTGCAGTCGGCGCCGAGCGGCTGATTGGTGGCGGTGCAGCGGCCGCTGGTGGTGTTGCAGATCCCGGGCGAACAGGCGAGGCCCCCCGGCCGGTCGCAGCGGGTCAGGCAAGCTAGGTTGACGCAGATCTGATCGGGATTGCCGCAATCGACGTCGAGGTTGCAGGAGGGCGGGGCGGTGCACCGGCCGTTGCTGGTGTCGCAAAGTGGCGTGACCCCGCCGCACACGATGCCGCCCGGCTGGCCGCAGCCCGGAACACACTGAGTGCCCTCGCAGACGCGCAGCGGTGGCGCCGGAACGCACTCGGCATCGGCGGCACAGTTGCGGATGAGGACCTCGCAGTGGCCGGTGTCGGTGTTGCAGACCTCAGTGCCCGAGGCACAAAGACTCGGTTCGATCCCGCAGCCGTAGCGACACTGATCGGCGATACACACGCTGGTGGGTGGACCCGGCGGGCACTGCTCGTCTTGCTGGCAGGTGCCGAGATCGGGTCCGGCGTCTCCGCCATCGGGCCCCGGCTGAACGCCGCCGTCGGGTCCCGGCTGGACGCCGCCGTCCCTGGGGGGCGCGCTGTCTCCGAGGAGTGCATCGCGACCGGTCGAGGCATCTCTCGCTGGGCCAGCGTCACCTTCCCCGGGCCGCCGACACACCTTGTCGAAGAAGTCGCAGAACTCTCCGGTCTCGCAGTCAGTCTCGTCGGTGCATTGACGATCCCCGCTCGAATCTCGGCTGCGACACTTGCCGCTGACGCAGAGCTGGCCCGAGAGGCAGTCTTGGTTCTTCGTGCAGGTGCCGTCGCCGGAGCTGCAAGCGATGCCCGACATGGCGAACGCCGCCGCGAGCGCGAAGATGACGCCTCGAGCCATGAGCTCAGCATGCCTCCAGCGGCTCGATCTCGCCAGTCCTACAGGGCGGTCAAGACCGCACGGGCCGCCTCGAGCGTTCGCTCGATATCCTCGTCTGTGTGGGCGAGGGAGACGAACACCGCCTCGTAGCCCGAAGGCGGGAAGTACACCCCTCGCTCGAGCATGCCGTGGAAGAAACGCCCGAACTTGGCGTGGTCCGCCTTCTTGACGTCCGCGAAGTTGCGCAGCGGAGAGCCGTCGTTGAAGAAGAGCGTGAACATCGAGCCGACGCGCTGGATGCGTCCGACCTGCTCGGCCTCACTCATGGCGGCGGCCAGGCCGTCGGTGATGCGCTTCGAGATCTGGTCGAGGCGCTCGTAGGTGCCCGGCGCCGCGAGCTGCTGCAGCGTGGCGTGGCCAGCGGCCACCGCGCACGGGTTACCGGAGAGGGTGCCTGCTTGGTAGATCGGGCCCTCCGGGGCGACTCGGTTCATGATGTCCGCGCGTCCGCCGTAGGCCGCCAGCGGCATGCCTCCGCCGACGATCTTTCCGAAGGCGGACAGGTCGGGATCGAGCCCGTAGAGCGCTTGGGCGCCCCCAGAGTGGAGACGGAAGCCGGTCATCACCTCGTCGAAGATGAGGAGCGCGCCGTGCTTCTTGGTGATCTCGCGCAGGGCTTCGAGAAAGCCGGGGGCGGGCGGGATCACGCCCGCGTTGCCGGTGACGGGCTCGAGGATGATGCACGCGATGTCTTTGCCCCGTTCCTCGAAGAGGCGACGGACCGCGTCGACGTCGTTGTAGGGGATGGTCAGCGTGTGTTTGGTGAAGTCCGAGGGAACGCCCGGTGAGTCGGGGAGATCGAAGGTCGCCACTCCGGAGCCAGCCTTGGCGAGGAGGTAGTCGGCGTGCCCGTGGTAGCAGCCCTCGAACTTCACGATGTCATCCCGACCCGTGAACCCGCGCGCCACTCGGATCGCGCTCATCGTAGCCTCGGTGCCCGAGGAGACGAGCCTCACCTTCTCGACCGAAGCGACACGCTCGACGATCAGCTCGGCGAGCTTGACCTCCGCTTCGGTGGGCGCCCCGTAGCTCGAACCGCGGTCGATGGCGTTCTTGGCCGCTTGTACGACCTCCGGATGGGCGTGTCCGAGGATCATGGGCCCCCACGAACCCACGAAGTCGATGTAGCGGTTTCCGTCCACGTCCCAGATGGCCGAGCCTTCCGCTTTGGCGATGAAGACCGGTTGTCCGCCGACGCCCTTGAACGCGCGGACCGGGCTGTTGACCCCGCCCGGGATGACCTTCTGGGCGCGCGAGAAGAGCTCTTTGGAACGTTCGTGACGCATCGGCGGAACCTACGACGCCAGGGCCTTTTTCACCAGTCCCGATCTAGCCGCGCTCAGGAGGCG
Source organism: Deltaproteobacteria bacterium (assembly GCA_011526105.1). Classification (GTDB taxonomy): domain Bacteria; phylum Myxococcota; class Kuafuiibacteriia; order Kuafuiibacteriales; family Kuafuiibacteriaceae; genus WYAZ01. The sequence goes on along the minus strand of WYAZ01000001.1, from coordinate 53,997 downwards.
TCGTGGAGGTCGAGGAACATGCGCCTGCGCTCGCCGGTCGCCAGTTCGACCTTGAATTCGAGCCGGCGTTTCGAGTTGGGTTCGACCAGGACGACGTCATGGCTGACGTCTGGCTCCAGGTCGAAGGCGGGGCCGTTGGTCTCCCCCAAGGGGAGCCCGTTGATAAAGACCTCAGCGGTCGGCGCGCTCTTTAGGTCCAAGCTTGGCAGGCTGCCCCGCACGGGCACCGAGGGTTCGAGGGTGATCTTCTTGCCCACTTCCGCCACGAGCTTCTTCTTGATGAGCTCTCGCTCTCCGCCACCGATCTCGACCTCGTGCGGGCCGGGGGCGACGTCCAAAGACAACGGGGTCGAGCCCACGAGGTCTCCATCGAGGCGGACCTCGAGTCCGCTCGGCTTGCTGTAGACCGCAAGCTCGACCTCGCCACCCTTCAGCGCTTGATGGACTCGGGTGAGCGGGCCCTCCTCGTAGCGGAACTGAGACTCGATGGCATCGAAGCCTTTGAGCGATACCTTGAGCGTGTGGCTCTCGCCATCGCGCGGCCGGGCCACGAGCAGAGGCGTTCGGTCGGCGAGCACGTTGCCATCGAGCCAGGCCTTGGCGCCGGGCGGGATCGTGCTGATGTAGACTTCGACGTTCCGTTCTTTGACGGAGTCGTCACCGCCCTCGTGTTCGGCCTCGCGGAACACGTGCTCTTCGAGCGCGGAGCGCGTCTTCAAGTACCCTGCCACGAGCCCGGCCGCGAGCGCGGTGAGGATGAGCAGCGACGCGGCGAGGTAGCTCGGCCGACCTCCGGTCCGACCGATCTTCTGGAGGGCGGTGAGGTCCGGCTTGAGATCGCGACGACCCACCGGCTTCCTCGCGGCCTTCGCGGCTTCCTTCTGGCGTTTCTTGTCGTCCTTGGGGCTCTCGGCGGCGGCCTTCTTGGCGGGCTTCTCTTCGCGAGACTCGGGCTCGACCCGCGCCACCTTCTTCGGGGTCGAAGGAGGTGGTGCCTCCGCGCGCGGCTTCTCGGAAGGCGTCGGCTTGGGCTCGGACTTCGGGGCCGGCGGTGCGCTCGACTCCGGCCGAGCGTCCGAACTCTTGGCGGCTTTGCGTCGCTTGGCTCGCTCCAGCGCTTCGCGGCCAGGCTCGTCCGCAGCGTTGCCCGGGGTCGACTCCGAGGCGCGCGCCTCGGCCGACTTCGGACGCTCGAGCGCAGGCGTGGGCTTCTTCGCTTCCGCCGCGGCGGCGGGCGCGGGCGCCGCGACGCTCGAGAGCTGGATGACGCCGGTGCTGCTCTGCCGCTTCTCGTTCGGCCCATCCTTGAAGAGCTCGCGCATGAACTTCCCGAGCTGAGCGTCCCCGACTTCGTTGCCCGACTTGCGGGCCCAGTCCGCGAGCGCGGCTTCGAACTCGAGCGCGTCCTGAAACCGGTTCTCCGGCTTCCGCGAGAGCGCTTTGAGGGTGATGGCCTCGAGCTCCGGCGGGAGGCTCTTGTTGATCTTCGTCGGGGGCGTGACCCGGGCTTCGCGCATCAAGTTCAAGGTCGAGTAGTCGCTGGCGCCCGCGAAGCAGCGTTCGCCCACGAGCATCTCGTACAGCACGATCCCGAGGTTGAAGAGGTCGCTTCGGTGATCGAGGCGCTCTCCTCGCGCCTGTTCCGGAGACATGTAGCCGTACTTGCCCTTGAGGATGCCGACCGCGGTCTTGCTTACGGAGGAGCTCGCCTTGGCGATGCCGAAGTCCGTGATCTTCACCTCACCCATGTACGAGATGAGGACGTTCTGGGGGCTCACGTCTCGATGGATGATGTTGAGCGCGGCGCCCGTGTTGTCGGTCTTGTTGTGGGCGTAATACAGGCCCTTCAGAGACTCGCGTGCAACGTAGGTTGCGATGTTCGGCGGCAGCTCTTTGCCCGCGAGCTGCGCCGCGCGGATGACGTCCGAGAGGTCCTTGCCATGCACGTACTCCATCACGATGAAGTACTCGCGGTCCGCCGAGACGCAGAGGTCTTGGACCTGCACGATGTTGGCGTAGTTCAGCGTGGCCGCGAGCTTGGCCTCGTCGATGAACATGCTGACGAAGGCTTGATCCTCGGTGAGGTGCGGGAGGATCTTCTTGACGCAGACCTCTTTGGCAAAACCCTCAAGACCTACGGTGCGCGCGAGGTAGACCTCGGCCATCCCACCCTTGGCGATCATCTCCTGGATCTCAAACTTCTGTAGCGACACCGAAGGGAAATTATGTCGGACACTTCCCCTGGGTTCAATGCGGGTTGTAGCATACGGTCGCCGACCCCTCGGGTGGGCGTGCGCTGCGGATGGCTGACCCTCAAGAAGAGAAAGATCGACGGCGCATCGAAGCCTACGAGAAAGAGCTCGCGGCGGATCCCAGGTCGTTGGCCTTCGTGGCGCTCGCGGAGGCCCACAATCGTTTGGGTGCCTGGGATCTCGCGGTCGGGATCGCTCGGCGTGGGCTCGCTTTGCACTCCGGCTCCGTCGCGGGCCACTTGGCGCTCGCGGTCGCCGAGGCTGGACGAGGTCGCATTCGCGAGGCCCTCGAGGCGATCAAAGCGGCCCTGATCATCGATCAGGAAAACCCGAGAGCCCTCGCGCTCATGGGTTCGCTCCTCCTGCAGAAGGGTCTCGCCCATCGCGCGACCCAGTTCTTGACCCAAGCGGTTCGCCTGGCCCCCGACTCTCGCGAGTACGGCGATCTCCTCAAGCGCGCGAAGCGGATCGCGAAGACCGAGAAGCCGCTGGAGCTCCCCAGCCTTCGGGGCTCCCAGGTCCAAGAGGCCAAGAGCCCCTGGGCCGGGGCCGAAGGTAACGAGTCCACCGAGTACCTCGCGAGCGAGGAGCAGCGGACCGTCTTCGCCACCGACCTCGAGGGGGCGCCGCTCTCGGACGCCGATCCCACGATGTTCGCCGAGCGAGTACCCGCCGCCGGCGCCGAGGGCGGGTTCGACGCCAAACCCAAGGTGGGCGGTAGCGCGGCCGAGTACAGCCAGATGATGAAGCGGCTGGGGGGCACCGAGGCTCCAGCTCCCGAAGAGCAGGCCACCGTCGCCTCGGTCGATCGCGCAGCGCTCGATCCAAAGAACGAGCTCGGGCGTCCGGCGGCAGTGCCGGAGGCTCACGGTTCCGAAGACAAGAAGACGGTCTTCGGCAAAGGCGCGGACGGCGCGAAGGTCGAATCTGCGCCCAAGGCGGCCGGTTCCGCCCCCAAAGCGGCGGGGTCCGCACCGAAGGGCGCGGGGTCCGCACCGAAATCGGCTGAACTCGTCGCCGAGAAGCCGGCGAAGGCCGACAAGCCGGTCAAGGCAGCCAAACCTGAACCTCGACCGATCGAACCTCCCCGACCTTCGGAGGAACGACCCGCGACGATGTTGGTCGACGAGGCGATTTGGGCGATCTACGGCGGCGCCCCGCCGGGGAAAGAGGACGCAGACGCGGCGCAGGTCGTCGAAGAGAAGCCAAGGGCTCAGAGATCGACGCCCGACGACGGCGAGGAAGGAGCGGCCGAGCGTCCCGCCGGTGCGATGGTCGTGCGGACCTCGGCAGGAGTGGGGCGGCTTGCGTTTTGGACGCTCGTGCTCGTGCTCGGCGGGGCCGCGACGTGGACGGGCTACTCCTTCGCGCTCGGGCGGGCCGGCGCCGACGTCTCGAACATGAGCGAGGAGCTCCGTGGTCTCGCGAGTGACCTCGAGCGGGGAGGGCTCGCTTCTCTGCGCGCGGCCGAGGAGGCCATCGGCGCGCTCCGCCAGTCGAGTCCAGAGCTCGATGATCTACTCGCGGGCGTCTTGGCGGATGTGCATGCGGAGATCTGGTCGAGCTTTGGTGGTGACCCCACGCGGCGTCTTCGAGCGCAAGAGGCGCTCGCCTCTCTCGCGGAGCGAAAGCCCACGGTCGAGATGCTCTCGGCGGGGGTCACGCTCTCGGCCGCGACGGGAACCACCGCGATGGGCGGGGACTCTCTCGAGAATGCGCTCGCTCGCTTCTCCGATTCGCCCAAGGCGTGGCTCCTCCGTTCTCGCCTCGCCACCGCCCAAGGGGCACATGCCGAGGCTCAGCAAGCGCTCCTGACAGCCTATGCGCTCAACCCGCGACGCCGCGGGACGCTCCTCGAACTCGCGCGGTGGCACGCGCGGCAAGGTGCTCCGGCGGCTGCCATCCGCTTCTTCGACGAGCTGCAAGAGCTGGAGCCGAACGACATCGAGGCGCTCTTGCACCGCTACGTCCTCGGGAAGCTCTCCGGGGTCGATCCTGCCGCCAACGACATCGCAGGACGCCTGGCCGGGCTCGTGCGCGAGGAGTCGAAGGCCGTCGCCAAGGACGAGACGGGTCGGGCTGCCCTCGTCTTTGCGGTCACGGATCTCGTGCGCGGTGATCTCGATGCGGGTCTCGACCGGCTCGGCCTCGCCGCCAACGCCTATCCGACCAGCCCCGAGTACCGCCGCGTGGTCGGCGCGCTCTTCCTCGTCCTCGGCGAGCGCGCGCTCGCGAAGCTCCACCTCGAGGCGTCCATGAAGCTCGAGGCCAGCGATGAGACCCGCCTCTGGCTCGCACGTCTCGGCTACGCCGAGCGCGCGAAGCTGAGGCGTCCGAGTGATGCCGGTCCGCGGCTGCTCGAGCGCCAGGAGGCGAAGAAGAGCACCTTTGAGGCTGAGCTCGATTTCGGGCGGGTTCGACTCCGTCCGGATCGCTTCACGCTCATCGAGGTCGAGGCCAGCCCTGCGGTCTTCCCTGAGGCCGACTATCGCGCGAGGTCGGCGCGCGCGAGCGGCGAGGCGCTCGAACGTGGCCTCGAGGTCGCGAATCTCCTCCGTCTCTCTCGCCGAGCTCGCGATCCGAGCGAAGCTCAGGCCCTGCTCGAGGACGCACGAAAGCTCGCTGACGGACCGGACATCGAAGTTGCGCTGGGTCGACTCCTGTTGGAGGCCAAGGATCTCGAGCCGGCCAAAAAGGCCTTCCGCGCTGCGCTGGTCTTCGACGACAAAGATCCCGCGGCTCGCATCGGGCTCGCCGAGGTGCTCGCAGCCCAGGGCGAGGCCGTCGCCGCACTCGACACGCTCGAGCCACTCGTTCAGAGCAACGTGGTTGCCCCTCGTGCGTATCGTCTCATCGCTCGAATCAAGACCGAACGCGGAGACCACAAAGGTGCGCTCGAGCTCCTCGAGCGGGCGGCGAGCCTCTCCGGTGGAGCCTCTGTATCGATGCTCGTCGAGCTGGGTCGCCTCCGGCACAAAGCCGGGGACGGAACGAAGGCGCTCGAAGCTTACGAGCGAGCTTTGGCCGCGGAGCCTTCGCTCGAAACACCTCCGCCCAAAGGAGGAGACGGTCGCAAGCCGCTCGACCTGTACTACACAGGACAGGTGCTCGCCTCGAAGAGCGAGTGGGCCCGGGCCGGCGAGATGTTCCAGCGAGCGATGACCAAAGAGGAGACTCTGCCCGTCGATCTATCGTTCCATCTCGGACGAGCCTTGATCCGGAGCAAGAAGACGAGGAAGCAAGGCAAGAAGGCCCTCGAGAGCTATCTACGGAATGGACAAGATGCGGCGCTCAAAGAAGAGGCCTCTCGTCTCTTGAAGTCCCGATGAGAGTTCTGAGATGAGCTCTAGCCCGGTCGAGAAGGCGGAACCTGGCCGGCCCCGCGTCAGCGCACCCGGCCACACCGAGGACTCGGATCCCATCCGGATCCTGAAGCGGGTCGACGTCTTCCGCGGGCTGACGGAGGGCGAGTATGACCGAATCGCCAAGATCTCGACCGTGTCCGAGGTCCCTCAGGACCGAGTCCTGCCCCGCGCCGGTCAAGGCGGCGAGGAGCCCGCCATGTACTTCGTCCTGAAGGGGCAGGTGGCGTTTGCCGAGTTCGAGCGGGGCAAGGTCCCGGAGAATCCCAAGAACCTGAAGAAGCGCATCGCGCCGGTGATGCAACAGGCCTATCGCAACATCTCCCTGTTCGAGATCGACGACTTCTTCTCGAACGAGCACGTCGAGGAGGCGAGGAGTGATGACGGCAAGAAGCGAGACGTCGCGCTCTACACGTGCCTGCCGGTCTCGCTGCTCAGGATCCCGAAGAAGGGCATGGATGAGATCCTCAAATCCGTTCCCAAGATCCAGGAGGCAGTCGAAGCACGGGCCGAGGCCTCGTACTATCGGCAGACCTTCCTCAAGCTCGAGAACCGGAACGACATCTTCGACTTCTACCTGAAGCAAGGGTTCGAGTACGCGCAGGCGATCAAGATCATCCAGACCGACAAGTGCATCGACTGCGACGAGTGCGTCAAAGGTTGCGAGGACCGTCACGGGGTGAGCCGCATCGAGCGCTTCGGCCCCAAGCTCGGCCTGGTGCAGTTCACGCTGAACTGCCGAACCTGCCTCGATGCGCGCTGTATCGAGCCCTGCAACTTCGACGCCATCGACTTCGACCAGGACATCGGGGAGGTCGTGGTCTACGACAACTGCGTCGGCTGCACGCTCTGTGCAAAAGCCTGCCCGCACGAAGCCATTCGTATGGTCGACATCATCGACGTGGTGAAGGAGGCGGAGCAGGTCGAGGCGCCGAAGAAGCTCATGACCGTCATCGCCGCGGGGGAAGAGGTGCGCCCCAAAGCCGCGAAGAAGGGCAAGCCCAAACGCATCGCGAACAAGTGCGACCACTGCATCGGCTATAGCGACCTCGCCTGTATCTCCGCTTGTCCCACCGGGGCGATCATCCAGATCGATCCCCGCGCGCTGTTCCGCCAGGACGGCGGCCTGATCGAGCGAGCCGAGAAGTACTTCGACTCGAAGCCCTTCGAGCAAGGCTACTCCCACGCGGTCGGGGTCCAGGGCGTGAGCCTGATGCGGGTCCTCTTCACGCTGGCTCTCATTGGGGTGAGCGCATCGACCTGGGAGTACTTCGCGCGGCGCTGGTCGCGAGGGTGGTCGCTCTGGAAGCAGATCGTTCGGCTCGTCGAAGGGCCAGAGGTCGCCAACACGCTCATGCTCGTCTACACGCCGGTCACCGGGTTCGGTCGTTGGCTCGGCTACGTCGGTGCCGGAATGATGCTCATCTCCGCGCTCTACACTCTGCGGCTGAACGTCCCCGGCATCCGGCGCATCGGCAACTCGCGCACTTGGTTCGACTTTCACGTGGTGTTTGGACTGGCCGGCCCCGCGCTGTCGCTGCTGCACACCAACCTCCACATCTTCTCCTGGTATTGGGTCACCTTCCTGTGGTGGGCGGTGTTCCTGGTGGTGGCCACGGGCTTGGTCGGCCGCTACCTCTACACCGCCTTGCCCAAAGCCGAGTTTGCCACCGACCAGGCCCGTAAGAAGCTCGACGAGGGCATCCGTCAGGTCGCGGACCAGTGGGGTCAGATGACGATGAGCGCCAACGTGCTTCAGCAGTTCCTCAAGGCTCAGGAGAAGTCTCAAGAGAAGAGCAGCGACGACTCGATGGGGATGTTCGCCTTCGCCGGATGGCTCGTGGTCTCGGAGCTTCGCCAGGTCAAAGCCTCGGTGATGCTTCGCTTCCGGCTCCTCGGCAGCATGAAGAACGCCAAACTTCGAGGCACCGCCATCAAGCTGATGTCGAGGCGGGCGGCGATCGAGCGCAGAGAGCGGGTGCTTGGCGCCACCAAGCAGCTCCTCGCCAAGTGGCGAACCTTCCATATCGCCATCTCCATCATCATGTTCGCCATGCTCATCGCGCACATCGCCATCTCGGTTTGGGCGATGGGCTGGCTCTGAGCGGCGGAGACGCGCGGGCCAGCTTGATCGCTCGGGTCGGTTCAGCCCATGATGCAAAGCCAAGATGACTCTTCGCTGCACATTTGGCCTCGCGGCTCTGCTCCCCATCGGTTGCGCGAGCCACGGTGGCCACCACGCTCACTCCGCATCGCACCGATTCGACGACGCCGAGCGTTGGGCCAAGGTCTTCGACGATCCCTCCCGAGACGCCTGGCAAAAGCCCGCCGAGGTCATCGCGCTGATGGCGATCGAGCCCGGCATGGTGGTCGTCGACCTGGGCGCGGGGACCGGCTACTTCCTCCCGTACCTCGCCCAGGCGGTGGGCCCGAGTGGCCGAGTCATCGCGCTGGACGTCGAGGCCGACATGGTCCGCTACATGAATGAGCGCGCCGAGCGTGCAGGGCTGACCAACGTGTCGGCTCGGCAAGTTCCTTTCGAGGATCCGGCTCTGCAGGCGGCGTCGGTGGAGCGCATCTTGGTGGTTGATACCTGGCACCATATTCAAGGCCGGCCGCAGTACGCGGAGAAGCTCGCGGCCGCGCTCGAGGAGGGCGGCCAGCTCTTTATCGTCGACTTCACGATGGAGGCTGACCACGGGCCGCCCCCAGAACATCGCCTGCGTCCCGAAGACGTGCGGGCGGAGCTCGAGGCCGCCGGGTTCGAAGTCGAACTCCGCAAAGAGAGCCTGCCGGATCAGTACGTGATCGTGGGGACCCGCCGATCACCTCCTCCGCCGTGAATCGACCGATCCAGGCTCTGATGCTCGCGCTCCTGTCGTTCGGCTGTAGCGCCGACGGGTTCTTCCTCGGACTTCCTCCCTTGGGATCTGCGCAGACTCTGCTCCTCGCCGTGACCGAAGGGGCGGCGCGCCGGGTCGAAGTCATCGACCTGAGCCGAGAGGCCCCGGTGCGCTCCGTCGCGTTCAGTGATGGCATCGACTTGGCTTTCGAGGCTTGGCTCTACGACTCGAGCCTTTCGGATCTGGACCTCGAGCCCGGCCCGCTTCAGTTTCTCGGACCGGAGGCGGGGGTCCCATTGCCCGCGCCCGAGTTGGCGTTCGCCGCGCGCGTCTCGGATGGCGAGGTCGTCCCTTGGGCGGCGCGACCCGCGACCGAGGTCGAGGGGCTGGGCCTCAGGGTGTCCGGACGCGATCGGTGCGCGCGCTTCGATGTCAGGAGCTACGCGTTTGGCTCCGATTTTCGACCCGCTTTCGCGGTCACGTTGGTCGACGGGAGCGTGCTGCTCGGAGGTCCAGACGCTGGCTTGTCTCGCTTGAGCGCTTCGGGGCTCGAAGCCTTGGAGAACCCGGTGCGAGAGGTGATCACCAACGGAAGCCTCGAGCCTGTGGCGCCCGTCTCGAGGCTTTGGATCCGAACGGCGAGCGGAAAGCTCTACGCGGGTCTCGCCTCTCTCCCGCTGGAGCTCGAACGAGTCGCGACCGCTACGGTGCCGGAGGCCATCGACTTTCGCGCCGGATTCGGGCCAGACGGCGAGGCGGAGGTCTTCGTTCTCGGCACGGACGCCCGTTTCTATCGGCTGCAGGGCCAGCAGACCGAGGTGTTGCACGCCTTTACGCGCGCCCCCGTGTTGGACCTGGGCGGGGTGGCTCGAGCCGCGAGAGGTGACGCGATGGCGGTCTACTTCGGTGATCCAGCGGCGGTGCATCGTCGGCCGGAGGGGGTCTTGGTCACCGAAGTCACGTCGAACGCCCTCGAGAGTCTGACCGCAGTGTCCTACGAGTCCAGCTACGTCGTTCTGACTTCGCAGGGCGGCGTGCTTAGCCTCGACCTCGCCGGCTGGCGCGAGCTGGGTCGAGGTCCGAACATCGAGCTATTCGCATCGGTGCCGTTCGAAGAAGGACGTTTCGTCACGGGCGGCAACGGCTTCGCGGCCCAGCTCGTGACTGGCCGAGGTTTTTGCCGTGCCATCCCGGCGGGTGGTGTGCCGGCCGTCCACATCGCCCTGCTCCAGGGGCGTCATCCGGTCCTCATCCCGGGCAACGCCGAGTTCGGTGAGTCGGGGATTCGCATCCGAGTGCTCTTCGCGGAGTGAGCGCGCGGTCTCAGAGCTCCACGAGGAATTCCGGGTCCAGCCACTCGAGCCCGTCCGCAGACAAGCCGTCTTCGACCACCTCGATGAGCGGCGCGTCGACGTCGAGCTGCTCCGTGGGGCCCTCCGCCAGCACGAGCAGCTCCGCGGATTCGGTGGGCTCGCGAAGCCAGGACCCCGACTGGGGCGGCTCATCGAGGCCGGCCAGCCAGTCCTCATCGAGCCTGGAGATGCTGCTTGCACGTCTGGGCGGACACACGCGCGCCAAGAGCGCCGACACTGCACCTCCGACGTCGAGATCGATCTGCGTCTCCTCCTCGGCCTCGAAGAGATCGGCGGCGCTCAGCGGTGGAGACCAGAACTCGTCCCAGACCGAGAGCTCGGTCGAGGCCTCGGAGTCAATCCAGCTCGGATCAACGATCGCGCTCAAGATCGAGAACTCATCCGAGCTCGATACGGAACGGAGAACACGTCGGCGCGGTGCGGGTGCACGAAGGCTCGGGTAGGTGGGGGCGTGCATCTCGGTGCTCTTCAGCCGCTCCGGCTGAACACGAAGGGGTACCTCACGACCACGATGCCTCCGCCCTTCGGCTGTGGGAACTCCCAGGTCCGGATCTTCGACAGCACGCAGACCTCGACGCTCTGGTTCCCGAGGGTGTTCTGCTTTGCCGACGCGCTCTGCACGCGGCCGCTCGCCTCGATGATGAACTCGGTCGCGATCTTGCCGTGCAGACCCGGTGTCCGCTGAAGCTCCTTCTCGTAGCAGTAGCGGATCTGAGCGATGTGCGCCTGAATGACCCGGCGGATGAGCTCGCGGTCGAGCGAGCCCATCACGATCGCGTCTCCCATCGAGACGTTGATGTCTCGGTCGGTCTTGCTGCCCAGCTTGCCGATGCCGGAGCCGTAGCCGCCGTCGCCGCCGCCGCGCCCGTTTGTGCCCAGCGCGCCGAGGCCTACGGTTCCAAACTTCACGCCGCCGCCCCCGGGGCCATCACCGCGTGTGCCCAGGCCGCCGAGCCCGGTGGCGTCGCCGATCTGTGCGCCGGTCACGCCGCCGAGTGCGCTCTTGAGTTCTCCGCCGAGTCCGCCGGTGCCGAACAAGTGGCTGCGGTGCGCTTTGCTGCCGACCCCGAGTAGATCCTGCAGCGCGCTCTTGGCGAGCTCCTTGTCGTCGGGATTGCCGCGCACCGCCATTCGGCCTTGCGGCCCTCGGTAGTCTTTTCGGCCCGCCTTGCCGTCCTTGAGTGCGTGTTTGGGGGCGACCTTCCCTTGCTTGAGCTGGGCGAGCGCAAGGCTCGGCTGCGGCTTCTTCTCCTCTGGCTTGAGCTTGAACTGCGCGAAGCGGTTTCGGTTCTTGTAGAGGTCCTCGAAAAGATCGCTCTCCTTTGGGCCGTTGCTCGCGAACGCCAGCACGGCGAGCGTGTGCGTGAAGAGCGCGAGGATCAGGATGTTGAGCCAGGTGTGATCGAGCGTGTCCATGAAGGGTGGCGCCACATAGCGCTTCTTCCAGACGTATCGGATGCGAATGACCGTGGGCCCCACCGCGAGGAAGATCGTCTCCCGGGCTCGCAGCGGGTAGGTCTTGGCGCCATCGACGTCGGACGGCTCGATGGTGCGGTCGGTCGCGAGCAACTCCGCGAGGGACATCACCGAGCCATCCGCTCGCTCGATGCGCCCGGTCGCGTTGTTCGGGATGTTGATCTCGTAGTTGGTCGCTTCGCCCCCGAGGAAGACGGCGAGCGGAAAGCGCTGAATGGGAAGCGATCGTGCGGGGACCTGGAGGTCGCAGGGCACGAACCACTGAAACGGCCCCCAGCCCTCGCGGTGGGGCTGGTCGCCCAGGGTCACGACGGGTTGGTCCGTGACACTCAAGGTCTCGAGCACGGTGTCGCCCCAGGCCAGCGTCAGCTCGAGGGCTCGGTCCTGGTCCGGCACGGCCTCGGTGACGACGTCCGCCGAGACGGGGTGCGTCTGGATCGCGGTATTCACCACATGGAGCACACATCCATGATCTGGGCCACACTCGGGACTGGGTGATCTCCAGCACTTGCGTGGGGGGAGAGGCGTTGTTGGGTCAATCCTGACCGGACAAGTTGCTCGCCGATGCGACAACTCGCGTCAACGGTGGGCGGTGAACGCTGGAGAGCTCAGTCGTCCGCTTCGGACAATGCAGCCCGCAGCATGGGGAGGGCGCAGACCTCGAGCATCTTCGTCGGATCAAAGCCGACGGGCACGCCTCCGGAGGCGCGAGAGGTTGTTGGCGGTAGCCTGGTGCGCGCGGGTCCGCTCCGTAGGGGTCATGGCTTTGAGGGCGCGAATCTGGGTGAGCTCAACGCCCTCGGAGTTCACGAGGGGCTTGGTCGAGCCCTCGGAGGTCGTCGCCTCATGAGTGGCGATAACGGGGGCACCTTTCTCGCTCATGCTCGACTCGAACGGCATGACCCTTCTGCCTCGATGATGGAGCTCGAGTGGTCCCTCGAACCTGCAGCTCGACATCGGCTTCAGTGGGGGTCAGCATCCGGTGCGTAAGCGAGCACCGCGGCGTCGACGATGACGGTGAGACCGTAGAGAACCAGCGCAGTCAGGATCGCCGGAAACGCGGCCCCGAATTCGCTCGAGTCACTCCCCGAGATCGCGATGAGCGCCGGGACCCCGCCGGCCGCGGCTCTCATCCCGAGGCTCAAGAAGCCGGCGCCGACCTGTCCGTTGGCCCAGTGAACGATGGGTGGGCCGAGGGCGACACCGACCGGAGCGACGACGAGCATCTCGGGGACGTCGCCCCCTAGTCCGAGTCCGAGCCCGAGCCCGAGCCCGAGGGAGACGCCCAGTCCGTCCGCAAGCAAAGTCTGCCACCCATACCAGCGCTGTTCCGGGTGAGTGTCGGGCTTGCGCTCCGGCGCGGCGGTCGCAGCAGGGGACTGCGCCCACCCGTCAGGGGCATGCACACCGAGGAGCGCCGTCAAAGTGATGGTGGAGAGCGCGGTCTTGGATCTCAAGCGAGCGCTCCGTATCACGGGCACTGGCTCGAATCCAGATGGCCCGGGGCGGCGTTCGGACCGGCGGCTCAGGGGAGCGAGGGCCTTTGGCGAAGGCGCGCGGAGTTGTCCGGAGTGAAGCGGCGCCCAGGACGGGACACTAGGACCGTCGGGATATTCTACTCCGGGCAACAGAGCACCTCCGAGGCGGTCTCGAGATCCCGGCCGACGATCGGCTCGCAGCGATATCCCCACCCCTTCAGTAGATGCAGGCAGGCGCGATGGACTTCTTGCCCATGGGTAGAAAGAAAGATCATCGGGCGCGCGTCGGCGATGACTTGGACGGCTCCGCGAAGAACGGCCAGCTCGGCTCCCTCGACGTCGATCTTGATGTGAGTCGGGTTCTTGGCGCCACCGAGATCAACCTCATCCAGTGAGGCGACCTGCACGGTCGTTGCGCCATCATCCAGAAGTCTGCCAGTGCCGGTTCCGCTGCCCCCACCGAATCGGGCGGTGCCACTCCGCTCGCTGATCGCGATTTGTCGCACCTCGATACGGTCTTCCAGCCGGTTGCAGCTCACGTGTTGCCGCAGATAAGCGGCGTTGGTCGGGTCAGGCTCAAAGGCCACGACGGCGCCCGTCGGTCCCGCCAGGCGGGCGGCCAGCAAGGCGTAGTACCCATGGGACGCGCCCAGGTCCAGGAGACGGCTACCCGGCGTGAGGTGTGCCACGAAGAGCGCCGACTGCTCCGGTTCGTACGAGCCAAGCAACACCCGCAACACCTTGCCGCCTGCGGCTGGAATCCACCACGCGCCAGCCAGCGAACCGCGGAGGATCGGCAGGCGGAAGAAGGCATAGGACGGATTGCGGATGGCGTCAGGGTGGCCGATGTCGGGCGGAGGGATTTCGGTTGTCGCCAACGTTGAGGCTCCTCGCACAAGGGCAGTGGCCGAACAAGATCGCCGACCTGATATCCGAACGTGCAGCGCCGGGCAACGGGGAGGACGGCACCGGCTCGGCATCGAGCGCCGCCAGTGCCACCGACAGGCAACCGGCGACTGTCATCGCTCGCTCGAGGCTCATGGACACGCACCCACCACCTGCTTGGGCCAGACCGCGTCAACTTTGAGTTCCATCCTATCGAGCACTCTTTGGCTCTCTGCGGACTCGGGCGCTCCCTGCGGCGTCTCCGCCTTCGGGCCAACCTCCGTCAATCCCGACAGGCCGGTGGGTCTCATCTCGAGCACCGGCTTCGACTGAGCCCAGCTGGGCTCAGTCATCAAAGGCGAAGCTCGTGCTTCCAAAGGCCGCAGGACGCCATGAAACCAGCAACTACCCGATCTGAGAATTCGGGCCACCGATGTCCGCGCCCTTAAAGACGAAACCCCGCTTCGCACGAGGCGAAACGGGGTCTCGGTGGCGAACGGTCTGGCGCGGGGCCAGGCCCCGTCCCAGCGTGCGCGCAGGGACTAGAAGTCCATGCCGCCCATGCCGCCCATGCCGCCCATGCCGCCCATACCGCCACCGCCATGCGAGTGGCCATGGTCGCCCTTGTCGGACTTCGGACGCTCAGCGATGAGCGCCTCGGTGGTCAAGAGCAGGCCAGCGACGGAGGAAGCGTTCTCGAGCGCGGTGCGCACGACCTTCGTGGGGTCGATGACGCCCGAGGCGACGAGGTCTTCGTACTCCTCGGTGGCCGCGTTGAACCCGAAGGCGCCTTCGCCGGTCCAGACCTTGTTGAGCACCACGGAGCCTTCGTGGCCCGCGTTGCCCGCGATCTGACGGAGGGGCTCTTCGACCGCCCGCCACAGAAGGCGGATGCCGAACATCTGCTCCTCGGGGAGCTTCAGCTTGTCGAGCGCCTTGCGAGAACGAACGAGCGCCACGCCGCCGCCGGGGACAATGCCCTCTTCGCGGGCCGCACGGGTCGCGTGCATCGCGTCTTCGACGCGCGCCTTCTTCTCCTTCATCTCGATCTCGGTGGCTGCACCGACGTTGATCACCGCCACGCCGCCGACGAGCTTCGCGAGACGCTCCTGGAGCTTCTCCTTGTCGTAGTCGGAGCTGGTCTCTTCGACCTGGGCCTTGATCTGCTTGATGCGAGCCTGAAGCTCCTTCTTGTCACCGGTGCCATCGACGATGGTGGTGTTGTCCTTGTCGACCGTGATCCGCTTGGCGCGGCCGAGGTCCTTCAGGGACACGTTCTCGAGCTTGATGCCGAGGTCTTCGCTGACGACCTGGCCGCCGGTGAGGACCGCGATGTCCTGCAGCATGGCCTTGCGGCGATCACCGAAGCCGGGGGCCTTCACCGCCACGACGTTCAGCGTGCCACGAAGCTTGTTCACCACCAGGGTGGCCAAAGCCTCGCCGTCCACGTCTTCCGCGATGATGACGAGCGGGTGACCGCTCTTGGCGATCTGCTCGAGCACCGGGAGCATGTCCTTCATCGAGCTGATCTTCTTCTCGACGAGCAGGATGTACGGATCTTCCATGACGGCTTCCATCCGCTCCGCGTTGGTCACGAAGTAGGGGGAGACGTAGCCACGGTCGAACTGCATGCCTTCGACGAAGTCGAGGGTGGTCTCGAGGCTCTTGGCCTCTTCGACGGTGATGACGCCGTCCTTGCCGACCTTCTCCATGGCCTCGGCGATGATCTCGCCGATGGTGGTGTCGCCGTTGGCGGAGATGGTTCCGACCGAAGCGATGTCCTTGCGGGTCTTGCACTCCTTGGCGAGGCTCTTGAGCTCGACGATGATCGTCGAGACGCCCTTGTCGATGCCGCGCTTGATCTCCATCGGGTTGTGACCCGCGGTGACCAGCTTGATGCCCTCGTTGTAGATGGCCTGCGCGAGCACGGTGGCGGTGGTGGTGCCGTCGCCCGCCTTGTCGGAGGTCTTGGAAGCGACTTCCTTGACCATCTGCGCGCCCATGTTCTCGAACTTGTTCTCGAGCTCGATCTCCTTGGCGACGGTGACGCCGTCCTTGGTGACCAGAGGAGCGCCGAAGCTCTTCTCGATGACGACGTTGCGGCCCTTGGGGCCGAGGGTCACCTTCACCGCGTTGGCGAGGGTGTTCACGCCGCGGGCGATTTCGCTCCGGGCGTTGATGTCGAAGTGGATCTCTTTAGCTGACATGTTGTTTGGACTCCTTAATCCTTAGCGTTTGTGTGGGGGCGGAAAGAATCAGGCCTCGACCACGCCGAGGACGTCGTCCTCGCGGAGGATGATGTGCTCCTCGCCGTCGATCTTGATCTCGCTGCCGCTGTACTTGCCGAACAGAACGAGGTCGCCGACCTTCAGCTCCAGCGCGCGGCGCTCACCGTTCTCGAGAGTCTTGCCATTGCCGACGGCGATGACCTTGCCCTCGACCGGCTTCTCCTTGGCGGAGTCGGGGATGATGATCCCACCTTTGGACTTCTCTTCGGCCTCGACGCGTTTGACGAGCAGACGGTCGTGGAGCGGACGGAACTTCTTAGCCATGTTCGATTCTCCTTGTTTCCAGTTTGTTAAGTGCCTGGAATAACGTTTCTTTTGGGTTTGGTTTAGCCACCCATGGGGGCTGGCTGCCAACCGGTAGCCGCTTCTAAGCGCGCTACCTCGTTCCGTCAAGTCGAACCGGAGTCGATCTTCGACCGGGGGCGGAAACGCCGTATCATCGGCCGGTGACGCAGCGGTTCACGTCGGAACAGGTCGGCCGCGCCCTCGAGCGGGCGGCGGACATGGAATCGGCCACGAGCCCGGCGGAGCTTGGACGGACCCTCTATAGCCTGGCGGAGGTCGAGGAGATCGCTCGCGAGTCAGGGATTGCCCTCGACAACCTTCACCGCGCCATCCGGGAGCTCGACCGCCCAAGGGCGGGTTTCGTGGAGCTCTTCTTGGGCGGACCGACGAGCCATCGCAGCGAGATCGAGTTCGAGGCACGCCTCTTGGAGCCCGAACAGGAGCAGGTGGTCCGGCGCATTCGAAAGTCGCTGGGCCAGGTGGGCGAACTCAGCACGCTCGGCAACACGATCACCTGGGTCTCGAGGCAGGGGAGTGTCCCCATCGAGATCGTCATCGAGAACGACCCCGACCGAGCCTCCCTCGCCGTGCAGCTCCGCTTCGAGGGCCTGATCGGCGGGCTCTTCGGCGGCATCGGTGGCGGGCTGGGGGGCGGCGCTTCGTCGTTGTGGGTCTTTGCGGCGAAGGCGCTCGTGGGCTCGACCCCGCTCGCGGTGGGGCTAGGCCTCGCGCTCAGCTTCACCACCGCCTTGGGTCTGGCGCGCTTCATCTACGCGCGGAAAGTGCGAGGCCACGTAAGGCGCGTCGAGGCGCTGCTCGACGAGCTCAGTCGTCCGGACTCGAAGTAGCGAACTCCGTCAGCCCCCGTGTTCGTGGGGCTGGCCCGCGGTCGATTCTGCTCGGCGCACCGCAGGGATGCCTTGGGTCTTGAGCGCCTCGCCGTGTTTCTCGGCGATGCTCGGAACGTCAGCCTCGATGAAGAGGCGCAGGAGATCGCTGTCGAGCTTGCCGCGTTTGGCCTCGTCTTCGAGGATCATGAGTGCTCGCGCGTGGGGCATGGCCGGCTTGTACGGCCGATCGGCGGCGGTGAGCGCGTCGTAGATGTCGGCGATGGTCATCACTCGCGTCTGGATGGGAATCGAGTAGGCGGGTCGTCCACTCGGGTAGCCGGTCCCGTCGAGCTTCTCGTGATGCCCGCGCGCATACTCGGCCACGTTCGCGAGGTCTTTGGTCCAAGGGATGCGCTTCAGGAAGTTGTAGGTGTGAACGACGTGGCTCTCGATCTCTTTGCGCTCCTGCTCGTTCAAGCTCCCTCGCGCGATCGAGAGATTGCGCAGCTCAGCATCGGTGAGCAGGGACCTGGTCTTGCCGGTGACGTCGGGGAATTTCTGCTCGGCAATTTCACGCAGCTTCTCGAAGCCGCCGCTGTCGAGCATGCTCGGCTTGTTGCACTGCTTGATGAACGAGAGCATCGATAGGTACTGCTGGTCTCGAACTCGCCAGTCTTCGTCGATCTGACGGATGCGCTCCTCGGCCTCCACGCGGGGCAAGCTCTCGAGCACCGCGATCTTGGACTCGAGCATGAGGACTTCGGCCGCTCGGCGCGCTTGTTCGAAGCGCTCCTCGAGCATCTCGAGCTCGTGCGGATACAGCTTGTCGGCTTTGATGAGGACGTGTTCGCGCACTCCGACCTTTCCAAAGTCGTGAAGCAGCGCGGCGTACCGAAGCTCTTTGATGTGCTCTTTGGTGATGACCAGGTTTCGGTACGGACCGTCGGAGCGCGGAACGAGGTCCAGCATGGTGCACGATAGGTTCGCCACGCGGAACGAGTGTCCGGAGGTGGTGGGGTCTCGTGCCTCGATGGCGGTGACCGAAGCCTCGACGAAGCCTTCGAACAACCGTTGAATGTCGTCTCGAAGGTTGGCGTTCTCGATGGCGGCGGCGGCGTTGGCGCCAAAGGCCACGAGCAGCTCTTCATCCTCCTCATTGAATGGTTCGCCGTTCTGTCGGTTCAGGGCTTGGAGGACGCCCACAACCTCGTTCTTTCGGCCGAGCATGGGTACACACAAGATGGAGCGAGTGGTGAAGCCGGTCTTCTTATCGAACTCTTGGTTGAACCGGCTGTCTTTGTACGCGTCCGGAATGTTCAGCACCTCGCCGGTGCGAGCGACGAGGCCGGCGATGCCGCGACCGATGGGCATGCGAATGATCTTGGTCTCCTCGACCAGGCCCTGAGCGATCTTTGACCACAGCTCATTCTTCTGATGGTCGGCGATGTAGAGCGAGCCACGCTCGGCGTCGACGACTCGGATCGCCTCGCCGAGGATGAGGTCGAGCAGACGGTCGAAATCGCGCTCGTAGGTCATCGCGCTGGCGACGTCGAGCAGGGCAGTGAGCTTGTTGTTCCGATGCACGAGCCCCTCGAGCGTCACGCGCTCGGTGGGGAGCTCGTCCTTGCCGCGCCCTCTATTGGCCTTCAATGCCACGACCGTCGGAGCCTAGCACCCCGGCGAGGCGAGTCCTAGAGAGCCGGCGCGAGAATCACCGCGGATCTTCGGGCCCATTCCTTCGAAGCTCGATATCGGCCCGTGGCCACTCGCGGGCGAGCTCGGCCGCGACCTCCGCCTCGAGGTCCGCCTCGACCACCAGGCGGAGTCCGAAACTCCTGGAGACCGCCTTCGTCGCGGCTCGGATCCGCGCTGCGTTCAGGCAGTCGAAGGCGGCCGGTGTCACCGACGCACCGAGCCGGAGATGATCGAGCAACGCGGTCTCGAGGCGCCCGCGTGGGGTCGCGGCGCGAAGTATCCTCCGAGTTCGAGCTCGTCGCAGCGCGATCTCGGCCTCCTCGTCCGTCAGGCCCGCAGACTCGATCTGACGCAGAACGCGGCTCAGGGCGCCGATGCTGTGCGCGAGCGCCGAACGCGGGAGTGTGAGCGTGAGCGACACTCCGGATTCGCTCGCGTCATCCATCGCGAGCGTACCGAGCGCGGGCTCGTCGACATGCTCGCGGAGGGCGCGTCCGATGCGACTCATTGCACCGTCTCCGAGCGCCGTCCCGACCGCCTCCATCTCGAACATGCCGAAGGCGGCGGTGCTGCTCAGGATCACGCCGAGCCGCGCCTCTTGCGCGCCGCGCCGATCGAGCAGGAGCACGAGAGGCCGAGCTCGGCGCGCGGGTGACGGATCCTTCCCTGGACGCAAGTGGGCGTCCCCACCCATGAGCGCGCGCAAGGTCTCCTTCAGGCCTTCGGGCTCGGCGCCCAAGCGAGCGAGCACGAGCATGCGAGGCTGATGGGTGGTCACCTCTTTGGGCTCGAAGGGGAAGGTGTCGTGGTGGAGCGCAGCGTCGACTTGCGTCGAGAAGCCCGGTGCGTCCGCGGCGGTCGAGTCTTGCTCGGCTGTGGAACCGAGAAGGCGAACCACTTCCTCGGCGCGAGTGGCCCGGTAGTACAGATGCCAGCGTCCTCGGGGCGTGTGCTCGAAGCCAGCGAAGCGAAGCCGCCGGGCAATCGAACCGTCCCCGTCCGCGGGGAGAGCGATCGCGAGGTGGGTGCGGAGCAGACCTCTCTCGCGGAGATCCAGCGCACGCGTCGCCGAGCTGACCTCGGGCATCGGGCTCGGGCACGCGCCCCACAGAAGCAGGAGCATCGATTCCGCGATCACGGCTCGACCGCTTTCGAGCTTGGAAGCGAGGTCCAATGTGCCCGTTCGATCCGGAGGACCGCGCTCAGCCAAGTGGTGAGAGCCCCCGGTCTCGTAGCCGCGACGGAGTGGTCGAGGCTCTCGAGCTCGCCCGCGAGGGCGGCGGCGAGGAGGGTGAAGACGAGCGGCAGTGGACCTTCGATGCTCTCTCTCCGCTCCGACTCAGCCTGCTCGGCGAGCTTCGATCGGGTGGTCAGCTCGAGACGTGCGTTCGAGCGCGAACGAAGGTGTGCACCCAATAGGCTCGAGGCCGCGCTCGAGGAGAGCGCCCTCGGAAACTCCACGAGCACGTCCAAAGATGGGGTCGACGAGGCGTAGTCGAGCCGGAGCTTCCGGACCCTCAGACTGCCCGCGTCCTTGTCGCTCGATGTCCCTGGTGGCGAACGCGCGAGCTCCGAGCCGAGCCAGCGCGTGGCCATCTCGGCCTGCGCCCTGCGCCCGGCGCCGGTCGGGATGGGAAAACGCACGAGGAATGAGCTCGAGTTCTCTGTGTGATGGTCCGCGTCAACCTGTGACTCGGTCCGCGAGACCTCGGCCTGCGACTTCGATGCGGACCTCGCCGCCCCGAGCCACCGCAAACCCACCGCGAGCGCCGCTCTTCGACCCATGGGGCCCATGAGCACGACGGCATCGGCGTCTCGGGTTCGGCCCAAACTCGAGAGTGCTGCTTTGCCCGCGATGAGCGAACTGGCGGCGAGGCTTTCGTCCTCGGCCCCTCGCTCGGACTCGGCTTCGGTAGCGCGCGACAAGACGCGCTCGAGGAGAAGCTCGGGGCTCGTCGCGACCTCTTGCTCGAGTATCGAGATCGTCGCTGCCCCATCTCTTGCCGGGTCGAAGAGCGGCATGTGGACGAGCTCGTAGAGCGCCTCTCCGCTCCGCCGGTGCTCCACATCTGCGCCGCGCCCGTAGAGCGTTCGGCGTCGTGGATCGTCCAGGTGAGCGCGCCAAAGCTCGGTGGCCACTTCGCGCTCGATCTCCGTCATGCGTTCGCCGGCGGGTGTCAGAAAACGGCGCGCGGTCGCGAAAGAAAGCAGGGACGTTTCGGCCACCGGGAGGTAGACGAGGATCCCGCCGCGTGCACCGAGCTCGTATTGTTCGGCGACGCCCTGAGGGAGCCTCAGCGCGCCCAGGTATCGGATCTGTAGACCGAATTCTTCCTGGACCGCACGAATGTCTGCGTCGCGCGAGTCCGGTCCGGGGACGCCAAACTCGACGCCGGTCCTCGAGCCGTTTGCGCAGGCGAGGGCGCTCAGGATCGAAATCTTGACGGCAATCCTACCTGTGCGCATGCTGCCCCACATGATGCAGCCACGAGATGAACGACGAGACAGCCCACGTGTGTTGACCAGGCTTTTCGTGCGCGGACTGGGTGCCGATCGCGAATGGACTGATCAGCTCGGCGACCTCGGGCTCGGTGGGGTGGGCTTCGAGCTGGCCCGAGCGCCGGCGGCCCATCGGTATCAGGTCCGCTTCGTGGTGCCCGGAGAGACCCGGCTTCGTACCGCCACGGCGGAGGTCCGCGGGGTGGTGCCGATGCCCGGCGCGACCGAAATGGACGGGCCGTTCTTCGTGCATCTGTCCTTCGTGAACCTCGCGTTCGAGGATGAGCTGGCCATTGCTCGTGCACTCGACCGTCTCGAGGCCTCCGTCGAGCGTGCGCTCGAGCAGTCGCTGCCGGGCATGAGCCAGGCCGCGATCTCCATGGACTTCGAGATCGACGAAGCGGCCCACTCGATGCTTCCCCACATCAGCTCTCTACCCGAAAGACTCACCCGAGGTGAAGGCGGCATGGGCCGATACGTCTTCGGTGCCATCTCCCAGGACGTTCGCGCGCTCAGTTCGCGCTCTTGGGTTTAGGCTGCTCGCTGGCCGCCTCCGCCACCCGCGTCGCCGAGCCCTTCCGCTTCGACACGAACACGTGGCGGTAGGTCACGAGGCGATCATCCAGACGAGCCACCACGATCAGCTTGTTCAGGCCGTTCTCTAGCTTCAGACGCCGTTCGAAGGGCAGCTCGACCGCCTTGTCGTTCGGGATGGGCGAAGGGGTTTCTAGGGCGGTCACCGCGGGGCCCGGGGCGTACATGACTTTCTGATCGTTCAGCGTCACGTACATGTCTCGGATCGCGCGCCCATAGATGCGACCGGAGAAGACCAGCTCGTCGCTCTCGATGACGCGACCTCCGATCTCCCCGTCGAGTTCGATGATCGGAGGACGTCGGGCCGGGATGTGGTTGATACCCGCGAGCACCGGCGCGTTCTTGGAGAGAACACGAGACTTCACCGCCTCCGCGGGAAGAAACGCAAAGCCTCCGTTCTCCAGCTCCACCCTCAGGAAGCCTTCGAGCGTGGCGTCGTAGCGAACGGCGGCGCCTTTGGGGAGCGTGGCGAGCACGGGGCTGTCCGCGACCGGTTCACGCAGGAGCCGAACGTCGGTCGTCACTGCCCCCGAGCCCTTTCGTTTGCTGAGCTTCGTGACGGGCGTCGGGTCGGCCGCCGAGAGCTGAATCTCGTCTTCGAGCCACTCCCCGGTCGAACCGTCATAGATCGTGAGCTGCAGCGGGAGCCGGCTGCGCTCGAGCTCCTCACGCACGCGGAACCGCATGCGCACCGGTTTCGTCGCTCCGGCCGCGAGGTTCTCGATCTCGCCGCGGCCACGTTCGAGGAAGAGGTCCTCACCCGCGGCCGACTTGAGCCGAAGGTTGATCTTCTCCGCGCTGCCCGCCCCGGTGTTCGTCACGTGAATCACGAAGTCCACGCCTTCGCCGCGCTCCAAGACGCCATCACCGTCACCTCGCTCGCGGTCGTCGAAGCTGTAGCTGTAGGCAAATAGTGGGTGGGGAACGGCGCGAGTCGCGAAGGCGAAGTCGACGTGGGTGTCCATGGCGCCACGGCTAGAGGCGAGCTTCAGGTTGACCACGTCGGAGCGCGCGTCCGACTCCTTCGGGATCTTGACTTTGACCGCCCAGGACCGACTCTCACCGGGAGCGAGCTTTCCAAAGAAGAACTCGCGGGCCCTGAACGAGGGGTGCTCCGTTTCGAGCTGGCCCCGCACCCGATAGAGCGTGCGTGTTCCTCCGTTGGTGACTCGCGCCTCGAGTTCGACGGTCTCGCCCGCCAACACCCGAGCATCGGAGCGGCCCTTGAAGCGCAGGTCCGCGCTCACCATACTCACGCCTTCATCTCCCTGAGACCAGTCGAGGCCCAGCTCGGAGAGGGACTTGGTGATCTTCTGCTCCTCTTCGTCGCGCACCTGACGCAAGATGGCTCGGGACGCACTCAGCATCTCCGCGCGCTTGTTCCTTCCGCTCTCGGTCAGAACGCGTCGCGCGAGCCGAATGGGGAAGTCTTCGCGGAAGTCGTCGGTGCTTCCTTGCTCCTCCTCGGCGCCGTCATCCTCTTCGGCGGCTTCTGCGGCCTCCGTCTTGGTCTCCTCCAGGTACGTGATGCGCTCGGCGGCGACCTCAGACGGTGGCTCCTCCGGCGTCTGACGCTCGAGGTGCTTCTTCAGGTTTCCTTCTCGGTGGTGATCGGGTTCGTAGAATAGCTGTACCCCGCGCTCCTCGATTCGTGCGGGCTTGAGCTCTACGTCCGGGGTCACGCCGATGTTCTGAATCGAGATACCGCCAGGGGTGAGGTACTGAGCGATGGTGAGCTTGAGGGCCGAGCTGTCCGCGAAGTCGTAGAGCACCTGCACCGAGCCCTTGCCGAAGGTGCGCTCACCCACGATCAGGGCTCGATCGAGGTTCTTGAGAGCCCCCGCCACGATCTCCGATGCCGACGCGGAGCCGTTGTTCACGAGCACGACCACCGGGATGTCGAGATCCGAGCTCCCCCACTGGGCGCGTTTGGGCTCTCTCAGCTTGTTTCCGTAGCCCACCGTCGTGACGATGTCCCCCGAGCTCAGGAACTTGTCGGACACGCGGATGGCCTGCTCGAGCAAACCGCCCGGGTTGTTGCGAAGGTCGAGGACGAGTCCGGTCAGCTTCTGCTTTCCTTCCTTCTCGAGCTTCTGAACATGCTCTTCGAGGTCGCGACCGGTGTTCTGCTGGAAGTTCTTGATACGCACGTAGCCAATGTCTCCGGCCAGCAGCTTGCTCGAGATGGACTCGATCTTGATGAGCTCGCGCGTGAGGGTGAACTTGCGGGCTTCGGGCCAGCCCTTTCGCTGCACCCAGATGGTGACCTTCGACCCCTCGCGGCCGCGCAGCAAACGCACTGCTTCATCGATGGCCATCGAGACGGTGGAGACCTCTCCGATGCGAGAGATGACGTCCATCGCCTTGAGGCCGGCGCGAGAGGCGGGTGTACCTTCGAGGGGCGAGATGATGGTGAGCTTCGCGTCGCGCACCGAGATCACGATACCCAGTCCACCGAACTCGCCCTTGGTGGAGGTCTTCATGTCATCGAAGGCCTTGGGCTCGAGCAGGATGGAGTGGGGGTCGAGCGTCGAGAGCGCTCCGTTGACCGCCGCATACTCCACGGCGCGCATGTCCTTCTGGGGCGGGAGGTGCTTCTCGAAGAAGCGAAAGAGGTCCCGCAGCTTGATGTTGATCTCCCAGAGGGACTCCACATCTTTGATCACCACGGTCTTACTGTGGCCGGGGACACTCACCTTCACTCGACCGTCGTCCAGATCCTCGACGAGCACCTCCGCGACCTGGCGTTCGATCTCGGCCAGCGAGGAACGCAGCATGTCTTTGGGGTCGATGCGTGCGGGGTCGACGTAGTTGTCCTTCACGTGGATCGCTACGTTGGAGAAGATCGAGAGCGCGGAGATACGGTAGCTATCGCTCTCGGGTTGGCTCTCACTCCCGGAGAATAGGCTCGGCTCCCCGGCGCCGGCGGCGGCGATGATGTCGCCATGGGGGACGGGACTGCGCGCGCGCAGGACCGAGGCCTGGTAGCCCCCCCAGACCATGGTTCCGGAGAGGGAGAGGACGAGGAGGGCTCGGGTGGGCAGCGACATCTGTTCTTCTCTCCGTCCTATATCGAGTCCTTAGTTCGGCCGGTCGCCGAAAGGGAGCTGGGCATCGAAGGGCGCCAGGGGTTTGCTGATACCGTCGATCAAGATACTCCCGCGGACGGTGAGGTCTGCGATCTTACCTTCGTCGGCCGCGATCTCGATGGGCAGCTCGAGGTCGTAGAGCAGGACGAAGGCGCCCGCGATGGAGCCGATCATGCGTCCGGCGACCTCGAGCATGGTCCTGGCTTCCCGCACGTGCTGGATCTCGCCGAAGGTGAACGCTGCCGTGTCTTGCATGTAGCGCCACCCCTCGTTGTTGGGGTCGCGTTCACCACTGGTGAGGACGATCACCGGGTAGCCTACGCGGTTCAACTCGGGGTCAGGCTCGGCGATGGTGAGGATCTTTTCGAACGTGCTGATGATCTCCGACTCGGTGCCCGGCTGGTTCTCGAGGGAGATGAGGAACACCTTACCGTTGGTGATGTTCCGTGCGTTGAGGTCGAGCACCGCCTCGTAGACGGCCTCGAGGGGCTTCGGCGCGCCGCCCGGGAGCTCTGAGCCGCCTGGCGGGAACTCGGCACTGTTGAGTGCCGTGTTCAACTCTAACTTGGACCCCGTGGGGGGGATGAGGCAACGCATGCCCTTGGGCACGACCCGCTGGCCTCCGCGGATGCCGCAGGCATCGGAGCCGTCCTCCTTCTCGACCACCCAGATCGACATGCGGTCGCGTGACCGCAGCGAGTTGATCAGGGTCTCTGCCGCACGGAACCGAAAGGCGCCCGGGTCCTTCTCGATGGCCTCACTCGAGTTGTCGACGATGAGCACCACGGTCTGCGCGGGCGCGGAGATGTCACCGTCCACGAACTTCACGTAGGGGAGATCTGGGAGGCTCGGGGTGCTCGGAATGAGCACCCTCGTCTCGTCGGCGACGTTGCCGATGGTGGTGCTCAGCTCGGTGATGGCCTTGAAGTCGAGCCCCCCTTTGAAGCCGTCCTTCGGGGTGTTGGCCGAGAAGCAGAGCGACGGCCCGGGCTCGCTGTCCGAGGTCTCGCTGTCCGGGCACAGGCCGCGGCCGTCCGAGCCAAACAGCGCGATGCGGATGGCGACCTTGCCAGCCTCGGCTCCGGCGGGTGGAGCCCCGGGATAGAGCGTGCGGTACGGATAGATGCCGGTGATCTCACCGTGCTCGAACTCGGCGTCGGGCACGTAGACCGCCTGCTCCGGAGAGCGGCTCCCGTCGAGGCCAAAGACACGAATCACGAACTCGTCGTCGCCGCGACCTGGGATCTCGAGCTCGAAGTGGCCACTGTCGTCGGTCACGATGAAGCGACGCACCGGGAAAGCGGGCCGATTGATCGAGGGTTGAGTGCGGTTCTCCACCCGGACCAGCGTCTTGGGAGGCAGGCCGGTGGGGCCGCCGGCGGGCACCGAGATCTCCCCAGGGCCGAAGCCGATGACCTTGATGAGGCCGTCCGCGCGGGGCCTCGAGAGCGAGAAGAGGCTGTCCGAGAGGTCGATGGTCTGAAACGCAAAGTGCGCGCAATCCGCTCGCGTTTGGCAGATGTAGTCGGGGAGCATGAACAGCGCGGCGTCCGGCGGGCCACAGGCTTGTCCTCCGCCGGGGGAGAAGCATTTGCCCGCCGTGTCCTCGCAGACCGAGCCTTCGTCGGTCTGGGGACGCACGCAGATCCCGCCGCGAGGGTCTCCCGCGCTCGCGTAGCAGCACGTGAACTCGGGGGAGTAGAGCCGACTCGGTGGGGTGGGGACCTCGAGGTAGACGGGAGTCCCTCGATCGAAGCGGTTGGGGGAGTCCTCGCAGGACTCGCCTCGGTCGACAAAGAAGGCCGCGAGCTCGAGAACGTCCGCCGAGCTCGCGGGCACCGAGAACGCGAACGAGCCGTCGGAGTTGATGTTGACGTTGGAGCCGCTTCGGTTGGAGGGATGGGCCGCAACGTAGAGGCAATTGGGCCTCGCGCCGTCGGGGCCGAGCGGGATCGCATTCGCACTTCCCCGGGCGTGAACGTTGAGCTCCATCGGGTAGAAGACCGTGATCAGACTGAGGTCGGGGGGGGGGACGTCGCTGGTGGGGGTGGTCCCGACGCATGAGACGGCCAAAGCCAAAGAC
Organism: Deltaproteobacteria bacterium; assembly: GCA_011526105.1. Classification (GTDB taxonomy): domain Bacteria; phylum Myxococcota; class Kuafuiibacteriia; order Kuafuiibacteriales; family Kuafuiibacteriaceae; genus WYAZ01. Next base: position 26,965 of record WYAZ01000001.1, on the reverse strand, counting down.
AGTGCGATCGGAAGCGATTTGTACGGCTGCATCATTGGGAACTCGCTCCGCCGATTGTGTCACAGTCGGGAAGCTCGTGCCGAGGCCAGAACCCCCGAGAAGCGCTGAGATCTTCCGGCCGACTTCCGACTTTCGCCTACCTCCCTCCAGGCCGGGTAGGGCCTGTCGTCGTGGCAAAGGGGCCGAATCTGCTTGTCCAGGTGGTTGAGCTGGGGTAGTCCCACCCGAGCTGCCATACCGAGGCTCCGGGGCAATGACGCGCCGGGGCACTTGGTGCGCAGAGAGGTACATATGCGACTTTCACCCCTTGCCCAGGTCAAGAAGAACTTCGGAAGCCGCGAGAAACTCGTCGAGCAGCTTCTCGCCACGGCGGACGTGCCCAAGGGCGGCTCCAAGTCCGAGACCAAGTCCGCCCTCATGGGGCTCAGCAATCAGAAGCTCCTTCGCCTGTGGCGCATCGAGCAGGCGGTGCGCGAGAAGTTCGGTGATCGCGAGAAGCTCGTGAAGCACATCGTGGCGGCGCGTCAGAAGGCCGGCCACACCGCGGACGCCCCGTTCGTGGCCAAGCTCCAGACTTACTCCAAGGGTCGCTTGCTCGATCTCAGCAAAGAGAAGCTCGGTGAACGTCCGGCGAAGCAGACCGCGGAGCAGAAGCTCGCCAAGAAGCGTGGCCGCAAGACCCGCGAGCGTGCGCTCACCAAGCTCGGCAAGAAGGCCTAGTTCGGCCGTTCGCTCGTCGCGCGCATGCTTCCCGGCGCGGAGTTAGACGAGCCCCCCGGAGGGGTTCGCGCCGCCGTAGATCTGACGTGCGATCACCATGCGCTGGATCTGCGAGGTGCCTTCGTAGATCTGGATCAGCTTGGCATCCCTCATGAGCTTCTCGACCGGATACTCCTTCGAGTAGCCGTAGCCGCCAAACACCTGGACCGCGTTGGTGGTGATCTCCATGGCGACATCGGCCGCCATGGCTTTGGCGTACGCGCTGATGAGGGACGAGCGCTCTTCTTTCTTATCGACCAGGGCGGCGGCTTGATAGGTGAGCAGTCGGGCGCCCTGCAGCTTCATGGCCATCTCGGCGATCATGAACTGGATGGCCTGGAAGTTCGCGATGGGTTGCTTGAAGGCCTTCCGCTCTTGGCTGTAGGCGATGGCGTGCTCCATGGCCTTGCGCGCCACGCCCAGCGCAAACGCAGCGGTGAGCGGACGTGAAGCGTCCAGGGTCTGCATGGCGATCTTGAAGCCTTCGCCCTCGGCGCCGATGCGATTCGCCTTGGGCACCCGCACGTCTTCAAAGGTCAGGCCGATGGTGTCCGAGGCGTTCTGGCCCATCTTGCGCTCCGGCTTGCCGCGCGTGATGCCCTTGGCGTCGCCGGGGACGACGACACACGTGATGCCCTTGTGGCCGGCGGCGGGGTCGGTCTTGCCGAAGAGGCTGAACTGCTCAGCGTGCGAGCCGTTGGTGATCCACATCTTGGCGCCGTTGATGACGTAGTCGTCGCCGTCCGACCGGATGGTGGTGGTCATCCCCGCGACGTCCGAGCCGGCGTTGGGCTCGGTGAGGCCGAAGGAGGTGTAGCGCATCTTCTCGGTGAAGGGCTGCACGAACTTCTTCTTCTGCTCCTCGGTGGCGCCAATCAGGATGGGTAGCAGCGCGAGGTCATTTGCGATCATGGAGGTCGCCATACCCACGCAGCCGGCCGAGCACTCCTCGGCCACGATGACCTGACTCACGCAGGACAGTTCGATGCCGCCGAAGCGCTCGGGGATCGTCATGTTCAGGAGGCCGAGCTCCCAGCCCTTCTCGATGATCTCGCGCGGGAACTTGTGTTGCTCGTCGTGCTCCTGCGCGACGGGCGACATGACCTCGTCCGCGAACTTGCGGGCGGTTCGCTGCAGTTGACGCTGTTCTTCGGAGAGCTCGAGTTCGATCATCGGGCCGGATCTAGCTTAATCCCGGGGGCGCGGCAAACGGTCAGGGCTCGTGAGACTTGAGGCCTTCGAGCAGGAACTCGGAGAGCTGCCGGGCGACCTCCTGGCGATCTTTGCGGCCCGCGACTTGGTCGCTCGAGAGCACCCAGGACAGCGAGATCTCGTCGATGGCGCCGAACAGGGCGCGGGCGATGAGGGGCGCGTCCAGACCTCGGCGAAACACCCCGCGCTTCTGGCCGAGATCGATGATGCCCGCGAGCAAGGCGAGGTAGCGCCCGAAGGCGGCCGGCGGCGTCATCTTCATGAAGCGCGCGCTCTGGCGGAGCTCGACGGTGAGCACCTGCATGAGCTTGGGTTGCTCCTCGACCAGGGCGAGGTGCTCGAGCACGTAACGCTTCAGCTTCTCCTGAGGGTCGTGGATCTCGCGCAGGATGGAGAATCGCTGGAGGATCTCGGTCATCTTCTCGCGGAAGACCGAGATCATGAGGTCGTCCTTGGACTTGAAGTAGAGATAGATGGTGCCATCCGCGACGCCCGCGACCTCCGCGACGTCGGCGATGCGGGCCCCAAAGAAGCCCTTGTCGGCGAAGACGTTCACCGCTGCTTCCACGATGCGTTGACGTTTGTCGGCCTGGCGCGCCTTTCGCGAGGCCGGGTTGACGGTCTCGCGCTCCATCACGCGGCCACCAGGCGGAGGACGGACTTCTTCATGGAGTCGAACACCGGGGCCGAGACCTCGCTGGGTTCGAGCAGCCACTGGATGAAGAGACCGTCGAAGAGCGCGAGCACCATCGCAGACATGTGCGCCGACGGGACGTCGCGGCGGAACTGGCCCTTCTCGAGGCCCTCCTCGAGGATGATCTGAATCGACTTGCGGTAGCCTCGGTACATCTTCTGAAAGCGCGCCTTCACCTTGTCGTTGCCGTCCGCGGTCTCGAGGAGCAGCCCGAGCAAGAGCCTGAGTGTGTCCGGGCGCTGCTCCGCGAGGTCTCGGTACAAGTCGACGAGCTTGCCGAGCTGCGCGACCGGGCTCGGCTCCGCGAGCAGCCTCGATCCGGCTTCGACCTCCCACTCGCTCATCGCCTTGTCCACGACGGTGAAGAGCAGATCTTCCTTGTTCTCGAAGTGCCAGAAGATTGAGCTCTTGCTGGTGCTCGCTTCCTTGGCGATCAGATCCAGCGAGGTGCCCGCGTAGCCGCGGGTCGCGAAGAGCCGCGTCGTGACCTCGATGATCGCCTGCCGGGTCTGCTGGCCTTGCTCCTTCTTCTGGCGCTGCATTCCGAGCACTGTACCTACCGGTCAGGACAGCGTGCAAGCCCCCGGGCGCCCCATTTCAGCTTGGCTTGGCCCCTGCGGCCGCTCGGGCTATCTGCCCAGACATGGCGAAGAAATGGAAGGCAGCGGTCATTGGCGGCAGCGGCTACGGCGGCGGAGAGATCATCCGGCGATTGCTTTTGCACCCCGAGGTCGAGCTCGTGCGGGTGGCGAGCATCGACTACGTGGACGAGCCGCTCTCGGCGGCCCATCCCAACCTCGAGGGCCTGTCTGACCTTCGCTTTCAGAACCTCGAAGCCAAAGACGCGGCGAAGGACATGGACCTCGTCTTCCTCGGCTTGCCGCACAAGGTCTCCGCGCACAAGGTGAAGGAGATCCTCCCCACCGGCGCGCGCATCGTGGATCTGTCGGGCGACTTCCGGCTCAAGAACCTCGCGGCCTACGAGAAGTACTACGCAACCAAACATCCGGCGCCGGAGCTCCTGCCGGAGTTTGTGTATGGACTGCCCGAGCTCAACCGCGAGCGGATCAAGACCGCGCGTTATGTGGCCTCGCCCGGCTGCTTCGCGACCACCATCGAACTCGGGCTCTTGCCGCTCGCGAAGCGGGGCTGGCTCGAAGGCGCGGTGGAGTCGGTGGCGATGACCGGCTCGAGCGGAAGCGGGGTAGCGGCCAGCGCGGGCACTCATCATCCGGTGCGCGCGGTGAACATGAAGACGTACAAGAACCTCACGCACCAGCACCTGCCGGAGATCCTCGAGACCATGAGCTCGGCCGGGGCCAAAAACTTCGCGCTCGACTTCACTCCGGTCTCGGTGCCGCTCTCTCGCGGTCTGTACGCGAGCAGCTTCGCGCACGTGAGGGCCGACATCCCGGTGGCGGACATCGAGGCTGCCTATCGAGAGGTCTACGAGAAGGAGGTCTTCGTGCGTGTGCCCACCAAACGTCAGCCCGAGGTCGCGGCGGTGGCCGGCTCGAACTACGCGGAGGTCTCGGTGGTGGTCGGTGAGGTGCGCGCAGGAAAGCGCACCGTCAATTGCCTCTCGTGCCTCGACAACCTCATCAAGGGTGGCGCCGGCCAAGGGGTGCAGAACATGAACATCATGCTCGGCCTGGACGAGAAAGCCTCCCTCGCGGACGCCGGGAGCTGGCCCTGATGCGCATCGTGGTCAAAGTGGGCGGCGAGCTGATCTCGGCCGCCAAGCGCGCAGAGGCCGAGGCTCTCGCCCAAGACGTGCACGCGCTCGTGCTCGGGGGTCACCGAGTGGTGCTCGTGCACGGCGGCGGCCCTCAGACCACAGAGCTTCAGAAGAAGCTCGGTCAGACCCCGAACATCGTCGCCGGTCGTCGCATCACCGACGAAGCGGCGCTCGATGCGATCAAGATGGTCGTGGCCGGTCAGCTCAACGTCGACTTCTGCTCGATCTTGCGGTCGGCCGGCGTGAACTCGGTGGGTCTGCACGGCGTGAGCGGGCAGGTCATCGCGGCGAAGAAGCGACCGCCCACGGTGGTGAAAGGCGCGGGTGATGCACCGGTCGACTTCGGGCACGTGGGCGATGTGACCGGCGTGAACGAGAGCCTGCTCGGGCTTCTGATCGAAGGCGGCTACACCCCGGTGTTGGCGTGTCTCGGCAGCGACGACGACGGGCGCGCGTTCAACATCAACGCGGACGTGGTGGCCAACGACCTCGCGGTGGCGTGGAAGGCGGACGCGCTCCTGCTCGTGACCGGCACCCCGGGGGTGCTCAAAGACGTCTCCGATCCGAACACCCGCATCCCCACCATGACCAAGGAAGAGGCGAACCGGGCGATCGAGGCTGGCGTCGTGGCCGGCGGCATGATCCCGAAGCTCGAGGAGAGCTTCGAGGCCATCGGGCGCGGGGTGGGGCGAGTACACATCTTGGGTCGGCTCGATCCCGGGGCCCTGCTCGAAGAGCTCGAGACCCCGGGGGCTCGGGGGACTGCGCTGCTTCGCTGACGCGCGCGGGCGCGTATCGTCACGCCCCAGCCGGCGAACGCTTGGGGCCACGAGGGTCGGTCTTCTTGCCGCCGCCCAGCTCGGCTTCGATGAGCCCGATCGCCTTCTTCACCTCGCCGGCGAGCAACTTGTCGGCCTGAACCTTGGGTTGCTTCGCGAAGAACTCGAGGATCTTCAGCTGACCTTCGATGTCGAGCCGGTGGACCTCCGGCACCTTCGAGCGCGAAGCTTGAAGGAGGCCGAGGAGCAAGAGCGCTCGTGTGACCTGGATGAGGTCGGGGTCGGTGGTGTTGACGGAGCCATCGAAGTTCAGCGGATAGCCCTGCGCGAGCACCGTGATCTTGCGGCCGTCTTTCAGCGTGTACTCGACCGAAGGCGGGAAGCTCTCGCTGTCGATCTCTTTGGTTCCGCCGGGGATGGCGTCTTGGCTCATGGCGCCCATGTCGATCTCGACCAGCTTCGACGAGCAACTGCCGATGATGGTGCCCGACTTCACCAAGGCGAGTTGTTCGGGACCCATGGACTCCATGCCGGTGGCGCCGAGGATGAGCTCTTGGCCCCCAAAAAACTCCGCTTCGCTCAGCTTCTTCTCGGCCGGCGTGAGCTTGTCGCGGTCGGTGTCCCAACCGGTGACGATGGCCCCCATGCGCTTCAGTTCTTCGATCAGCGGATTGCCGATCGCGCCCTTACCGACCACGCCGATGCGCATCCCCTTGACCGACTTGATGCCCAGCCGCTCGAGGCGGGTCATGAGCTTCTCTTGAAGGATGTCACCGATGATCGGGCCCTCGACGAGAACCTTGGTGAGGCTCTGGGCCACGTTGGCGATCGCGGTCCGGAGCGGGTTTTCGTCGGCGACCGTGATGCCCCGGCGGGTCTGTTCGACGATCGTGAACTTGTCCGCGTGGTCTCGAAGGAATGGGTCTTCGTGCAGGAGCTTGGAGACGATGCCGCCGTCGTCGAGGACGACCACTCGGCGGCCGGACTCCATCGCGGAGTGCAGACGCTCGTAGATCGCGCTTCGGACCTCTTCCTTCCACACCGCGAGATCGAGGGGCACACGCCGCGCGTCCCAGCCCTTGTCACGGAGGACGTCGCGCACGGTTCGGTTGGAGGTGTAAGGCGTACCCACGATCGTCGTGCGCCCTCGGTTCATGCCGATGCCCTCGCAGATCTCATAGAACGGCACTTGGACGCCGAGCATGTGCTGCACGCACATGAACTCGGCGTCTTGAAAGCGCGTCTTGCCGATGCCGGCGACCAGCTCGCGGAGCACCGGTTGATCGTCCGGGATCTGTGGGATCTCACGCGCCAGCCGGCTGGCTTCGGTGCGCAGCGAGTTGTCGACCAAGCCAGCGCCTCCGCGCCCGTTCATATCGAGACGCGCGCCGATCTTCAGCGCGTCCAAGAAGGGGAGCGGGACCGGCGAGGCCTGCCAGCGTGCGAGGTAGGCCTCGGGAGGGTCCGGCGGGAACGCGCCGGGGTGCTTCTTCGCGAGTTGATCCCGAATCTTCTCGAAGGGGGTGCCCTTTTCGCTGGTCAAGATCTCGTTGACCAACATTCGAGCCCTGAGGATCTCCTCGCGCTGTCCGGTGTCCGGGACGATGTGCGGATACGCTTCGCGGAGCCGTGGCAGCGTCGCGCCGCTCAAATCGGGGTAGTTCTCCCGCAACTCCTTGTCCGCGAGGAGTTGATGCACGATCTGCTCGGGCGTGGTCCCAAGCGGAGCCTGTTCGATGTGGTGACCCACGTGCGCGGCGAGGAGGATGTCGATGTCTCCGCCGGAGCCGAAGCCGCTCCACGGGAATCGGGCGCCGGCTTTTTGGAGCGCGCGGTTGACCTCGTGCACCCCGACCCCGAGGCGCTCGGCGAGGAAGCCGGGGGTCAGGCCGTCCGTCGAGCCCAGCTTTTCGACCTCCTTCGAGATCCGATCGACCAGCTTCCTGGTCTTCTCGAGTTGCGCCTTCAGCGTGGTGCCGTGTGGCCTCAGGCTGCGCGCAAACGGGACGACGTCTTCCCCGTAGGTCGCCCGCAAGTTGATGACGTGTTGCTCGCTGAAGCCCGGATACTTGGCTTCGAACTCGGGGTCCTGCTTGAGCCTGAGGATCACCTCGCGGAGAGATTCCTTCGGATGTTGGCGCATGACCTCACCGACCGCCTCCGCGAGCGCGGGGGTCAAGGTGATGGTCCGAAGCTCCCACGGATACTTGCCGTTCTTGTCGACGAGTTTCCTGATCTCCGGCGGCGCGTCGGGATCCTTCTTCCACGCCGCTAGCCGATCGTGGACGCGGCCCAGTCCCACTCGTACGTCATACTCATCGACCATCACGCGGTGCAGCTCAGCCACGGAGAAGCCGACGGGTGCCCTCGAGGCGATGTCGCCGATCAGCTTGGCCAGGCGCCGGTCATGGAACTTCGGCCAGCTGTCGAGGCCGAGCTCCCGCTTGGCGACTTCGAGCAGCGAGATGTCGTTCGTGAGGCCGTGGCGTTCGTAGAACTCGGGATGCTCCTGCCGCAGGATGGGACCCACCTCGGCGAACGGCGCGCCGATCGAGGTGCGATTCATGGCCGCCTGCAGCGCCGCTTTGTCGGCCTTCGAGTATGGGTTTGTGGGATTCAGGCCGGGCAAGGCGTCGGGCCAGGTGCGGTGGATGAGCTCGAGCCGGTAGTACAGCTCGGGCGGGCTGTAGCCCAGCGCCCGACCCAGCTCGTAGATGCCCTTTTTGCCCTTGGCCTTCTTGATCTCGAGGAAGAGCGCCTCACACTGCTTGAGCGTCTCCTCCTTCTTGGCATCACGGAAGATCGGCACGAGCTCCGGCCCGAACTCTTGGCGGAGGGTCGAGAGACGGTTGTCGTCGTATCGGGGGTAGCCGAACTCTTTGTGCAAGACGTCGAGCACTTCGTTCGCCGAGTTGATGTTTCGCTCGACGTGGATCTTCTCGAGCAGGGTGACGAAGTTGAGGCGCGCGTTCTGTCGGATCTCTTCGTAGGACGGGAGGTGCTTCCGAAGCTCCGGCTTGCGTCTCATCTGAGAATAGGTCGTGTCGGTGAACGGCAAGCCCAGCGACTCGCCCACAAAGGCCGCCACCTGTGCCGCGCTCCAGTCGTATCGGATCTTGTCGCTCCGGAGGAGCTCCCCCGTGGCCGCGGCCAGTTCCTCGGTGAGCTGCAGCCGCTTGCCCTTCATCTTGAAGCCCGCGACCTCCTGTTGGCCTCGGAGCGTCCATCCGGCCTTGGTGCGGCTCAGCAGGTCGTCGAGGAACGGGAAGCGTTCGGGGTTCTCGAGCCAGGTCCCTTTGGTCGCCTTGTTGAAACTGTTCACGCTGGGGAAGCTTGGCCAGCGTTCGGCGAGCCGGCTCTGGACCTCCGCCTGTGCCGCGGTCTCGGGGCTCGAGGCCAAGGCCTCCGCGAACAACATCGAGTGGATCGCAAAACCGCGGTTGCGCATGTCGAACGGGAATCGATCGCGGTTCTCGTTCCAGATCTTGTTCACCCGAAACGGGACGAGCAGATCGGCGCCGGTCTCGAAGGCCGGGTGCTCTTTGGCGGCCGCGAGGAGGTCCGTCAGCTCGAAGTGCGGTGGTGCGGTCCAGTAGAGCTCGTGCAGCACTTTGGTTTGCGCAGGGCTCAGCCCATAGGCTTCGATGCCATCCCAAGGCTGGCTCTCCGCAAAGCGGGCGGAGAAACGTTTCAGCACCTCGACGTGCGGCGAGGCCTTGAAGGTCTCCCACGGGAATCGATCGTGAGCGTCCAAGAGCTTCGCGATCTCCGGGTACTTCTCGCGCTCGCGCCTCCAGCGGTAGGCGCTGTTCTGAACCACCTGATCCGAGTGTTTGATCGGCTGGAGTTCTCGAGCCTTCGCCACCAGCACCTTGAAGCTGCTCCCTTCGGGCACATCTAGGCTCGCTCGCGTGAGGAGCTTCGCGAGGCGGGTCTGCTGGTAAGTCACCCAGTCTTCGCCGAGCTGAAGCCGGTTGCGCACGGCCTTGGCGATCCACTTCGGTTCGTTCAGCTTGTGGCGCTCGATGTAGCGGGAGTAGTCCTTCTCCATCAGGCGATAGAGCTCCGTCGGCTCCGAGCCAATCGGGAGCTTCTCCATGGCCGCCGCGAGCATTGCGTCGTCCTTGGCGTCGAAGCGGTTGTAGTCTCCCTGGCGCTCTGTAAATGCCTCCGGCTTCAACCCGGCCGCCACCCGCAACAGGTGTTTGGCGCGCATCTCGGTGTGCCCCAGCTCTTGGGCGATCGCGTACTGGCTCTTGCTCGGATCCTTCGCCTTCTCCTTCTCTATCGCCGCGAGCAGCTCGAGCGCCTCGGCTTCGGAGGTCTCCTTGCGCTGGCCGATGAAGCTACGCACCACCTTCGGAAAGTTTCGCTGAACCGTCTCGATCTGGTTCTCGGTCCAGGGGCGATCATTCGGCGGAAGCTTCGCGTTCAACGCGGCGACGACGTCCGGGCGACCGATCGCCTTTCCGAGGGCCGCGGCTTCGTCTTGGACCCCGAGGATCTGATGCGCCATGCGCTCCTGGGCGCCGGCCTGCACCTGTGGCCAAGTGGGGAACTCGCCGCCAAACTTCTTGCGGCAGTTGAGGAAGGTGGCCCACAAGAAGCCGTCAGCGCCGGTCTTCTCGCGCACGAAGCCCACGAAGTCTTCGGGTGTCCAATCCCAGCGCACCTCCGGTGAGCTCGCGAGGCGCTTCAGATCGTCCGCGAGCGCCTGGGTGAGCGCGAGCCGACCTCCGCCGTCGGGCTGCCAGGGGTTGAGCTCCCCTTGCGCCTCGAGGGTCACGCGCCCGCTGGAGTCCTTCGGCAACCCAGCCAGGAACGGATAAAGCTGCGGCTCTTTGCGCCACGGGCCGCTCATGTAGTTGTTGAAGGCGGTCGCGTCGGGAAAGGCTTTGTTCTCTTTGCGCAGGCTCTCTACGACCTGTCCGCGCGAGGTCCCCTTGGGGGCTTCGAGCATCGCCTTCACAAACGCATGCGAACCGAAGATGGCGTTGCGCGTGGGCCATCGCCACGGAAAGCTCTCCGGATACTCCTTGAAGAGGTTTTGCGCCTGCCAGATCTCCACCTTGCCGTGGTTCTTGAACAGCGGATCTTTGTTGGCCTTCGCGAGGATGTCTTGGATGTCGGTATAGGGCTGAGCGCTCCAATACTCACGGTGAAACCAACGCGCGTGAGCCACGCTGAAGCCGTGCGGCAGGCGCTTGCCGAGCTCGCCGGGCAGCTTGCCCGCGCTCTCGGGGAAGTAGGTGGTGAGGGCTTTGAGACCGGCGCCTACCTTCGCGGCGGGGCCAGGCCTCTCGATGTAGTCGGTTCGGCTCACCGCCTTCGGGCGCGTGTTGCTTCGCCCGAACTCTGTGGTGTGGAGATGCGAGAGAAGCCGCTGCGCGAAAGAGCCGAAGTTCTTCTTCACCGACTCGAGATCGACCTTGTCCCCATTCTTACTTGCCGCTTGGACCGCGAGCAGCTCTTTCGCGGCGATCTCGCGCAGCTTGGAGAGCGAGACCTTCGCCGGCTTCACACCGGACTTCTCTACTTCGTCGCGGATCTTCGCGACGAAGGGCTGCTTCGACGCCACTTCGCTGATGCGGTGCTTGAGGTCGCTGACCTTCGCGTCGCCGATCTCCGAGAGTGCCTTCTCGAGCGCGGCCTTGGGCAAGCGGTTCTGGAGATCGAGCGACTTAGAGCTCATCTCCCCCCCCCCGACCCTCGCCCTCCGAACCGCGGCGGACCGAGGCGTAGAGCGTGCGCATGCCGCCGAGTTGTTCGGAGAAGAGCTCCACCCACCGAGCGAGGAGCGAGGAGTCTCCTTCGATCGCAACCGTCCCGAGCTGCAGCGCTCGCGCGACGTCGAGCTGACCGCCGAGGAGCGGCATGACCTCATCGTCATCGATCGTGAGCGTCAGATCGGGGGCAGGGTGAATGGCCTCGAGAACGATGGGTGGGCTCGGCCCAAAGTCGAGGTACCAGGAGCGCACGGCGTCGGTGCCGGCGAGGTGAAACTGCATGACCCCGTCGATCCGCTTCGCCGCGGGACCGAGCTCTTCGATCCAAAGCGGGACCCAGACCTCGAGGAGGGCGGCACCGGCGAAATCAGGTCTCACACGAGCGGCGATTATCCCTCATTTCGCGGCCTGCTGCACCCTCCGAGTGTTCCCGCAAAGCCCGGTCCATACAACCACTTAGGAGAGGGTAGGGCGATCGGCGTCGGTGTGCGGACCTCGGCGCTCGCTCGTCTCACTCAGGCGTGAGCTTCAGCGGGTGGGTGGCCTCGAGCTGCCGCCGAAACAGCTCCGCGCTTCGGGCCGGCGCTTCGCAGACGCCTTCGGTGCAGACGTAGGCGGTGCTTTCGCCGTCGGCCGCGATCTTGTTCGCCACGAAGGGGATGAGCTCCGCGTAGCGCTCGACCTGGTCTTGGGCCACACGAACGATCGCGCGGTTGGGTAGGTACACCGCGCGCAGGACGGCGTCGAGCTCGCCCGCTTTCTTGGGGCCGTAGACGATGACGATCTCCTTGGGTCGATCGAGGTGATGCTCGAGCGCCCCCGCGAGCAGCGGCGCCTCGGCCGCGCGGTCTTCGAGTGAGTCCCCCATGACCCGAAAGATGCGCAGAGCCTCGTCGCGGTATCGCGCGTTCTGAGTGAACGCGTAGAGGCGAAGGAGCACGTGCGCAGCCACCGAGTTCCCGGAGGGCTGCGCGCCATCGTAGCGCGGCTTGTCGCGCACAATCATTTGCTCGGCGTCGTGTGCCACCCCAAAGAACCCGCCGGCCTCGGGGTCCGAGAAGCGCTCGAGCATCTCTTCCGTCAGTGCCTTGGCCTCCGACAGCCATCGCAGATCACCGCTGGCCTCGAAGAGATCGATGAGCCCGGCGGCCAAGAAGACGTGGTCCTCGAGCACTGCCCGGTGGCGGGCTCGGCCCTCCCGATACGCCCGGAGCAGCCGGCCCTGTGGGCGCAGGTTGTCGAGCACGAACCGGGCGGCTCGTTCGGCCGCCACCACGTAGGACGGCACGTTCAGGACAAACCCGCCGCGCGCGAGGCTGCCGATCATCTGCCCGTTCCATTCGGTGAGGATCTTGTCATCGAGGAGCGGGGGCTCGCGTCGCTTGCGCGCCGCATAGAGCCGCCCGTTGACGCTCTCGAGGCGCTTGTCGAGCTCGGTGCGCGCGATGGAGAGAGACTTTGCGACCTCGTCGAGCGGCACGGGCAGATGCAGGATGTTCTTGCCCTCGAAGCTGCCCTTGTCGGTGACCCCGTACACACGCGCCGCGAACTCGGCGTCTTCGGCCCCGAGCACGGTCTCGAGCTCAGCTTTCGTCCACACGAAGAACGTGCCCTCTTCACCTTCGCTGTCCGCGTCCGTTGCGCTGTAGAAGCCGCCCTCGGGGCTGGTCATCTCGCGCAGCACGTAGTCGAGCGTGTCTCTCGCGGTAGCCGCGAACGCAGGCTCCGCGGAGACCTGGTAGGCGTCGAGGTACACCGAGACGAGCTGCGCGTTGTCGTACAGCATCTTCTCGAAGTGCGGCACCAACCATCGCTCGTCGGTGGAGTAGCGATGAAAGCCGCCGGCGATCTGGTCATAGAGCCCGCCGCGCCGCATGCGATCGAGCGAGTGCAGCACCACGTGTTTGGCCTGTTGGTCGCCGCTGCGCCGAAAGTACCGAAGCAAGAGCTCGAAGGTCGAAGGCCGTGGGAACTTGGGCGCGTGGCCGAAGCCGCCGTGTTCGGGATCGAAGCGCGCCATCAAGAAAGCGGCGCCGGAGACGAAGGCCTCTACGCCTGGGGCCTCCGCGGAAGGGCGCGGCTGTGCATGCTGGTTCAGCGCGCGCAAGAGCCGCTCCGCGCTCTCGTTCACGTCGCCGCGCTGGCTCCCATACACCTCGACCAGCCGTTCGAGCACCGTGAGGAAACCCGCGCGCGCGCCGCGATCGCCGTCGCGTGCGGGGTAGTAGGTGCCGCCAAAGAAAGGCCGACGGTCCGGGCTCATCACCACCGTCATGGGCCAGCCCCCGTGGCCGGAGAGGAGCTGAACCGCGGCCATGTACACGTCGTCGACGTCGGGGCGCTCCTCTCTGTCGACCTTGATGGGGACGAAGTGCTGGTTGATGTACGTCGCGATCTCCTCGTCTTCAAAGGACTCGCGCTCCATCACGTGACACCAGTGGCAGGTGGAGTAGCCGACCGAGAGGAGCACGGGGCGGTCCTCGCGTGCTGCGAGTTCGAAGGCCTCATCACCCCACGGATGCCAGCTCACCGGGTTGTGCGCGTGCTGAAGCAGGTATGGGCTGGTCTCTTTGATCAAGCGGTTCGTGAACCTCGGCCGGCCATCGGCGTGAAGATGATGGGTGCGCGGCACGTAGCTCGGCCCCTTGGCGACCCGCACCGTTTCGAGTTCGCGTTCGAGTTCGAGAGGAAAGTCGGGGAGACCGGGCAGCGGCATGATGGGCGAGCCAAACACAACCACCGCCCGGGGCCAACGCGCGCTTAGGCTGCGGCGCGCTCGGGCTCCGAGGGCACCGCGATCTCCTCGGACTCTGGGGAGCCCCAGGTCTCCGGCGCACCCAAGACGCCTAGGTCGAGCTTCTCGGCCAAGAGGACGGTGCGCAACCGCTCCATGAGCTGAGGACGAGCCTCGAGCCAGGCGCGCGCCTTCTCTCGGCCCTGCGCGATCCGGTGCCCCGACATCGAGAACCAAGCGCCGGACTTCTCGAGCACCCCGCGCTCGACCCCGAGGTCCAGGATCTCGGAGGCCACACAAACGCCCCTGCCATAGCGGATGTCGAACTCGGCCTCGCGAAAGGGCGGGGACATCTTGTTCTTTACGACCTTGACCCGGGTTCGATTGCCGACGAGGTCCTCGCCGTCCTTGACCGCCCCGATACGCCGCACGTCGATGCGAACGGAAGCGTAGAACTTCAGCGCGTTGCCGCCGGTGGTGGTCTCCGGCGAACCAAACATCACGCCGATCTTGTGACGGGTCTGGTTGATGAAGATGATGGTGGCCTTGGTCTTGGAGACGTGGCCGGTGAGCTTGCGCATCGCTTGCGACATGAGCCGAGCCTGAAGACCCATGTGGGCATCTCCCATTTCGCCTTCGATCTCGGCCTTGGGCACGAGGGCCGCGACGGAGTCCACCACCACGAGGTCGACCGCGCCGCTACGAATCAGCGTCTCGGTGATCTCGAGGGCCTGCTCGCCGTGGTCCGGCTGCGAGACCAAGAGCTGATCGAGGTCGATGCCGAGCGCGCGCGCATAGCGGGGGTCGAGCGCGTGTTCAGCGTCGACGAAGGCCGCGACGCCGCCCGCGCGCTGGACGGCGGAGATGGCGTGAAGGGCGAGGGTGGTCTTGCCTGAGGACTCCGGGCCGTAGATCTCGACCAAGCGCCCCCTTGGATAGCCGCCGACGCCGAGGGCGCGGTCGACGAACAAGGAGCCGGTCGGGATCACCGAGACCGGCTCTTCCTTCCGATCTTCGCCGAGCCACATGATGGCGCCTCGGCCATAGGCTTTTTCGATGTCGGCGATGGCGGTCTTCAAAGTGGTGAGTTGTTGTTTGATTCCCATGCGCGTGAGCCAGAGCAAGGCTCATGCCGCGCGGTGGGCTGGGTGAGCGCAATCGTGGGGTGGATTTGTCCGTCCGGTATCCGCACATCGTCCGAATACCGGACGGACGTTCGAGAGCTCTACGCTCGCTCCGCGAGCCGCACCGGTTGCTCGAGCGCGTGCTTCAGCCGCTTCAAATACTCGCTCCGCGGGATCTCCACCGCCCCGAGCCGCTCGAGGTGCGGATTCATCACCTGCGTATCGAGCAGGCTCATGCCGCGCGCCTTCATGCGATCCACCAAACCCGCGAGCGCGACCTTCGAGGCATCACTCACGCGACTGAACATGGACTCCCCGGCGAAGAACCCGCCGATGGAGACGCCGTACAGCCCGCCGACCAACAGCCCTTCGCACCAAGTCTCTACGCTGTGCGCGTAGCCCATTCGGTGAAGCTCGCCATAGGCCTCGAACATGCCCGGGATGATCCAGGTCGAAGGACGCTCGAAGGTCGGCTCCGCGCAGTACTCCATCACTCGGTCGAAGGTGGTGTTGAATCGGACCTCGAGGTCCCCGCGAGCCATGCGCTTCCTCAGGCTTCGGCCCGGCCGCCAGGTCTCGAGATCAAAGATCGCTCTGGGGTCGGGTGAGAACCATGTGAGCATTCGAGGGTTCAAGGGCCAAGGAAAGATGCCGCTTCGATAGGCGAGGAGGAGCCTGTCGATCGACAGATCGCCGCCGACCGCGAGCAGACCGTCCGCGTTGGCCGAGCTCGGGGCCGGAAAGCGAAGCTCTTTGGTGAGGACCGCGATCAAGCGCCCGAGTCTATCAGGCCGCGCGCCGTCCCGCCCACAGGCGCGGGGCCCGGAAAGCGAGCGCCTCGGCGACGTGACCCTCCAAGGTTCGCTCCGCGCCCTCGAGGTCGGCCAGCGTGCGGGCCACCCTGAGGGTGCGTTCGATGACCCGCGCCGAGAGCCGGAGCTTGTCCATGGCGCGTCCGAGCTGCCTTCGCGCGGCGTCATCGAGGCCGGCGGCGCGATCGAGCCCTTGGCCCGAGAGCCGGCCGTTGGGCACCGCGCTGCGTTCGAGCTGAACTTTCCGGGCCGCGACCACCCGATCGCGCACGAGGGCGGAGGGCTCCCCCGCGACCGGCTGAAAGAGCTGGTCCGAGGCGACCGCGGGCACCTCCACGATGAGATCGATGCGATCGAGCACCGGGCCCGAGACCCGGCTGGCGTAGCGCTGCACCTGCTCCTCGGTGCAGCGGCAGCGGTCTGAGGGATCTCCGAACCAGCCACAGGGACACGGGTTGGCCGCGCCCACGAGCATGAAACCCGCGGGCAGCCGAACCACGTGGCGAGCCCTTGCGATGGTGACCTCTCGGTCTTCGAGGGGCTGTCTCAGGCTCTCGACCGTGTTCCGCGCCAGCTCGGGCAGCTCGTCGATGAAGAGCACGCCGCGATGGGCGAGGGAGACCTCGCCCGGCCGCACCGAGGTTCCGCCGCCGATCATGGCTTGCAGGCTCACGGTGTGGTGGGGCGCGCGAAACGGCCGATCTTTGAGCAGGCCCTGCCCATTGCGCGTGAGACCGGCCGCCGACCAGACCCGAGTGACCTCGATCTGCTCCTCCGGAGTGGCCGGCGGAAGAATCGACGGCAGGCGCCGAGCGAGCATGGTCTTGCCGCTCCCCGGGGGCCCGAGAAAGAGGATGTTGTGCTCCCCGGCCGCCGCGACCTCGAGCGCACGCCGCGCGAGGAGCTGACCACGGACGTCCATGAGGTCGAGCTTGTGGCTCACCACCGAGGGCGGCGCCTGGGTGGGGGGCGGAAGCAAGCGGTCGCCCCGCAGGTGCAGGAGTAACAAGGAGAGATCGGGGGCTGCGATCACCTCGATGCCGGGCAAGACCGCGGCCTCGGGACCGTTGGCCGCGGGCACGATGAGGCGCGACAGACCCCGCTGCTTCGCGAGGGCGGCGAGGGTGAGTGCGCCGCGAATCGGGCGCAGCGCCCCCGAGAGCGCGAGTTCACCGGCCACCAGCGCGCCTTCGACGGTGCGCGCATCGAGCACGCCGCCGGCCACGAGCAAGCCGAGGGCCATGGGCAGATCGAGACTCGCCCCGTCCTTTCTCAGCGAAGCCGGCGCGAGGTTGATGGTCGCCTTCTTTTTGGGGAGCTCGATGCCGGCCGCCCTGAGCGCCGCGAGCACGCGATAGCGCGCCTCTTGGACCGCGGTGTCGCCCAGGCCAATGATCGAGAGGACCGGCAGGCCTTGCGCGAGTTCGACCTCGATCTCGATGGGGGTGGCGTCGATGCCGATGAGGGAGGCGGCGTGTAGGGTGGCGACCACGCGTGATTCCGTCTGCAAGTGTGGCGCCAGCGGCCTCTCGAAATCGTTCCCGAGCGCTGCGCAGTGGACTGTGCAGGACGACTATGTGATGACGCTCCCCGTGGGCCTCTCGGAGCTCTACGACCAGCGCTACCGAGAGGAGAGCTACCGTTCGCGGCTCTCCGGCTACGAGGTCGCTCGTTCGCAAGCGCTCGCTCACTTCATTCTCCAGGTGGTGCGTCCTTCAGACCCAGCGCGGGTCCTCGACTATGGCGCCGGCAGCGGTCTGTATCTCGAACTCTGGGAGCGCCTGTTCCCGCGCGCCGCGCTCTCGTTCTGCGACATCAGCCCGGCCGCGCTCACGCAGCTCCGGGAGCGTTACCCGAGGCACAAGAACAACTGCCTCCCGGTGACGAAGGGCGAAGTAGAGAGCGAGCCGGAGCGCTTCGATCTCGTGGTCTCGGTCGAGGTCATGGAGCACGTCGAAGACCTAGACGCTTACCTGCAGGATATCCGTCGTGTGCTGAAACCCGGTGGCTGCTTCATTTGGACCACGCCGTGTGCGAACCCGCTCTCGATCGAGCATCTGTACAGCCTCGCGCGCGGACAGATCGATCCTACATCCGAAGGCTACCGGCGCTGGCGATGGGAGGATCCAACGCACCTTCGGCGGCTCGAGACCGCCGAGACCGCGAAAGTGCTCACGAGGAACGGATTCCTGCGACCGCAGTTTCGCCTGCGCTCCCACTTCTTCTCTTTCGTGTGCACCCGCGCGCCGGGTCTCGGGGTGTTTGGGCTGCGCGAGCGGCTCATGGGGCTCGACTACGCCCTCTTTCGCAGGTTTCCGAACGGCGCGTCGATGCTCGGCGCTGCGTTCAAGCCCAGGAGCGCTCGTCGATGAGGCCTTCTTGGAGCCGTCCGTGGACCGAGAGCGGTAGGCCCGCGGCGATGGCGTCTGTGGATGCGTGATCCACGATCAGGCGTTCGAGCTGCGGGTATGTGCCCATGTTCGCGACGCTCGATAGACGCGCGCGAAGCTGGTGCGCTCCGTCGCGTTCGAGGAAGACCGCGCTGACCAGACCCGAGTCCGCGCCCGGGGTTTCGGTCGCTTGCGGGAGAAGGCTCCGCTCGTTCGCGCGAACACGTCATGCCTGGGCCTCTTCCTGCCTCGGGGGTCCGCCTGAGAACGTCGGCGTGGGGCGGGTGGCCGTCCTGGGCCCCTGAGCGGGGCCTTTCGGGGGCGGACGGAGACCCGCGGCGTTTGGCCGCTTGGAGCAGAGGGTGCTTGTTGAGCCCGGTCGGTAGCGCGATTCGATCAGATTCCGACCTCGGCTATGGTGGCGGCCGGATGCGAATCAAACCCTGGGTACTACCCGCCGCCATGCTCACCGGCGCGCTGCTTGGTCTCTTGATCGGCGCCTCGCTTGGCGAGCGCTGGGCCGATCCCTCCGTCGAACCGTTCGTGCTGTTCGTGCGCATGCTCGGCGTCGTGTTCTTGTCGGCGCTGAAGGCGTTGATCGTGCCGTTGGTGGTGACCAGCATCGTCGTCGGCGTCACGGGGATGGGTGATCTGCGGCGCGTGGGCAAGGCCGCCTCCGCGACGGTGGTCTACTTCATGACCACCACGTTCCTCGCGGTGGTCACGGGCATCGTGCTCGTCTCGCTGATCAATCCTGGCTCGCACGCGGTGGGCAACGCCGCAGCGGCGCCGGTCGAGTTGGCGAAGGCGGTGGCTCAGACCCCGGCGCGTGCCATCTACGATGTGATCACCAGCATGTTTCCGTCGAACATCATCGCGGCCGCAGCGGACAGCAATATCCTTGGCCTGATCGTGTTCAGCGTGACGATCGGAATCGTGCTGTCTTTGATGGGCCCCGCGGCCAAGCCGCTCAACGACGTGATCGTCGCGGCGAACGACGCCTTGCTCAAGCTGGTTCGCTTCTTGGTTTGGTTCGCGCCGCTCGGGATCCTCGGACTGGTGGCGGACCGCATTGGTAAGGCGGGCGGCGGCGCGGTGGTGTGGCAGGAGCTGGCAGGCCTGGGCTGGTATGCGGCCACGGTCATGCTCGGCCTCCTCGTGCATGCGTTCATCAACCTCTCCGCACTGCTCGTGTTCATCGGTCGGAGACGATGGTGGCCCTATGCGCGTGGCATGGTGGATGCGCTGCTGACGGCCTTTGGTACCGCGTCGTCCGCGGCGACCATGGCCGTTACGCTTCAGTGCGTCGTCGAGAATAACAAGGTGGCGCGGCGTGCGGCCGACCTAGTCATTCCCTTGGGCACGACGGTGAACATGGATGGCACGGCGCTGTATGAAGCCGTGGCGGTCATCTTCATCGCCCAGTCCATGGGTATCGAGCTCAGCTTCGCCCAGCATCTTCTGATCGCGGTGACGGCGACTCTGGCGGCGGTCGGGGCGGCAGCGATTCCCGAGGCGGGTCTGGTCACCATGGTGCTCGTGCTTGGCGCGGTCGGTCTGCCGGCGGAGGGGATTGGTTTGCTGCTCTCCATCGACTGGATCCTCGATCGCTTCCGCACCACCGTGAACGTGTGGGGCGACTCGATCGGCGCGGCGATCGTGGATCGCATGGTGCCTGCGGATGACGCGGCGGTGCCCACAAACCGGTACTAGTCCCCTGGCTGCAGTTGCGGAGAGAGCGAGAGTGTCTCGACTCGATACAGCCATGCGTCCTCGAGCGTGCGTTTCGATGGGTCCGCGCCCACGCCGAGCATCATCCCCGGAGCTCAACCGAACACGTCCCGCGGCTCCACACCGTGTCCGCAAACACGTCGCTCCTCGGTGCTTCCCCGAAGGCAAAGCGCGCTTCGTCGGCGGGAACACGACGCCATCCCCACGCGCGCCGACTCGTTCCTCGTGCACGACCTCGACCTCGACCCAGGTCGCCTCGGGGTCACGCCTGCCGACGGACCGAATCGACTCGTCGAGACCGCGACGGTGGATGGTTGCTCGGCGCGCGGCTTGCCCGCAGGACGTTCGAGGAGGTTTTGCTGCAACACCTCGCAGCCCGTCGCTGCTCTCGCCAGGTTCACAAAGCTTGGACACGCGTCGAGTCCGATCACCGCGCACTGCGCTCAGTCCGCTTGCGCCATCCGCGGTCGCATCACCGTGCGTCCCACCACATCCAGCGGGTCCACCGCTTCGCCGAACTGGCGCACCTCGAAGTGCAGATGTGGCCCTGTGGACCTTCCGGACGACCCGAGGAAGCCGAGCGGGCTACCGAGCTCCACGCGCACGCCTTCCACGACGAGCAGCCCGTCGAGATGCGCGTAGACCGTGGCCAGACCTTCGGCGTGCTGAATCACCACGCGTCTTCCGTAGGCGCCGCTCCATCCGGCTTCCATGACGACGCCGGGGCTGGCCGCGAACACGAGCTCACCCTTTTGGCCGCCGAGATCCACGCCGGAGTGAAACCGGATCTCGTCGTGCATGGGATCTCGGCGATAACCAAACGCGCTGGTCAGCAACACAGGTTGCAGCGGCCACGCCATCGTCACGCCGTGCAGCGGAGAGTTCGTCTCGACGCCGCGCTCGCGCAGGGCGAGCTCTCGCATGTGCCAGGTGACCGCGACCTGAACGCGAGAGAGCGCGGTCGCGAGCTCCTTGGGCGGCGCGCCGAAGCGCGTCACGGTCATCTCGAGCTCGGCCTCGGGCACCACGCGCGCCTGGATGAGCGCACGTCGCGAGAGGCGGGCCTCGGCCACGGGATCGAGCGAGACGAGCAGGGCGTCGAAGAGATCTTGAAAGAGGACCACGACCTCGGCCGGCCAGACCCCGCCTTGCCTCTCTCTTGCTTGGATGAGCGCGCGTCGCCGCGCCGAAAAACGGAGGAGCTGCACCTCGATGGGTTCGGATGCGCTCTCGATCTGCGGGTGTTCAGCCGCGCGCCGGGTGGGCGTGGTCGCGCGCGCGGCGATGGGTCCGCCGAGCCCCGGCGCTCGTCCCAAGGTGGCGCCGTCCTCCCAGCTTCCGGGATGACTGCTCGCGCAGCCCCCCAAGATCCCTACGAGGAGGACGCCCCATGTAGGATAACTCCCCGTGCCGAGCACTGCCCGTCAGGATAGCCGCTTTCTCGTGTGGCACTCCAGGCAACACATGTAGGCCGTAACTGACAGTCCTTTTGTCGTATTCTGGAACGCCCACCTCATCGTTAGGGTCCTCGCCGAGGACCGACTTAATGGCGAGCCGAACGTACCGAATTCACACCCTTGTCGCCTTGGCCCTGGCCAGCCTGGCGCTGCCTCGCTGCAGCTGCGACGAAGACCGGCAACTCGGTCCAGTGCCGGTGGAGATGCGGCTGACCTTGCTCGAGCAGGATCCCTGCTCCGGCGCCGGCGTCGCACGACGGATTCCGGACGACTACTCCGCGCAGAACATCGCTCAGACCTCCGACTTCGGTGCGGTCACCGAGCGGAGATTCGAAGTGCGCTCGGTCGGCACCGCCCCGCTTGCGATCAGTCGGGTCGAGCTTTCGGTCGCGGATCCGGAGTTCACGCTCGCCCTCCAAGACGCCACTGGCAACCCACTCACGCTCCCGGTCAGCATTCCGGCCAGCGCCAATCTTCAGACTCCGCCGGGCCTCGTCATCGTCGTGAACTTCCAGGCCCAGGATGCCGAGTCGGATCTCGTGGACCTGCTCATCACTTCGGATGATCCGAACCGCAAAGAAGTGGTCTTCGGACTCGCGACCGGCCAGGGCAAGCTTCAGATCTGCGGCACCAACGGCTGCGAGCCCGACGTTGCAGACCCCGCCATCCAGTTTGGCAATGTGCTGAAGGGACAGACCGCGACCGAGCCTTTGGTCCTGAAGAACGTCGGGCAGGGCGACCTCGATCTGAAGTCCATCAAGCTCGACACCGGGACCTTCGAGTTCTGCACCCCGGAGGCCACCGAGATCCCGGAGCGCCCCACCAACGCGCCCGCTTGCGATCTCATGAACCTCTGCCGAGTCCTGAAGCCCGGCGAGTCGTACACCGTCAACGTGCGCTACGACCCCTTCGACGCCGGCGATGACAGCGGCTACGTGCGTGTGGTCTCCAGCGACGCCAGCAAGGGCACCGTCGACGTCCCCATCAACGGCACGGGCGCTGGACCCGCACTCTGCGTCTGCGTCATGGAGGGTGAGAACTGCCAGCGCGTCTCGGCCGTGGACTTCGGCTTCGTCGATGTCGGCGCCTCCGAACCGCGCACCCTTCGGCTCGAGTCTTGTGGCACCGAGCCCGTCGATCTCACCGAGGCGGTCCTCGAGACCACGATTCAGCCCTACGTCACCGGTCCGGAGTTCCAGATCACGACCGCGTTTCCCACCGGGACCTTCGCACGTGGCGAGTACTCCGAAGGCGTCATCACCTACCGGCCCACGGCCGCCGGCACCTCGCGAGGCGGTCTCCGATACGCCTCCGGCGGGGGCCAGATTCGTAGCTGGGTCGCGCTCACCGGGGCCGCGTCCACCTGTGATCTCGACGTGCTGCCGTCTCGCCTGACCTTCGGCGTGGTCGCGGCGGGTTCGACCTCGGACCGCACCGCGCTCATCACCAATAACGGCGCCCGCACCTGCAACGTCCTCGACATCACGGACCCGGACAATGGCTTCGCCTTCGTGAACAAGCCGGCGCTGCCCTTCACGGTGGCGGCGGGTGATGCGGTCGAAGTCATGGTCCGCTACACCGGGCCGGCTCGACAGACCCCGCAGACCGATACCTCCAACTTCACCGTCACCTCCGATGAGCCCGCGCCGGGTGATGCAATCAACGTGGAGCTCATCGCGGATGGCGGCGGCGCCGCGCTCTGCGACGTCTCGGTCAATCCCTCCGGCTTCTCGCTCGTGGGCAAAGACGGCACGCTCCAGTTCGGCTCGGTGAACATCGGCTTCACGAAGACGATGCCCATTCGAATCACCAACACAGGCAACACGGACTGCACGCTTCAGACCTTCCGTCTGCAAGCCCAAGGCGGCACGCAGTTTACCGCGACCGGCCCCACGCTACCCGCGGTGTTTGGCCCCGGACAGGCCGCGCAGATCGACGTGACCTTCGCGCCCACCGGTGGCACGAGCAACCCGCTCGGCTACACGAGCCTCCTCAACTACGTGGACTTCACGCTCGCTGGCACCGGCCTCGCGAAGCCGGCCTGGTCCATTGGCATTACCGCGCGGCCCACCGTGCCCACCATCGACATCATCCCGGGAGAGATCGACTTCGGACTCGTGACCTACGAGAACCCGCAGCCTCCGGACAACCGCAGCTCCTGCGGCTCTGAAGAGCGCACGCTCCGCATCTACAACTCGGGCAGCGGCGCGCTGAGCATCACCTCCATCGCGATCGATCCCACCTCGGATCCAGTCTTCTTGGTGACCCGCGTCCGCGACGCTGCCGGCAACAACGTGAATGCGCCCTACGCCATGAGCATCTCGCCGGGGCAGCTCGCCGAGGTCTCGGTGCGGTTCTATCCCACGCGGCTGAACCCCACCGTGCATCAAGGCCTGTTGGTGGTGGAGAACAACGTCACCACACAGAGCACGGTGCCGCTCCGCGGCGAGTCCACCGCTAATCGCAACCAGGTGGACAGCTTCACCCAGCTCTCCGAGAACAAGGTCGACATCCTCTGGGTCGTTGATGACTCCTGCTCCATGGACGACGAGCAGAACCTGCTCTCCAACAACTTGCAGGGCTTCATCAACTACGCAGACTCGCTGAACGTGGACTACCAAGTGGGTGTCATCACCTCCGAGATCAACGACGCCGTCTCCGGAAAGCTCTGGGCGTGCAACGGCTTCAATAAGATCATCACCAGCTCCGACCCCAACCGCGTGGCGGCGTTTCAGTGCGCCGTGCGTGTGACCAATCCGCCCAATGGCAACCGCCGACCCAACCCCGGTGGCTCCGACGAAGCCGAGGCTTGTTTGGCCGCCGCGAAGATCGCGCTCGAGCCTCCGGTCGAGAACTCCGACAACGCCGGCTTCTTGCGACCCGATGCTCGGCTCGCGGTCATCGGGGTCTCGGACGAGGAGGATCAGTCCCCGGGTCCCGTGGGTCTGTATGTCGACTTCTTCCGGAACCTCAAGGGCTTCAGAAACCCCCAGCTCACGAGTTTTTCGGCCATCGCCGGCGACGTACCCGGCGGGTGCGCCACCGCGGCGGCCGGACAGCGCTACTTCGACGCCGCCGGTCAGCTCGGCGGTCAGTTTCAGTCCATCTGTGCTGCGTCCTGGACGACCATGCTTCAGAACATCGGGCTTGGCGTCTTTGCGCTGCGCACCGCCTGGACCCTCACTCGGCTCGCGGACCCCACGACCATCGTCGTTCGCGTGAATGGCAACCTGGTGACGCAGGACGCCGCGAGCGGCTGGACCTACGATGCCACCTCGAACTCCGTCGAGTTCAACGGCGGTTCGGTGCCCCCGCCTGGCGCGACCATCGAGATCCGCTACGGCGCGATCTGCCTGCCCTGACGAAGGCCGGGTTCGCCCGACTCAGGTCGTGGGCGCGATGACCACGCCGACCTGAGCCTCGAGGTACTCGATGGGCATGCTCTCGAGCCCGCGGGCGGGGTCTTCGACCTCGCGTGGAGGCCGCTGCCGGTCGGAGCCCTTGCTCTTGCTGGAGGCCCCGTGCGGCGAGCGTACAAACAACCGGGTGGCTCCCTTGCGGTCGAACACGAACAGCCGTTCGCCGCCGTCGTAGAGCACACTGACGAACGCGGGCGGTACGCGATCGGGCTCGCGGCGGATGGTGCCGAGCATGCGTGAAATCGCGGCTGGACCGGCGGCCACGGCATAGGGCACCCCGTACAGCAGGCTCAGCGCGCGCGAGACGACGTCGGCGTCCACGCCCTGACCGCCCGGCATCAAAAAGGCGGTGCGCGTGGGCCCTCGGCGGGGCCGAATATGGCCGGCGAGGATCTCGAGCCCAACCCGGAGCGGAGTGTTCGTGCCGCTGAAGGCGACGTCGGTCTTCTCGAGGTGCTGGTCGAGCTCGATGCGTTGATCGCCGGCGAACGAGACCGCCATGGGGGCGCTCACGAGATGGCGCCACAGGCGCGCGTACTCGCCGGGCGAGGTCTCGGCCAGTCCGAACTCGAGCGCGGCCAGGATTCCGTCGGCGGATTCTTCGAGCGCGATCCGTGCGGGCTTGGCGAGTGTGGCCAGGACCAAGGTCAGGACGTCGCGAACACGGAGCCCGCGCTCTTCGATCTCAGCCGGAAGCTTCTCGAGAGTCGCGAGCGAATAGAGATGGTCAACGAGCGCGCCGCCTTCGAGGTCTTGGTCCTCGAGGATGGGCCGTCGGTGCAGTGGTCGCGTCGCGAGTTCGACGAAGGAGGGCCAGTGCCGAGCATCGAGCGCCGCAAAGATGTCGAGGCTTCGACTGCGCGCGCCGCGCTTGCCGCCCTTGGGCATCGCGTCGAGGAGCTGGGTCGCGAGCTTCCAGGTCTCGGCGCGCTCGGCCGTCGGCGCGACGGCCCCGAGGAGCACCGCGCGTTCTTCCAGAGTCAGCGACGAATAGGCCTGCCCCTGCATGAGCCCGGTGGCAAGATCTCGAATCGAGGCGCCTCGTACATCCAGTTCACCCGAGAGCGCCTCCTCCAGTCGAGTCAGGTGTTTGGGATCGATCAAGACGGCGAAGGGACGCAGCGCCGGGATGCGAACGTTCGGGAGTCGTTCCGCGAGCCGCTCCACCTTGACCCGCGCCGCCAAGGCCGCCGCGGCCTCGGTGCCAGGCATCTGCATGGGACGACCGGGCTTCGCCGCAGGTCCGTTCGCGGGCGCCGCCTTCAGCTTGCGTTCGCCTCGCGTCGAGCTGCGTTTCGGGCGGCGCGGCGGAGGTGCAAGCTCGGTGCGGTCCTCATCAAAGAAGACGGAGGTGGGCACGGTCGCCTTGATCTTGGGCGTGGCGTCTTCGTGCAGGACGGTCTCGCTCTCTCCCTCGTCGAAGAAGTCGTCCTTGCGCTCGATGAGCGGCGCCTTCGCCTTGACGCGCACGCGCTCGGTCGGCTCCTGGCGCCGAACACGCCGGCGAGCGCCGGTGGAGCTTCCTTTGGGGCGCCTGGGAGTCTGAGCCATGAAGGCCAGGATGATACCAGCTACTGAGCGGTGGTCGAGGTGCCAGGGAGCCCAAAAGCGGCCCAATCGATGGTCTGATCGAGAACCAGATACTGCTGCTTGTAGCCGGGCTTTCCGATCTGCCCGCGCACGTTGTCGATCGTGTGAAACGGGATGTTCTTGGAGACCATGTTCACGAGCCAGGCGGGTAGGGCACCTCCGGGGTCTGCCGCGACCTGGTAGGTGAGCTCGGTGGTCGTGGGGCTCTTGGCCTCGAGCAGCCAGTATCCGGTGAGGCGCGGCATGCGAACGACCCCGTCTCGGTCGGGCATTTTTGGATGCTTCGTATTCCTGAACTCGATGAGGATGGACTTCTCCTCCGGCTTCACCTTGGCGCGAACGTCCAGGACCACATCGCGATCGCTGATGAAGAAGACGGGGCTCGCGGTTCGATTGTAGGTGATGATGTGCAGCGGGGCGCGATACTGAATCGCGAAGTCTTCCGCGCACTGATGCATCCACTCGGTCTTCTTGTTGTTGTCGCGGATGACCGCGGCGAGGTCACGGATGCTCGCATCGACCATGCCTCGGCCACGGAACTCGACGAAGGAGGTGCCCTTGACCTCGCGGCTCCAGACCGTGACGCCTTTCTCCTCGAACAGCTCCTCCCACTCCTGAGCCCGCGCCGCGCCGGGGATGAGGAGGAGCAGCAGCAAGGCGGCGGGGAACAGCTTAGAGCTCATCTCAAAACCCCCGACCGAGCGAGACGGTCGAGACGCGAGGTGCGCAAGGCGGGCCGACGAACGCGCTATCCTTCGATAACGCGAGGAGGACCAACACCGCGCACCGACGCGGATCGG
>WYAZ01000022.1 GCA_011526105.1 Deltaproteobacteria bacterium | reverse complement strand
TGGCCAGGAACGCGAGCAAGATGACGACAGAGCCCGACATGGTCTCGAGCAGGCGCTCTGGCTCAGCTCGGAACGGAGCCGAAAGGAACCTCGCGGACGTCACATTCCCAGGATGCCTATCGGCCACTTCGTCCAGCGCCGCTCCGTCGATCTTGCCAAGATCGTGACCCACGTCGCTTTCGTCGTGCCCGCCGCCGGATACAACGCCGCGCTCGCGCAGGGCTTTTTCGCGGCAACCCCAGCGCCTTTTCCCCTCTCCTTGGCGCGCGACGTAGAGGAGGGGCTGCGGCAACTCGGCCGTTCGGAGGCTGCGGAAGAGGCGAGAGCTCTGAGGCGCGCACGCGAGGAGGTCGAACACGTTCCCTCCGTGCTTCGGTCACTCCGCGTCCAGCTGAACATCGAATCGTCGAAGTCCATCGGCGAGACCGCTCGAGCGCTACACGTATCCGTCAGGACGCTCCAACGCGAACTCGCGAACTTGGGTACATCCTATTCGACGGAGGTTCAGGCGGCGCGCATGCGCCGTGCGGAGCGCTTGCTCGGCGAGACCGACGACACCCTCACGCGGATCTCTCTGGAGGTGGGCTGCTCGTCCCCGCAGCACTTCAGCTCGCTTTTCCGCCGGCTGCGCGGCGTCTCGCCCTCCGAGTGGCGCCGCCGCGCAAGAAGCACACGACGGCCAGAAGGCTGAACGGCAGAGGTCGGACCCCGCGGGGGGGCTACCCCGGCTAGCCAGCGAGGTGCATGTCCGCGATGTACGTCCGGAGCGTCTCCGGCCTCCGCACCGCCGCCGCTTCAGCCGAAGGGAGGACTGTGTCGTGCGGCGCCGGGTGGGCGCCGGTGTACGGATTCCCGGGGTTGTCGAGCCGATTCATCTCCACGAACCAGCCCCTCTGGTCCCTGACGATTCGACCCTCGGCGTGCCGCACCGGGCCCAGGTCCTCGCGGTACGGCCCGGTCTTGAAGGAGTGCTGGTCGGCCATCCGAAACACCCCGCTCGGCTCCACCTCGACCCAGCCCGGATCCGTCCCACCCATGCGGCGCGCGTGGATCTGCAGGCCGTCTCCGGAGCGCCGGAGTTCCACGTCGATCCACCGCTCGGCCGCCGGCCCCTCGCCGCGCGGCTCGAGGGTCCCCTTTCTGGAGCCGCGCTCGAACAGCGCGGCGAGGTCTGGCGCCAGCACACCCGCCTCGCTGATCGGCACCAGGGGCTCCATCATCGCGCCCGCCATCGGCAGGAGCGGGATCGTGGCCGGCGCCTGGAGCCGCTCGGTCCGCACCAGCCGCCACCCGCGGCTATCGAACAGGCTCGAGCGAGACTCGTAGGCGTCGAGCCTCAGGTGTCCCGTGCCCAGCACCTGCCCGCTCATCAGGAAGGAGCTGTTGCCGCCAGGGACCGAGCGGGTCTCCTGGACGCTGAAGCGGCCGGAGGCATCGAGCGGGAGGTTGCCCCAGACGGAGACGTGCAGCTCGAGCGGCCCCGGGTTCGTGCCGATGAGCTCGAAGCCCAGCTCGGCCAGGCCGACACCGGAGCGCCGCTCGGTGCTCGGCGCCGAGCCCCCGTTACGGTCCGTCGCCACCGTCGTCTCGCTGCTGCTCCGCTCGACCGCGATCGCATCCCGCGGGAAGGTCGCCCTGAGCCCGATGTCCCCGATGGGCAAGAATAGTCGCCAGCCGCGCAGCGTAGCGGTCGCGGCCGGGCCCAGGTCGAGGGGCGTGGGTCGTCTGGGCTCGAAGGTTCGCTCGAACGGGAGCGGCAGCCCGAGGAGCGCCTGCGCCCCTTGGAACGCGTCCGCGGTGTAGCCGACCGCAGGATCCATCAGCGCCTTCGCGAGCGCCGGGCGCTGCGCCTGGGGGTGCTCGAGGGCCGCGAGCGCGTCCTTGATCGAGCCGAGCTCGGCGCCCTCGATCACCTTGTCTTGGATGGCCATCGCGACGGCTGGCTGGACGGCGGGGTGGAGTGGGTTCGCTCTGCTGCTCATGGTCTCTCCTCGTGCATCGTTCCGTGCGGTTCAGCGGACGCGCCGCGCGACGGGCAGCGCCCCGGCCTTGGTCGTGTCGGCGGGGGCGGCCGCCCCCAAGGCCGGGGCGCGGAGCGCGCTCGAGGCAGAGTCGGTGAAGAGCCCGTACCGCCGGGCTCTAAGGCGGGCCTCCTCATCCCCGGACTCGAGCGGGACTCGCGCACCCAGGTGGAGCTTCGCCGCCGCATCTCCCACGTCGTACAGCCCGTGCGCGAGCGCGACGTCTCCTCGCTGCTCGAGGAAGGCGCCGATGAGCACGAGGGTGTGGAGGGCGTCGACGAGGCTTCCGTCCTGGGCGGCCGCCTCGAGGCCCAGCGCGATCGCGTCGCGCGCCTCGGAAGGCAACACGGTCGAGGCGGGCAGGGCCTCGAGCCGAGTGAAGATGAGGTCCTCGATGGGGTGGGTCGGCGGCATGGTGGCTACCTCAGCGCTGGATCTTGGAGATGACGTCCTTCTGGGATGGATGGCTCATGGCTGCGCCGAGGCTGCCCCACGCCCCCGCGAGCCGCTCGCCGAGCTTGGACGGGTCCATGCCAGCCACCCCGAGCAGCGCCTTGGCGTTGCCGTTGCCGAAGAGCGCCGAGACGAAGGTGCGGAAGCCCTGCCTGAGACCGGGACTCTCGCTGGCGCCAGGCGTCGTCGAAGCCGAGGTTGTGTTGATGCGACCGATGTTGTTGCTCATGCCGCTGGAACGAAGCAACGCTCGTGCCACGCGGGAGGCGACGGCCCAACGCAGGTTCCAGCCCGAGGGCTCGGCCGCGGGGCGCGTTGGCTGGTGCCTTCGCGCGCCACAAGCCGCGCCGTAGGGAGCCAGCTGACGCGGTGTTCTGGCGTCCATCTTGCGGACACCCGAAGCATATGTCTGGCGCGCAACCTGCATCGGTACGGCCGCGATATGATCCGCGAGCACACGCTGAGGCGACACGCCAGCCTGGCGTCCGAAGCAAGGCGCTTGGAGCTGTCGCTCCCCGAGCTGATGAACGCGCTGGGGTTTCAAGACCCCTGGAAGCCGCTCAAGCAGGCGCTGACCGTGCAACAGGACGGCGCGGGGATGCTCAGGGCGGTCGGGCTCACCCAAGCGCGACGGCCGAAGCCCCCGCATGGCGCCCCAACAGGGTGCTTTCACACGCCCTCCAGTGGCCTCGAGCTGAAGCCCGGCGTGGCGCTTTACACGGTCCTGGCCGGGTCGCGCGATCGGATGGGCTTCGACGTGCTGCGAGTGGACCCCGGCGCCTGGGTAGAGCTTCAGGGTAGGTCGACGGACCGGCGCTTCGTGGTGCTGGCGGGAGAGGGCAACGTCGTCGGTGAGGGCTTGGACGCGGCGGTCAGGGCGGGAGACGTCGTGCGAGTCCGCCGCGGCCACCCGCTCCGGGTCGCGGCGTCGGAGGGGTCCATGCCGATGAGGCTGCTCATCGTCTCCACGCCGACGACGGGACAGCTGAAGGGCAGCCATGTGTGCGCGCTCGACCCCCATGCGAGCTTCTTCAAGGCGGTCGAGAGCTGCGAGATCAATCAGGTGGCGAACGACCCGCGAGACCCGGCGGTGTCCGTGGTGCGGGTGCGAGTTGAGGTGGACAAGGGTACGGCGCCGCACCGCGTCGACGTCAACGAGCGCTACTTCATCACCCGGGGCACCG
The DNA here is from genome assembly GCA_011526105.1 of Deltaproteobacteria bacterium. Taxonomy (GTDB): domain Bacteria; phylum Myxococcota; class Kuafuiibacteriia; order Kuafuiibacteriales; family Kuafuiibacteriaceae; genus WYAZ01. Next base: position 12,300 of record WYAZ01000022.1, on the reverse strand, counting down.
GCTTCGTCGAGGTCGGCGGCGTGCAGAGGGAGGTGGGGCCCGGTGACCTGATCTCGATCCCAAAGGGCGTCTGCCAGCGCATCTCGAATACCGGCGAGGAGACCATGGAGTTCTACGCGATCTGTGCCAGCGCCTTCAGAAAGACCGACTACCATGAGGTGGGCGGGGGCCGCTGATGGCGCAGGCTCACCATGCTGGTCATGGCCGGCGGGTTGGCAGCGTTCGGGGCGTTCCTCTATCGCATCGGGGTTACGGGCCCGGCGGTGTTCCTGGGGCTCATCGCCCAAGGGGGCATCGCCGTCGCGTTCAAGACCCGTCGCAGGTCCGAGCTGATCGTCGCCCGCCCGAACGGCCTGGATCTGCGGCTGCCGGGGCTCCGCAGACGGGTCGAGTGGTCGGAGGTCCGGGAAGTCCAGCCTCGGGCGGTGCCTCGCTCCGCGCGCGGACCTCGATCTCCACGCTGAATCCAGGGTGATGAGCCTTCCGACGGATGATCGTGCCTGACGGCGGCCGCGCCGCGAGGGCATCCCACAGCATCGCGAAGCTCGCAGGCACCGGCGATGCTGGCGCGATCAGGCGTCACAACTGGCGTGGGACCGCGCCTGGGCTCACGCGCACCGCGCTTTGAGTGAAGACTGTGCCTCTGGCCCGCGGCTTGCAACCCGCAAGGCCGAGCGCGGACAGGGCGTCTAGGGCTGCAGCTGACTGCAAGAGGCGCGCACGCAACTCAGGAGGACGGAGACATGAAGATCGCAAACCAGCCGAAGTCGGGGGCGACGAACGCGCCCCCGGCCCCAGCGCTCCAGACCAACCGTTCCGCCGCGGAGCGCGGCGCCTCCGGGCCCGCCATCCTCGACGTACGCGAGGAGCCGAAGAGCGAAGACGAACTCGCGCGCTTTCGGCTGGAGCTGAAGGTGCCCGGCCGCAGAGGGCCGACCACCGTGTATCTCTCGAGCCACGGCGGCTCGGATCTTCCGATCCGGCTCAGCCTCTCGCCCGGCGGCAACGCGGCGAGCCTGAGCGCGAAGGAGGTGAGGTCGCTGGAAGAGGCTTCGGGCCAAAGTCCGCACGCCAATGGTCCTGCACGCTTGTTGAATCACCTCCTAGGCAACCGAGCGCAGCAGGACAAGGACTGGCGGCCCAACGAACTCGAGGGACCCGTCCCCGCACGCTGGCTGGCTGACGTCATGCGCACGCTCGAAGCCGGCGGAGCGGCACGAGAGGGCTACGAGAAGGCGGGCGGCCCCACCGGCATCGCCCAGACCTTCCAGAATCCACCCAGCTCACCTCGGCTCGAGGGCGGCCCGCTCTTCGCCGCGCATCTCTCCAAGATGAAAGTTGCCGAGCCGTTGCCGGAGTTCCCTCCGACCTGGCGGGTCTACGACTACCTGCGGACCGCCTTCGGGGCAGGGCCTCCCAGGAGCGGGACCTTTCCGCTCCCGAACGGGATGAAGATGGTCGTGGACTTCGCCGAGACCGAGGGACCGAGAGAGCCGGACTACCGATCGATCCGGCAGGCCGGCGGCGATGCGCAGGCCGCCTGGGTAGGCTGGAACAGCGCCGGGGGCGGGGCCGAGTACGCCGCCTTTCAAGGCAGGAGCGGATCGCTCACCGTATCACTCGAGCGAGCGGATGGGTCGCGCAAGCGCCTCGAGGGCTACTCGGAGCATGTGGTCGGTGACAAGGAGGTCTCCCTGTCGAACGGTGATACGACGTACCGGTACTTCAACGAGTGGCAGCACCACCTCACCGAGCGGCCGTGAGGCGCGGGCAGGGTCGGGTCGTGGTCTCGATGTGTCGGTCGGCCCCCAGGGCACGAGCCTTGCGAGAGAGCATCACATGAAGCCGGTCGCCGCCCTACGCACTCCCTTGGGCACGGCACCGGACCCGGTCGGGTCGGAGGCCGCGCTCGCCCTCGCGGAGGGTGTCCTGGACCGAGTGGCCCGCTCTCCGGAGCCCGGGCTCGTCCTGGAACTCATTCAGTCGCATACGCCGCGTAGGAGCTACCAGCACCTCGCGCATCGCCTCCACCCCGACCGCTTCCCCCGCATCGATGACACGTCGCGAGCGCGCCTGGAAGCAGCCTTCAAGCTCGCCAAGGCGGCGTGGGAGGCGAGCGCTGCGAACCCGCAGCGCACCCCGGGCGCGATCGCGCACTTCGCGGCCGAGCACGCGCGGCTCCGGTCGGTCAGGCCGGCGCCGCGGACCGAAGGTCCCGATGGCTTCGGAGGTCCCCGGCCGAGCCCCGACGCCGAGGCTACGGCCGCCGCGTTTCGTGCGGCCCAGGCCGCCGCCGCCGACGCCGCGACGCGTGAGCGCCGGTGCGCGCTTGCGCGCAAGAGCCTGGCGGACTTTGGCTCGGGGCTCGCCGCCGAGCTGCGAGGCCTCAGCCGGCTCGCGCAGGCGAAGCTCGACCCCGGCCTCGCCGAGCGAGCGGCCGAGTTCGCGCGTCGCGCCGCGAGCATCCCAGGCTCCATGATACCCCCGCTCGACCCCAAGTCTCGCGAGGCGCGGAGACGGCTGGATGACTACGAGGCGCAGACCACGGGTGCGCTCGGGTCTCTGTCGACGTCCCTGGCCGACCTGCGGAAGGAACTCGAGGCGGCGCGGTCGACGCAGTCGGCGCGGAGCCAACGGCTCGCCCGGGCCCGCCTGAGCCTGAGCCAGGCCCAGCTCGCCCTGCACAACCTGAGGGCGGCGGCGGGGCCGGAGGCGGAGATCCGAGCGTGGGAGCAGCGCCTCGGAAAGTACGGCGCACAGCTGAAGTCGCTCGCGACCGCCCTGCGCGGAGAGTCGGACGCGGTCGCGGAGCTGGAGCGGTCGGTGAACCGGCTCACGTCATCGCTGGCCATGAAGGCGAACCAGATCGCGCGCGATCCCACGCTTCGTCAGGGCCGAGAGGCCCTCCGCGGGACCCTCGATCTGTCGCGCGCGACCTTTGGTCGATGGACCAAGGAGTGGGACGCGCGGGTCGTGATGGTGTCTGAGACGATCGCCCCCACGCTGGCGGATCTCGAGTGCCGGATGAGGGCGTCGATCACCGAGGCCCGCCAGCAGGGGCTGGACGACGTGTCCGTCGCGCTGCCCAGGGCGCTGGCGCGCGAGCGAGACCGTGCTCGAAGCTACCTCGCGCGCATCTCGGCCGACGTGGTGAGCGCGCTGGAACCTGGGCTTCGAGATCGACTGGAGGGCTTCGTGTCCGACCTGGAGAGGCTCCGCGCGGCCTGCGTCGATCGAACGCGCCCGAATGGAGCTCTGGAGAACCGGGCCACGCGTGTGTCGGGTCTCTCGAACCCGGGTCTCGAGTCGGCCTGGAACCAAGCGGTGGACTGGGCCGATCGGCTGCGGAAGGCTCGCGAGGTGGAGCGAGAGCACCAGGCCTCGGCTCGAGGCGCAGGCGAGAGAGGGCTCGAGGCCCGGCGAGCCACCGCCAAGCTCTACTCGGCCAGGTAGGGAGAGGAGAGGGGCTATTCTGATGTCATGCCGAGTCTCACGACCGCGCGCGACCGCGTCACCGACCGCCTCCGATGCGAGCGGCGCCGAGGTCCCCACGATAAAGCTCGGCTCTGGACCCGCTCTTGGCCGCTCGCGCACGCGAGAGGCCGCGGTCGAGCTGGCCCTGTCCAGCCAGGAGGCGTTGCGAAGAGAGGCCCCTTGGTATCTGAGACTGCTCAACCAGGCGGCCGGGGTGGAGAGCGAGCCACCGGCGCCACGCTCGGTCGAGCTTGCGCTCGCCGCGCTCCGGAGGTCCGAGCCCGCGGACGGGCTGGTGGGCCTTCGTCCTGGTCTGGAGGACGCGGCGTACGACGGGGCCTGGCTGGGCCGTCGGGGTGTCTGCTACCGAAGCTCCTCTCCGCTCCTCAGAGTTCCCCCGACGAAGCCCCTCGACGGATGTGCGGTGCGGCATGACGACGCCGAAGACACCTGCCCCGCGCGCATCATCTACGTCAACGGGGTGCGTAACCGCGTCCAGAAGCAGGCGCTGTCCCTCGCCGCACTCGCGAACACGCTCGGAGCGGACTGTGTCGGCATCCACGTCGCGAGCGCTGGTCCGAGCATGGACCTCCTGACCGCGGTTGCCGAGCGCTTCCGCGTCCGAGAGTCGGCGGCGGTCGCTACACTCGAGGGGGTCCTCCGGCGCGAGCTCGAGGGCGGCGCGGTCCTTGTTCGGATCGTCGCTCACAGCCTGGGCGCGGTCATCGTGGCGCGGGCACTCGAGCGCGTGGCGAACAGCCTTTCGAACATCCCCGAGGGCCGCGAGCGGCTGAGCCGGATCGAGGTGACCACGCTGGGAGGCGCGGAGCGGACCTTCCCCCCAGGACCGAAGTATCGCCACTTCATCAATGAGCACGACCCGGTGGCCATGACGCTCGGGCTCGGTCGAGGTGGAGCGTCGGGGGACGCGGGTCCTGGTGCAGAGATCGTCGGCTTCTCCGACGAGGGAGACGGGAGCCTCTTGTCCCGCCATGGTATGGTGGAGTGCCATCTCCTCCGGCTGCACGGCGCCGCACGTTGACGCTTGGAGCGCTCACGTCGTTGGGGCGCCCGTCCTCGACGTAGGCGCAGTGGCGCGACGCAGCGATCCCCACGGCGCTCGCAGCGCACAACCTCACAGTGGGGGGCATCAATCGACCCTCGAGCAGGAGCTCTAGATTTCCATCCTCGCTCCCGTGGACCGCCTGGGTGAACTCTCGCAGTGGGCATCCGTCCCGCTGCTGTCGATCCGGCGGACCGCAAGGGTCCCTTCGCCAAGGTCGCAGTCCACCGCGATGCGCCGGAGGACAGGGGTGGCGCCAAGGGGCGTCACCTCCGCGGCGCCCAGGCAACCGCCGCGGGGCGGTGCTGCCCGAGAGGAGGGGGGTAGCTCGCCGGGTGGACCTGGCCCGGAGCTTGCTGCGTGTGCGAGCATGAACCAGCAAGCGGTCGAGGCGTACCGGTCGGGTCTGGCTAGGCTCGTGGAGGCTAAGGATCCCCGAGCCCTGCACGCCGACCTCCTGCGCGGGTCGGTGCTCTTCCTCTTCACGGACATGGCGGCCGCCGCGCCGGCGTGCATCACCGTTCAGATCGACGAGACCACCGTCCGGGTCTTGCCCGGCGCGCAGAGCCTCGTGGGGCGACCCGTCGCGCTCATCCACGCCCCGTTCGAGGCGTGGCTTGCGTACGCCAGCTCACCGAGCCCAGAGGGGCGGGCGTCCGTCTCGATCTACGGGGAGCTCGCGCTCCTGCAGAGCCTCAGCGCCGTGGTGCGGGGGAAGCGAAGCGCGCTGAGCGCCCGCTCCTTCGACCTCGCTCCTGCGGCGTCCGAGTCCAAGTCCAAGCGAAGGAGGATGAGCCATGCCCACTAGGTCCATCGCGCCCACCCACGAGTAGGTCGCGACCAAGTCCGCAGCGAGCACCGCCCTCGATCTCGGTCAACGCGCCGTCGGGTCCGTCGCCGCGCCGCCGCTCACGCTCGCGGTCGTGCTGGTCAGAGTGGTGAAACAACGGGCGCGCGTCTTCGAGCGAAGGCTCGGGCGCAGCGAGCTTGCAGAGCTCCAGGCGGAGGCCGTGCGCGTGCTGGACCAGGCGCTCTCGGGGCTCCTGAACAACCTGACCGCGGGCGGTCCGGATTCTGCCGTCGGCCCCGGCCGCCAGGCGTCGGTGGAGCCTCCGAGCACGCTCTCCCCCGAGACCATGAAGGCCCTCGCTCACGCTGGCTATGAGCTCGCCATGGTCCGGGACACCCTGCGTGAAGGCGGGACGCCCAACTGGTCGCGTTACCCGGTGGCGCAGGCCATGTTTGCCACAACGCTCGACGTCTCGACCCTCGTCGCGACCCTGTTCGGGCTGCACGCGGCAGCGGAGCAGCTCACCGGCAAGCCCATGGCGGAGCTCGTGGCCCCTCCGGGCGTCCGCGCCGAGGACTTCTCGCCGGCCAACCTGTCGCGCGCGCTCCGCTGGGCGATGAAGCAACTCGACTCGGAGAAGGACCGCCCCGGCTTCGCCGCGCGGGTCTCCGCGCTCGCTCAGTCGGTGGTGGTGCCCGGTCCGCTCAAGCTCGAGGACGAAGCCCGCTACCTGCGAGCGGAGGAGGGCTTCGTCTTCGCGCTGCAAGCGCAGAAGAGACAGCTCGGGTTCCATCTGGAGAAGGGCCACACCCCCTCCACGACCCTCCGGGCTCTCGAGCGGTTCGTCGAGCGGCTCGAGACCGGCGTGAGCTCGGCCTGACCTAGGATCACTAGACCCGGCACCGCCCAGCGAATGCGTGTCACGCGCGACACTTGCATCGCGGCGTCGATGGGTTTGTTTGCGCCTTCGGGAACATGAACGCGGGCCTGCAGGTCATCCTCGCTCGGACCATGAGCAGTTCACCAAGAGTTGGCGAGTGCTGCGCGCTGCGAGGCACGGTGCTCGGCGCGACCAGAGGCGCGAAGCAGGCCGTACGCAGAAACCGGCTGACCGATCAGGCGGTCGCGAAGGGGCGTGAACAGCTCGAGCGACGAGACCTCATCGCGGCACGCGCCGCCTGGTCGGCGCAACGAAGCAGCCACGCAGGAGAGGGTTAGAAGCTCGGGTCCGGAAGGAGGTCTCCCCGAGACGGCGCCCGCAGACAACACTGGCTGCTCTGGGCGCCATCATCGACGCCTCCGACCTGCAGGCCGCGCCACAACGGCTCCGCTCAGGGATGGCACTGGAGGTGCATGTGGGAGCTTTCAGTAGAAACGAGGTCCAGGCCATGAGAAGACACCGCTTTCAGATCCACAGCGCGCTCGGAGCGGCCGTCCCCGAGGCTCGCTTTTACCTCTCGACGCCGGGGCTTCGGGGCGGGAACTCGGCGGACGCCGGGTTCGGGGACGAGGGGTCCGCGGCGACGGTCAGGGCGGACGAGGCCTCGTACCTCGAGCTCGACTTTGCGGTGGAGCGAGACGAACCCACCCTCGTGGAGGCGCCTTCAGATCCGCTGGCGGTCGAGCCCGCGACACCCCAACTCCCCGAGGTGCCGGGTTACGTGATCGAGCACGTCTTGGGCGATGGGGCCTCGGCGCGGGTCTACCGCGCCCGGCATGTAGCCTCACAGAGGACGGTGGCGCTGAAGCTCATGCACTCCTTCCTAGTAGAGGACGAGGTGGCGCACGCGCGGTTCCTCCGCGAGGGAGAGTTTCTCGCTCGGCTTCGGCATCCCAACATCGTGGAGGTGTACGAAGTGGGCTGCCTGGAGGATGGACGCGTCTTCTTGGCCATGGAGCTCGTGACCGGGCCCACGCTGAAGCGTCTGCTGGCGATCGAAGGGCCGATGCCTCCCGGACGGGTCCTCGGCTTCGTCAAGCAGATCGCGCAGGCGCTGGTCACGGTGCACGCCACGGGGACCGTGCATCGCGACCTCAAGCTCGAGAACGTCGCGCTCGTGGGTCCGAAGGGCGGGGAGACGCTCAAGCTCTTGGACTTCGGCCTCGTCCACCAGACGGCCCAGGAGGGCACCCGGCTCACCAAGGCCGGAGTTCTCCTCGGCAGCCCGGCTTTCATGCCGCCCGAGCAGATCGAGGCTCCGTCTGCCGCCGACCAGCGCGCTGACCTCTACGCACTCGGCATCATGGCATACGCCATGTTGACTGGTCGCGTGCCGTTTCACGGTGAGAGGTTGGACATCCTCCGCGCGCAAATAGGCACCGAGGTGCCCCGGCTGCCAGACCTGGACGGGGTGGAGCAGGTGGTGCATCGACTGCTCCATAAGGACCCGGCGCTTCGAACCCCGACGGCCTCCCATCTATTGCGCCAGATCCAACAGCTCCTCCCGCGACCCGTACGCCCACCGCTCACTCCTCCGCCGCGGAGCTTGGGCAACGTGGCCCGCGCGCGTCCGCTGAGGCAAGGCCCGCTCAGGAGGGACTTCGTCCTCCTGAGCTTCGCCTTGTTCTTTGCTCTCATGGCGAGCGCGGCGGTCGGCGGTCGGATGTGGCTGGACGAGGTCGAGGATGTGAGGACCCATGGGCGCCTCGATGGCCTAGGTCTCGTCGGAGGTGCCGCGGAGATCTGCGAGGTTCCCTCCCTACATGTGCCTTGGGAGGACGCCCTGTCGATAGCGGGGATCGAGGAGGAAGGCTCTGTCCGCTCATTGCCCCGAGTTGGGCTAGGCCTCGAGGAGCCCCCTGCCATGGTCGCGGTGAGGAGCCTCTCGGTGCCCTCGAGTCTGGCGCCCCCGCCGCTCAACCGGAGCACCTCCGCGCGTCGAAGCGAACCTCCCAGGACGCAGCCTGCAGTGCCGCCGCAGGTGGCGGCGACTGGACGAACTGAGGACGCCTCCCCGCAGCTCCGACTCGCGGCGGCCGCGCGCCTCGCCGGCGTGCTCGCGACCGTGCGGCAGCTCGCCGAGCGCACTGAAGCGAGCGTCGCCACCGATGATCTCGAGACGCGCTACCTCAGACTGCGACAAGAGCTGGCGGCGGCCCAGACCGATGCGGCGCTTGGTGAGCTGACGCGGCTCATCGAAGGACTGGAAGCCGACTGCGTCCTTCGCGCGGCGCTGCTCGCCAGCTTTGACGAGCTCGGTCCGGAGGCTGGAGACTGAGTCCGCTCTGCTCGGAGTTGGGGCGGCGGTCTCGGCCGGCCCGGGGGGCCGCGGAGCCCTAGCGCACGCGGGTGACGCCTACGCGCGCCACGTGAGGCGCCTCCAGGCGCCTGCCGGGGAGCGGGGCCCCCCGTCGGTGGGTGCGGAACGACGCGCTGTACCTGGCTCGGTGCTTGCAGCGCAGACGGTGATGGCGCAGCAGGCGGTGGAAGCATACCGCGCGGAGTTGCCCAGGCTCCTCGGGGACATCTCGCTGTACGGAGAGCTCGGTCTGCTCCACAGCCTCAGCGCCCTCGTGCGAGCGAAGCGGAGCGTGATCAGCGCTCGATGCTTCGATCGAGCCCCCAAGCCCCAGACCAAGAGAAAGAGGAAGAGTCATGTCCATCAAGCACATCACTAGCCGCCACCAGCAGGCGGTGGTCGAGGCCGCGGCGGCCGCCGCGCTGCAGCGCGGCCGGGAGGCCTCGGCGAGCGACCCCGCGCTCCCAGCGACCCTGAGGAGCGTGCTGGCCGACGAGATCGAGCGGTCGGCGCGGGCGCTCGACCCGGAGGTCAAGCCAAGCGAGCTCCTCGAGCTTCAGGCCAAGTCCGCTCGCTCGTTGGTCCAGGCCCTGGACGCGCTCACCGCGGTTCCGCCCTCTGGGCTCGACCAGGCGGCGTGCCAGCTCGCCACCAACCTCGGCGCGGCGCTCGCCATCTCCGAGCGGGAGGACGAGATCGTCGCGCGCTTCGCGAGCCTCGGTCGTCAGCGCTATCAGATCGAGGCCTCGAGGTTCGTCGCCGACCTGGCCGGTCTAGAGGGCCCCGCCAAGGAGCTTGGAGGGCCTCTGGTGCACGACGCGGCGTTCGTGCGCTACGTCCAGGGCCATGGGGTCACCGCGCCGGAGTTCATGTTGCCCGGGAGCATCATCTCGGCGCTGGGAGACGACCGGCTCCGCGGCGAGATGCAGCAGAAGGGCGAGCGCCAGGTGGCAAACGCGATCACCGTCCTGGCGGACAGCCTGACCGGCGCCACCTGGACCACTGCACTGGGCGCAGGACGCGGGGCGAAGGGCGGGAACTTCGATGAGGTCACGCCCTCCTCGAGGCCGTCGCCGGAGACGCTCAAGGCCCTCGCCCAGGCCGGCTACGAACTCGCCATGGTCCGAGACACGCTGCGCGGCGGCGGAACGCCCAACTGGTCTCGGTATCCGGTGGCGCAGGCCATGCTCGCCACCGGCATCGAGGTCTCGACGCTCGTCGCGGCGCTCCATGGGCTACACACGGCGGCTGAGCAGCGCACCGGCAAGTTCATGGCGGAGCTCGTCGCGCCTCCCGGTGTGCGCGCCGAGGACTTCTCGCCCGGCAATCTCGGGCGCGCTCTGCGGTGGGCGATGAAGGAGCTGGCCTCGGAGAAGGACCGCCCCGGCTACGACACCCGCGCCTTTGCGCTCGCGCAGACCGTGGTCGTGCCGGGCTGGATCAAGCTGGAGGATGAGGCCCGCTACCTGAAGGCGGAGGAGAGCTTCGTCTTCGCGCTCCAGGCGCACAAGCGAGAGGGCGGGTTCTACCTGGAGAAGGGCCATACCCCGGCCACCACCCTTCACGCGTTGGAGCGTCTCGTCGAGCGGCTCGAGACCCCCGCGAGCGCCGCCTGACCGCGAGCGAGCCGGCTTGGCTCGTGTCGGGCCGCGGAGGACCAACAGCAGAGCCCCGAAGGCGAACGCTGCTCCCCCGCTCATCTCGAGACCCAAAGACCAGCGGCCGAAGCCCTGCAAGTGCTCGTCCGCCGCGATCGACGGACCCGGAGTTAGCCCGAGGTCTTGAGTTCCGATAAAAGCGCGCGCTGCGGCGTGGTCCGCCCGTGCCTCCTCGAGCAGGTGTCCCAGTTCTTCTCGGGAGACCGTCGCCAAATCGGAGGGGACCCATGGCACCTGCGGGGTCGGGGAAGGCTGGGCAGAGCCCTCGCTTTGCGCGTGGCTCGGTGGCTCGACCCTTCGCCTTCCTCTCTCGTGTTGCGGCGCTGGGCTTCTTCCGCTTCGCGCCCGTTCGCTTGCTCGGCTCTGCACGTTTGCTCACCGCTTCCGGCCCTTCGGCCCACTCGCCCGGGCCACAGCTTCCTTCAAATCCGCCGCATCGATCGTCTGGTACCGCTTCACCATGTCCAAGGTCCGGTGCCCGAGGATCGCCCCGATGGTCACCACATCGACGCCACCCCTCCGGAGCCGGGTCGCGGCTGTGTGCCTCAAGTCGTGGAGTCGGAGATCCTCCACTCCCACCTTGCGGCATAGCCTCGTGAACTGTGGGCTCACGTTCCCCGCGGTCCACCCCGGCTCGAACACCCGCCCATCCAGCCTTCGGGGCCACGCCTCGAGCGCCTCCACCGCGCCCGAGGGCAGCGGGACGATCCGCGACTTGCCGGTCTTCGTGTCCGCCTGGGCGAGCCGCACCATCCCTTCCTTCAGATCCACCTGCTGCCATCGGAGCCCGGTGATCTCGGACAGCCGCATGCCGGTCAGATGGGCGAGGGTGATCGTCAACGCGAGCGGCGGGGTCGCGGCCTCGGTGAGCTTCGCGATCTCCGCCTCACGCGGGTGAGAATAGTGCGGCCGAAGCTCGAGCAGTGAGTCTGCTCAGCGACCCAGGCACCTGAGCCCTGCGATAGCCTGCGATCTTCGGCGTGGTCTCTTCCCTGCCTAAGCCCGGCGGTCCCAAGGCACCCTCCTTCGGTCCGAGTCCCGGACCGTAGAAGCGAGCAGACTTGCTCCGTAGGCCACCTGTGAGCTCGTCGAGCCATGGCTCCAATACTGAGTCCCTAGAGCGCGAGGCCGCGCCGCCCCGACACGAGGCCAAATGGACCTGACTCCGATTCTCGGAGGAGCCGTGCGCAGCGTCCGAATTTCGGACATCCGTCCCGAGACCCAGTGCGCGCACGGGACGGCCCAGTCTTCGCTGTTTCGTCTGTCCGTGTCTCTCTGCCCTCCGATATTCGCCCCGAGACCCGCGCTCGGGTCCGCTGCAGCGGCTGGTGCGGAGCACCCAGCGCGAGCTCGTCGGCTCGCTCGAAGACGCCGGTCTCGAGCTACCCACGTTCGTGGACGACGCCCTCGCGCGATTTCTCGGCTGCGGCGTCGCACAGGCCGGCTTCGTCCGCCTTCGCTGTACGCGATGCGGCATCGAGCGTGCGCTCCCGTTTTCGTGCAAGACCCGCGGGCTCTGCCCGAGCTGCGGGGCTCGGCGCGCCCACGACCTGACCACCCATCTGCTTTCGCGCGTGCTCCCGAAGGTCGCGGTTCGGCAGTACGTGCTCTCGCCGCCCGCTGAGCTCGTGGGTCTCCTCGCGGCTCGAAAGGATGCGCTCTCCGCCCTGGTGCGCTGCTTCATCCGGGCGATCTTCGCGGGTGTCCGCCGGCGGCTCGCTTCCAGCTCCGGGCTCGGCGAAGAGCTCCACCCCGGCGCGGTGATCTTCGTGCAGCGCTTCACGAAGGCGCTCACGGTGTTTCCGCATGTCCACGTGCTCGTGCTCGATGGCGCGTACGCGGAGGTGAGCGAAGACGAGCTGGTGTTCATCGACGACCTCGGTCCGACGGCCGAGAAAGAGCGCGACCTCGCCTCTGACGTGAAGCGCCGGTTCGTGCGCTGGCTGAAACGCAACCACCTCCTCGAGACCGAGGTCATCGAGCCCGAGGGCGACGAAGCGTTTCTGCTGGCCGCTGCGCGCGAGCCCTCGGGTCTGCTTCGGAGCGTCACCGAGCCTCGGCGGACCTCGGGCTTCG
>WYAZ01000021.1 GCA_011526105.1 Deltaproteobacteria bacterium | reverse complement strand
CCTGGCCGGCCACCATCGTCTTGTCGCTGCTCGCCTCGTAGCCTGAAAGATACAGCGGGCGTGGATACGGAGCCTCGCCCCCAAGTTTGGGTTTGGCGGTCGAGAGCACCAAGGTCGCATCGCTCCAGTCCTCGCCGGTCGCTTGCTGAACCACCGCCGACACCTGCAGCTCGACCTTCCCAGGGCCCATCTTGCGACCCCGGTCGGCCACGAAGCGCAGATCGTACTCCGGATGCCACGTCGCGCTGGGCACCACGTAAGAGACCCGCACCGTACACGTCGCCTGCCCGCCGCAGTCGGTCTCGACCTCGGCGAAGATGCCCTCCGTCGTCGGATGGGCGTCGAAGACGGAGAGTCTTCGAGCCAAACGATCACGCTCGCGCTGCAATTTGCGCAGCTCCGCCCCGAGCTCGATCACCTTTTTCCGCGCCGCGGTGTCCTCGGTGGCGAGCGCATCGAGGCTCTTCTTCCATTGCGCGCTCTGAGCCTTTGGACCTCGGATCTCCTCTTGGAGGATACGCTTCGTGTACTCGGCGAAGGCGCCCGCGCTTCGGCTTCGACCTCGAGTGGTCTCGACCTCATCGCCGAGCGCGCGCATCTGGTCGTCCACCGCCTGCAGCGCATCGGCCGCCGCCTTTCGCCGCGCGTCGAGCTCTGGGGTCACCGTATAGCGCTGATGCGTCAGGCCCAGCACCTTGGCCTTTCCTTGGGCTTCTGCGCGGAGGGTGCGGAGGTCTAGGCTGGCCGGCAGCGGCGGTAGCACCAGGGTCGCACGCCCTTCGACGCACTTGGCCCGGACGGCGCGCGTGACCTCGGCCCGGTCAGCGAGAACGGTTACTTTTTCGATCGGGGCGGACAGCGGCGTGGCGGTCGCGAGGGTCAGGCTCAGCATCAGAAAGTTCATCACTTGTTGCTCCTCGTGATCACGGCTGCGTGAGCTGCCAGTCGGCGGGGCGCTCGACTTTGTAGGTCAACGTCAGGGTCTTGGTCTTTCCCGCGGGGACGTCGACGTTCCAGCGGAAGATGCCTTCGCCATCCGGCCCCGCGTGGGGTTTTGGATCGAGGCTCACCGTCTCGATCTCGATCTTCTCGTGCTGCGACTTCGGGATCACCTCGGTGACTCCGACCCGAATCGGACGCGCCTTGTAGTTCCCCACCTCGATCACCACCTGATAACGAGTGATGTCGCTCTTGGAGAAGACACCCTCGCGCTCGGTCTTGGTGATGACCTTTCGCAGGAATCGGATGTCTTCGTCGGCGCCCAGGGGCAGCTCGATCCTTCCGCCAGGTCCGGTGGTCTTCATCGTCGCGTCTCCCGCAAAGGCGTCGTTGACGAAGATGCTGATCGGACCCTCTAGGATCGGCTGTCGGCTCTGGTTCTGCACCGTAGCCTTCATAAACGCGTTGTCGGCGAGTGCTGGCGTGGCCTCGTAGTAGGTCGTCACCGGATAGCTTTCGGTCGTGAGCGGCGCGCGAACCCGAGCCCCGGTGCTGGGGACGCTCATGCGACTCGGGGAGCGGTAGACGTAGTCGAGGCCGCCGGCGATGACGGCCGGCAGGGTGGGATCATTGAAGGTGATGCGCGGCGGCGGCGGGGCCTCGAAGAGGGCGAGGGAGGTCGTCGGCCCACCGGCGCGGATGGACTGTGCCTCGGCGTAGTCGTCTCCGTCACTTTCGACCGAGGACGTGGCGCCCGAAGCATAGTCCGCGGTGGGCGACGGGGGTGCCATCATCGTCGGCATCGGTCTGTCCTCCGGGGGCGGCATCGACTTCGATTCGCTCGAGTTCCGGGACCGCTTTCGGACCTCTGCATAGGCGGCCTCCGGCTTGGTGCCGTCGGCCTCGTCGTCCGCGAAGTTGATCTCGGTCTTCTTCTGGTACACCACGGCCTCCGGGTCGGCTTCTGCGACCTGACCCAGCCGCGAGAGCCGCTCCGCGAGGAGCGCGTGTCGAGCGGCCCGTTCGAGCTGGTCGGTGGTCACGGACGCCCTGGGCGGTGGGTTCAAGGCGATCGTTGGCGGCGTGGTCCTGGCCCGAGGGGTGGGGATGAGCTCTTTGGCCTCGCCCAGCGTCCAGGTGAGGAGCTCCGGAAGCGCGATGCTCTGACCTGGAATGGCGGTGGACAGCGCGAGCTCGACCGCGCCCCAGTCCTCGCCGGTCGCCTGCTCGACGACCCCAAAGGTCTCGACTACGACCTTGGACTGCTCGGGAAGAAAGCGCAGATCGTAGCTCGGACGCCATCGTGCCCCAGGCACGAAGTACTCGAGCTCCAGCTCGCTCGAAACACGCGCGTCCGAGCCAATGAGGGCGAGCACCTGGACCCGGCGATCGGAGAATCCGCCCAGATCGAGCTGCTGAACGCTGCGCTGAGCCTCCGTGAGCGCTTCGATCTTCAATCGTCGTTCGACGTCGATCGCGCGCTGTCGTGCCCGAACACCGGCCTGCGTCTCGGAGATGAACTCGATCGCTCGGCGGAAGATCTCCGGCCCCAAAGGCGGGAGCGGCCGGCCTTCTCGCTGGGCCTCCGGCACCGGGGGCGCGGGCTGCAGCGCATTCAGTAGCCCGAGCTCGAGGCCCAGCACCGCGCGTTCGGCGTCCAAGAGGGCGATCTGATCGGTGAGATTTTCGATGCGGTCGAGTGCGAGATCCGCCTGATCGATCGACACACGCTCGCGGTCGATCGGCGCGGCCTCGACGTGAAGCACGACCCCCTTACCGCCGTTCATGCGAACGGTGTCGATCAGCGTGGCGCCGGGCAGGTCGGGCCAACGCACCGCGGTCGAACCCGGGGCAAGCTCGACCTGCGCGCGCCGCCGCACCCGCGCCCGATCGCTGAAGACGGTGACCTCCACGATCGGGGCGTCGAGCGCGGTCGCGAGGTCCGCCAGATCCGGTCCGGCCGCGATCGGGGGCACGCTCGAAGGAAGGAGGCTGAGGGCTAGAATGGAAGTCCAGAACACGGCGGCACTGTAAACGACCCAAGCCAGGAATGGATCTCCCCGGGGAGGGACTTTGGTCGCAGGCGAGGCCGAGGGGGCCACTTTCCCTCGGAGGCACGAAAAGGAGCGGCTCTACTTCAGGGCGCGATACTGCAGCGCGTTCGCCACGTTCTTGACCATCGCCGAGCGTCTCTCGCCAAACCGGTCGGGCTCTTTGAGCGCTTCGATGAAGGCCTCGGTCGCTGCGATCTCATCGCGCGCTGCGATGCCCTGCAGCCGCGCGGTGTTGTTCATGCCGGCGCTGAACGCGGTGTAGCCATCGTTGGGGCCAAAGTGTCCCACGTAGGCGGGACAGAAGTTGAGCCCGATGGCCACCCCCACGGCAGGCGTGAGCCCGCGGAGCTCGGGGAACAGATCCGAGTCGTTCAGCGTGGCGGTGTAGCTGCGCGTGGCCTCCGCGACCAAGAGCGCGCGGCGACAGAGCTCCTTCGGGTCTTCTTCGTAAAACGGTGGACCAAACAGCGCGATGACGCAGTCGCCGACCATCTTGTCGAACACGCCGCCGACCTCCCAGATTCGATCGACCACGTGGTCACTCCACACGTGAATGAGACGCCCGATCAAAGCGGGGTCCTTGAGCACTTGCTCGCTGATGCGGGTGAAGCCGGAGATGTCGGCGTAGAGGATCGCGATGTTGTGCTCCCCCGCCGCGAGATGTTTCTCCCTGTAGCCGGGTTGTCCGAGCAGCCGCGACACCGTCGCCTTGGGGAAGCACAGCGACAGGTGCTTCCACTCCCGATTGAAGTCGACCACGCGCTGGAGAAGGAACGCCGCGAAGCTCTCGAGCAGGTCCCTTTCGAAGCGGTTCAGCTCCCCGCGAGGACCGCTCGCGTAGATTCGTCCCACCGGGGGCTCGGAGCTCACCCCGGCGCGGAGCTCGGCTTCGCAGTGATCGGCGAGGCCCAGGCTGGGCATCAGATCCGAGGCGCGCCCCTCGAGCAGATCGTGCCGCCGGAATCGAAGCAGCGTGACGAGCTCATCCGGCTCGAGGCTACATCGCTCGGGACGAAGGAGGTGGTACCGAAGCCCCAGGTCTTCGTCTTGGTGCCGAAAGACCACGAGCAGTTGGTCGAGCTCCACAACCTCTGCGAGCACCGCCAGCGCGCGCTCGATCCCCCGGACGAGGATGGGATCTTTCAGGGCCTCGCTCGTCTGCTGAAGGAGCTGATGCTTCAGCCGGAAGAGCGCGATGCTCGCGAGGTAGTTGTCGACGATCTCGCTCCAGACCTCGAGCAACTTCGCCTGCTTCGCTCGAGCCTCCTCTGTGAGCGCTCGGTCGAATCCGAGCCGAACATGGCCGAGCGACACCCCCGCGACGTCGAGCGCGACTTCGATGGAGGTGACGCCTTCCTCGGGCGTTCCGTAGTGGAAGTCGCGCCACTCGAGCTCCTCGTCGAGCGTGTGCACTTGGATTCGAGCTGCGCCTGTGTATTGCGCCAGGATGGGCATGAGCGCATCCAAGGCCGGACGCAGCGGGGTACGTTCGCGCCAGAGGACCTCGAGCGCGACATCACAGGCCGCGGACAGCTCGGCCCAGGTCTCGAGCTCCAACACGCGGTGCTTTAGGTGCTCGAGCTCCGTGTCCATCTCAGCTTCCTACCTTGCTCGCGGCGGCTTTGGTGGCAGCTCGCTGGTAGCGACCCTTCTCGTCGAAGACCGGTCCGGAAAAGTCCTCGCGTCCGAGCTGCCTCAGAAGCTGCAAGCCTTCGCCTTTGGGATCCACCACCGGCCGACCTGGCTCCTCGATCTTCACCGGGACCACCTGGGCGCCGAGCAGCACGCCGTTGGGCGCGAGCTCGACCTGAAGCACGACGGTGATGGCGAGCGCGCCCTTCAGGCTGAAGGTCTCCCAGCTCGAGAAGTTACCGAGCGAGTAGATGATGAATCGACCTTTGTAGATCTCCGAACCGCGCAGCAGATGCGGTCCGTGACCGAGCACCAAGTCGGCGCCGGCGTCGACGACGGTGCGCGCGAACTCGCGAACGTTCCCGCGATTCTCGCCGTAGAAGATCTCCTCCCCGTGGGGCACGCGGGCGGCGTCCTTGCCCTCGGCGCCCCCATGAAAGGACACGATGACGAGGTCATGTTTGCGATCGAGATCGGCGACGACCTTCCTCGCGATGTCGAGGTCCTGGACTCTCAGCACCGCTTGGCCGGTGGAGAACGCGACCATCGCGATGCGAAGTCCGTTCACCTCCACGGAAGCGACATCGCCGACCGGTCCGCTGTGGCTGATGCCCACGCGATCGAGGGCCTCGATGGTGGAGACTCGGCCCTCGGGGCCGAAGTCACCGGTGTGATTGTTCGCGATGCTCATCATCGTGAAACCGGCGCTCTTCAGGGCTTCGGCGTACTTGGTGGGTACCCGGAACGCGAAGCACTTGGTGGACTTCGGCCCGCACTTTTGGCTCGGTCCGTCGTCGGCGAGCACCGTCTCGAGGTTCCCGAAGGTGATGTCGGCGCCGCCGAGGTGCGCCTTCACGCCGTCGAAGAGATCCATCGCGTCGCTTGGGGGGAGGGTCGCGCGCTCTTCGGGCCACGCGCGACCCATCATGACGTCTCCGACCGCGTTGATCTTGATGCGGGGTCCGTCGCGCGGGTCTTCCTCGGGCGGGGGCAGCGTTCCGGGATCGGGAAGCTGCGCGAGCGCCTCGGCCTGGTCTCGGCGCATCTTGGCGATGGGGTAGTGCTTGTCGAGCTCGGGATAGCGTGCGTTGATCTTTCGGAGCTCATCCCAAGCAAGAATGGCCTCACTCCATTGATCGAGCAGCTGATACGACCAACCGAGCTCCCAGTACGCATCTTCACAGCGGTGGTCTTTGGCCAGCGCCGCCTTGTACAGACTCACCGCTTCTTCGGCGCCGCCTTCACCGCGCGTGCGTTGGATCTCACGCCCCTGTTCCACGAGCGTCTTCGCGGCCTTCGGATCTCGCACAGGTTCCGGTGGCGAAGGAGGAGGTACCGGGACCTCGGCCTGGGTCGCGGTTCGGACCGGCGGCAGGTCCAGATCGGCGCCGCGCTCCGCAGACGGCACGGTTCGACACGCGACCGCGGTCGCCGCCCAAAGAAGTGTCGCCTTGGCTGCCCAGCGCATGCTTCATCGACTAAGCGGGGCCGGATGCGGGGTCAAGCCCGCACCACTCAGCGCACGAGCACGTGGCTGATGAGCCCATCGACTTGATTCGCGGCGGTGCCCTTGTAGAGCAGCGCATCACCCATCACGCAGTAGTAGTACTCTTGGCCGTTCGCGACGATGCGGCCGTTTGGCGAGTCGACGGTGTATGTGCCGGAGTCGATGCTGATCTGTTCGACCAGAACGTTGCACCCGCAGCCGCCCCCCGGGCGATTGCTGCACGTCGCCACGCTATTCGTCGCCGGGATGCTGGCTTCGATGTAGTCCTCCACGTCGTTGCAGTTGCCGATGAAGAACGAGCACAAGAGCGGCACGGTGACGTCGTAGACGAACGAGGCCGTCGTATTTCGATTGAAAGTGAGGTTGGCCTGCAGGCTGATCGTTCCGACCTCGGAAGCGCTGAGCTGATTGATCCCGATGGAGGGACACGCGTCGCGCGCTTCCGCGAAGACCGCGGGATCTACGCAAGCATCCACGTAGGTCCAGTTGCCCACGGGATCTCCACCACACGCGTCGTTCGCACTCATGGCGGGGATGCAGGCGGGAACGACCGTTCCTGCGTCGCTCGGAGCACCTGCATCGGCGGGACCGGTGTCAGCGGGTCCGGTGTCAGCGGGTCCGGTGTCTCTGGGGCCGCTGTCCGCGGGGCCGGCGTCGGGCTCTGCCGCATCAGGCTCTGCCGCATCAGGCTCTGCCGCATCAGGCTCTGCCGCATCGGGCTCTGCCGCATCGGGCTCTGCCGCATCGGGCTCTGCTGCGTCGGGCTCTGCCGCATCCGGCTCTGCCGCGTCCGGCTCTGCCGCGTCATTCGCTCCGAGATCAGCCGCGATCCCGAGGTCTGGATCACTCGAGGCATCCACCGCCGCGTCCACTCCGACGGAGCTGTCGGTGATCGCGGCGTCCGAAGTCCCCAGATCCGCCGCGGTCGCTGCGTCGAGCGTCGCCGCATCCCCGGGCAAGGCGGGATCACTGTCGCCGCACGCCGCCGCGCCGATGAGCCACAGAGAGAGCAGAAGTGGACCGAACTGAGCGCGCGCCATGGTCAGGCAAACAAAGCCTCATGAGGCTCGGGACTTCAACCCCAGTCTCGGCACAACCGCCCACTTCAGTGGCAGTTCGCACGTAAGATGCGGTTCTCTAAAGATCTGCGCGTTGTGGCAGAATACCTCGGCGGCGGGGTGGCTATAGCCCCGGCCGCGCAACCCGCCACCCGTTCGCGTTTGCTCCCCAGTGAAGTTCGTGCGGCCGATGGCGCAGCCCATCTTCAAGCTGCTGCGGCCCGGGGGGTGCTGAATGAGGGGGTCGTGTTCTTGCCGTATCTACGATGGAATCCGAGCTTCAACGGAGTGTGGTAGTCCGAGTTGCTCGCGTGGCTCGAAGTCTCGCCGCCGCCAGTGGAGAGCTACTTCGGAACGATCATGGCGTATTCGCGCGACCGGGCCGTTAGCCGCGAGGTGGAAGAAGACTGAGTCGACCGGAGCTTCCCCGTGGCAAAACCGACGGTTGTTGCGCCGCTCCGTGGTCGGCTCGTCTTCCGCTTTCGGCTCGGCGGGACGATTCCCTGCGGCCCCTCGACAGGCGTCGTGGCGACCCAGCCTGGTTGGCCCTTCACCGCGTCGGCACAGTCTTGGAGACGCTCGGCCGCGAGCCGGTTCGTGTCCTGCCCCGGTGTCAGACTTCCTGCGTTGGAATGGGATGCAGTCCTCGCTGCGATTCGCCGCCCACATCGGCCCGAGAGATAGTCTCAGTTGGGAATGGAAGTATTCATGGTATGAGCGTAATGCGGTCTTGACGTGACTTGCGGGTCTTCGTAGCCTTGACTATGCACCCGACCCCCCCCCTAAGGAAGTCACCAGGGCACGTTCCGCTTCAGCTCCTCCTGCTGCTCTGCCTTAGTGCTCAGGGGTTGAACTGTGGACCGGATGCTAGTGAACACTCAACGCGCGGTTCCGCGCTGTCCAGCGAAGCGGATCGCATCAACCAAGCTCGCGCCGCGAATCTCGCCGGAACACGTGCGCGGCTGAAGCCCGTGGCTCAGGCCGAGTTCGACCGGATCCTCGCGCGCCTTCCCGATGATCTACTCGTGTGGTCGTCCACCACCTCTCCCTCCCAGGTGCTCGGAACCGGAGGGGGCGATCTGCTCCCGAGCACTTGCTCTTCCTTCGTGTCCTCGAGTCCTCCGGACTACGAGGGGGCTGCGAGGTGCTTCATCGCCGCGAATCCGAGCCTCATGCTCGACGGGCCCGAGGTGGAGCGTGGAACTGCGCCCGAGTTGGTCCTCCTCAGCAACGAGCCCGGTGGGCTTCCTTCCCCCCCCGAGCAATATCTGAGGTTCGAGCAGAGGCATCGTGGATTTCTCGTTGAGAAGCGCTCGATGGCGTTCGCCTTTGTCGATAGACGCCTCGTGACCTCGGCGGGACGCTACGCTGGCACTCATCGCTTTCAGGACGCGGTTGTCGACGAGCGAGCCCTGGAGGAGCGAGTGCATCTGCTCTTCGGTCCGGCGGTCGAGCCGGGCGAGTTCGTGTACAACCCCGACTCCGGCCAGCTGGAGTTGATCGTCCGAGAGGGTTTTGAAGAACACCGCGTGAATGCGGTCACCGGCGCACACGCATCCACCACCCCCGCGGGCAACGGGTTGGAGGTCACGAAGAACGTCGGCGTCTATCAATACTACACGGGCGGGTACCTGGGGACGAGCAACTCGACCACGCTCATCCCGTCGCCCGTCACTTGTGTGAATGGTGCGCCAGGTACATGCGACGTCGGCGGGAGCGGCATTTGTCGGTACTACCCACGGCAGACCGCTGTCGCAGACCGCGTGTCTCAGGTGAACGTGACCTACGAGCCCCCTGTGACCGTCCCGCCGACCCCACCCTTGGAGACGACTGTCTTCGAAGACGACCCGTGCGGCAATGCGAACGTGTTCGTCCAGTCCCCCTGGACCTCCCAGTACTATCTGCAGCACTACGCCGCCTCCGCGCGGCGCAACCTGGACGAGGTCGCCGATGTCATGCTCCACTCCGAGAGCTTCTTCTGGGTGTATCCGAGGACGCCGTATACGACGCTGAAGTTGAACATCAACGCCACGAACCAGTTCGAAGCCGAATGGGGTGCAGGCCTCTACACGACCCATGATCAGAAGATCAATCTGGCGCAAGACCCGTCACCTGGCGGGACCCCATTCGCGAGAAATCTCGACGCGATCGCCCACGAGTACGGGCATTACTGGCACCACACCTACGGCTCCGCGGGTGAGGAACACCTTGAGGAGGGGTGGGCGGATCACTTCCCTCTGCGAGTAGCGATCCATCGGCGATTCGTGACGGGGGCGTGGTCCAGCCTCAGCTACTTCACAGAACTCAACCACTTCCGGGGTCACCGGATCATCAGGACACGGAGAAAGGGCGAATGGATCGCCGACCAGTATCCGCCCGCGGTCGACCCGCTGTGGCTCTCCTACGGGAGCGCCTACTGCCCAGACGACTGGTACACCTGCGGGGCCCTGCTTGGGGTTACGTACTGGCTTCTCGCCTTCGACACGTGTCGCATCAACTACAACGGTTGCACCAACGGGGCCGACATCATCCGTTTCAACGGCGGTTACCAGAACTCCGCCTGGCGCCTTGCAAACTCCGCGTATGCCTACGCCATCAAGAACGTCTCGGGATCGGCCGACCTCGCCGAGTTCCACACGCTCGTGAGCCAGCGCTACGCCTACTTCTACAACCTTTGGTACATCGATTTGGCGGACCGCAACCGAGTGGACGCCGTCCTCGGCGCACACTGCCTCGGCCCCGTCGCAGATTGCGCAGGCAAACATCGCCTGCCGGGATCGACGCTGCCGTCGGCACACACCGAGAAAGACGCGCTGTTCTACGAAGCCGAGGACGCCGTGCTTTACTTTGGCGCGGCGGTCGGCAGCGGAGCCAACAGCGGTTCGTCTGACGCGTACGTCGTGCTGGGGAGCACCGGAGAGGCCTGGTTCGCAGTCAACCCAACTCAGACGGGCGCATACCGCATCCATTTCGTCATGAAGCCGAAGAACGCGAGCTACGATGAAGTCAGGGTCAGGGATCCTGTGACTGGGATATGGAGGCTCGTCGGTCCGCTGAATCAGCCCTGGTATGGTCTGACTTGGGATTGGCGCACGAGGACGGACGGCACTGCCGACGTCACGTTCACCACCACGGGATCTCAGTGGCTGGCCTTCAAGACCGCCCCCTCCCACACCAGTTTCATTCTCGATGCGATCTGGCTGGAAAAGCTATGAACAGAGCGTTCGCGAGCATCACGACCTGCACGTTGAGCCTGTGGGTAGGGGGGCTCGGGGCTGGCTGTCTGACCGACTCCGACCCTGAGCACGACGGTGGCGAAACACCCATCGTGATCGAATGCCGCGGCTACGAGGACTGCAACTCGAGGGGAGCGTGTGTTCTGGTGCTCGACCCCGTGACCTTCGACCAGTGCCCGGCCGGCGAAGTGCCACGCCGGTCCACGCGCTGCATTGCCCGCCCATGCGGCGCTCAGTGCATCGTGGGTCCGATGGCGACTCACCCAGAGGCGCCTCCTGGAATCATCCTGACCTATGCTATCGGGGAATGCGGGTTTCGAGACGCGGCGGCCGATGCGGCGAGTTCTCTGGACGCATCGAATTCGGCGGATGCATTCACCTCCGCGGACGCCGAGGGCGGCGAGGACTGAGCGCGTGTTGCGTGAAGAGCACGAGACGTTGGCAGAAGGTGGCGGCCAATTCGATCGAGTTCCTACAGATGCTGCAGGAGGAGGGCTACGCCCCCGAAGAGATCCACAGCATCTACGTCTACATCGCGCGACGCTTCGCCGAGACGGGGCAGCGCCCCCCCGGAGACGGACTCTACGACTTGTTCAGCTTGATGAAGTCGACGCCCCCAGTGCCCTGAGGCGGGTCGGCTGCCCTACTGAATCACCGAGATCTCGACGCGCTTGTTCTCATCACGCGCTCGCGGCGTGACGTTGGGCGCGCGCGGCTTCTCCGAGCCCATGCCCACCGCATCGACGCGCGACTCATCCACGCCGTTCTCGACGATGTATGCCTTGATGGTCTCCGCGCGCTCCTGCGTGAGCCGCGTGTCGGCGTCTGGGTTCGCGCGGTCGACGTGTGACTCGACGCGGATGCGCTTCACATCCGTGCGCGTGAGCAAGAGATCCACGAGTGCGGCGAGCACCTCTTTGTCGCGATCCGAGAGCTCCGCGGTCCGACCTCGGAAGTAGATGGAGCGCTTCAGGATGACTCGGCTCGCGTTGGCGTCGACGATCGGATTGGTAGGCCGGGCCCGGAGCACGAGCTGCGCGTCGCTCGTGGTGTCGGCGAGCACGTCCGTGCGCTTGGCGAGACGGAAGAAGCCGTCGGTGTCTGCGAGCAGCTGGTAGGTGCCCTCGAGCAACTTGGCCTCGAAGACTCCGCTCGCGTTGGTCTCAATCGTCGTGCGCTCGGGACCGATGAGCTCGAGCTTGGCCTTGGCAATGGCCGCGCCCTTTGCGTCGGTGACTCGGCCACGCAACACACCTCGCTTGACGTCGGGTACGAGGACCATCTCGACCGCGCCCTGCTCCTCGAGCACGACCTCGAGATCGGCGAGCGCCGGCTTGAAGCCTTCGCGTCGCACGGTGACCTTCACCGGGCCGGGCTCCATGGCGGGCGAGACAAATCGTCCGTCCGCGCCGGTGGCGACCGGGGTGCCGCGGTCGAAGATGACGATCGCATCGGCGACCGGTCGGCCGTCGACCTGGCTCTTGACGCGGCCCAATATGGTGCCGGTCTCCGGCGCCGCGGGTGGCGCCTCCTTGATCTCGGGGATGAGCACGGGCACGACGATGGGGGGGCCCGAAGTTTTGTCGCTGAACGGGTCGAGCACGTAGGAGGCCAGGAAGATCAGATTAAACGGGGCGACCGGCACGACGCCGCTGGCGGTGTCGGGGGTCAGACCGATCTCGAGCGCGAGGTCGAGCGTCAGATCCGGGATGGCGGTGACTCGAACGCCCGGGGTGAGGCGCTGCGGCATGACGCGCTGGACCGCCGGCAAGGCGACGGTGTTCACCGCGGTCTGACCCGCGGCGCGGGTGCCCACGAGACCGGCCCGCTGACGCGCCTCGAGCACGATGCCCGGCGTGCCGACGTAGCCGAGCGGAACCTCGAGGGTGTACTCGAGGTAGGGCGTCACGTAGGGCACTGGCACCTCCACCCCGAAACCGGCGGTGAAGCGGTGATAGTTGCTGATGCCGAACGCGAATCGCTCCGAGACGGTGAGCGGCTCCGTGGCGAGGTTCTCGCTGCCGTCCGCGATCATGCCGAGGTTGACGTGCCCCACCAGAGGGATGTCGGCGGCCTTCTGGAAGTCGAAGCTGCCGAGCAACCTGAACTTCGCCAGGGTCGAGCCAAAGTCGATGCTGTTGTCGCCGATGCCGCTCACGAAAGTGAGCGCGACGTCGGCGCCCAAAGAGACGGAAGGAACGATGGGGTAGTAGCCGCGCGCGCCAAAGGTGAGATCTCCCATGGCCTGCAAGAGACCCGGGTCGGTGAGGTTGCTGGTGGTGGATTGCGCGCGCCATCCGAGCCAGAGCTCGAGGTAGTCGATGGGTGAACCAGAGAGCGTGAGCGTGGCCCCAAAGCGGCTCAGCTCGTCGATCTCTTCGATGACGCCGCCCTTGCTGAACCAGTCGAGCCCCAGTCCGATTCGGATGGTGCGCGGCGCGGCGCCGTAAGCCGAGCCCACTCGCAACAGACCCGTGTCTCCCGAGAGCGAGGGGGCCTTGCGGTGATGTCGGGCGCGCGAGGGCTCTGCCGGTTTGGGCGCCGCGCTCACCTGGGCGACGGGTTCCGCGCTCGCGGCGGCCGGCGCACTCGCGGCCGGGGCGTTCACCTCCGGCGCCGCCTGGGTCTCGGTGGGGGCGTCGGTCGGCTTTTGCCCGCGATCACTCGCTTCACCTTTTGGCGGCGATGACGTCGGAGTGGGTGGAGCTGGGATGTCCGGCGTGTCCTGTGCGAAGGTCGCCGTGCTCACGAGGAGCAACGACGCCGTGAGCACGGGAAAGAGGGATCGGGGCAGTCGGGATGCATTCATGGTCGAGCCAAAACCCCTCGCGCGCGGGGTGGCGCAGCATAGCGATCGACCGAAACCCCTGTCAAAGGACCGCGGCTCTGATACCTTCTGAAAATTCCGTGCGATACCGATGGTTCATTGCGCTCGGGCTATGTGTGGCGACCGAGGCCAGCGCGATACCCCAGGAGAGCTCCGTACGCGGCCCTCGCAGCCGTTCCCGCCGATACATCAGCGCGCACGCCTACTACCACGCGATCCGTGCCGACTTGGCCCGCTCCGCGGGTGATCTGGAGACCGCCCGCCACTCGCTGCGCCTGGCCCTGGTCTACGACCCCGCTTCGTTCGATCTGCACTTGGAGCTCGCGCGCATCCTCATCGACATCGGCGAGGGGGAGCCCGAGCGTCTGGTGCAGAGGGCCATTCAGCTCGACCCGAGCCGGGCCGAAGGCTGGTCGACCAAGGGCGACCTCCTCGTGCGCCGAGGTCAGAGACGGGCAGCCGAGCGGGCGTATCGGCGTGCGTTCCGACTTCAGCCGGGGTCTACCGAGGGGCAACACGCCGCCTCGGCCCTCGCATCTCTGTACCAGCGTGACGGCCGGCCCGAGCTCGCGCGCCGGGTGCTCAAGAAGCTCTCGGCGGTCGACGCTCTGGAAGGCGCGCTTCTCCTCGCGACCCATGACCTCGAGGAGGGTCGGATCAAAGAGGCGGAGTCCGCGTTGTTGGCCCTGGCGGCGGTGGCCCCTCCGGAGCTCAAGCGGCGCGTCGCCGAGCGCCTCGCCTGGCTTCTGCGCTTCGATCTCGCGCAGCCGCTCTATGCCTCGAGCCTGCAGGCGGAGGATCAGCGACTTCGCGTCACCGAGAAGGAGCTGCAGGCGACCCTCCATCTGTCGCTCCTGGCCGGCGACCAGTCGGCCGCCCTGCGCGCGCTCGAGCGCATCGCGCTCCGCTCCGGCGTCACCGAACAGCGGCGTGCGGCGGAGTCCGTCCTCCTCTCGGGTCGGGGCCCGCTCTTGCGGGAACTCGCCGTTCGACGCACGAGCGATGTCGAGGTCGATCTGGGCCTGCTCGCGCTCGAGGTCGCGGCGGGGGCGCCCGACCGTGCGCTCCGGCTTCGAGCGTCGGATCCGAGCTCTCCGGTCCCTCGAATCCACCTCGTCGAGGCTCTGCTGCGCCGGGGGAACAAGGAGGCGGCACTCACGGAGCTCGAGCCGCTGACCCAGCTCGAGCCGAGCGGCCTCGCGGCCCACCTGGGGCCGAGGGCGTTCGAGCGTCTCACCGTGCTCATGCTTCAGCTTCGCCCGGATTCGGCGCCCCCCTTCCTCGCCGCCCTCTCATCGCGAACTCGGGCGCTCATCCTCTCCGCTCGAGTCGCCCTGGGGCGCGGAGCCACGGCAGAGGCCGGGGATCTTCTCTCGGACGTGGGGGTCGAGGCGGACGCCGAGGGGCTCGCGCTGCTGTCGCGTCTAGAGCTTTCGATGGACCGCAGAAGGCGCGTCGAGCTTCAGGTCGAGCACGCGCTCGAACGCGAACCCGAGAACGCGCAGCTCTGGAGAGCGCGGGCTCGGCTCCATCTCGCGCGCGAGGAGCTGCCGCGGGCTCGCGTCGCGCTGGGGCGGTCCCTCTTTCACGAACCCGATCTCGAGCACGAGGACGCGCTCCTTCGTGCCTTGAGCGTAGGCCCGCGTTCGAGCGACACGACCGCCTCGGATCGGCGAGGGGCGAGACCGTGAACACGCTCGGTCGCGCCTTCGTCGTGTGTCTCGTGCTCGCGGGCTGTCGTCCCGGTGCGGTCGAGCCCATCGATGCCGCGCCCTTGCCCGCGGCGTCCTCGTTCGTCGAGCTGCTCGAGCGCGACGCAGAAGCGCGGCGGTCGATGCGTTCGCTCGGCCGCGTCACCTACTTCGGCGAGCGCGGTCGGGTACGCCTCAACGCGGTCTTGCTCGCCGAGCGCCCCGGTAGGCTGCGCGTCGAGACCCTCTCGCCCCTCGAGCAGCCGGTGGACGTCATGGTCACCGACGGCCAGCGGCTCAGTCTGCTCTCTGGAGGCCGGCTTCGCGAAGGACCGGCCACTCCGGAGAACCTCGCGCGGCTCATTCCGCTCAGTCTTTGGCCGGAGGAGCTGGTCGACGTGCTGCTGGGTGGGGTCCCTAAAAACGGTCGCTACGAGGCGCGATCGCTCGCTCGCCACCCGGATCGCGAGGACCACTGGCTGCTCGTGCTCGTCGACGCGCGAGGTGAGACCATGGAGCTCACCCTCGAACCCTCCACACGCATCACGACCGAGATCCGCGTCAAGGCGAAGGACGGGCAGCTGCGTTTCTCCGTGCGCTACGATCTACACGAGCCGATCGAAGGGCTGCCCGGAGAACTCCCGCGTCAGATCGTCTTCGAGATGACCGATCCCGAGCTGGAGGTGACGATTAAGCTCAAGGAACTCGAGGTGAACGTGCCCATCGCGCCCACACTCTTCGAGCTGGCCGCGCCCCCGGGTGTGCCGGTCGAGCGGCTCGACTCGCCCCCTGTTCCGCTGCCCGAGCCCACCCCGTAACCTCGGGAGACCCCTGCAGATCTAGAGTTGCGCCAAGGAGCGTCCTCCAGGTAGCGGCCGGGTCGGAAAGCGGGCTAGAGTTTCGCCAACTTCGGATGGCCACCTCACGAATCAGGCTCGGCGAGCTGCTCGTGCGAGCGGGCGTGCTCGACGAGACGAAGCTCAAGGCCGCTCTGGCCGAGCAGGGGCGATGGGGCGGTCGGCTCGGCAAGATCCTCGTGGAGATGGGGTTCCTGCCGGAAGCCGTCCTCGCCAGGGCCCTGTCCAAGCAGCTCGGTATGCCCCTCGCGAACCTCGAGAACGTGGTGCTTCCGGCCAACGTCTTGTCCAAGTTCGATGTCGAGTTCCTCGAGCTCAATGCCATCTGTCCGGAACGATTCGATCACGAGGACGGCCTGCTTTTCATCGCGATGGCCGACCCGCTCAATCTCGCCGTCATCGACGACCTTCGCGCGCGCACCGGCCTCAAGATCCGGACCAGCATCGCGGGCGAGAGTCAGATTCAGAACGCCGTGCGCAGGCTCTACGGCATCGCTTCTGCGATCGTCGACGACCCCTCCGATTGGCTCGTGCCCACCGGAGAGGTTCGCGTCGAACGCGTTGGA
The DNA here is from genome assembly GCA_011526105.1 of Deltaproteobacteria bacterium. Classification (GTDB taxonomy): domain Bacteria; phylum Myxococcota; class Kuafuiibacteriia; order Kuafuiibacteriales; family Kuafuiibacteriaceae; genus WYAZ01. The sequence goes on along the minus strand of WYAZ01000021.1, from coordinate 71,570 downwards.
GCCTCGAACGGTGCCATGCCCGTGCTTTCGGGTGTTCCTGTAGTCCCCTCGGCGCCGCCGCTCTCCGAACTCCCGGCCGCCGCGCCGGAAGCGCCGATGTCGGTCGCGAGTCCTTCGGTCATGGCGATGGCTCGCGCCATCGAAGGGGCGCAGAAGAACCAGATCCGCGCGATTCGCGCCCTCGTCGAACTCTTGGTCGACCGCGGCGCCTTCACCCGCGAAGAGTATCTCGAGAGGATCCAGCGAAGGTGATGAGCGCATGAGCGAAGCTACGCGCAGCAAGAGCCTCGCGGAGGTCGTGCTCGAGAGTGGGCTCTGTACGGCCGAGCAGATCGCCATCGCGCGAAAGCGTGAAGGCCTCGATCTCATTTCCGCGCTCGTGGCGGACGGGGCGGCGGCCGAAGACCGTCTCATTCGGAGCTTGAGTGGGTCGCTCGGCCTCGAGATCGTGGCGCTGGAGGGACTTCAGGTTCACGAGCGAGTCCTGAGTCTCATTCCCGCCGAACTCGCTCTGCGTCACTGGGCCTTGCCCATCGCCATGAAACGTTCCGGCGAGACCGACTTCCTCTACCTCAGCATGGCCGACCCGCTGGATCAAAGCGCCCGCGCCGAGCTTCAGAAGGCAGCAGGGTGCCAGCTCGTGGTCGTCCTCGCCGCGCCGTCGCAGCTCCGGGCCGAGGTCGAGCGCTTCTACGCGGCGCGATCCAAGAAACCCAAAGGCTCGAATCGCATTCCCGCCAACCTGCCTTCGGAAAGCCCGCCTCCACTGCCGCGCCGCGAGCTCGCCGGTGCTCAGGAGCCGGGTCCCGGAGTGCGTGCCGCTGCACGTGCGCTCTCGAGCCCCGGGTCCGCGGCGGCACATCTTCGGTCGGGTGAGCAGTGGGAGGTTAATCCGGACGCACCCAAGCAGATCCATCTGTACGATCATCGAACCGGCGACATCGTGGGTCGAACTGACCCCGCGCGTGCTTCGCACGGGCCAGCCACGCCGACACCACTCATGTCAGGCTCCGCTTCTCCGCTGCCGTTGGTCGTCCCGAGCATGGACCCGCGGGACGATCTTCGCGAGGCGATCATCCGCAGCGGTGAACATCCGCGAGTCTCGACCGGCCCGATGCCAGGGGAGTCGCCGACCGAGCGCCCCGCCGCGCCGCCTTCGAAGAGCGGCCCGGGCACGCCGAGAGCTGCCGCCCCGAAGCTCCCCGCATTTCGACTCGACAACCTCCCCTCGGTGCCTGGTCAGGGCGACTTCGCCTCTCGGTTCAGCCCCACGCCGGGCATGACCGAACCGACGATGAAGCTCTCATCACCGGCGCTGCCCGCCGGCGTGGCCACCATCCAAGAGGTCGATGTGGCGGCCACGGTGCTCGACATGCCCATCGCGAGCGCCATGGGGCTCCCCACCATCGAAGAAGCCGATATCAGCATCGACGACGTCGAGACCACGGCGGAGGAAGGGGACGCGATCCCGTCCGACACCATGTCGGCCGACGCGGTCGCCCACGCGCTCGAACTCCCAGTTCGAATCAGCGATGCACCATCCCCCTTCGATGACCTGAGGGATGTGCGTCATCGTCCCGGTCTGGAGAAGACCGGGGTCATTCCGCTCGCGGAGCTGATGCGCGACGAGTTTAATCCGCGACAGCTCGACGCCGCGCCTGCCGAGAACCTGCTCGGCTCGCGCGACATCCCGGAGTCGTCGGCCGAGGCTCGAGCCCGAGCGGTGCCGCTGGTCTCCGAAGCGCCGCCCGAGTTTCAGCCACCTCCGGCGCCTCGCCTGCGTGCGCCGAGCGTGCCCGGAGGTGCCGCGCGCATGGCCGCTCAGTCCGCCAGCTCGGCCTCGCAAGAGAAGCCCGCCCGTCGGGTCATCTCGGAGCTGCAGGTGGGCGCCTTCGAGGCTGAGCCCACCCGTCGAGTCTCGAGCCCGCCCAAACGTCCGGAGCTGCCCCGCGTCGACTCTCAGCCGGTGTTTCAGTCGCTGCTCGAGGCCGAACCTCCGTCCACCGAGCGCGGCGCCGCGCACAAGAAGAAGACGGCGCCGCTTCCCGCGAGTGAACCGCGGGCCGCCCCGGCGAGCGCAGTGCCTCCGACGGCGGAGGCTGGGAGCTACGAAGAGGCCATGGTCCAGCGGTTGATGGGCGGCGAGTCTCTCACCTCTGCCGACCGAGCTCGTCTCGTCTTGGCGGTAGGCCGTCTGCTGCTTCAGCGCGGCATTCTCTCGAAGCAGGAGCTGGTCGCGATCCTTCGCGACGCGCGGTAGCTCATGCGGCCGCAGCCCAAGCCCCCGCCGCCGACCCCCGAGCCTGCTCGGAGGACGCCCCCGTCATCTCCTCACCGTGACGACGAAGACGTCGAGTTGATGCGCCGCTTCAAGCGCGGGGACGTCAAGGCCTTCGAGGTCCTTCTCAAGAAGCACAAGAAGCCGGTCTACAACTTCTGCCTGCGTATGCTCGGCGACCGGACGGGGGCCGAGGACGCCATGCAGGAGGTTTTCCTGAGGGTCGTCCGTTCGGCTCAAGACTGGGAGAAACAAGCAAAATTCACCACTTGGCTTTATACCATCGCGCGAAACCACTGCGTGGACCTGCTTCGACGCGCGAGCTATCGGCAGACCGCTTCGCTCGACCAGACGTTGGGAAGCGAGGAAGGAGGCCAGACGCTGCAAGACCGAGTGGCAGACGAGGCGGCGATGCCGCCCGACCGAGGGGCCGAGAGCGCTCGCCTGCGTGGTGCGCTCGACGCCGCGCTGCGTGCGCTGCCCGAGGAGCAGCGAGAGGTCTTCGTCATGAGAGAGCACGCCGGCATGCCGTTCAAAGACATCGCCGAGGTCGTGGGTGTGCCGGAGAACACCGTGAAGAGTCGCATGCGCTATGCGCTCGAACACCTCCGCAAGAGCCTCGAGAAGCTCGGCGTGAGTGGCACTTGGGAGAGGAGGGACGGATGAGCGAGCACGACGATCACCGAATCCTCGACCATCTCTATGCCGACGATCCTCGAGCCGGAGGCGCGGCACCCCTGTCGAACGACGAAGCCGAGGAGCTCGAGACCTTCCGCTCGTTGCTCGCGCGAGTTCGGGAGCTACCAGATGAGGATCCGTCGCCGCACCTCGATTCGCTGATTCTCGCGCATGCACGCGCGGCGGCTGAGAAGGCCGAGATCGCGCACCAACCCGCATGGCGACGGTGGATGTCGAGCAAGGGTCTGAGCCTCGCGTTGGCCGCGACGGCGACGGTCTTCGTGGCGGTGCTCGTCGTGCCGGAGCTTCGAGACCAGTCGGACTATGAGCAGGTGCTTCCGGCGTCGGTCGAACCCACCGCCCCAGCATCGGCCGGGGTCCAGGCATCCAAGCGCCCCGAATCCGACGAGCGGTCTCCTCCGCCGGCCCTCGCAGAAGCAGCGACGCCGGAGGTTCCGGCGCCTTCCGAAGGCAGAGCGGCCGAAGCGAAGGCCGCGCCGGAAGATCGGCGCCGATCGGAACGGCTTCGTCGCATGATGGGCGGGGCGGATGGCGCCGGCCGCGCATCCGGCGGTGAGAAGCGGACGGCTCAGCGAGGCGGGGATGCGCCGGCCGAGGATCGCCTGGCGGAGCGCAAACCCGACGCGACACGCAGCGGGACCGGACTGCTCGGCAAGGGAGAGGCGTCCGGGGCTCGAGCACCGAGCACGGTGGGGACCCTGGCCGACAACACGATCGGCGCCGACGCGAAAGATAAGGAGCGCGGTGCTCGGGACGACGTGGGCGGCCTGAACGATGTCGTCTCGAGGGCCAAAGCCAAGAAGGAGTCCGCGGCCAGCGCTGAGAGGCGTGCGGATCCCGCTGTGGCGGACGAGGCGGAGGAGGAGATGCCCGCGGATCGAAACGCGGCTGAGCCACGCGCCGAGCCGGCACCGCCGCCCGCACCGCCGCCCGCGTCGTCAGCCGCTGCGGGCGCATCGGCCGCTTCGAAGCCGCAGTCCTCGCCCGCAAAGAGCGCTCCGGCTCGGTCGCCCGAGGCGGACGCGGATGACGCCACCTCCCAGCTCGCACCGATCCGTTCGAAGGCCCGGAGCATGGAGACTCGCGGGGACGTCGACGGCGCACGGAACTACCTGCTCTCCACGCGGCGTCAGTTCGTGGGTAAGGCGATGTATGAGGAGGTCTCCTACGAGCTGGCCGAGCTCGAGATGCGCCAACGGCGTTACGAAGCGGCTCTGGCGTATGCCAGAGACGTGCTGACGACAAAGAATGCTGCTTTGGCGGCTCGTGCGCGATCGCTGATGCGAAGGGCCCAGGAAGCGGCCAGGTAGGTGAGGCAGCGCCCAGGGTGCGCCTGATAACTGCGTCCGATATCTCGCAAAATTGGCGGCTCGCAACGTATGATGACGCTGGTCCGGGTTTATTCCCGAGACCGCGGCGATCCATTCGCCGCCCGAGGTCCAGCTGAACATGCGCCTGAACTCAAGATCCCTGCTTTCCACCACCGCATCGCTGCTCCTTGCGCTCTCCGCCTGCGGCGACGCGCCTGTCGGCGGTCCCGGCACCGGCGATGGCCCCGTCACCCAGGACGGGCCGCGTGATGGCTCGACTTCGGATCTCGGCCCGAACACCGACGGACCGGTCGGAGATACGGGCCCGAGCACGGATTCCGGTGCAGACGCGGGCGCGGACGCTGGTGATTCCGGTTCGGCCGACGCTGGGCGCATTCCAGATCCGAACAACCCCAACAACGACACCATCGACTCAGACTGCGACGGGCTCTCAGACGCCTACGAGTTCGCGACGATCTACGCGAACGGACAGTCCACCAACCCCGCGGTCGCCGACAGCGACGGTGATGGCATTCTCGACGGCGTCGAAGCGGGCGTAGCTTCCGCCAACTTCCCCGAGTGCAGCTTCGTGGGTGACCAGGACCCCGCGACTCGAACCTCCCCGGTCGATCGCGACTCCGACGGAGACGGCATCTTCGACGGCCTCGAAGACGCCAACCAGAACGGGCGCGTCGACGCGGACGAATCCGATCCGAACCGTCGTGACACCGACGGCGATGGTCTGCCCGACGCGTTGGAAGACGCCAATCAGAACGGCCTCCGCGACCCTGGCGAGCTGAACCCGGCCCGCCGCGACTCGGACGGGGACGGCCTCGGCGATGGCGTCGAGGACGCCAACCGAGACGGCGTCTATGATCCCGCCGCGGGCGAGACGGACCCGCGTAACCCCGACACCGACGGCGATGGTCTCGCCGATGGCGTGGAAGACTCGAGCGGCGACGGCGTGCGTCAGCCGAACGAGGTCGACCCTCGAACCCCCGACACCGACTGCGATGGGCTCAACGACGGTGAAGAGGTCATGGTGTACAACACCAGCCCCCTTCTCGCCGACTCGGACGGCGACGGCATCCTCGACGGCGTCGAAGTCGGACGCACTTCTGCTGTCGTTGGCTCGGACTGCCCGGCCTTCTTGGGTGATGCCGATCCCACCACTACCACCGACCCCAACGACGCTGATGGCGACGACGACGGGGTGCCGGATGGGATTGAAGACGCGAACCAAAACGGTCGCGTCGATGCCGGCGAGACCGACCCAAACAACCCCGACTCCGACGGAGACGGCCTCTCGGACGGCGATGAGCGCGCCGCCGGAACGGATCCGCTCGACAACACGGATCCAGACCCCAGCGTCGTCTCGGCCATCTTGGCGATCTGCTCCGACGCGGCGCTGAAGGTGGTGAACTTCCACCAGAGCGTGGCGCCGGCGAACTGGACTCTGGTCGGCGAGACCAGCGCCACCTACGCGACCATCCCGGTCACCGCGCCCGAGGTCTACGTCGGGCAGCTCGACGACGGCGCGGCGGCGATCGCGGCCTTCGTGGTCGAGATGCCGGTCGTGGGAGGTCAGCCCCTCACCGCGAACGGTCAGGTCAACGGACTGCTCGCGCGTATCTCCTCGGCGGCGACCGGCGAGGGCCTCGCGCTCTCGGTCCGTCAGTCGCCTCGCGAGACCACGAGCCACGACGGCTTCTCGACCGCCGTCTCGGGCGTCACTGCGGTGACGGTGAGCGCCGGAACCCGGACGGCCGCCGAAGTGAGAAATGCGCTGCTACGAATGAGCACAGGTCTCGCGGCGAACGACTTCACCGGCCTCAGCACCGCGATCGGCGTGGCCGGCAATAGCTTCGTCTACTCCTATCAAGTGCTCGTTCGGACCAACTCGGTTGTCGTCGTGGGCGCGGTGCTCGCCGCCGGCATCTTCGACAACACCTCGAACCCCACCAGCCTCATGGTCAACGACCTCACGAACGGCACCTCCTTGGCTCGCCAGGGCGCGCGCCGGGCCAAGGCGTGCAACCCGTTCATCGCGACGGGTGAGTCCATCGCCGACTTCATCTGGATGGCCGATATCTCGGGCTCGACCGACGACGACCGGGGGCGCATCGCCAACGCCGCTCAGCTCGTGTTCAACGGCCTCACCGCCAACGGCGTCGACTTCCGCATGGGAGTCGTGCCCCACACGCAGAACCGCTACAGAAACGCCAACGCCGGCAACTTGAGGGCCCCGGGCTTCACACGCAACGTGACCCAGTTCGCCAGCGCGCTCAACAACACCGACGGAGCCAACGGCTGCGAGTTTGGGCTGACCGCAGTGCAGGACGCGGTCACTCGGGCCACTCCTGGCACCGCCCGCGGCGCGCCCGAGAACGCGAACCGTGTTCGCGACTTCGCTCAGCTCGCGGTGGTGTACATCTCGGATGAGCACGCGCAGGAGCTCGAGGCTCAGTCCTGCAACAACTATACGCGCCCCTGCAACAGTGGGGTCGAGGACATCTACTCCGGGGCCGGCAATCCATTCGATGCCTACTGTGCGGTCAACCCGACCCCTGCCCAGCGCACCTGCGTGGCCAGCACGGTGCAGCCCTTCATCAACCAGCTCAACGGGTTGAATGCGATCGCCTTCGCTCAGGTCATCAATCCCGAGCCTCCGGGCAACTGCAACCAAGGCCAGTTCCGCTGTCCTCAGGCCGGCTCGCAAGCGAGAAACGAAGGCGGGCGCGGTTACGTAGACGTCGTAGCCGCTACGGGTGGCACCTTCTACTCGCCTTGCAGCGACACGCCGGGCGCGGCGCTGCAGGCCATCGTGGACGCGGTCTCTGCCGCCGCCTCCGAATACGTGCTCACTGGCACCCCGATCTCCTCGACGATCAAGGTGGGCATCACGCCCAGTGGCTCGACCGTCACGACCGTGGTGCCGCGCGACAAGGAACAGGGCTTCGACTACGACCCGCTCTCGAACTCGATCTACTTCCGGGGCACGACGTTCCGTCCAAACCAGGGCGACCGGGTGACGATCAGCTACCGAGTCTGGTTGCCGCCGGACGAGCCCTGCGGCGGTCCCTGCGGCGTGAACCAGATCTGCAACCCAGATCTACGCGCCTGCGTCTGCGATCCCGGCCAATGCAACGCGAACTGCGGGGGCGGCGAGATCTGCGACGCCAATTGCCAGTGCGCCTGCGCCCCGGACTGCCTCGGCCAGTGCACCGGCAACAGCACCTGCAATGCCACGAACTGTACCTGTGATTGCCCCTCGGACTGCGGTGGATGCCCGTCCGGCACGACCTGTAACCCGGGCACCTGTCAGTGCGAGTGCGCGGACTGCGGAGGGAGCTGCGGCGGTGCGCTCGACTGCAACAGTCAAGCCTGTGCCTGTGAGTGCCCGGCCAACTGCGGTGGGGCCTGCGGCGCTGGCACCGTGTGCAACAGCTCGACCTGCAGCTGCACCTGCGGTCCGACCTGCGACGCGGCCTGTCCGGGCAACGCCACCTGCAATGTGGCCAACGGTTGCGCCTGCGAGTGCCCGGCGGATTGCGGCGGTTGCCCGGACGGCACCACCTGCGATCAGGGCTCCTGCTCGTGCAGCTGCGCGCCGGGTTGCGACGCGAACTGCCAGAACAACCAGGTCTGTGACCCGAACAACGGCTGTGGGTGTTTCTGTCCCGCAGACTGCGGCGGCTGCAACGCCAACGAGACCTGCGACCAGAACGCGTGTCGGTGCATTCCGATCGTCTGAGCGGAGTCAGGCGGACTGAGGCGCGCGGCCAGGGGCTGCGAAGGACCCCGTCGTGGATCCGTCACGCCCGCGTTGATGAAGTGGAAGTCGGATCGTGAACTCGGTGCCACGTCCGAGCTCCGACTGCACACTGATGTAGCCCCCGTGGTTGTTCACGATGCGTTGACAGACCGCCAGACCCAGCCCGGTGCCATGCTGTTTGGTGGTGAAGAACGGGATGAAGATATGGTCCAGCGTCTCTCTGGGGATGCCGCCGCCGTGATCGCGTACGGAGAGCTCCACCCGGTCTCGGCCCGCGATGAGGCGCGTGCTGATGACCACGTGGGGCTCTCTCTCGCCGGAGGCGTCGATTCCGTTCAAGACCAGGTTCAAGATCACCTGCTTGATCTGCTCGGGATCGAGATCGACCAAAGGAAGCTCGGCATCGAGCTGTAGCTCGAGCCGTACCCTCTTCTCCTCCTGACCCACGTCGATGAGTCGCGCGATCTTCTCCATGAGCAGATTGACGTCGGTCTCTGCGAAGCGCGCACGAAAGGGGCGGGCGTAGTCGAGAAACTGCGACACCACCCCGTTCAGTCGGTTGGCCTCCTCGATGATGATCTGGAGCAGCTCTTCCTCTTCCTCCTTGTCGACCTCGTTTGGATCGAGGCACTCTGCCGCTCCCTTGATGGCCCCGAGGGGGTTTCGGATCTCGTGGGCGAGGCCGGCGGCCATCTCTCCGATGGCGGCGAGGCGATCACGTTCCCGCAGGCGCGCCGCGAGTTGGGAGTTCTCGATGACGGTAACCGCGGCCTCCACGATGTTCATCAGCAGCGCGATCTCCTGGGTGGAGTAGGGCTCGACCACTCGGTCGTCCCGAATCGCGAGGAAGCCGAGCACACGGTCGCCAGAGATGAACGGAAGGAGCATGTCCCCGCTGACCTTTCGCATCGCATCCACCAGGTCGCGGTTCGAGCGATCTTTGCCCTCCTCGTCGGCTCGGATGAGCTGCTCCGCCAAGAGCGGCCCGCGAGATCGCTGAACGGCGTGCCAAAGCCCAGGCAGCTCTCGTTCGTCGACTCGGGGGGCGGGCTCGGGTCCGCGGAAGCTCTCGAGCGCGAACCCTCGACCCAGCGGCTCCAGCAGGTAGATGGCCACGTGGGTGGCGCGCCGCGTGTCATACAGCGTGTCGAGGACGAGGCGACTCATGTCCGCAGGATCGAGGACCCGGAGCATTCGACGCCGCAGCGTCTCCAGGAGCTGGCTGATGTCGTACCGCTCGCGGAAGAAGATCTCGATCGCTTTGGCTTCGAGGTTCACCTTGAGCGGCTCATAGATGGTCAGGATGATGATGACACTGATGACGGTGTTGAAGAGACGGAGAGACGTGGTGTCGCTTCCGATCATGTTGAACATCGCCGAAATCGCGGCGAAGAGAATGGCCAAGACCGAGAGCACCACAATGCGGGCGATGAACTCATGCAAATCGAGCAGTCGATCACGCGAGGTGGCTTGGGACAGGAAGAAGACGTAGACCATCACCGCGAGGTGAGACAGCGCGACCCAGTTCTCTCCGAAAAACGGCAGGCGCCCAAGGATGACGAGGGTGGTCGTCGCGACCGCGCCAATTGCCAAGTAGCGAAGCCGCGCGTACTGCACGGTGCCGGGCAAGAACTGCGAGCTCTTGACGATGCCCCGCGAGATGATGGTGGTCGCGAGGCCCACGTGAGCGGCGATGACCGCCTTTACGATGATGAGGTCGCCGAGCGGGGACATCGCGGTGACCGCCAAGAGGCCCGAGACCGGGTAGACCGCGGTGAGAATGCGCGTGGTGCTGCGTACGCCGCTGCGCACGAGGTCCGAAAAGAGCTTCTGCAGGGAGGCCGGGATGAGCGCCGCGAGCGCGATCTGCACCCGCAGGAGAAGACCGCTCTCATCGCGTACCCCGGTGGCGAAGGCGGCGGCGAACCAGAGCACGAGGTTGAGCGCGAAGAGAATGAAGAGAACGTCGGTCCGGCGCCGGCGCCTGCGCAGCACGGTCTCGACGACCACCGCGATGAGCACGAAGGCCCCGATCAACGCGCTCTGTACGTCGATCGACACGCGTTCCGACTCTACTACAGTCTGAGCGCGACCCCGAGCTGAACCCGGAGATCGAGCGTGGTCAGCGAGGCGCCGTCGATCACCTCACCCTCCGGGATCTGGCGCGAAGGGGCTCCCGTCATGGACGCACGGAGGAGATCAAAGTGCGCATCGGCGGCCAAGCCAAAGCCTGGCGTGATCCACCATCGGGCGTCCAAGTGGCCGCCCGCGACGACGCCCGGGCCCGGGGCCCCGGAGTTCACCGGCGACTCTCGAAGCAGCAGGAGGTAGGCCCCCGAGAGGCTGACGTTCAGCTCCCAGTGTGGATTGGGCACGAATCGAAGGCCGACGGCGGCTTCAGGGGCGAGCGTGGTTTGCGAGAGGATGAAGTTGCCTCGGTGCTCGTCCACGCGGGCGAGGCCAAACCTCACCCCCAGTGCGGGAATGAAACTCAGCACCTCCGACAGCGAGAGGTGGAGTCGCAGCTGGGTCGCACCGTCGAGCAAGTAGCCGCCCGGCTGCTCGCGCAGCACCCCCTCGACCGTCACCTGGTAGCGGACGGGGCTAAGCGCTGCGCGGGCCCACAAACCCAGCATCGGCCACGGCCATCGCAGCTCGGCCTCGGCGCCGAAGAGCGCGCTCGGTACAAGTTCAAAGGAGAGCCCTGAAGTGATGCCCGCCCCGTTGCTCAGTCGGTAGTTGTGTAAGATCCCGCTGCCCGCGCCCAGCACCAGACGCAGGTGCTCCGGGCGCTTCGAACCCGAACCGCGCTCTGGATCACTGCCGATGCTCACGTTCGGCCGACTCGGGCGGGTGGGTGATTCGGGCTCGGGTGAGGTCGTGAGCGCGGGCGGTGGTGTCGGTTCGGGCTCCGGCTCCGGCTCAGCGACGCTCGCGGTGCTCGTCTCCGTGAGTGGCTCTGGCTCTGGCTGCGGTTCTGGCTCGGCCGGTGGCTCGAAGAGGGGCTTCATCAACGCCATCATCAGGCGATCGGCGAGACGCTTCGCTGAGGCGGGGGATCGATCCCAGCGAAGTGTACCCTTTGACCTCGGCTCATCCGAACCCACGTCGAAGAACTCGATCGTCGCGTGATAGCGTCCACCGCTCCTCTTCAGCCTCACGATGAGGATCTGCGTGGCACCGGCTTCGGCCGCGCCTCGCAGGACCGCTTCGTTGCGATTGCGTCCGCGCTTGGGGAGCTGCAGCCGCTTCTCCGCCTCCTTGAGCTCGGTGCTCGTCACCAGCTCGGCGCTACTGGCAGAGATCGCGGCGCGCAGTGCCTCTGCCAAGGGTCCCGAGATCCGGGCCGGGGCGCCAAAGACACGCACCCCCACTCGAGGGGCGGGCGTAGCTTCTGCCGGGGCGGGGATGAACGAGTGCGAAAGAAGGAGCAGGCCGACAAGCCGTAGGTGGCGGCGCCTGAGCCTCACCCGCACACTGTGACCGCCGACCGCGATGCTGGCGAGTCGACGACCGCGAGCCAGAGCGGTAGAAACCCCAGGTTGGGGGGAGAAAAAAGGGCCCCTCTTCGCTGCCAGAATAGAGCTAGAACGGGAGAAAGAGAGCCGGCGTATGAGAACGAGAAGGAACGTCGGGGCCCACTGGCCCTTTGAGCAAGTCCAGAGCCGCGGCATGCTCGGACGAGAGCCGCCTGATTCTGGGGGTTTAGCTGCTGCCGCCGCCGGTTCGGCCAGCGTCATTCGGACATCTGTGTCGCGGTCCTCGCCAAAACACCACAGTCGACGGGAGCCCGAGTGACGAGGGATCACCAGCTCGCGCTCGCGACCGTCCTGGGGGTGCTCGTGGCGCTCGGGGCCGCCGGGCTCGTCCAGACCAGTCTGCGCCGAGAGGCGCGCATCGTGGAGCGCCCCTCCGCTGCGGGGGACCTGGGCGTGGTGCATGCGTTCGCGCAGCTTCCTGGCCGAGGTCCAGTGCTCCTCCGAGTGGGCGCGGAGACACTCGTGCCCTCCCCGCAGTCGATCAGCTTTCAGTGGTCGGCCGAGGGCAATGGCCCCCGATACATCCGCATCGCGACCGAGGAGGCGGGGGTCACGACGATTCACTTCGAGATGGAGCTCAGCGCCCCGGCCCGGCAGGAGAGCTTGCCTCGCCTGCTCGAGATCGGCGATGGCTGGCCCCATCGCTTCGACCTGCTCATCACGGTGGAGTCGCCTCACTCGGCGGCGGTCACCGCGCGCTTTCCCATCCGGCGGGTGCCTGCCTCGGTCTGGAAGGGCTGAAGGGCCCTCGCGCCCATGAGTCTGGAGAACCCGCCCTCTCGGGGTTGTCGCCACGGGGCTGGTGCTTCGACTCAGCGGGTGGCCGACCGCAGAAGCCTCCGAAACGCCAAGAAACTCGGACCGCTCGCGCTGCGCCCGGGGAGGTTCTTTCGCTACCTGCGAGATCCGAGCGCCCCTCTACTCCCCAAGCTGATGATGGTTCTGTCGGTCATCTACGTGCTTGTCCCCACGGACCTGGTGCCGGACTTGATCCCGATCGTGGGCTGGCTCGACGACGCGGGGCTGGTCACGATCGCCTTGGGGTGGCTGTGGGCCAGCCTCGCGCGTCACGAAGCGAAGATGGCTTCAGCTGGGGCCCAGCTCGAAGTGGATCCGGCTTCCGGCCCTGAGCTCGGCTCGAAAGCTGCCGTCACTTTGGACCCGGCCGAAACTCTTCCGGACCGGCCTCGGCCCCGCGAGTAAGACCACCTCCGCCGCTTCCGCGGTGCTCTTGCTCTCGAGCCCAATGAGGACCGCCTCGGCGCGGATGTTCAGCTTGCCGTAGAGCATGAGCTCGAGACCACCCTTCGCACCGCGCTTCATCTCGCTCCTCGCCTCCGTGAGTTGCGTCGGGCGCCCATTGACGGAGAGCACGAGGGCGTCCTGCGCGCGCTCCGCGAGGTGCTTCGACAGACGAGCTTCTTCGCTCGCGTCGAGCCTCCCGCTCCGATCCAGGTCGAAGGACAACGAGAGCGCGGCCGCGGTCTTGCCGTGGGGGATCTCGAGGTGGATGAGCACGTGAAGGTCAGAGGCGCCCACCGTCTCGAAGAACACGGAGCGCTTTGCTTGGAGCTTGTGCGCCGCCGACGGCAGGCCCACGCTCAGAACCACGAGCCCAAGGCCCACGGTCACCACCCAACGCCAAGACCTAATGACCGCCTCCATGTGAGAACGCCGAGAACAACCTGAGGAGTCGAGGCATCGAGCGGGTGTCCAGCTTCTGCACCTCGACCCGGGGCTCCGTGTTCTCGCGATGCAGCGGGCGCGCGGTCGCACCCGGGGGCACGGAGCGCCCATCACCATCGAAATCGAGGAACACCGGGTTCGTGAACCCGTAGGGGCGAATGACGAAGGTGAGATCGGGCTGCAAGTTCCCAAACGGATCGAGATCGAGCCCGAGAGAGCCGGCGAGCGCACCCACGGCGTCGGCGATCTGGATCGTGGGAACCTCCTGGGGCGTGACCACCGGCCACATGGACTCCGTTCCGGAGACCTCGACGAGCAGCCAACCATCACGGTCGACCGCGATGGTCTTGTTCACTTCGCGAAGACTCGCGTTGTCACCGAACTCGGAAGCCACCACCGCCCCGTTCAGGACGAAGTCGATGCGGCTCACCTTCACCCACGAGGCCGCGCGAACGCGCGCAGTGACGGTGATCTCGCCCGCGGAGGCGTTCACGACGTCACCGATGCCCTTGTCGCCGACCGCGAGCTCGATGAAGGGGCCGTTTGTGGGCACCGCCTTGCCGGCCTGAATGGCCTTCACGACCTCGAGCTCCGAGATGCTGCCCGGACGGTCGTCGGTCACCGGCAAGTACGTCCGAGGGTAGCCGGTCTCGTCGTCGAGCACGTGCGAGTCACTGTTGCCCATGGCGGTCTTGACGATGCCGAGCTCCAGCATCTTGAACCAGTCGTCCATCCCCCCGGGGAACGCGATCTTACCTCCGCTGTCTCTCAGGATCGCGCCGGCCGGCGGGATGTTGAGCGGGAGCGGAGGAGGAGGGAGGACCTCCGGCACTCGGTAGTTCCGAAGTACCTCGAAGCGCTTGCCGTTGTAGATCTCGATCGCGTCGAAGGAGAGGTCAAAATTCTCCGGTCCGAACTCGGGCCCCTCCGGCGCCAAAATCACACTCGTCGACTCCTCGGCCTCTCCGATGTCCTGGTTCCAGTTGTAGTCGTTGAAGTACCCGAGGATTGAATCGCGCGGGTGATTGCACTGGATGATGGTGTCGTCCGGGCCGTACTTGCCGAGGGCGCGCAGGTCCGCGAAGAGGTCTTTGGGCGCACGACCCGACCACCCGAAGGCGCCCTTGGTGATGGGGCCCGCCTCGTAGCGCAGCGGAAAGCCGTTGAAGTGACCGACCTCGAGCGTGGTCACCTCGAGCCCGACCATGCCCTGGACGAAGTCTTGCAGGCCGAGCTTGGTGATGGTGGGCCTCAGATCAGAGACGAAGTTGTGATCGGTGCCCACCGCGAGATCAACGCCATCCGTAGCCGCCGCGAGCACGCGTTCGTCTAGAGGCATGAAGGAGTCGACCGAGTTGATCGAGTGCAGGTGGAAGTCGCCCGAGATCCACCCCGGAGTGTCAAAGGCCCGAGTGATCGTCAGATCGACGACGCTGCTGCGGCCCGGACGAAGCTCGACCCTAGCCTCGGCGAGCTCAAACTCGGGTCCACGCGTGCAGACGATCTTGTAGTTTCCGGGACGGACGAGTGCGCGCGCGGTGCCGCTCTGCACGAGCACCGTCGCCTCCAAGTACTGACGCGTGGTGGGGTCGGCGGTGTCGGGGATGAGGTCCGTAGGGCGGCGATGCTCACCCACGGAGAGGTCGAACAGGAAGTCCATCGGATCCTGATTGGCGTGGGTGACCCCGTAGGTGCCGACGACGAGGCAGCGGGCAGGGACCGCTCGGCCGTCTGGGTTGCTTACGCGGACGTGAAGGATGCCGGGTGCGGGGAGAAGCGGCTGCACGAAGGTGGTCTCGCCGGATCGAACCTCAAAGTCCGTGCGTTCCGTGGTGAAACGTCCCTCGGCCACCAGGCGGTAGCTGTAGCGCCCGGGCTCGTAGTGGCCTTTGAAGGTGCCGCGCGAGTCCGCGGTGTGCTGGTTGTAGATCCGACCCGCTTGGTCGTAGGTCACGACGCTCACGTCCTCGACGCGCTCGAGGCTGAGCGCATCCAAGACGGTCCCGCTGAAGGTGCCAAGCTCCGAGATCTCTCGAATCTCGAAGTAAGCGTCGCGAATCGAGGCGACATCCCCCGCTCCAATGACGAAGAAGCGCTTGTAGGAGAAGGTCTCGCGAGACCGGAGCTCCTCGGGGGCGCCCGCGGCGAAGCCAGCGGTGAAGGCCGAGAACAAGAACGGCACCACGGTGTCGTCCGAACGAGCGGCGAGGTACGCGTCGTTGGCGCTGTTGCTCACGGTGGCGGTGGTGATGTCGCGCTTCACCTGTTCGATGAACGAGCGATCGTCGGCCTCATGGCCGTTGACGTAGCCGTAGGACACGCCGGGTCCGGCGGAGGCGATGAAGGGCACGATGAGGCCGGATAGTCCCGGTAGAGTAGGCGGGGTCTTGTACAGCTCTTCTAGGGTGAAGCGCATGTCGAAGCCCGCCTGCTCGGTGAAGATGTGATTGCCATCGCCGAACAAGAGCACGTCACCCACGGGGACGATCAGGCGCTTACCACCGGTGAGGATGCTGATGGCTGGACCGGGGAACGGCACCGTGGTGGTCGTGGGGTTGGTGACGCTGGTCGTGATCTCCACCCAGCGCTTGCCGGGGCGGAGGCGATACTCGTTCGTGAAGACCAGCGGGTCCTCGCCGATGACCTGTCCGTTGACGGTGGAGAGCATGAAGAGGAACTCGTCCGTGGAACCGGTGACGGTGATGGTCGCCGAACCATCCTCGTGTTCCTTGGCGGCGATACCGCCTTCGCGAGGTGCCGTCGCAGCCAGAAAGATGGCGGGAAACATCTCCGAGAAGTTGTCCCGCCCGAAGCCGCCCGAGCTGTCGCCCCGCGGGGCCGGGCGCTGAAGATCGGCGTCGATGATGCCGCCTCCGTACACGCCAAAGCCTCGAGAGTAGCCTTCGCCCTGAATGACCAGACGCACCTCGCCGTTCGAGAGGAGGAAGTCACCGATCTCGCCGAGGGCGCCGGGGCCGCCGATGAGTTCCGCGCGATCGGTGATTCGCTTCGCGGAAGCGGGCCTCGCCTTGGGGTCTCCGCAACCTGCAAAGAGCGTGAGCGCCCCGGTGAGCACGAGGAGGACCGGAGCAGAAACCTTGGGTGTGTTCCTCTGCATGGGGACCTCAGTACTTGAACTGCGTGAGCAAGCTGATCCGGTTATTGTCGATCTCGAGCTCCTCGCTGGCCAACGTGCCGTTGACGGAGAAACGAAGCGGGAGGTTGGGCACGAAGTAGCTGAGGCCGAGGGTGTGCTCCATGACCCGGTCCGGAATGCCGGCCTCGTCGTCGTTGAGCTGGGGGTCGTACCAGCCGAACCGGTACGCGAGCTCGAAGCCATAGCGCTGGTACGCCGCCTGGGCGTGCCAGCCCAGCGCCTGGACCGACTGACCGGCGGTGGTGCGGTCGATGTTCTGAAAAAGCACCTGCCCTTCGATGACCAAGTGGAAGACCCGCACGACGAGCGAGCCCTCAGTGCCGAAGACGTCCTCATCGAAGAGGTTCGGCAACTCGCCGACCGTTCGCTGGTCGTAGAACGCGCCGCCGGAGAGCGTGACCCAGGAACCATAGTGCGCGGAGAGACGCCCAAAAAGCGCGAGGCTGTTGTTGTCGTTGAAGATGCGCGTATCCGTGCGGCCGTTGCTCACTGCGAACGCGTAGCCGAGGTCGAAGCCGTCATCGGTCAATCCCAGATGGCTGCTGTGGACCATGAGGCCGAGCTGGCGGCCTTGGCTCATCCCGCGGAGCTGATTGCCCTGCAGCGGCGCCACCCCGCGGGTCTCGAGCGGGCGATCGATGAAGGTCCGCTCACGCGTGGATTCCATGGTGCCCACGTCGTAGGGCATCTGAAACCGCCCAAGCCAGATCTCCGCCCAAGGCAGCCCTTGGTAGCCGATGAAGCCGTCCTGCAGTGAGGCCGCGATCTGCGCGTTGGGATCATTGAGGTCGCCGGCGGGCGCGAAGGCCGCCTCGAGGTTGATGTAGCCGAAGAGATCTCGCTTGTAGCCGGCGTAGAGCCCGATGCGGGCTGCGGCCATCCGAAAGCCGTTGTTGTTGCCCACGTAGTCGCGCTCATCGTCCTCGATGAAGTCGGCGAGTACTCGGAGGTAGCCGTCGAAACGCAGCGTGAGACCTTCGAGGGTCTGACCGCTGTAGTCGCCTTGGGCCCGCGAGATGTGGGGAGGCTTGAGGCCGGACTGAAGAAGGCGACCCTGCTTTCGCTGCTGGTAGTCGGCCTCGGTCTCTCCGACTTGCTTGTCGGCCTCGAGCGAGATCTCGGGGGCGACGGGGGTGGATTCGATCGCGGGCGGCGGCGCCTCCTCCGGCTTCGGCGCGATGGCGGCATCAGGTTCGACGCCGCCCTCGGGCATCTCGGCGCGCGGCAGCGGTGCGCCATCTTCGGGTAGGTCGAGCCGAGGTTCCTCGGCCGCGGGCGGCGGGGTCGCGGTCTCCGGCTCTCCTTGGGCGCGCACCCGTGGGGGAGCGAGGAGAGCCGCGACGAACGCGGCCGAAACAATCAGGGTTCCGAAGGAGGGGAAGTCTGCTTTCACGGTGAGCTCCAAAAGGGATCAGTGGGAGAGAGTGGCCGGCAGCGGGGCTTCGAGCGCGGCGGCGGGTGGATCGATCTCGAGGATTGCGGTCACGCTGGGCGCGATTCGAGTCACGGGGACGCTCTGCCGATCGACGCCGCGTCGCACGCCCGGGCCAGCGAGAAAGATCGGGACGTGGGTGTCGTAGGTGTAGGGCGTTCCGTGGTTCGAGCCTGCGCCTTGCCCGTGCTTTTGACGCGACTGAACGTAGCCAGGACTCACTCGGAAGAAGACGTCCGCGGTGCGCCCGGGAAAGACGATGCGCTCGAAGTAGGGGCGGAACTCGGGGGTAAAATGCGCGATGTCCGCGTGGGCGTGTGCTTCCGCGATCGCCGGATGCGCCGTGAGGGCCTCCGCCGCCAGGCGTGCGACCCGCAGGCGCTCTTCGGCGGTGCCCCCGGGGGAGAGGAAGAGTTCGGGGCCATAGATGAGCTGGACGCGCAACTTCGTGGCAAGGGCTCCCGTGCTCGCCGCCAGTGCAGCGTCGGTCGCCGCCAGCAGTTCGGGCTTGGAAAGGCGCTGACCAAAACCCGACTCCGCCTCCGCGCGTTCGGGGGTCGGCGCCACGCCGTGATCGGCGCTGAGCACCCAGAGCGTCGCGTCACCTCCGAGCTTTGCTTCCACGTGCGCGATCAAACCCGCGAGTCCGGCGTCGATGCGCAACAACGTGTCGAAGGCCTCTTGAGATTCGAGTCCATAGGAGTGCCCGACGTAGTCGAGCGCGGAGATGGCGATGCCCAAGAGGTCCGGCGCCGCGTCGCGACCGAGCTGCTCAGCGTCGATCGCAAGCTTGGCGAGCTCGAAGAGCGCATCGATCGCGGCCGGGGAGTATGGGTACGCTTCGAACCAAGCGGCCCCTGGACCCGGCAGCCCCTGGCCGAGCGTTCGCGGAAACGTGCGGCCGATGCCGGGGACGTCCTCCTCGAAAGGAGAGTCATCCGGGCCTGCGATCAAGGAGTAGTCGAGCTTCGGTCGCAGCCGCTCCCAGCGCTGGCCGAACACCGGCGCCGCGGACTTCTCGAGGTTCACTGAGCTGAGCCAGGAGGGCACGGCGCCGCACTGGTGCTTGGCCGTGACGTATTGACCCAGGCCGGCGTCGTACCAGACCGCGACGTCCGGCCTTTGTCCGCCGAGCAGGATGGCGGACCGATCTTTTCCGGCCATGGTGACGACGCGGCTCTTCCCGCTCGTCGCCAGCTTCATCGCGTCGGCGATGGTGGGGGCGACCAAGTTGGTCGGGCTCATCCCCATCGCGGCGTCCTCGGTGCAGTAGACCTCTCGCCCGGTGGTGGGATCACTCCACTTGTTGGAGACGATGCCGTGAACGCTCGGCCAAGCGCCGGTGGCGATGTTGGCGTGACCGGGCGCGGTGGCCGAGTTGGCGATCGCGTGTACCCCATTGGGGTAGTACGCGCCGGACTTGGCGAGCCGATGAAAGCCGCCCTTCAAGTGGGCCCGATATCGGGTCAGGACGTTGGCCCCGAGCTGGTCCACGACGAGCACCACGACCAGCTTCGGCGGAGCGGCCGCCTGGCTGGTGCCCGCTGCGAGCGAGGACAGAAGCGCGAGTGTTGCCCAGCGCTGCTGCATGGCTCGGCTCATACCCCCTAGCTTCGGCATTCAGCAAGCGAGCCGCGCTGCTTCAGGGCGAGGCGGGATTCGAGACGGGAAGGGGAAACCGGAGGGGGCCGAGCGCGCGGCCGTCCTTCCGAAGGTCGAGCTCCTCCACAACCCTCGCCATGCACTGAAAAGGTGCCTGTCCCTGAATCCTCCGGGGTTCGATGCGCACATGCGTGGCGCGACCCCGGTGGTCGAGTTCGAATCGGACCTCGACCTTCTTGGGCAGCTTTCGTGTCGGGCCTTTCACCGGTCGCTGCCGACAGGCCTCGAGGCGGGCGCTCAGAGCGCCGAAGGCGGAGTTGACCTCCTCGGGGGCGAGCTTCGCTCGCGGCGTTCGGAGCTTCTTCGCGAAGGACTTTGTCTCGCAGTGGATCTTGCCCTCCTGCCGCGTGCAGGGGATCTCAAACTCTTTCTCGATCCCGTGCAGCGCTCGATACACGCGCAGCATCAGCCTTCCGTGACCATCATCGAGCCACAGAGACAGCGCGCGCTCCGCCCGGAGCAGCGAGGTGATGTCGTTGGGGCACCTGGCTTCGTTGGAAGGGCAGGTCTCGTCGCGCAGCTCCCGAGAGACGACCCGGACCGGACCAGACACGACCTCATGCACCGCGCGTCCGATCTCCTCGGTCAACCGCAACAGCGTGGGGTCCGAGGTGGGCGGGGTCTTGGCCCGAATCGGGAGCACCGCCCACGCGACCGTCTCGGCTCGGGCCGGTTGCGGCGACAAGATCATCAGGGAGCCGAGGAGGAGCCAAAGCGAGCCACGCACGCAGCGACTATACGCTCACTCGGAGGCTTCTGATATCCTCTGTCCCATGGGGGGTGAAGCTCGAGCGGCGGGCGGGTGGACGCTCGTCTGCCTCTCGGTCATCGCCCTGCAGAGCTGCGACTCGCAAGAGCTGTTGCGCCACGACTTTGGGGAGCGTGACTGGGACTTCGCGGTGCTCCAAACCCTGAATCGAAGCGGCGCGCCGGTGGGGAGTCTTCGTCCCTTCGAGGGCGGCTCGGCAGCGGTGACGATCGAGACCGCGGATGAGGCCACGGAAGAGGGCTTTGTCGTGCTCGGCTTCCGGGCGGACCAGTTGCCGCACCGACCGGGTTCTCGGGTTCTACTTAATTCCTCCGAGGAGATCCGCTTCGAGGATGAGGACTTCGATCACCCAGGGAGCACCGAGAGGCCCGATCTCTACGGCTTCGATCGAACCAAGGCGCGAATGATGCTCCGTCCGCTCGAAGGCTCTCCATACCTCGAGCGTCTGGGGCCGTTCACTTTGGACGCCGAGTCCACGCTCGCCGCACCGTTCGAGCAGAGCCACGTGTTGACTCTGCCTCACGAGTTTGGATGTCCAAGTTCGGCGCGCCTCGAAGAGCTCACCGACACCCCTTTCGAGTTCACCGGTGACGGCGTCTATCAAATGATCCCCGTCAACCGCGAAGTCATCCTTCTGCGATCCAATGACGCAAGGTTGTATCGGGTGCGTCGAGGCGTCCCGGTGCTCGAGAGCGATAACTACGCTCCGTGGGTTTCGACCGCGACCTTGGCCGCCGTCCCGGATCAGATCATCGTTAGTTCCGTCGATGAAGTTGCGGGGACGGTCCACCTCTATCTGGCGATGCGTGACGCCGAGACGATGCGCTCTTCCAAGGGTCGCCTGCTTTCGGTCCAGATGCCGCTCGAGGGGGACCTCGCCCAAGCCACCGTCGAGGAGCTCACCCAGCATCTACCCTTCCACCCCGACCTCGGCTTTGTTCCGCGTCTTCGAGGGGTGGCGGTAGCCTCGGATGGAACCGTCGTGGTGGTCGGCGGTGACTCCGTGGGTAATGGCCCAAGATATGGCTATGTCGCGCTCCGGGCCCCCGGCTCGACGAGCTTCGTTCAGCTGCGGGTGCCGGATTGGACCGCGAGCGCCCGGCCGGACGTCATCGCTGCGGTCCCCGGGGTTGAACCCGTGTTCGCCATCGGTGCGACGAACGGACAGATCGTGTTCATGAGGCGCGAGGTCGAAGGCTGGACCGAAGTCCATTCTCGCTTTCGCAAGGATGCCAGTGGAGAGGTCCTCGGCGAGACGGTCGAGTGGCGACGGCTGCGTGTCTTCCCGCGCGATGGAGGCTTCGAGCTCTGGGCGGTGGCCCGGCCGGGACTGCTCGTGCATCGAAGCGCGTCCGGCCGCTGGTCCATTCCCGGGGACACGATTCGTGACCTGCAGCTGACCGATGCTCAGACCGGCGGCTGCGAGATCTTCGGGTGGCTCTCGGGCACGGACTTTCAGACCTTCGAGCTGGTCGACGATGAGCTGTGGATCGGGGCCCGAGACTGCGATTCCCTCCTGCGGGTCCAGTTCGATGAAGAGCGAGAGCCCGCCTGCGTCAGCGCCATCACTCCCGAGGGTGCCGGAGACGTGGCCAAGGCAGTGGATCCGGGCCTCTTCGGCGTCGCTCACTGGGGGGACGAAGTTGTCGTCGGTGAGGCCGCCCGCCCCCTCCGGCTCATGCGTGTCACCGAGCGGCCGTAGAGACCACCCCCGACTTGGTGTATGACTGGCCCGATGCGCCGAGTCGCTCGCCTCTGCTCCTCTGGCCTCGCCGCCCTGGCGCTGGTACTGGCCGCCAGCCTGGGTCACGCTCGCACCGACCGGCTCGTGGTCCTCTCGGTCATCGTCGACGGCCCGCACGGAAAGGCGAGCATCTCTTCCATCTTCGACGACGTCTCGGATGTGGCGGCGCTCCGCGTGGGACTCGCGATGGTCCCCAACGAAGAGCTCTTTCTGCAGCGCGAAGAGGTCACGAACCGCGTCCGTGAGTGTGGCTCTGACCGGTCGTGCCTGATCAGTCGTCTGCGCGCCTTCGACGCACGCCTCTCCATGGTGGTGACCGTCAATCTCGATCTCGACCCGCCGCTGGTCAGCGTGCTCCTCGCCGACACCGACGAGATGAAGGTGGTGGCCGAGGTGATCGAGGACGTGCCCGGCGGCAATGTCTCCGACTTCATTCGTGGTCAGGCCAAGAAGATGCTCGACGATCTCGGCTATGCCCGCGCGGGTCGCTTGGTGGTCGATATCGATCCGCCCGAGGCCGGCGGTCGCGCCAAGATCAAAGTCGGTGACGGACTCGAGCCGGAACGTGGCGCGCCCAATGTCTTCTCGGTCGCGCCCGGGAGCTATCCGGTCTCTGCGGAGCTCGAAGGCTGGAGCAGCGCTTCCGCGGACGCCGAGGTTCGTGGGGGCGAAGAGACCCGTGTTCGCCTCAGCCTCGAGGAGCAGAAGTCGCTCTTCGAGTCACCCTGGTTCTGGATCGTGGTCGGGGCGGTGGCGGTCGGAGGGGCGACCACGGCTTTGGTGGTCTCTCAGAGCTCCACCACGCGATGCTTGTGCGTCACCATCGGCGGGTCCGACTGCCCGTGTGACCAGCCCTAGTCCCCCTTCGCGAGTTGTTCGAGCTCGCGCTGCAGGTTCGTGAGGCGTTCCGCGGCACGCTCGTAATCCTTCACGCGCGCTTCGGTCGAGGCACCCACAGCGATGCGTTTGAATTGGGTGCGCTGATCGGGTCGTTCGTTCGCGAGCTGATTCGCGCGCTGACTGATGCGCACACTCGCCGCGTTCACCGCCTCGGCAGTGGCTTCGATGGCGCTCGCGCGTACCGGCTTGGGCGGCGGAGGTGGAGGCTCGACCGGGGGCGGACGCCCCTCGGGGGCCGCGGCCATCTCGGGGCGCCGCTTCTTGGTCTTTTGGGCCACCGCTTCTGGGATGGGCTCCGGTTCGGGCTCCGGCTCCGGCTTGGGCTCTACGGCCTTCTTGCCGACCACCGTGGGGCGTAGATTGCGCGGTGCGGCGATGGGTGCCGAGGGCACGGGCTGCATCTTCCGACCCTCGACCACCACCGTGCCGTCGGAACTGGACGTGTATCGCAGCCCCCCCACCACCAACAGGGCGGTGAGGACCGCGGTGCCGGCGACCGCCGCGAGCAGCGTGGACATGGAGACCCCCGAACGCACCGCGAGCGTGTGGGTCTGGTAGGGCGAAACGGGTGCTCCGTCCGGTCCCGTGATCGAGGCCGGGTCCATCGGGAAGTGAGGAACGGCAGCGTAGGCCACGCTCGCGGCCGGCATGAAGTCCCGCTGCTGAAGGGGCGCGACCTCTTTCCTCTGCGCAAACACGACCGTGCGCTCGACCTCGGGCCCGTCCTCGTGCTCCGGCAGCGGCAACGAGAGGAGATGCATCACTTCGCGGTTTCGCTCGGCCTGTGCGTCTCCAAAGAGCTCTCGGATCAGCGCCGCCGTTCCGCCCTCGGACTTGGTGGGTGGCACCACCTGTCGTAGAGCATCGATGAAGCTCCGCGCGGACGGATAGCGATCCTCTGCCTCGATCTCCACCGCCTTCTTGATCACGCCGTCGAGCGCCTTCGGCACGTCGGGACGGAACTCCGAAGGGGGACGCCACTCCGGATTCAGCGAAGCTCGAAGCATCTGGGGGATGGGGCCGCGCTTGAGGTAGTTCCGAAGCGCGATGGTCTCGTAGAGCACGACCCCCATGGCATAGAGATCGGCGCGCAAGTCCACCGTCTCCGCCGTCACTTGCTCCGGCGGCATGTAACCCACCGAGCCCATCACGATACCGGTTCGCGTCTTCCAGTCTTGGACGTTCGACTTACCGAGGCCGAGATCGATGAGACGCACGACGCCGTCGTCGCCGACCATCAAGTTCTTGGGGCTGATGTCGCGGTGAACCACGCCCAGAGGTTTTCCGGTGTGGATGTCCTTGGCGCTGTGCAGCGCATCCAAGCCTTCGAGTGCGCCGATACACATATCGACGACGGACGCGATGGAGGCGTGTCGCCCGGACTTGATGATGGACTCGAGGAATTTGGACATCGGCCAACCCGGCACGTACTCCATGCCGATATAGAGCGTGTCGTCGACCGAACCTGCGTCATAGACCTTTGCGACGTGAGGGCTGTCGACCGAAACTGCGATGCTTGCTTCGTGTTTGAAGCGGCGTACGAAGTCGGCGTCGGTGCCGAGTTCGCCATGTAAGCGCTTGATGACCAGTGGGGTCGGGATGCCTCGATTTGGGTTGTAGGGTCGCGCGAGCTGCACGTCACCCATCGCGCCCTGGCCCAGCGCCTTGAGCAGAACATAGGTGCCGAAGGGCTGAGGTTCCTGTCCGCTCACCTCGGTTCGCAGTCTACCGGGGCCCGGGCTCCTGGGCACGTCCGTGGCGCCGAAAGGACACGGTCGGCCGCGATTGGGTTTAGCCTAGGGAACGATGTGGGAGCGCCGCTTGACCGGATCTCGGCGACGGGGCTCCTAGCGTCCCGGTGCTCGAACGGGCGCATTTGGCCGGCCTCCTGGCCTTTGGCCTATTTCTTGGCCTGTTCGAGGGTCCGGCGGAGATCGCCTGCGGCTTCTCGCTCCTCACCTTCTTCCTCACACGCCGTCTCCACGGTGCGACCTTTTCAGCCATCGAGCTCGGTCTCTTGGTGTGGCCCATCAGCGGCAGCTTCGGTGCGCCGGGCCGAGAACACGCGCTTGTCCTCGACCGCCGGAGCCGTTACAGGCGCGTCCCAGTGACGAATCCGGCGCCGCCCTCGCCGTCGGGCACCGACGGCCCGCTGGAAGTTCCGCTGGTCGATCTCGCCGAGCTCTGGGCCGACGATCGGGTCGAGCTCGACCGCCGCATTCTCGAGATCATCGATCGCGCCGCCTTCGTCGGTGGACCCTCCGTGCAGGGCTTCGAGCGCGCCTTCGCCGAGTATCTCGGGGTCTCCGATTGCGTGGGGGTCGCTTCGGGTACAGATGCGCTCGAGCTCGCGCTCCGCAGTTGTGGCCTCGCACCGGAAGCTGAAGTGCTGGTTCCGGCTTTCACCTTCGTGGCCACGGTCGAGGCGGTGCGGCTCGCGGGCGCGCGGCCTCGGCTCGTGGACGTCAGCGCCGAGACCGGACTCATCGATCTCGAGGACGCGGAAGCCGCTCTCACCGAACGCACGCGGGCGATCGTGCCGGTGCACCTCTACGGCCAGATGGCGCCGATGCCGCGACTCATGGCGCTCGCAAAGCATCGCGGCCTCCGTCTCATCGAAGACGCCGCCCAGGCGCACGGCGCTCGCCAGGGTGGAGCGGGCGCGGGCAGCGTCGGAGACCTCGCTGCGTTCAGCTTCTACCCGACCAAGAACCTCGGCGGGATCGGAGACGGTGGCGCGATCGTGACCCGTGATCTCGAACTCGCGGCTCGAGCGCGGCTGCTGGCGAATCACGGGCGAACGGAGGACGGGACGCATGCGCTCTCTGGCCGAAACTCGCGGCTCGATGCGCTCCAGGCGGTGGCACTCGCGTTACGGCTGCAGCGACTCGATACGGAGAACGAGCTGCGTCGCCACGCCGCGCGCCGTTATGCAGAGCTCCTCGGTGACCTGGGCGGCCTCGGTCTACCGGCGGTGATGGAGCCCTCAGCGCACGTCTTTCATCTCTACGTCGTGCGCACCGAAGCCCGAGATGCGCTCGCGGCGCATCTTCGTCGGCATCGGATCGGCCACGCCGTTCACTACCGGAGCCCGATCCATCTCATGCCCGCCCACCGGGACCTGGGTTACGAAGAGGGCGCCTTCCCTCGGGCCGAACAACTCGCGAGGGAGGTGCTCGCATTGCCCATGCATCCCAGGATTCGCCCCGAGCAGCAGGAACACGTGGCCTCGATCATCCGCGCGTTCTGGGGAGCGGGCACGTGAAAGGAACTCGGTGAAGCTCGCGGTGGTGGGGATGGGCCACTTTGGTCCACGGCGCCTCTCGGCGGCTCGGTCCCGACCCGAGGTGACTGGCCTGGTGGCCTGCGATCATCATCCGCACAAGATGGCCGCAGCGTGCAAAGACCTCGAGGGGGTTGAGCTCGAGCCTTCTTTCGACCAGGTGCTCGCGGACGCCGAGATCCGCGCCGTCGTGCTCTGCACCCCTACGCACACCCACGCCGAGCTCGGGCTCCGGGTGCTCGAGGCCGGCAAACATCTCTTGATCGAGAAGCCCATTGCCACCTCCGTCGCCGATGTACAGCGGTTGGTAGACACGGCAGAGCGCCTCGGCTTGGCGCTCGTGGTCGGGCACAGCTTCGAGCACTCGGCGGCCGGGCGCACCATCACGCGTCTTCTGTCCGAGGCTGCGCTCGGGCCCATCCACTACGTGACGATGCGTCGCGTGAATCTGGGGCGTCATCAGAAGGAGAGCTCCGTGCTCTGGGACCTCGCGACCCACGACGTCTCCATCTTGCTCGGGTGGTTTGATGAGGAGCCGACCTCCGTGCGGGCGATCGGACGTTCGGTTCTCTTCCCGGAGGTGATGGACGTCGCGTTTCTCTCCCTCGCGTTCGCCAGCGGTGTCATCGCGAACATCGAGAGCTCCTGGCTCGCGCCCGACAAGGCGCGTCTCATCCAGATCGTGGGTGCTAGGGGCTCACTCGAGTACCGCGCGGGATCGGGCTTTGAGAGCCTCACGCGCTTCGACCGCCGCGCTGGACGTGAACAAGGTGAGGCGATCTATCATGTGGGTGAGGCCCATCGCGTCGAACTGGACCCGGCGTCCGCGCTGGAGCTCGAGCTTGCGGCCTTCTTGCGTGTGGTGAAGCAGGGCGTTCGAGGCGCAGGTGGTGCTCGTCATGCGCTCCGCGTGACCCGAGTGCTCGAGCGGGCGGAAGCGGCTCAGGCCCAAGGGTCGTACTAGCGCTCGAAGGTGTCGACCGCGGCGCCGCCGACGGGGGCCGGCTTCAGCGAACGACCGAGGGCGGCTTCGAGCACCGCATCCGGCAGCAGCATGAAGGCGAACATCTTTTCGAGGCCACCCATGATGCCACCGGCGTCACTCTTCAAGGACTTCACCATGGCTTTTGCGTGCTTGTTCACCGCGCCCTGAAGCACCTTCACGCTGACTTTCTCCAGTCCCTCGTCCTCCATGGCACTGGTTGCGCCTTGAGCGATGAGCATCGAGATGCGATCGCCTTCGGTCATGGTCTTGCGCGAGTCGAGCAACGCCTTTTTCGCGTTCGGCTCAGCGAGGTCCGCGTCCATGTTCGGGCTGTTCGCGTCCATCTTCTTGGTGGCCTTTTCGAGGCGCTTCATGAGCGGCTTCAGGTCCGCCTCGTCGATGAAGCCGTCCTCCTTCTTGTCGAGCTTCGCGATCGCGGCGTCGGTCTTCTTGCTCAGCGCATTCAGGGCGGCGGTGGTGCTGGGCACCGTGCGGGACGCGGGGGTGGAACGGGGGGCTCGGTGGAGGGGGCTGGCTACGGTCATTCTGGGCTCCTTGAAGTCCCCTTATCGGCCCCGGCGGGGCACTGTTGCCTACTTTGACATACATGCAAAGATCTGCAGCAAAATCGGGTCTATAGGGTGGGCTCGGGGGTCTCGTCTACGAACTCCACCTCGTAGACCGAGTCGATGCCGGCGCCGACGAACACCCGGCCGTGGTGTTCGATGATCGCGCGGACACCGAGCTGTTCCATGCGCTCGATGTGTTCTCCGTTCACGGGGACCACACTCGCACACGAGTCGAGCTCGCTGCGCCAGAAGAGCCCGGTGCAGAACCGGCTCCCGACCAAGAGTCCGCCGTGGCCCGGGACGTACAGCACCTGGTTCACGTCCCGACCCAACTTGGTCCGACCGCAGCGCTGTTCGGTGACGGCGCATCCGCGAGCGGCCTGAGGCACGTCAAAGGCGAAAGGCGGCCATTCGGTGGAGGACCGCCGTTCGAAGAGATGGCCGTCGTACGCTGAAACGATGATGGGCCCGCCCGGGCCGCGCCATCGGGTCGCGGAAGTCAGCCGCAACCGACCCGTGCCAGGGGCCGTCGCGATGGATGAGGGCGCGAGGCCGTCGAAGAGGTCTCCTTCGAACACCTGCGAACCGCCGCCCACGACGAGGTGAGGTGCGCCGGGTGCGTTCAGAGGAAAGATCCAGAGTCCTTCGAACCCGGCCACGGACGAGCGCCGCGGTGGAGTCGACCAGGTCGTGGCGGTCACCACCGTCTGGGTGCCCACTGCGACATATCGTCCATCGCTTTCGACATGGACGTGGTCCAGGCCAGAGGGCGAGCTGGGAGGTTCACCGCTGAGGATGGTGGCCGCGCGCAACTCGAAGGGCCCCTGCTCGGGGATGGCGACTCGAACCACCGCGGCGCCGACGTCCGGGTCTTCGACGTCGTTCTTCGAAGACCTCAACGTCGCCACGGCGATGAGTTCGACCCCGGCCGGTGGCACCCCCGCCGGCTTCAGCGCGCCGAATCGCAGCTCCCATTCGAGGTCTGGGCCAGGGACGGCGAGGGTGTCGCCGAGGGGAAATACGTCGGCGACGGGATCGACGAGTTGGCCGCGCCTCACCCGCACGAGCGCGTGAAAACCGACGAGCACGAGCGTGTCCTCATCGAGGACGACAATGTTGAAGATCTGTTTGAAGCCGGTCCGAATCGAAGTCGGAAGGGCTCGCTCAGCCGCCCCAAAGGGACGAAGCCGCACCGTCGGCCCGCGCTGACACACACGAGCCTCGAATCGGAGCGCGAGGCCGGCCGGGAGTGGCCAAGCGCGAGCGTCGGAGCTCCCCGAGAGCGGGCGCACGGAGAGGGCCTGTTCGAGCTGTTCGAGGGGTACGACGAGCCGACGCTCTTCTTCGAGTTGGCCATACTCATCGCATTCGAGAAGCCCCGCAGGCGTCAGGATGGCCCGCAGCTCGCCGGCCTCTCGCGCTGCGTACGCCGGAAACCGCTCTCGAATCGCCTCTTCAGCGATCGAGACAGCCAGGATCGCGTCGGTGCCGGAGACGGTTCGAGCGCCGAGCAGGGCGCCTGTTCCTCGATAAGGCCCCTCCGGCACCGCGATCGGACGGTTCTCCGCGTCCACGCGAACGAGGAAGAGGAGCTCCGAGGTCGCGGGCACTTCCGAGGGTTGTGTCTCCACGCAGGCGCCGAGTTGGGCGGCGAAAAGGAGCACCCAAGCGCGCACCGGCCGAGCATAGCGTCGTCCCGCCGAGGAGGGAAATCGAGACCCGCCTCGGGTTCGATCCTCACGCCGGGAGGAGAGCCCAGCGTCGATGCAGGACCGCCTCGTCCCGAAGCGTCTTTCGTGCCTCGACCCAGGCCCTCAGCGTCGGCGGGTCGGCGCGGAAAGACTCCAGTTCCTCCGGAAGAATCGGCAGCAGATCGAAGATCATCACCGGCCGGTCGCTCGTGATCTCGAGCGCCGCGAAGGGTCGGAGGACCGCGCCGGCGATCTTTCCCTGGTAGGGCTGCTCGAAGGTGACCCGGTCCCACTCGAACAGCGGGAGCCGCCGTTCCGGAACGTGAGCGACGTGAGCGAGACACGACAAGGCAAAGACGATTCGGGGGCCGAGTTGAGGACTGACGATTGCGAACTCGAAGCGAGGGTGCTGGTCCGCGAGGTCGCCCACCGGCACCGCTCCGAGGCCACAGGTGACCGCGATATGGAGTGGCGAGGCGCCCGGAGTGATGTAGCGCTCCACGACAAACGGCGCAAAAGGAGAGGGCAGAATCGTGGGTTCGGTCTCGGTGGCGCACCAAGTGGCCCCGAGTGCCTTTGGCGCCGCCGCGAGGAAGTTGTTCCGGTACCGCGTTCGTTCCACCAACGCGATGAGCCGATGGTCGTCTTCGGAGAGCGGAGCTGGATCGGTCTGAGTTCGCTTCGCCTCGAGCAAGCTGCGAGCCAGGCGTTCATCCACCTCGAAGTCTCGCACGTGTTTTCTGGCGTTCGTGGTGGCGAGCGCGTTCTGATAGACGGCGAACGGAACCCCATACAGCTCGGGCGCTCGTCCGGGCGTGTGCACCATGAAGATCATCTGTTCGCCTTCGAGGCGCTCGAAGCGTCGGACCGCCCGACCCTCGAGGTCCCCCTGCTGCACACGAAGCAAGAACTTCACCACCTCCACCGCAGCATCGTTCAGGCGCTCCGTGAGGATCAGGAACTTCTCGACGAGGTCTTCTCGCCCTTTCACGATCCGGGCGAACCAAGGCTCGTCGCCCATGATCGACTTCATCGCGGCGATGTTCTCAGAGACGTCCGCGTCAGCTCGGACCACTCGCACGACGATGGCCCGCCTTCGGTCGGTGACCTGAAGGTCGAGCTCGAGAGGTCTCTGCTCCCCGCAAGCCGAACACTCGAACCAGTTGAAGCGGTTCTCGACGACCGCACGCAAGCCGTCCTCATCCTGGATGCTGAGGCTCGAGTGAACGAGGACCTCCTGCGTGAGGCCGCAGCGCGGGCAAGCCTGGCCGATCGATGAGGAGAGGCTCATGCGCGGAGCAGTGTACGTTCGATCGAGCCTCGAGGCGAAGGGGAGGGTCAGGCCGGACCGAGCACGAAGCCTGGCGGTTCCTCGGGACAGACCCAGGCGATCTCTGACGTGGGCGGGATTCGCAGCCACGGGTGCGCACGCTCGAGCGTCGCCGCCGCTTCGTTCACCTCCCGCACGCACTGGGGCTCGTGGGTGGCGCCGCGAGAAAGCCGCGCCGACTCGCGCCGAAGCCCGGCATACATGACGGCGCCCAAAGCCGGTCCGGCCGCGCGAGCCTTCCAACCGAACTCCCGGTAAATCTCGTGGAGCAGCTCGGTCATGTCGCGGTGAAGCACGGGCTCATCTCGATACCACCTCTCTGCGGCCCATACAGCACCGGCGTAGGTGGTGCTCATCGGTTCGAGTTCTCGTGCGAACCGCGCACGCACTCGGGGCTCGGGATGGTTCCGATGAGCCCGCCAGCCCTGGAGCAGGGTGCGAATCATTCGAATGATGCTCGGGCCGTTGACCCGGAAGTCCCGTGCGAAGGCCTCACGCAAGAACGCGGTCTCTCGGCCATCCTTGATGTGCGCGTGTCGGTAGTTGAAGCGCGTCTGTCCGTGGGTGTCCGCCAGCGAGCACTCGTCTTCGGAGAGCAAGGTGCCCGCGGCGCGGTGCTCCTCGTACAGCGGAGTGCCGGGGATGGGTGTGTAGAGCATGAACTGGTGGAAGTCGGTGTCGTGCTCGACCGCGAAGTCGATCACCTGTTCGATGTTCTCGGGGGTGTGGTCTTCGAGCCCGATGATGGTCGAGCCCATCACTCGGATCCCGTTCGCCCGCAGGTCTTTGACGAGGGCCGTGGTATCGATTCCGCGCAGCTTCTTGTACTGACTGCCTTCGCCCTCGATGCCCATCCAAACCCACGAGACCCCGAGCCCGAGGAGCTGCTCCATCGTGTAGGACCTCAGAATCCTCGCCGAGGTGAAGACGTACAGCGACCAGGACTTCTTGTGCTCATGCATCAGCTCGAGCAGACGAAGCGAACGCTTGCGATTGAGGAGGAAGTTCTCGTCCAGGGCGAAGAACGAGGTTGCCTGTAGCCGCTCTTCGAGCTGGCACATGATGGCAAAGAGCTCGTCACCGCTCTGATAGAAGTTGACGGAGCTGCCCTTGCCGCCAAACATCGCCGAGGTCGAGCAGAAGTTGCACCCCATGGGGCAGCCCACCGAGGCCAACAAGATGGCGGCGGTCGTCCCGGGTCGGTCGGGGAGCTCGAGCCCAAAGGTCCGCGCGCCATGACCGGCGTAGGCGAGCGGATGCCGAATGGGCGCTTCGGTGGGCTCGCCGAGATACGTTCGCAGCCAACGGACACCTTCGCCCTTCACGATATGATCCGCGTCGATGATGTCCTCGATGTTGGGGGTGTTGGCGACGTGTCCGCCGACCAGGATGGTCGCGTTCGGGCGATGGCGCCGCACCAACTCGCACATGCGTTTGACCTTGCCGATGTTGGGGATGATCGCGCTCAGACCCACGATGTCGTACGGGTGGGCGCAGAGCTCGCGGACGAACTCCTCCTCGGTGGGGAAGTCGATCAGCGTGCACGGCGCCGAAGTGTTGGCCTGAAGCAGCATCAGTCCGAACGTGCGGTGGAACATGCGCAGCGAGAACGCACCTTGTTCCCGCGTGACTTGGTTGTGGTAGAGCTCCATCGGGTTGGCGCGCCGGCTGCCGTGCTCGTCGTCTTGGGCGTAAGGCCCGAAGACGCTGGAGAGCAGTATCCGGGCGTTCTTGCCTTTGGGGTGTCTCAGGCCGTGGTTTGGCCGGCTTTGATCGTTGGTGTCGATGGGGAGGGCACATACTCTGGCGGCGATGGAATTGCGAACCGATGTGGCGCTGAATTCGAAGAAGAGCCGCGTGTGCCGAGACGATGTCTCGCCTTCGAGGTGCGATGACTCGATGATTCTGCGTCCGAGCAGGAAAGGTCTCGTGACCGACGGTGGATGACGCTTTGAGTCAGGGCGTGGATGTCATCGGCGCCCGTCGTGCGTCTCTCCCGCGGGGCTCTCGAGGAGCTTTGCTCTCAGCTGCTCCGCGAGGACATAGCCTGGCTTCAACACCAAGGCGGCTTCGAGTTGATGCCCCGCCTCGACGATCTCTCCGGCGCCCAGCAGCGCCACCGCGAGCTGATATCGTGTCTCCGCGCGATCGGGCTGGAGGTCGAGGAGTTCTCGGAGTTGTTCGATCGCCTCCGCGTGTTGACCGAGCCCCAGAGACACGAGTGCGAGGTTGTTCAACACGACCGATCGCTCTGGGTAGTGCACCTCCGCCCGTCGAAGTGCGCCGCTCGCCTCCTCGAGCCGGCCGAGGCGCGCGTACAGGGTCCCCATGGCAAGGTGGGCCTCCCCGTTCTGCGGATCGTCGTGTGCTGCGGACTCATAGTGCGCGAGCGCCTTCGAGGTCTCGAGTCGTCGCTCCGCGATTTGTCCGGCGAGCACATACGCTCGACTCCTCAACGCGCGTGTCTCGGGCCCAAAGCGATCCTCGTTCGCGACAAAGATCGGTTGAAGGTAGCGTTCGGCATCAGTGGTGCGGTTCAGGGACAGCGCGAGGTGACCCAGGCGCACCGCGGCGGGGAGGTCCTTCGGGGCCTTCTTCAGGACTCGCAGCAGCTGTTGCTCGGCCGCGTCCCGCTCGTGAGCGTACAGATGGACGGTGGCGAGGTCGTGCCCCAGTCGGGGGGAGGTCCAAAGCCCGGCCGCATCCGCGGTTCGCAGGTGCACGCGAGCCGCTTCGAGATCGGCAGGGTCCACCACACGGCCTCCCTCGGGGGGCCCGGAGGAGCTGAGACCCTCGTGTCCGGTCGCTCGAAGGAGCGCGCGTCGGCCCGAGGCGGCGTGGTGATGGACAAACGCGCTGTGCACTGAGAACAGCAGGAATCCGGCGGCGAGTGCGGAGCGCCAAGGACCGTGCTCCGTTCGAGGCCGCCGCCGAAACCCGGTCACGAGGACGACCGCCCCGACGACGGCGATGGTCAGCGCCAGCAGGAACGGGATCACGTCGTAGAGCCCTCGGTAGACCACGAGGAGCGCAAGCGTGGTCACGGCGACAGACACCTCCTCAATCCCGGTGAAGCTGAAGCCTCGCTGCGTGTATTCGGCCGCGTCCAAGCTCTGCATGAACGCTGGCCTCGCGCGCCCGTAGGCGAGGGCTTGCTTTGGGCACACCGCCACGCAGTCCAGATCCTTGAGGCAGTCCGAGCTCACGACCCTCCCGAGTTGAAGAACCTCCCGATGCACGAGCACCTGCGACTGACAGGCCGCCGTGCAGAGGCCGCACTGCGAGCAGTCACCGATCAGTTTGATTCGTGCCGGCGCAACTCGATCCGCGAGGCCGAAGATCGCGCCGTACGGACATGCGTAGCGGCAGAAGCTCCGTGTACCAAGCAACCAGACGGCCACGCCGCCGACCACGGAGAGCGTCAGGATCGAGATGCCCGGGCCCGGGAGGTTGCGCCAGAAGTCGGAGGTGACGAAGGAGCCCCAGCCTTGTGCATCCGACTGAACCCGCGGGCTCACGAGCCCGGAGCCGTTCGCGAGGCGCTCGACCTGCGGCCAGATGAACAGATAGAGCGCGGCCAGTCCGGGCACCCACGCGAGCACCCGCGACCGAATGGGCTTCGGACGTAGGTGGAGCCGATGGAGGATCCACGCGCTCAGATCCTCGAGGGCCAGGATGTGGCAGGCCCACGAACAGAAGAACCGTCCCGCCGCTAGCGTGACGAGGACGGTGAGTGCCATGAAGAGGAAGCCGGCGGTGATCACGCCGAGGTGAAGGCTGTGCAAGGCCTCGTTGAACTCGAGCGGAGCCAGGGTCCGACCGGTCAGGAGCCAGTGCGCGATGTGCAGCGCCACCAGCGCGTGCACCGCGATGAGGCTCGCGGCTCGCCAGCGACCGTAGCCTCGGTGCGGTGTGCCCAAGCCTGAGATCTCTACTCCGAGGCACCCCTTCGAACCTTGCTCCCGGACGAGGAAAGGCGCGGCTCGGCCAGCGCGCCTCGGAGCCAGAGGTCGACGAGTCTTTGGGCGTAGCGCCGCGATTGCGCGCGCCACGCGCGAGGGTTCAGATGTTGGTGCGTCAGGAAGAACCAGACGAGCGCGCCGAGCAGGCCCTGGGCGGCCACACTCGGATCGAGATCGGAGCGAAGCTCCTCCTCGTCGATGCGGGCCTGCAGGTACGACTCGATGCTGGCGATCACCGTCTCGCGGGTCCGGTGCAAGAGCTTCCCGAGCTCGGGGGTGGTGAGCGCCTCGCTGAGCAACACGCGAACGAGCATCGTCTCTTTGCGCTCCGGAGCGAGCGTCGACACGAAGGTCTGAGCGAGGGCCTCGAGCTGACCTCGAACCGGCACGCCTTTCGAGTCCGTCATCAGCGCTCGAACTTTGAGCCCAAACACCTCGTGGTGCGAGGTGACCCCAAGCAGGAGATCGAGCTTGGTCGGGTAGTGGTGGAAGATCAGGCCCTCGGAGACCCCAGCCGTCTCGGCGATCTGACGGGTCGAGGTGGCGGCGAAGCCCTGTTTGGCGAAGAGATCGAGGGCGGCAGACGCGAGCTTGGCCTTGGTGGCTCGGGCCTGCTCGGCTCGAGAAATCCGGCCAACCGTCTTTGTTCTTCCTGGCGTGGTCATCGAGGCTGCTTGACATCTATTCATTGAGTGAGTACTTAGTCAACCACGATGGCGAGCTCGAGACATGCCGTTCTGATCATTCTGACTCTGTGGGGGTGCAAAGAGGGCGCCGCCGTCTCCGTGGGAGGCACCGGCGTGGTGGAGGGTACGGTCGTCGATGTGGCTTCGAAGGTTGGCGGGCGCTTGATCACCCTCCCAGTGAAAGAGGGGCAGGCGGTCCAGCGCGACGCGGTTCTGCTCGGGCTCGACTGCGAGGAGCCGCGGCATCGGCTCGCGGAGGCCGAGGCCCAGCTCGAGGCCGCGCGGGCCGAGGTCGAAGCGGCGCTTGCCATGGCGGAGGCCGAAGAGGTGCAGGGCTCTGCCGCGAGCTCGCAGGCCAACGCCTCGGCGGCGCGCACCCGAGCCCTCAGCGCACAGCAGGACGTCGCGGTGCGCGACAAGAACCGCCTGGTCGCCGTCGGGAAGTACGCCGCAGAGTCGCAGCTCGATCGAGCGACCGTCCAAGCCGAGGGCCTCGATCTCGAGGTGCAAGCGGCGAAGGCGCAGGCGCAGGCCGCCACGCAGACCGCGCGCGCAGCGAAGGTCCGCGCGAGCTCGGCCGGGGCGAGGGCGGCCGCAGTGAGCGCACGTCTTCGCGCGCTCGAGCAGGTCGT
Organism: Deltaproteobacteria bacterium; assembly: GCA_011526105.1. Lineage (GTDB taxonomy): Bacteria > Myxococcota > Kuafuiibacteriia > Kuafuiibacteriales > Kuafuiibacteriaceae > WYAZ01. Next base: position 35,481 of record WYAZ01000021.1, on the reverse strand, counting down.
ATCGCTCGCGAAGATCATGGTCGCGGAGTGTGAGCTCAGGGCGCCCCGCGCCGCGGTGGTCGAGGACATCCTCTACGATGTCGGGGAGCTCGTGCCGCCTGGTGCCCCCGCCGTTCGCCTCATCGACCTCTCGGACGTGTGGGTGACCTTCTACCTCGACAACGCCTCCCTCGGGCAGCTGACGGTCGGAGAGACCGCCGAGGTCATCGCGGACGCGTGGCCGGCGGAGACCTTCGTCGGGACCATCTCGACCGTGGGTGCCCAAGCCGAGTTCACGCCCCGAAACATCCAGACCAAGGACGATCGAACGCGGCTCGTATACCCCATCGACGTCCGCCTCGAGAACCCCAAGGCCCGGCTGCGCCCCGGCATGCCGGTGACCGCACGGGTCTTGGGATCGAGTCAGCCATGAACGCCACGGTTCTGCTCGAGGGGCTGGTCCGCCGATTCGGGAAGACGACCGCGGTGGATGGGATCGATCTCGAGCTCTCTCACGGTGAGTTGTTTGGTCTCGTCGGTCCGGACGGGGCGGGAAAGACCACGACGGTCCGAATGCTCGCGGGCCTCATCGCGCCCGACGGAGGTCGTGTGCGGGTCCTGGGCGAGGACCCACTCACGAGCGCATCGGTGCGCGACGTGCTCGGACTCATGCCGCAGGAGTACAGCCTCTATCTCGACCTCTCGATCCGAGAGAACCTCCAGTTCTTCGGCCGCCTCTATGGTCTCGGGCGCGCAGAGTGGGCGCGCCGCGTCGAGCGGCTGATGCGCATCACGCGTCTCGAGCCGTTCATGGATCGCCGAGCGGGGGCGCTCTCCGGCGGGATGTACAAGAAGCTCGCGCTCTCTTGTGCGTTGCTGCACGAGCCGAAGGTCCTCTTGCTCGACGAGCCCACGAACGGCGTCGATCCCGTGAGTCGCCGCGAGCTCTGGGACCTGATCCATGAGTTCGTGCAGGGGGGCATGACGGTGCTCGTCTGCACCCCGTACATGGATGAGGCAGAACGGTGCCATCGTGTGGGCTTGCTCCACCGCGGAAGGCTCATCGCCACCGGCGAGCCGGCGGCGCTGATCCGCGACATCGAGCACGAGACCTACACCGTCCACGCGGGCGCAGGGGCCGAGCTCTTCGACGAGGTGTTCGCGTTCGAGGACGTACTCGCGGCGTCTCCGGCCGGTTCGGAGCTGCGCATCGTGGTTCGGGGCGGACGAGCGTCCGAGGTACAGCGGCGCCTCGACGCGCTCGGTGGGCGCCTCGAAGCTTGCGAACCGACCTTCGAAGATCTGTTCTTGGTTCGGATCAAAGACGCGGAGGGAATGGCTGCGTGAATACAGTCATCGAGGTCCGTGATCTGACTCGTCGCTTCGGCGACTTCGTGGCGGTCGACCGCGTGTCGTTTCACGTCGAAAAGGGCGAGATCTTCGGCTACCTCGGCGCCAACGGGGCGGGGAAGTCCACGACCATTCGCATGTTGTGCGGCCTGCTCGCGCCGACGGAGGGAGTCGCCATGGTCGCCGGCCACGACATCCGCGACGACGCGCGCAAGGTTCGAGCCGCCATCGGCTACATGTCTCAGAAGTTCTCCCTGTACCTCGACCTCCCGGTGCGAGCGAACCTAGAGTTCTATGCCGGAGCCTACGAGATCGAGTCCCCGCGTAAGCGCGTCCAAGAGATCCTCGAGCTCCTGGATCTCGAGGTGCACCGAGATCAGATCACCGGCGCGCTGCCGGGCGGTACACGCCAGCGCCTCGGGCTCGGCTGCGCGCTTCTGCACCGGCCCGAGATCGTCTTTCTGGACGAGCCCACCGCAGGGGTGGATCCCGCATCTCGTAGGGACTTCTGGCGGCTCATTCGGTCTCTGTCGCGGGAGGGGACCACGGTCTTCGTCACCACGCACTACATGGACGAGGCAGAGTACTGCCAGCGCATCGGGCTCATGGTCGACGGCCGGCTCGCGGCGCTCGACACCCCCAGGGCCCTCAAGCGCGACCTCGTCCCCGGCCGGATGTTTCGCGTATCAAACGTCGATGAGCGTGCCAGCCGAGCTGTGCTGAGCGGCATGAGCGGGGTCGTGGACGTCCAGCCCTTCGGCACACGCCTTCACGTGCGCGTTCGACCGGGCGGGCCCGAAGCCCCAGACCTCGGCAAGCAGCTCTCGCAGGCCGGCCTCTCGGGGGCCGAGATCGAAGAGATCGAACCCACGCTCGAGGATGTCTTTCTCGCGGTGGTCGACCCCACGAAAGGGAGCGCCGCAGCATGAAGATCTGGGGTCGAATCTACGCTCTTGCGTTCAAGGAGGTGCTGCAGATCCGTCGAGATCCGCGCACCCTTGTGCTCGCGCTCGTGATGCCGGTCTTGCTCCTGTTGCTCTTTGGTTATGGAGTGAGCTTCGACATCGACGCGATCCCCATGTCGGTCGTCGACCAAGACCGCACCAGCTCGAGCCGTCGCCTGCTGCGGCGCTTCTTTGCGTCCGGTGAGCTCCGTCCCTCCGGCACGCTCTCGGATCCCGACGAGGCCTACGCGCGCTTTCGCACCGGTCAGGACCTCGGCGCGGTCGTCATCCCGGCCGGCTTTCAAGCTCGGCTCAGGGAACGCCGTCCCGCCCCGATTCAGATCCTGGTCGACGCCGCAGATGGTGTCACCGCCGAGCAGACGCTGGGTAAGGCGGAGAGCAGCCTGAAGGCCGGCGCCGTCGTTCGCCGGAGTCGTCCCCCGGTCGAGGTTCGTACATACACGATGTTTAATCCGGAGCTTCGCTCCGCGCTGTTCTTGGTCCCGGGGCTCGCGGCCTACGTCGTGGCGCTGGTCTCGGTGCTCCTCACCGCCCTCACCGTGGCTCGCGAGTGGGAGCTCGGCTCGATGCAGCAGCTCTTCGCGACGCCGATTCGACGGGGTGAGATCGTCATCGGGAAGCTCCTTCCGTATCTCGCGCTCGGACTCGTCGCGGTGGCCTTGGTCATCGGCTCCGGCGCGCTGTTCTTCGGGGTCCCCATGCGCGGGGCGCCGGGGATCCTGATGCTCAACTCGTTTCTCTTCGTGCTCGGGATGCTCGGCCAGGGGCTGCTCATCTCGGTCCTCACCAAGAACCAAATGGTCGCGACCCAGGCGGCCGCGATGACCTCTCTTTTGCCCTCGCTGCTGCTCTCCGGCTTCATGTTCCCCATCGAGAACATGCCCAAGATTCTGCAAATGATCACGGTGATCATTCCGGCGCGCTACTTCATCGACACCCTCCGTGCGGTCCTGCTCCGTGGCACTCCGGCCTCGCATCTTTGGGGCGACACGGTTGCCCTGGCCGCCTTCGCGCTCGCGATGATCGTGCTCTCGACCGCGCGGTTTCAGCGGCGGATCGCCTAGGAGCCACGATGCGACGCGCGCTCAATGCCCTCATTCAGAAGGAGCTCCGTCAGACGGTGCGCGATCGCCGGATGATGGTGCTGCTCATTGCGGTACCCACCATCCAGATCATCGTGTTCGGCTTCGCCGTCGATCTCGAGGTCGATCGAGTCCCCACCGTCGTTGTCGACCAGGACCGAAGCGTCGAGTCTCGCCGTCATGTCCGGCGCCTCTTCGCCGATGGCACCCTTCACCTCCGCTATCAGACGCAGGACACCCAGGAAGCCGAGCGTCTCCTCATCAGCGGCCAAGCCAACCTCGCGCTCATCTTTCCTTCGGGGTTTCAGCGGGACCAGCTCTGCGGTCGACCGACCCAAGTCCAAGCGGTGGTGGATGGATCCGACCCAAACCGCGGCCGAAGCGCGGGTGCGGCGGTGGGCGGCTACTTTGGCCAGGTGGGGCCCATGTTGCGCATCGCGCCTCCGTCGGGCCGGGTGAGCGTCGAACCCAAGCTCTCGTTCAACCCGGGGCTGGACACCGCCAAGTTCATGCTGCCGGGCATCATCGGCGTGTTGCTGCTCCTCATCACGACCATCGTCGCGGCGATGGGGCTCGCCCGTGAACGCCAGACCGGGACACTCGAGCAGCTCATGGTGACACCCATGGCGCCGACCACCGTGATCCTCGGAAAGATCCTCCCCTTCGCCGGCTTTGGCTTTCTGGATCTGAGTCTCGCCCTGACGGCGGCGGTCGTCATCTTCGACATGCCCACCCGAGGCAGCCTGATCGCGGTGTACGCCACGGCCGGGATCTATCTCGTCGCGACACTCTCGACGGGGCTCTTCATCTCCACCATCAGCCGAACCCAGCAGCAGGCCTTCCTCGGCGGCTTCCTCTTCCTGTTGCCGGCCGTTCTCCTCAGCGGAATGCTCACCCCCGTTCGCGCGATGCCGGCGTGGCTCGAACTCGCCACCTGGCTCAACCCGGTGCGTCACTTCATCGAGCTCCTCCGCGCGAACCTGCTGGCGGACGCTGGCTTCCTCGAGCGATGGCCGAACTTGCTCGCGCTCAGCCTCTACGGTCTCTTCATGACCGTTCTATCCATATCGCGCTACCGAAAGACACTGGAGTGAACCGATGACGCATCCTATCGCGCTCGTAGCCCATCTCAGCACCCTGCTCTCCCTCGCCAGCGGGCCCGCCCTCACTGAGGAGGACGCCGCGGCGCGGGCGCTCGCCGCTTCGCCCGAGCTACAGATGGCTCAGGCGGCGGCGCTCGTCGCGGAGGCCGCGGCCCGCGAAGTATCACAAGGCTTCTACCCGCGGCTCGAGCTCTCCATGAGCTACGCGCACGTGGATGGCTTTCCGGACGGCGTGGTCTCGACCGGCGATTCTCAGTTCGATGCTGCGCAGGCCAGGCAGCTCGCGTCGATGGTGACGGACCCAGCCGCGCGCAACTTGCTCACTGGTCTCGTGGAGCAACAGGCGGACTCGACCGGAATCACGTTCACCATCCCTCGGAACCAAACTCGGCTGGCGGCTCAGCTGAGCTACCCGGTGAGCCAGGTTCTCCTCGGTGTGCTGCCTTTGGCGGAGTCCGCAGACGCACAAGAACGCGCCGAGGCCTTTCGCATCGAGGCCACACGGGCCGAGATCGGCCTTCGCGCCAAGGAGGCCTTCTATCATTACGCAGAGGCCAAGGCCGCGAGCCTCGTCACCGAGGCGGGCCGGATGCGCGCGGAGGCGCAGATGCTCCGGATCCGCGCGATGGAGTCGGCCGGGCTCGCGACTCCGGCGGACCGCGCGGCGGCGGAAGCGCGGAACGCGGCTGCGCTCGAGGCGGTCGCGCGTGCAGGCGGCGCGGTGCGAATCACGCTGGCGGCGTTGAACCTGCTGCTCGGGGATGAACAGGAGATGGAGTACAGCCTGCAGCTCGGCGATACGCCGAAGGTGCCTCCAGCCTCGGTGCGTGACCTCGAGACTGCCGCGCTGAAACAGCGACCGGAGATCTCCGCGCTTCGTGCGGCCACTGAAGGGCTCGAACACCAAGAAGCAGCCACCTTGGCCGGCGCGTTGCCGGTGCTGAGCGTGTTTGCGGGTGCCGAGGTCTCGAACCCGAACCCGCGCGTGATTCCTCCGACGGCCGAGTGGAATCCTTCGTGGGAGGTCGGCGCGCGACTGAGCTGGGCGCCCAACGATCTCGCTCGCTCCACTCGGCAGTCGGATCGGCTCGAGGCTCAGGCCTCTCGGGTTCGTTCCGAGCTACAGAGCCTCTCCCGTTCGGTGAAGCTCGAGGTGCGTCGCGCGCACAACGACTGGCTCGTAGGCCTCGAGGCGCTCGCGACCGCGCGGGCTCGCGTTCATGCTTCCGAGGAGGCGTACCGGGCGCGAACGCTTCAGTTCGAGTCAGGGCAGGCGGTCTTGAACGACGTGCTCGACGCCGACGCGGAGCTTCGCGAGGCGGAGCTCGGCCAGCTGCGCGCGGATATTGGGGCGAGAGTTGCGCGCGCGCGTCTTAGACGCGCCGTGCATTCGAGCGAGGGGTTCTGAGCTTCGTCCGGCTACAGGCTCCTCGCCACCAACTCGAGCGTCAAGATACGTCCGAGGTGGGTCCAGTCAGGGTCGGTGCCGGTCTTCCAGTTCTTCACCCAGGCCTCTAGGGCTTCGGTCTTGTAGAGGTCCCGCGTCTTCATCTCGCGTACGTTGAGGAGGTCGGCGATCTCTGGCTCTGCGAGCAGATGATGCAGACGTCCCGCCGCGGGGTCCGCGGGCGGCGCCTCAGGGCCACGGAGCCACTTGGGCAGAGCGCGCCGCCCTGCCTTTTGTGCCAGCTTGAGCACCTCGGGCGCGAAGTGCCGTGCGGTGTCGGGCCGCAGAGGCAAGGCGGGCTCGCCGCTCGCGAGGGGTAAGGCCGCCAACTTCGGATCGAGATGTTCGATGAGCTTGCGCTGGAGCTGATCACCAAAGCGCAGGACCGGGCGCGCGGTGAGCGCGGCCTCGAGCGGACGGCGAAACAGATAAGGCGACACGTTCGGGATCATGCGGCTCGTTGCACTGGCCAAGCGGCCCTGCCACCTCTGCATGCGAAGGCGCAAATAGACGTTGTCCATCAGCTGCGTGTTGGGGCGTCCCGCCAGCGGCTGGTTGTAGCGATCCATGATGCGCGCGATCTGCGCCCCGAGGCTCTCGGGGTGCTCGGCCCTCAAGAGCCCGTCCGCCCAGGGGTCGGTGGCGAATCGCCGTTCGGCGACCCGCCTCGAGTCGAAGTGATCCCTTCGCCCGACGAAGGGCAACAGCAGCTCCCACCAGTAGCCCTTTGCGACCTCACCTCCAGAGCCGTTGATGCTCACGTCGGTCTCGTCGGCGAGGAACTCCTGATGCACGCGGATCGCGGCGTACTCGAGGACCTCGGCCTCACCGTCGGTGAGCGCGAGCGAGCGCTTGGCGAGTGACCACCAGGAAGCGCCGAAGTCTTCGGGGACCGGGTGGTGATGGTGGCGCAAGCCGTACTGCTCGGCGATACGGGCGGCGGCGATGACGTCGCCGTCATCGGCCTTGCCGTTCACCACCGTGAAGAAGTCCTTGTCTTGGGCGAGGAGCGCGCCGAGGACCGCGCGCGAGTCGAGGCCGCCGGTGAGATCGACGCGCTGACGCGGGAACGCGCTGCGCACGACACTGAGCGCACGGTCGAGCCCGTCCGCGATCTCCGTGACTTTGCCGCGTGCGGAGGTCTCATCGTATTCGAGCCCCGCCACCGACCAGTACTCCACTCGACGGCCGAGTGTTCCGGATTCGTAGTGGAGGATGCTGCCGGGTTCGAGCTTGCGCACTCCGCCAAACAGGCTCTTGTCGCCGAACACGGTGCCGATGGAGATCATCTCGCGCACCGCCGAGAGATCGAAGCTGGCCTTGGCCATGGCGCCGAGCACGAGTGCGGAGGTGCTGATGGCGCGGCAGCCGTCGATCTCAGCTTCGTAGGCCGCCAGTGTGCCGAGGCGATCGGTGACGACCGTGAACTCGTCGCTCGCGACATCGCCCATCACGAGCGTGAACATGCCCTCGAGGTCTCCGGCGAGCACTTCGAGCGGTCGGTCGTGTGTCAGCACGTCACGCCACTCTTCGACGAGCTCCGCCGGGCGTGTGCCGCCTCGGTGGAACCATGTCCCCGCGCTCACGAGCCAGTGCGGGCCAGGATGAAACAGGGGAATGGACTGCCCGTGGGGACGGTCGAACTTCGCGATGCGCACCGAGCCGTCGGCCACGGTCGCCGCGGGGCGGAGACCGGCGATGCGTTCGAAGCAGGCGAGGCCTCGATCGAAGACCGGCCGGCCGCGTTCGGGCTGAAGCCCGTGAACCAGGAGAAACTGCGCCATCTCCGCCTCCGAGGTTCAGCGGACCTCGAAACCAAATAGAAGGGAAGGTGTGGCAGCGTTGCTCTCCGCATACGCGACCCCTTCGAGCCCGGCCGAGAGGGCGAAGTGAGGCGTGAGCCAGTAGGCGAGGGCGAGTCCGAAACCGAGATAACGTGTGTTGCCTGCGCCGAGCACCTGCGTGATCTCGTCCATGCGGAGCGAGTGCGCGAAGTTGCCGTGAACGTCGAGCACCAGGCCGAAGCTCGAGGTCCACCCGAGCTGTAAGAAGGCGGTGAGTGAGGGGGAGAGCGCCTCGCTGGTGTAGAGCGTGGATCCGATGCTGCCCGAGACCCAAAGGCCCAACGGACAACCCGCGCCGGCCTGCAGCTCGAAGTCGAAGTGTGCGGTGCCGACCACCGGCGAGAGCGAGAACGCGCCGGACGGAAGCTCGCCGCCTCCGAGCACTGGGCCATTCGGTCGCCCGCCGACGCGTGCTTCCACCGCGACCGGCACCACACCAGTGAGCAGCGCGTGCCGCAGACCCAGCGCGAAGCCACCCGAGTATAGCCTCAGGGTGTCGGCGTAGCTGCTCACGCCGACGGGTGTGGCACGGGCGACCAGCGTGAGCTCGTCATGGAGGCCGAGCTCGAAGTAGGCGTTGAGCTGATGGTCCTGGAAGCTCTCCGGCAGGTCGGCGATGCTCCCGTCGGTGAGGAAGGCCTTTTTGCCGATGAGGGTCCGATCCCAGACTTTCAGGTACAGCTGGCCCTTCGGCTGAGTCCAGCCCGCGGCGGACGCGGAACTCGAGGTCGCGGCCACGGTGAGAAGGGCGATGGATATCTGGGCTAACGCGCGTCGCATGGACCCCGACCACGGCTTATAGCGGAGTCTGTCCGTAGGTGCGACCCCGCGCGGCTCATGCCCGTCTCGCGAAAGCACTTTCTCGACGCACCATCGCCTCGACCTGCCGCTCGACCCAGAGCCCACCGTAGAGCAGGAGCACGTAGCGGACGGGTATGCTGTATCGGGCCTCGGTATGAAGAACCGAGTGCATGAGCGTGACGTAAATCGCAGGCAGGACGGCCATCCACTGGCTCGGCGACCCCGGCGGGAACCGCCACACGCCGAGTCCGCCCAGGAGCAGCAGGACCAGCGACGCCACCGCGGACGCCGAAAGCAGCCAGCGCGGTACCCCGTCGAGTGACTGTGGCACCCAGGTCTTCACCGCTCGGATGCCGCACGCACGCAGGTAGCGCCACGGGTGCTCGGCGATCTGTTCGGCGCCGAGCCGAAACAGGACCGCATCGCGTTCGAGCTGACCCGCGGGGGTCTGAGGCGGAGCCTTCACGAGGTCGGGAACGCGCCGCAGGCTCTCTCTGTACGCCTCGTTCTCGAAGTCGGTCGTTGCTGGGATTCCTTTGGAGAGGTCTCCGTACTCGAAACTCGCGATATGGAGGTTGTTGCCCGATCCCAGCCCGCCGCTTGGTACGGGCTTCCCGAGGATCAGTGAGGTCCGGATGGGCCAGATGCTCCCAAGCAGGATGACCAAGACGGCGAAAGTCCACCAGAGGCGTCGGTCGACCTCACGCGAGAGAAACATCACCAGTCCCAGGGCCAGCGGCAACAGCACGAAGGATGGCCGAACGACGCCCGCGGCGACGAGCGACCCCGCACCCAGGCTGACGTAGTCGAAGCGGGCTCGCCCGTGGACTCCACCGAGCGCCTGGCTGAGCGCGAACAGCGCGAGCGACAAGAAGAACGTGCTCAGGCTCTCCGTCAGTATTCTCGTTCCCGCGTGGAGCGCATATGGGTAGAGCGCGAACACGAACGGGAAGTAGCGGGCGGCGTACTTCGAGCCGGGAAACAACACACACGCGAGGCGCCCGAAAAAATAGGTCGAGCCCCCATGCAGGACGGCATGCCCAACGAGCACGGGGAACACTCGATGTCCGAAGAGGAAGAAGAAGACCGATAGGAACGCGGGGTATCCTGGAGTTCGGAGGACCTCTACAGACCCGCCGTTCGTGAAACCAAGGCCGGCAGCGATGTTGGCCCCAAGCCTTGCGTACACCGCAGCATCGTTGCGGAGTTCTTCGATGCGCTCGGGGCCGAACCACCAAGAGGCGATGATCTGTGCCGCAATCGCCAGCCCTACGGACAACAGCTGGGTCCGCCGCGCGCTCCTATCTGGCGTCGAAGGCATGGTCATGGGCGCTGGCCGAGCGCCAACGACCGCGACCATGGATGCCACGAAGTTCGATCTTCGGGGAAGCAGTCCTCGAGCTGCCGGTGGTCGACGAGCAAGTGCTCGGCGCAAGCCCCCCACTGCGCCCAGCTCCGTCCCTCCCGCCGAGCGCTCGGCCGTGCGGGGTTCGCTCCCAGAACCCTCCTCGCTCAGGGAGAACAGGGCCAAGAGGCCGAGAAACCGAGGGCTTGGAGGGAAGCGGATCCCCCGAAGCAGCCTTGAGTACAACTCCATACCCCTGAGCTCCTCCCGGGGCGACGGCCCCCCGAGCCCAGGGGCGAGGCCATGCTCGAAGCCTTCGGCAACCCGCCGAAAGACTGCGCATATCGGGCTTGCCACGCCTTGGTGGGGCGATGTAACCCGGGCCGCCTATGTTCGGGCCCACCCAGATCTTCGCCCTCACCCTGCTGAGTCAGGCCGAGGCGGCGCCCAAGGGCGGGCTCGGTCAGGTTCTGTTTCCCTTCATCATCATGATGGGGATCCTTTGGTTTCTCGTCCTGCGTCCGCAGGCTAAGGAGCGAAAGCGTCACGAGGAGATGGTCACCGCCCTCAAGCGGGGCGACGAGGTCATCACCTCCAGCGGCATCCGCGGTTCCATCGCGAACATCGACGACCAGTTCTTCACCCTCGAAGTGGACCGAAACGTCCGCATTCGGTTCCTGAAGGCCTCGGTCACCAAGAAGTTCGAGGACAAAGCCGCCAAAGAGGCACAACCAGAGGAAAAGAAGGCTTAGGGCTCGCCTCGCGATGCCCCTTTGATCCCCTTCGAGAGTGAGTCGAATCCATGGATAAGTCTTGGTACTGGCGTCTGTCCCTCGTGCTTGGCCTCCTCGTTCTGGCCATCTACGCGGCTGCGCCTTCGTTTCTCTACTTCACCGCAGCGCCCGAGATCCGGCGCTCCCGGGACAAGCTGAAGGAGCTCATTCCTTCGTACTTGCCGGCCTCCAGGGTGAGCTTCGGCATCGACCTCCAGGGCGGCCTCCACTTGGTCATGGGCGTGGACGCGGACAAGGCGGTCCAGAATCGCACCGATCGGGTGGGGGATGAGCTCGTCGAGGCGATGAAAGAGAAGGGCAAGACCGTAGGCGAGGTCTCTCGTCCCGGCGAGGCGGCGGTCCTCCAGATTCACCTCCAGGCCGAATCCGACTGGGAGGTCTTGCGCGAACTGATCGAAGAGCGCCGCGACAGCTTTGAGCTCAAGTCGCGCTCCGGGACCCTGGTCGAGATTGCCATGAAGGGCGAGTACGAGACCCAGCTCCGCGACGACGCCGTGGCTCAGGCCCTAAAGACGCTCCGAAACCGCATCGACAAGTACGGCGTCACCGAGCCCGAGGTTCGGCGCCGAGGCGCCAGCTCCATCCTGATTCAGATCGCCGGCCTCACCGCCGAGGACCAAGAGGTCATCAAGGGCGACATCATCGGCCGCACCGCGCAGCTCGAGTTCAAGCAGGTCGACGACGAGAGCCAATACTTCACCACGCTGGCGGACAAGCTCCCCGAAGGTGTCGAGCTCACCTTCGACAGCTATCGCGGTGAAGGCGATCGTATGGTGCAGTCGCCGTACATTTTCGCCAAAGACCGAAAGCTGATCGAGCAGATCGTGGCCCAGAACCCGCCGGACTCGGACCGAACCGTGCGCTACCAGCGCATGGAGACCGCGGAGGGCGAGAAGTGGCGGACGTATCTTCTGCATCGCAAGACCCCGCTCACCGGCGAGTCCTTGGTCAGCGCAGGTGTCATCTTCGATCCGGACGAGAACCAGTACGCGGTGAACATGCAGCTCGACCGTCGAGGCGCGGACATCTTCGACAAGCTCACCTCCGCCAACATCAAGCGGCGTTTCGCCATCGTGCTCGACGACGTGGTCGACTCCGCGCCGGTCATCCAGAGCCGCATCCCCAACGGCAACGCGCGCATTACGCTCGGCAGCGGGGCTCGGACCAACCAGCAGGTGCTCGCAGACGCCAAGAGCCTGTCGATCGTGCTGAACGCTGGCGCGTTGCCGGCGCCCGTCTATCCGCAAGAAGAACGTACGGTGGGCGCCACGCTCGGGGATGACGCGGTCAACAAGGGCAAGACCGCCCTCGTCTTCGTGCTCGCGCTCATCGGCCTCATCATGCTCGTCTACTACCGAGGCAGCGGCATCATCGCGCTCGCGGCCCTGAGCCTGAACATGCTGTTCCTCTTCGCGGCGCTGGCGGCCTTTGGCTCCACCCTCACCCTGCCCGGCCTGGCGGGTTTGGCGCTCACGGTCGGTATGGCGGTGGACGCCAACATCATCCAGTTCGAGCGCATCCGCGAAGAGCTCGCGCTCGGCAAGGGACCCCGCGGCGCCATCGACGCCGGCTTCGACAAGGCCTTCAGCGCCATCTTCGACGCCAACGTGACCACGCTGCTCGCCTGTATCGTCTTGTATCAGTACGGCTCCGGACCCATCCGCGGCTTCGCCACGACGCTCGGCGTCGGTGTGGTGATCAACACCTTCACCGCGGTCGTCGTGCCCCGGTTGCTCTTCGACTACTTGGCCCGCGGCCGTCGCGTCCAAGAGCTCTCAATCTAGAAGGAGGCGAGCGATGTTTCGAATCATCAAAGAAGGTACTCGCTTCGATTTCATGGGCCAGGCAGGCCTCTTTGGAAAGGTGTCCATCGGGCTGGTCTTGGCTTCGCTCGTCTACATCTTCGGAGTGGGCCTCACGTTTGGTCTCGACTTCTCCGGCGGCCACGAGGTCCTGCTCGAGTTCGACAAGCCGGTCAGCGTGCGCGAGGTCCGCGAGAAGCTGCAGGGCCTGCCGGTCGGCGACACCTCGGTCCAGTCCTTCGAGATTCCCGACAGCAGCAAGACCCACTACCTCGTTCGGGTTCAGCGCGCCGAGACACTCGACGAGGCGCAGCTCGCCTCGGTCGAAGGTGCGTTCAAGACCAAGTACGGCGAGCACTGGAAGGGGCTCGGCTACAACAAGGAGATCGGCAACGTCTTGGACGTGGAGTTTACCTCCACCGCGACGAAGGCCGGGGTCGACACCTCGACCGTCACCATCGTGGGCATGATCGAAGCCCAGGGTTTCGGGGTTCGAAATGCCAAGCAGATCGGCCGCGCCGACCAGACCTTGTTCTCCATCATGCTCCGCGGGGTGGACACGAAGCTGGTGGAGGCGCTCACTCCGCTCGACCCTTCGGTGCACGCGGTCCGAGTCGAATTCGTGGGCCCGACGGTCGGTAAGCAGCTCCGCGACGACGGCATCTTGGCGGTGCTCTACGCGCTGCTCTGCATCCTCATCTACATCGCGTTGCGTTTCGACTTCTTCTTTGGTCCAGGCGCGGTGAGCTGCCTCTTTCATGACGCCATCATCACCGTGGCCATCCTCGGGCTCATCGGACACGAGTTCTCGCTGGCGACCATCGCGGGTCTGTTGACCCTCGTGGGTTACTCCATCAACGACACCATCGTCGTCTTCGATCGCATTCGAGAGACGGTGAGTCGGGTGCAAGGACAAGGCCTCGCGGAGATCCTGAACCGCGCGGTCAACGAGACCTTGGGCCGAACCGTCATGACCAGCCTCACCACTTTGGTGGCATGCGTCTGTCTCATGGTGTTTGGTCGCAGCACGGTCCTCTTCGACTTCGGTCTCATCATGGGCATCGGTGTCGTCGTCGGTACCTATTCGTCCATCTATGTCGCCTCCCCGATGTTCATGATCCTGCGTGAGCGTTTTGGGCCCCGAGATCCGCGTGCGGTCGCCAAGGCCAAGTCCGCGCCCAGCGCCACCGCCAAGTCGGGTGCTTGAATCGCGATGGTCCTGAAGGCCGCGGCATTCGGCTCTCGAGACCCCTGAGCGATGGCTCCCGAGATCCTTCTCCTCACCGGGATCTTGGCGCTCGTCATCGGCGCCGTCATCGGCCTCTTTGGCGGTGGGGGCTCGATCCTCTCCGTGCCGCTGCTCCTCTACGTCACCCGGCTCGAGGCGCACGCTGCCATCGCGGTGTCGCTCTTTATGGTGTCGGCCACCAGCGCGCTCGGGGCGCTCGTGCACGCTCGGCATGGCCACGTGGAGCTTCGCCCCGCGCTGCGCTTCGCCGTTGCGACCTCGACCTTCGCCTTCGTGGGCGGGTGGACCGCACACTTCTTCCCTGGATGGCTGCTGCTCCTGCTGTTTGCGTTGCTCATGCTGACCGCCGCGTTCCGGATGCTGCGGCCGGGGGAGAAGCTCGACCTCTCGGGGGCCCCGCCCACCTCGCTGATGGTCATCCTCGCGGGCACGGCGACCGGCTTTGTCTCCGGTTTGATCGGCGCCGGAGGAGGCTTCATCGTGGTGCCAGCGCTGGTCTTCTTGGTGGGCCTCGGCATGCACCAGGCGATCGGAACCTCTCTTCTGGTCATCACCTTCTCTTCTGCCGCTGGCTTCCTCGGGCACGCCTCGAAGGTCGAGCTCGAACCCATGGTCATGGTGGCCGTGACACTCCCGAGCCTGGTCGGAGCGTTCGTCGGTTCGAGCCTCGCGCGGCGTCTCTCGTCCGAGCGGCTCCGGCAGGGGTTTGGGCTGCTCGTGCTCGTGCTCGGGCTGTTCATGTTGGTCCAGCAGCTCCGAACCGCCTTCGCCTGACCAGCACTCGCTCGATCTGCTAGAGTCCGGCGCAACGTGGTGGCGGTGGAGAAGAACTGGGTCCCGGCTGAGCTCGACGAGGCCGAGGTCTCGAAGTTCGTGACCGCCACCGGCCTCGATCCTCGCGTGGCTCGCTTGCTGCTCGTGCGCGGGGTCAAGGCGGACGACGCCGCACGCTTCATGGCACCCCGGCTCGCGGACCTTCCGGATCCGAGCCTCATGAAGGGGCTCGACCGTGCCGCCCTCAGGCTGGCGGATGCGATCGTTCACAAGGAAGCGGTCGCGCTCTATGGCGACTACGACGTGGACGGGGTGACCTCGTCCTCACTGCTCGCGGCTTTCCTCGAGAGCCACGGGCTCACGGTACGCATCTACATCCCCAAGCGACTGAAAGAAGGCTACGGCCTCAACCCGGAAGCCGTGGATGTGCTGGCCTCTGAGGGCACCAAGCTGCTCATCACCCTCGACTGCGGCATCACCGCCGCCGACGAGATCACGCGCGCCAATCAGCATGGCATCGAGACGATCGTGGTGGACCATCACCGCTGTCCGGCCGAGCTGCCGCCGGCCTACGCGACGCTCAATCCGCACCAGGACGACTGCACCTACCCCGATGATGGCCTGGCCGCGGTGGGGGTCTGTTTTAATCTCGTGGTCGGGGTTCGTCGTGTGCTTCGCGAGCGCGGTCACTACGAGGGCGGCGAGGAGCCGGATCTCAAGCGCTACCTCGACCTCGTCGCGGTGGGCACCATCGCGGACATGGTGCCGCTCACCGGGGTCAACCGCATCCTCGCGTGGCACGGCCTCGAGGAACTTCGGCTCGCGCGTCGGCCGGGTCTGCGTGCGCTGATGGAGGTCTGTAGCGTCAAGCCCGCTCGGCTCTCGAGCTCGGACGTGGGTTACAAGCTCGGGCCGCGCATCAACGCGGCCGGGCGGCTCGATGACGCGAGCGTGGGCACACGCATGATCTTGTCCAAGACCATCGAGGAGGCCCGTCCGCACGCCGCCACCCTCGACGTCGCGAACCGTCAGCGCCAAAAGATCGAACTCGATGTCTTTCAGTCCGCGGTCGCAGAGATCGACGCCATGTCGCCGCTGCCGCCGGCCATCGTCCTGTTTGATCCCACCTGGCATCCCGGCGTGGTGGGCATTTGCTGCTCCAAGCTGGTCGAACGCTACGCGCGCCCCGCCATCTTGATCGGTGAGGGTGGTCGCGGGAGCGCGCGCACCGCGGGTGCTTTTCACCTCTACGACGCCATCTCGCGCGTCTCTCATCACCTCCGCAAGTTCGGTGGCCACCGCGCCGCGGCGGGGATGACCATCGACGCCGAGGCCTTCCCTGCGTTCAAGGCGGACTTCCTCGAGGAGGCGCGCCGCGGACAAGAGAGCATCCTCGGGGCCGACGTGCTCGTGTACGACGAGCAACTCGAGCCGGCGGACATCGATGATGCCTTCGCGGATTCCTTGGCGCTGCTCGCTCCCTTCGGCAACGGCAATCCGGAGCCCTTGTTCATGGTGTCCAAGATCTCGGTCAAGACCACGAAGGTTGTGGGCAAGGGGCATCTCAAGCTCCGTTTTCTCGAGGGGCCCAAGGGTGGGCTCGAGGGCATCGCGTTTCAGAAGGCCGATCTCGCGCCGGGTCTCGAGGGGCAGAAGGTCGAGCTCGCGTGCCACGTCGAGCGCAACGAATGGAACGGCAACGAGTACCTCTCGATGAGAGTTCGTGATCTGCGCGTCTTGGGGCCGTGATGACCGAAGCATTCGAGATCCGGGTGCCCGAGGGCCACGGCGCCAGCGAAGATCGGCTCCGAATCGCCGAGATCTTCTACTCTCTTCAGGGAGAGGCCTCGTTCCGCGGGCTGCCGTGCATCTTCGTGCGCACCACCGCCTGCAACCTACGTTGCAGCTGGTGCGACACCGCCTACGCCTTCAAGGGCGGAACCACGATGGACCTGGAGGCGATCGTCGAAGAGGTGGCCTCTCATCCCTGCCGTCGGGTCGAGCTGACCGGCGGAGAGCCGCTTCTGCAGCGCGGGGTGCCCAAGCTCGCGGAGCGGCTGCTCGCGATGGGCTACGAGGTCTGGTGCGAGACCAGCGGGGAGCGGGACATCGATCTGTTGCCGCCTGGGGTCCGGAGGGTCATGGACCTGAAGGCGCCGGGCAGCGGCGAGGTCGAACGAAACCGCTGGGACAACATCAAAAAGCTCCGCGCCGGTGATGAGCTCAAGATCGTCTGCCGCGATCGGGCCGACTTCGAGTGGGCGGTGGCGCGCGTCCGAGAGCACGCGCTCCTCGAGAAGGTGCCGGTCATGGTCTCACCGGTCTTCGGTGAACTCGAGCCCAAGACCTTGGCGGCGTGGATCCTCGAGAGCGGGTTCGATCTCCGCCTCTCGACCCAGCTTCACAAGGAGCTTTGGGGTGATGCCCCTGGGGTCTGAGTCGCGTCGTCCGTTCCGGCGCGCTCCCACGCCACCGCGCCCTCGATGATCGTGAGCTCAACCTCCGTGGCCAGCAGCTCGCCTGGCGTCACCGCGCCTGGGTCGGCCGAGAGCACCGTCAGGTCCGCCACGAGACCCTCCCGGATGACACCGGCCTCTCCTTCACGGAACGACGCCCACGCGTTCCCCGCCGAAAACGCACTCAATGCCTGCTCCGCGGTGAGCGCCTCTTCTTTGCGCCAGCCGCCCGCCGGTTCACCCTTTTCGTCCTGCCGATACATGGCGGCGTAGAGGCCTTTGATCACCGAGATCGACTCCACCGGCGCGTCGCTTCCCGCGGCAATCGTCGCGCTTGCGGCGCGCATCTTCTGCCACGCATAGGCACCCTCGATGCGCTTTGAGCCAAGCCGTGCCTCGGCCCACGGCATGTCGCTCGTGGCGTGGGTGGGCTGCATCGATGCAACGACCGCGAGCCGACCGAAACGCTCGATGTCCGATAGCGTGACCACCTGCGCGTGTTCGATCCGAGGCCTGTGTTTTGCACCTTCGCGCCCATACACCTTCTCGTAGATGTCGAGCACGAGGCTGTTCGCGCGATCTCCGATTGCGTGCACGGCCACCTGAAAGCCGGCGGTCTTGGCGGCTTGCACCCGAGCCTCGAGCACCTCGGGCGGGGTGAGGAGCAGTCCGGAGTTCTTCGGGTCGTCCTTGTAGGGCTGATGAAGCGCCGCGCCGCGAGAGCCGAGCGCGCCATCGGCGAAGAGCTTCACCCCCCGCAGGCTGTACCGCTGCTGCTGCTTCGCGAGGCGCGGGCCCGACTTCAGCAACATCTCCTGCTCCGGCGCCGAGCCGTCGATCATGCCATAGACCCGCAGCGAGAGTTCGCCGGCCTCGTCGAGCTCGCGAAGCACCTCGATCTCGAGCGCGCTTTGGCCCATGTCGTGGACTTGCGTGAGTCCGGCCTCGAGGCAGAGCGCTTGTCCGGCGAGCAAGGTCTTCTTCACGCTGTCCTTGGTCGGAGCGGGCAGGTGACGGGTCACGAGATCGATCGCGTTGTCGACGAGGATGCCGGTGGGGGCGCCTTTTGGTCCGCGCATGATGCGTCCGCCCTCGGGGTCCTTGGTCTTTCGGTCGAGCCCCGCGAGCGTGAGGGCGGCGGAGTTGGCCCAAGCCGCGTGGCCATCGACGCGAATGAGCACCACCGGGGTCTTCGGCGCGATCGAATCCAGATCACGCGCGGTGGGGAAGGGGGCCTTTTGACCTCCCTTCACCCAGTCGTTCTGGTCCCAGCCTCGGCCCACGATCCAGGCTCCGGGCGGTCTGCTCTCCACCGCGTGTTGAACCTTCTGACGGATCTCACTGACGCTCTTGGTTCCGGTGAGATCGAGCTTCTCCGCGGTCGCACCCAGCCCCGCGAGGTGCATGTGACCATCCGTCAATCCGGGGACCACGGCTCGACCGGAGAGCTGAACCACCCGCGTGTTGGGCCCGATGCGCGCATTCACTTCTTCGTCGGAACCCACCAGCTCGATTCTTCCTCCGCGGATGGCGACGGCGGTGGCGTGGGGCCGAGCCGGATCCAGAGTCCGCACCACACCCCCGATGAGGGCGAGCTCGACCGCGGGGAGGCTTGGGGTCACAGGGCTTGGCATAGGAGGGCTCGATTCGGCGCAGGCGGTCGCGAGCGTGAAGAGGGCGCCCAAGTGGGCGTTCGAAGTACGCATCTCGCGGCGTCCTAACAGGCGAGACGGCGCCATGCAAACACACCTGGGCGCACCTCGCCTTCTTTCGGTTTCGACCTTCGGGCGCTGCGGCTATGATGCCACGCAATGCGAGCGCCACTCTCTGTTCTACTCCCACTCGGAATCTCGAGCCTCGTTCTGGCGGCCTGTGGCAGTGAAGGAGTGGATCCGTTGCCTGCGCCCGATGCTGGGGTGCAGCGCGATGCGGCCTTCGCACCCGATGCGGCGGTGATCTCGGATGCTGGCGTGCTGCCAGACGCTGGCGAGCCGGACCCCACCGCACCGTACTTCGAGCCCTCTCATCTGTTGGAGGTCGAAATCGAACTGGGTGCGGCCGATTGGGACCTCTTGCGCGCGGAGTCACGCGAGTTCCCCGGTCTACTCATCGGTGAGGGCTGTCTGGATGAGCCCTTCTACTCTCCGTACACGTACTTCCCGGCGAAGGTGACGGTGGACGGTGAGACGCTCGAGCAGGTGGGCGTCAAGAAGAAGGGTTTTTTGGGCTCGCTGAGCGAGGTGCGACCGTCCCTGAAGCTCAAGTTTGACGAGCTCGTTCCCGGCCAGCGCCTCGGCGGCATGGAGAGGCTCACGCTCAACAACGCGCGGCAAGATGCTTCGTTTCTTCGCACCTGCATCGCGTACGAGACCTTTCAGCGGGCCGGCGTGCCGGCGCCTCGATGCAACTTCGCCCACCTCGTTGTCAATGGAGAGGACATGGGGGTCTACGTGCACGTCGAAGCGATGGAAAAGCCTTTCCTTCGTCGGCACTTCGATGACGACGAGGGTCTGCTCTACGAGGGTACGCTCTCCGACTTCCGCGACGGCTGGACCGGCACCTTCGAGAAGAAGACAAACGAAGAAGCGCCGGACGATCGAAGCGCGCTCTTGCGTGTGGTCGCGGCGCTCGAGCTTCCAGAAGCGGAACTCGAGGACGCGCTCGAGGAGGTCCTGGACGTCGACGCCTTCCTCACGTTCTGGGCGACCGAGGTGCTCCTCGCCCACTGGGACGGGTACTCGGGCAACACCAACAACTTCTACGTGTATCAGGAGCCGCTGAGCGAGCGCTTCTACTTCATGCCTTGGGGACCGGATGCCGTGCTGAGCCCGAGTCCCTTCTTGCCCGAAGGCACACCCAACTCCGTCCTCGCGACCGGACTGCTCACTCGGCGTCTGTACGAGCACCCGCAGATCCGTGCGCGTTACCTCGAGCGCCTGTCTGCACTCCTGACCGACGCGTGGAGTGAGGCCGAGGTCTCTCGTTACATCGACCAGGCCGTGCCCCTCATTGGTCCTCGAGTATTGCAGCCGCAGATCTTCAACAACGCGGTGGGTGAGCTTCGACAGGCGGTGGCGGCGCGCCGAGCGGCCATCGCGCCCGAGTTGCTCGCAGGCGGCGTGGACTGGACGACGCCGCTTCGAGGTTCGCCGTGCTGGACCGAAGTGGGCTCGGTCCTCGGCGAGCTTCGCACGACGTGGGGCACACATCCGGCCCAGAACCCCTTCGACACGGGCACCGGCACCGTCGCCGTCACCTTTCAAGGCAACGCCTTCTCGGGTGTGACCGTGGGTGGCTCCGCCGGATATGGCGTGAACCCGGACGATCAAGGTCAGGCGGTCTTCATCCTGCCTGCGTTTCTCGCCGACAACGCGATCGTCGCCGTCTACGTCGCGACCGCACCAGAGCTCGTGAGGCCGGGAAGCAGCATCGAGATCGACTTCGGCCAAACGCGTGCGGCCATCCTGTACGCGCCGCGCCCGGGGGCGGAGCTGCAGGTCGTCGGCTGGCTGGGGAACGGGCGCATCCAAGTCATCGACGGCGGTCTCACGAACGGGGCGCCGGTTCACGTCACGATCGACGCCGCGATCCTGGGGCAGGGCAGCCTGTAGGTCCGCATCTGGACCCCCTCGGGGACGGCGGTACAAACCCTCGTGGTTTGGACGGTTTTGTCCGAACGCCTGTGTTCGTTGACGCATCAGGGCAAGTGGCTAACATTCCGCCCGCATGTCCCAGCGGCGCGACTACTACGAGGTACTGGGGGTGGCCCGCGACGTGGACGGCCGCAGCATCAAGGCCGCCTACCGAAAGCTCGCCCTTCAGTATCATCCTGACCGAAACCAGGGTGACGCTTCGGCGGAGGAGAAGTTCAAAGAGGCAGCGGAGGCCTACGAGGTCCTCTCCGACCCCAACAAGAAGGCGCTCTACGACCGGCACGGCTTCGATGGTCTGCGCGGCAGCGGCTTCTCGGGTTTTGGCAATCAAGACATGGGCGACATCTTCGCTCACTTCGGCGACCTCTTCTCGGACTTCTTTGGCGGCGGCGGCTTCGGTCGCGGCGGTCCTCGGCCCATGGTGGGGCACGACCTTCGTTCAGACGTATCGATCACACTCGAAGAAGCGGCGGTCGGGCTCGACAAAGAGATCGAGGTGCATCGCACCAAGGCCTGCGTCGACTGTCAGGGTACCGGGGCCGAGCGCGGGGAGCTCGCGGTCTGTACCGCGTGTGGTGGTGCGGGCCAGATCGTGAGCGGTCGCGGCGGCTTCATGATCGCGACCACCTGCCGCGCCTGTTCCGGCGCCGGCCGCATCGCCAAGGCGCCTTGCCCCACCTGCGCCGGTCGCGGCCGCACCGATGACAAGCGCACGCTGCAGGTCCCCATTCCGGCCGGCGTTCGAAGCGGGAACAAGCTGCGTCTGCAGAGCCAGGGTGACGCGGGCATCAACGGCGGGCCGCCCGGCGACTTGTACGTCGTCATCGAGGTCGAGGAGCACGCCTTGTTTGCCCGGGATGGCGCTGAGCTCCACTGCGAACTCCACCTGCCGTTCCCGCTCGCCATTACCGGGGGCAAGGCCACGGTGCCGCGCCTCTCCAAACCAGACTCGACGGATGAAGCGAGCGACATCGAGCTTCGAATCCCTCCCGGCGCGCAGCCCGGTGACCTCCTCCGGGTCAAAGGCGAGGGCATGCCGGAGCTCGGCGGTCGTGGTCGGGGCGATCTCATCGTGCACTTGAACGTACGTGTACCCAAAGACCCCGACGACGCTCAGAAGAAGGCGCTCGAGCAGCTTGCTAAGGTCTTCCCCGAGACGCCGGAGGTCACCGCTCTGGGTGCCAAGCGCTCTGAAAGACGCCGTCGTGGGGGCAAGCCGAGCTTCTTCGACCGCCTTCGGGATGCCTTCGAGGTAGACTGAGCCCGCCGGTCGGTCCAAGGAAGTCGTCGTGAGCGAAGCCGAGACAGCCTTTCAGATCGGACCCATCGCCTTTTGGACCATCCTCGCCTCTTCCTGCATCGTCGTCGCGCTCGCTCTCGAGCAGCTCTACACTTATTGGACCCTCGTTCCCCGTGCTCGTGAGCTCGGCGGGGAGCTCAGCAAGATCCTCTACCGGGGCGACCTGCCGGCGGCGCGAACCTTGTGCGAGCGCAGCAGCTCTCCGGTGGCCGACATCTTCATCGCCGCTTTGAATCGCATGACGACGCCCAACGAGTCTTTGCACAAGGCGGCCGAACGCGAGCGCCAACGGCTCGGCCTCTGGATGAAGCGTAGGCTCTGGGCCATCGGCACCGTCGGTGCCACCGCGCCCTTTGTTGGTCTCTTCGGCACCGTGGTCGGCATCATCCGCGCGTTCAAAGACATCGCCGCCGCCGGGGCTGGTGGATTCTCGGTGGTTGCGGCCGGGGTGTCGGAGGCGCTCGTCGCGACCGCCGGCGGCATCTTCATCGCGGTCTTGGCGGTGGTGCTCTACAACTTCTTCCAAGCGCGCGCCAACCACTCCACGGTCGAGATCCGTCTCATCGTAGACGAGTTCATCGAGCAGCTCGACGGCTTGAAAGAGCGCGGCATCCTCCCCCAAAACGGCGCGTCGAGTATCCCCGAGCCCGCGCGGAGCGAGGCCTGAGCTTTGGCGTCCGGCGGTCCTGCGGTCCCGGGTGGAGACGACGCCGAGATCGTCGAGCAGTCGAGCTTCGTCGACATCAACATCACACCTCTGGTGGACATCTTCTTGGTGCTGCTCGTGATCTTGATGGCCTCGAGCACCGCTATCCTCGAGGCCGGGCAGGGCGATGGCTCGGGCTTCAGGGTGCAGCTTCCGAGCGCCGAGAAGTCCGACGAGATCTCGGCGCCCGGCAACGAGCTGGTCATCGCCATCCCTGCCGACGGCACCATCATCGTCCGCGGTGAGCTGGTCTCCATGGCTGAGCTCGAAGCCGTGCTGCAGAGCGAGGCCGCTCAGTCCACGGATCGCTTGGTGCTCGTGCAGGCGGACGAAGAGACCCGCCACAAGATCGTGGTGGAGGTGATGGAGGCCGCGCGCAAAGCTGGTCTTCGGAACTTGGCTATCGCCACGCGAGCCGCTCGCTGACTGTTCGGTGTTGCGGAGGGAGATCTGCGCCGCCTCGCTCGGCTCCGGGTGCCCCTCGCCTCGGGGACGGCCATCCTGGCCTCCGCCTTTCGCCTCCTGCTCGGCGGGCCCCTCGGCGTGGGGCCCCCGGAGCCAAGCGGCGGAGCGGAGGTCTCACGAGGACCTGGCAAGTCGGTGTCACGCGTTGTGGCGCTGAGGGAGAGGTGCGCCGCCTCGCTTGGCTCCGGGTGCCCCTCGCCTCGGGGACGGCCATCCTGGCCTCCGCCTTTCGCCTCCTGCTCGGCGGGCCCCTCGGCGTGGGGCCCCCGGAGCCGGCGCGGCGGAGCGGAGGTCTGCCCATCCCCTCGGTGACTCGGCGGTCATGTGGAGAAGCTTCAGTCTAGCCAACCATCCCGACAGCTGTTCCATTGAGCGGGGACGGTGCATTCGGGGGTGGGCCCTTTCCCGAACCACTGATACGATTCTGGCGTGCCTCGTGACGACATAGGGTTGCTGGAAAAGATCCGCATCCGGGGCTTCAAGTCGATCCTCGACCTCGAGCTTCAGCTCGGCCGAGTGAACGTCTTCGTCGGGGAGAACGGTTCCGGCAAGAGCAACATACTCGAGGCGATCACCTTTGTAGCCGCCGCCTCGGCGGACAAACTGGATCACGAATTCCTCGCGTCACGCGGCATGCGCACGCCTCCGGCCTCGGCGGTGCTCTCGGCGTTTCCCGACGCACCCGACCGAGCCGAAATAGTAGTGTCCGGCCCCGGCAGGGCCCGCTTCGAGTTCCTTCCGGCCCAGTCGCCAGGTCCTCACCAGTGGAAAACGCTCGCGTACATCGGTCCACAGGCAGAGCAGCCCGCATGGGAGCATCCTGCGGCCATCTCTCTCCTCCCATCGGGTTCGGTAAACTACACGCTGGATTCGAACCTCGAGAAGTCGCTCTGGGACTCCCGCTCGACAAGTGACCCCCCCAAGTCTCTTTCCTTCCTCGGCGCCGGCTTCAAGGCCCTTCGCTTAGAACAGGTCGGCCATCTGGAGCAGTTTCTGCTCTACGCGCCCGAGACCTCGGCATTGCGGACCTTCCAGTCGGAGACACAGATTCGTCCGCTGGGTACGTCGGGCGAGGGGCTCTTCGCTCACCTCCAGATGCTCCGGAGCACGCAAGAAGGTCAGAAAGTGCTCGAGGCTCTGAACGAGAACCTACGTCTCCTGAACTGGTTCAAGAGCTTCGAGCTACCAGAGAACTTGGGACCAGGAGAGCGACGGATGGACCTCCGCGACCGCTTCCTCACTAAGGAGGCGCTCCTCGACACGAGGAGCGCGAACGAAGGCTTTCTCTATCTTCTGTTCTACTTCACGTTGTTCCTCAGCCCTTCGACCCCGCGCTTCTTCGCGATCGACAATATCGACGCCTCGCTCAATCCTCGCCTCTGTCGATACCTGGTTCGCGAGCTTGTGCGGCTCGCCAAGGTGAACCAGCGACAGGTGCTCCTTACAACCCACAATCCCGCCGCGCTCGACGGACTCGACCTCTCGGACGATGAACAGCGGTTGTTCGTCGTGTATCGAGACAGCAACGGCGCAACGCGGGCGAGGCGCGTGCCCGAACCGAGGCGGATCGAGGGAGCGCCTGACCACCCCCTCTCCGAGGCGTTCATGCGTGGCTACCTCGGTGGCTTGCCCGAGAACTTCTGAGGTCAAGTTGACGAGCTTCGGCGTCATCGCGGAAGGTGTCACGGACTACTACGTGATCCGCAGCGTTCTGCTCGGAGCCTTCGGGGCCCAGGGGAGCCAAGAGCCCTTCATCTACCGGATTTTTCCTAGAGAGGAGTCCGCGACGGCGGATGGTGGATGGACCGTGGAGAAGAAGTTTCTTCTTAAGCGCGAGCACCTCAGTGCCCTGACCACGACGGACTACCTCGTCGTGCGTATCGATACGGATGTATGCGACAACCCCGGATTCGACGTTGCGCGCCAGGAAAGCGGTCGCGCGCTCAACCCCACGGAGCTTCGCGAGCGGGTGATCGTTCGTTTGAAGGAGTGGATGGGCCAAGACACCCAGCCCCACATGGAGAAAATCATCTTCGCGGTCGCCGTGGATGCGATTGAGTGTTGGCTCCTACCTCTGTTGGTCACGAAGCCAGCGAAAGCAAAGAAGACTACCGGGTGCTCGGGGGCCGCGAACGACGAGCTACGCAAGCGGAATCGGTCGACCCTCTCCACAGGGTCCGGAGAGAAATCACTCGAAGCCTATCGAGTCGAGAGCAAGCCCTACCAGAAGTACGCCGAGCTCAACAACAAGGGTGTGCAGAATCCGAGCCTCGCAGATTTCTTAGGCGACCTCCAGGCGAGGAATATCCAGCTCACCTAACCTGCTTCGGATCGATCCTGGATCGACGAAATCGAGCGACATAACCGACGGCGATCGACGGCTGGACTTGAACGTCTGAACAATCACGCACAGGAAGCTGGGCCTCAGCGCTAGGAATACGAACCGAGCATGGGGAGCGGTGACCCCTCAGGCAGCGCTGATGGCTTGAAGACGTCCCCTTGAAAGTCCCAGCTAGAACGCGATGAGGCCTTCTTCTTGGAGGTGTCGGAAGATCTCGGCCGCCTCGACCTCTCGCATGGGGCTGATCTGCGTGATCTCGCGGACGGACTTCGAGCCGTCGATGCGGGTGAGGATGTAACGTTCCTTCGCGCTGATGCGTCGCTTCAAGATCATCTCGACCGGCTGAAGCAAGCGCGGCACCCCGTCCTCGGAGGGAAGCGCGGCCCGCACTTGCTCCACGCGCTTCGCTTCGGCCTGTCGCTGAAGCTCTACGAGCTCGCGATTCGATGGCTCTTCCTTCACACCGGCCTGCGCGTGGCGGAGCGCGTCTTGGTAGTTCGCGCGGTCGAAGGCCTCCTGCGCGAGCTGGCCGTGGGGTCCGGGCGGCACCGGACTGTACTCGATGAATGGCTGGATGGGGCCGGTCTCCCGAGCCTCGAGGACTCCTTGTCGATAGAGCTCGTACAAGCGGGCGTAGAAGAGGAAGTCCGTCGAGTGCAGATCGATCTTCACCGCCTCGATGGTGAGGCCCCCGCGCGCGAGCTTCAGGATTCGACCTTCGAAGCTGTCGGGACGTAGCCCGGGGGGCACGCGATTCTCGTGCACCACCAAGGAGAGGTGCTCGTGCGGAAAGGCTACGAGCATCGCCTCCCAGTGTTGGGCGCGCTGGGCCCCCTCGCGATGAATGTCGGTCAGCGGCAGGTGAACCCGGAGATCATCCGCCGCCCCGCTCGAGGGGGCGCGGCTCTCGAAGACGAAGCGGCCGTCCGACCAGGTGAGGGCCTCGAGCAGGGTCTCTCGAACCTGGAGCTCGAGCGCCCTCCTCACTTGGTCTTCGGAGCAAAGGCCAATCATGATCAAGATTCGCCCGAGCATGACCTTGGTCTCCTGCTGGGTCTCGAAGGCGCGGGCGAGCTGCTCCTCGGTGAGCAAGCCGAAGTTCACCAGGAACTGGCCGAGGAACTCGCGCGGATCCGTCGAGGAGGCCTGGACCGCGACCCCGTTTTGGATCTGGAGGAGCTTTCGGTGTCCGCCGTGTTCCAAAACGAGCTGCCCGGTGTGCTGGCGGTTCCCGAGCCAAAGGATCAGGTCCGCTGCGGTCAGCAGCGACAGATCTCCCTCGATCCGACTCACGGGGTAGAGCCTAAACACCCGCGGACGAACGGGCAAATCCGTGGCCCCCCCACGCCATGAGGCGCCTCCCCGTCGCCAGAACCGGGGGAATGCGGTAAGACCCCCCTTCGATGGGCAAGAAGTACTCGCTCACCTCCCTCGAGAGCTTTTCACCAGAGGACCAGACGCGCGCGCCCGTGCTGGCGCTGCCGCTCCTGGCGCTCACCCTCGCCTCCGCCGCCTGGTTCGTGAACGCCGGCCTCGAAAGCCGCGCCCAAGGTGATCTCGCGCTCGCGGGAAAGCTTTTGGCGATTCAAGAGCGGGACTCGCCTCCGCCGGCCTTCGAGCTCGAGAGCTTCGAGGGTGAGAAGGTCAGCCTTAAAGGATTGGGAAAGCGGGTCGTTTTCTTGAACTTCTGGGCGACCTGGTGCCCGCCCTGCGTCGAAGAGATGCCCTCGATGGAGCGCCTCTACAACAAGTTGAAAACGGAGAGAGACTTCGAGATGGTCGCCATCACCGTCGACAAGCAGTGGGACGAGGTTCGTCGCTTCTTTCGGACCTACCGCCCTGGCTTCGAGATCTTGATCGATCCGGACAGCTCCATCGCGTCCCAGTACGGCTCCTCCGTGTATCCAGAGACCTACGTCATCGTCGACGGCCGCGTGCGTGCCTTCATCGAAGGTCCGCGCGACTGGGACACTTGGTACGCCGAGGCTTATCTACGGAGTCTCATCCGGGGTGCGGATGGCGCTAACCTCGCGCGAGCGAACTGAGGCGAAGCCCAGATAACGCGACAGCTCGCTGCGAAACGAAGACAGCGCGGTCTTGCCGCCCGCGCCCAAGGCGAGACGACCATCGCCCGCCCGCGAGACGAGGCCGAGGCTCGTGTGGAGCTGCAGCGCGTGTTCGAAGGTGATCTTCGAGACCGCCTCCGCGTGACGCACTGAACCCAAGACGACCGCGCGTTGTCCCTCGCGGAGGAGCAGCGCGATGAGCTCTTTCTCGCTCGCTTCGCCGAGTCGCTCGGCCAGCACCTCGCTGGTGAGCCGGTACGCCTCGAACAAAGGGGCGAGCATTCCGCCCAAGAGTTCACCGATGGCTCGGCCGCGCGGTCCGGCCACGACCTCGGGCTCCGGCTCCGCGTGCCGGTCGATCCAGGCCTCACGGTCCAGCGCTTCGAGGGCGCTCTGAAAGCTCGATTCGAAACCGGAGTCGCCTGCCTTGAAGGAGAACTCGAGCTTCAAGATCTGAGAGAGCCTTCGAACGTCGTCACGCAAGTCGCGTTCGAGCACGCTTCGTCCGCCCTTGGATAGGGCGGAGAACGCGGTCATGACCAGCGCGAAGGGGACAAAGAGGTGAAGGACGTTGTTCTTGTAGTAGTCGAGCGCGCGCCGACCGGTGTCGTGCAACTCGTACATGGTCTCGTCGCTCGCGGTCGGCAGCATACGCACCAGGCCGTCTTGAGCGAGACGGCCCAGCGATTCGCGGAGCGCCTCGCGCTGGGTCTCGGCGAACAACGATCGCGAGAGACGCGCTCCGTTGCTCGCGGCGAACCTCGTGAGCTCCTCGGCGCGCGCGTAGAGCTCAGCCTCGGCGGTTCGATTCCCCGGACGCGACAGAAGGACGAGCGCCGCGATGCCGGTCGGGGTCACGCGCGTGGCGCCGCTGATGCCGTAGATGATGCGGTGGGAGAGCTCCGAGACCAATCCGCGCCGATTGAGGCCGTCGTCCTCGCGCGGAAGCTCCGACTTTGGCGGGAGCGAGACCCCGCGGGCCGCGAGGAACGCGCGCAGCGTGATCGGCTCGTCGAAGTCGATGTACACGCGCCCGTAGCGCGTTCGGGCGCGAAAGACCCTGCGGGTGGAGAGCAGCGCGCCCACGTCCTCCTTCTTCTTGGCGCCGCCTTCGAGCTCCTCGGCGTAGGAGGCGGCCTCGATGATCTTCTCGTAGCTGATCGAGACCGGCACGAAGGCGACGTCGTCGAGCGCCCCGTCGAGCACGGGGTCCACACACATCGAGAGGATGCCGGTCTTGGCCGCCAACAACTTACCGGTTCGACTACGTCCACCTTCGATGAAGAACTCGAGCGAGTGGCCCTCTCGCAACAGCCGCTTGATGTACGCCGCGCAGATCGTGCTGTAGAGCTTGTCGCCCTTGAAGCTGCGACGGATGAAGAAGGCACCCGAGCGACGAAACAGGGGACCCAAGGGCCAAAACGAGAGGTTCTCGCCCGCCGCGATGAACGGCGGCACGAGCCCGTCCTTGAAGAAGACCTGCGAGAGCACGAGGTAGTCGACGTGGCTCTTGTGGCTCGGCACGAGCACCACCGGCCCGCGCCGGCTCGCCTCCCACACCCTGCGAAGTCCGGCGCGATCAACGACGATGCCATCGTAGATTCGGCTCCACGCCTTCTCCACGACGAAGTCGAGGAAGCGAATCCAGCCGAGTCGCATGTCGGCGGCCATCTTTCGCAAGATGAGCTCCGCCTTGGCGTGCAGCGCGTCGCGCTCGGTCGCGCTCTGTGGTTCTTGGAGGAGCCTCTGGACGTGGGGATCTTTCAGGACCATCTGGCGGGTGCGGCTGGGGGGCCTCTGCGGCGGCCCGACGCGAATCGCCTCCTCGCGGGCGAGGTGGTGAAGAATCGACCAGCGGACCTTCTTGGCGATGATCGCGTCGGTCACGCCCTTCTCGCGTTCGAGGACGGACTGAAGGTTCACCGGCTCCCCCACGTGAAAGCGGGCGAAGCGATAGCGCAGAAGGAAGCTCCAGATCTCTCTCGCCTCACCCGGGGCCTCACGCCCGCCGAAGATGACGTCGAGCACGCTTCGCTCGACCCCAGAAGCAATGCGGTTCCAGTTGAGGCTCTCGGGCACGAGCAAGATGGGCCTGGGCGAACGCCGCTGACGTTCGATGAGCCGGGCGACGAAGTTCTCCTCGTAGGCCCCGTCCGGGCTGGTCAGGGTGCGAGGTCGGCGAAGGAAGAGCAGCGCGGCCTCGTCCCGGTCGACGGTCTCGACGAGCCCCTGACCCGTGGGGGCATACGGGCTGGTGAAGTGATCGTGAAGCCACGTGGGCGGCGGCAACCCCGAGCGCGAGAGGAGGTCCACAATGAAGAGGGGATCGAGCAGCCGCTTTGACCGCAGCACGTGCACCACGTGGCCTTCGGCGTACGCGCGCTCGAGCCGACGGCGTTCGGTGGCCTCCACTCGAACCCGCGCAAAAGCCGGGGCCAACAATCGGGCCAGCCAGCGTCCGCCCACAGGAATGGGCGCGCTCGACCTCTGGACGAGCGAGGATGCCGGAGTTGCAGCCAAACCCGCTTGGGCCTTATACCATTGGCCGTGCGTGGACGCGAAATCGGGGGTCCGCCTAGCCCGAGCCCAATGCCCATGCTAGCGTCTGCACACCCACCTTCCTCGGGGGGTCATCTCTGATGCGAGGACGCTGTCCGCACTGCGGCGAGACGAACGAGTTCAGTCGTGCCCCCACCACGGCGATCGTCTATTGCCAGTCATGCAAGAAGCCGTTTGGTGCGGCCGCCCTGGGTCCGTCCGCTCCGTCTCGCAGCCCCACGCCTACCCCCACCGTAGGCGGACCTTCGGTTCGACCCGCCCCGGTGAGACGAAACGTGTCCAGGCCCGGTCTGGTCGCGCCGCTCGTCTCCAATCGTCGGCCGCCCGGTGGCGCCAGGGGTTCCGGGCTCGTCGAGGATACCCGGCCGCCGCTCCGGCAGGAGCCCCCGAGCTCCGAGGTCATCGTCCCCAAGCTCTACACCAAGGCCAAGTCTGACCCCGGGCGCATTCGCGCGAAGCTCGTCTACACCAGCGTCGAAGGACTCGAGACCGAGTTCGAGCTCGACGACAAGAACACCGTAGGCCGGCATCCCAAGAACTCGATTCGTCTGCACGACCGAGAGGTCAGCAAGGAGCACGGGACCATCGAGCGCAGGGGCGAGCGCTACGTGGTTCGCGACCTCGAATCCTCGAACGGGACCTTCGTCAATGGCAAGCGCATCCGCGAGAGCGAACTCAAGCAAGACGATGAGCTGATGTTCGGCTCGATGAAGCTCACCTTCCGAGCCGCGGGGACCGAGCGCAAAGGCGTGGAGGCGGCGGGTCGAGACCTCGTCACGATCATCCCGAACGAACCGGCGGGCGCCACCCACGTGCACGTCACGCTCGAAGACCGGCCAGAAGACAAAGACTTCAAGCCAGCGGCCGAGATGTCGGACCCAGACACCCTCAAGCAGGACTACGAGAAGCTCCGCGTCGCTTACATGCTCTCTCGCGAGGCCGTGGCGATGGACTTCAGCGCCCTGCTCAAGAAGGTGCTCGAGGTCGCGTTCGAGCTGCTTCCGGCCGACAACGCGGTCATCCTCCTGGTCGACCCCGAGACCGGGATGCTCTTGCCGCATACGATCAAGCGGCGCGACGAAGCTGACGCTCAGGAGATTCTCTTGTCCTCGAGCATCGTGAACAACGTGCTTCAGAGCCGGCAGTCGTGTCTGTTGTCGAACGCGCTGCTCGATCCCCGCTTCTCGAGCGCGCACTCCATCATCAGCCAGGGCATTCGCTCCGCGATGTGTGTGCCGCTGGTCGCGAACGAGACGGTGTACGGGGTCATGCACATCGACTCCCGCCAGCGCATTGGGGCCTTCACGGAGAAGGACCTCTCGCTCCTCAAGGCGCTCGCGAACCAGGCCGCGTCGGCCATCGCAAACAGCCGCCTCATCCGCAAGATCGAGGAAGACGCCAAAGCCAACGCGCAGCTCTCACGCTTCTTGCCGCCCCACGTGGTCGAGCAGATGGTGGGGGGGCGTGGTCAGGCGATCACCAAGGGCGGGCGCGAGTGTGACGCGACCGTGCTGTTCTGCGACATCCGAGGCTTCACCTCGATGAGTGAGGCGGCGGGCGAGCCGCAGGAGATCGTCGCGCTGCTCAACGACTACTTCGAGCGCCTGGTCGAGATCGTATTTAACCGTCACGGTGTGCTCGACAAGTTCATCGGCGATGCGCTCATGGCGCACTGGGGCACGCTCCCCGGTGACGAGGACCCGGTGTTCTCCGCCGTCCAGGCGGCGGTGGAGTTCAGGGATGCCATCCGAGCCTTCAACGTCGAACGCGAGGCCGAGGGACGCCCGCCCATCGGGATGGGGGTAGGGGTCAACACCGGGCGTTTGGTCGCAGGCTACATGGGTTCCCGCCGCCGCCTCGAGTACACGGTGATCGGAGACACGGTAAACACTGCTTCTCGCATCTGTGGGCTGGCTGGGCCCGATCAGGTGCTCATCTCGGAGTCCACCCATCGCCTGGTTGAAGACCGGATCACCGCAGAGTATTTGGGAAGCAAGCAGGTGAAGGGCAAGGAGACCAGCGTCGAGATCTACCAGGTCAACAGCGTGACTGAAGGCCGCGTCTCGGACACCAGGAGCTGAGCGTGGCAGGACAGGTCATTCAGTTCTGCCCCATATGCAACGCCAAGTACGACGTAGGCATCTACGTGTCCGGCCAGAAGGTCCGGTGTCGCCGCTGCGGCAACAAGTTCATCGTCCAAAGAAACGACACCCATCTGCCGGCCGCCGGGGCGCAACCCAAACCCAGGCCGATCGCAGAGCGCGTGGCGGAGGCGGGCGTTGCAGGCGCGGCCGCGCCGGCGGCGGGCGGGGCCACGGTCGCGGACCGCAAGAACGAGAAGGCGGCCAAGAAACCTCAGCGTCAGGAGCACAGTAAGGAACTCCCGCCCGGTTTTAGGCTCGATGGCTACGAACTCGGCAAGGTGCTCGGCAAAGGCGCGATGGGCACGGTCTACGAGGCCAAGCAACTCTCGCTCGAGCGCCGCGTGGCGGTGAAGGTCATGGCCGATGACCTCGTGGGCCAAAACGAGTTTGTGCTCCGGTTTAGGCGCGAGGCCGCTGCGCTGGCCGCGCTATCCCATCCGAACGTGGTTGCCATCATCGACCAGGGTAATCTCGGGAACTACTACTACTTCGTGATGGAGCACGTGGAAGGGCCCACGCTGCGGCGTGAGCTCACGCGTCGCACCTTGAACCTCACGCGCGCCCTCGATTTTGCGTGTCAGATCGGCCGCGGCTTGGTCTACGCCCACTCCAAGGGGGTAGTGCATCGCGATCTCAAGCCCGAGAACGTCTTGCTCGCGGACGACGGTAGCAACAACAAGGTCGCCAAGATCTGCGACTTTGGCCTCGCGGACATCCTCTTCTCCGACCGCTCCTACGTGAACCTCACCGGCAGCCGCATCTCCATGGGCACCGTTAATTACATGGCGCCCGAGCAGCGGCAGGACGCCGGTCGCGTCGATCAGCGCGCCGATGTCTTTTCCTACGGGGTGATGGTCTACGAGCTCCTCACCGGAGAGCTGCCGGTGGGCCGCTTCCCGCCCCCGTCCGAGCGCAACAAAGAAGTCGATAAACGCCTCGACCCGGTCATCATGCGCTCACTCGACCAGGACGCGCGCCGTCGCTATCCCTTCGTGAAAGAGATGGTCGACCGCGTCGAGTCGATCAGCCGCGGTCGAGTCTGAGCCCTGCGCCCGTGACCCGCATCTTCCTCACGGGCGCCACCGGCTTCCTCGGACGCGAGCTGTTACTCCGGTTGCTGAGGCGTGACACCGAGGTCATGACCTTGGTGCGCCCGCGCGGCGACGAAGGCACGGCGGAGGCCTACGCTCGGATACGCGAGGTGGTGCAGGCGCTCGAGCCCGAGGCGCCGGCCTCGGGTCTGCGGGTGACGCTGGGTGATGTTGCGGCGCCCGAGCTCGGCCTCGCGCCCGAAGGCCGTGCGTTCCTCCTCGAGGCCGAGGGGCCGGTGCAGATCGTCCACGGCGCGGCGCAGGTGCGCTTCGATCTGCCATGGGAGGTGATGGAGAAGCAGAACATCCGCGGGACTGAGTACGTGCTCGCTTGGGCCTGGCGCCTGCACGAACTGGGACGTCTTCATCGGCTCGACTACGTCTCCACCACCTACGTCGCGGGCGATCGCACCGACCTCGTGCTCGAGACGGAGCTCAGTCGAGGGCAGACCCCGCGCAACGGCTACGAGCGATCGAAGTTGCTCGCGGAAGAACTTGTGGAGGCGGCGCGCAAGGAAGGCTTGCCGGTGACCGTACATCGGCCCTCGATCATCGTGGGTGACTCTCGAACCGGCCGCGCGTCGAGCTTCAAGGTCTTGTATTGGCCGCTCAAGGTCTACGCGCGCGGACGATGGCGCACCGTGTTCGGTCGACCGGACTGCCCGGTGGATGTGGTGCCGGTGGACTTCGTGGCCGACGCGATGAACGCGCTCCTCGATGATCCCGCGGCTACGGGGCGCACCGTGCATCTCGCGGCGGGGCCGGAGCGCCAGTCCAGCATCGGGGCGCTGGCCCAGATGGCGGAGGTGTTCTTCGAGGGCCCGAAGGTCCGCTACGTGGATCCGGATTTCTACGTGAAGTACGTGCGGCCGATGGTTCACCCGATCTTAAAACTGCTGCGGCCCGACGTGGTAAACCAGGGGATCGTGTTCCTGCCGTACCTGCGATCGAATCCGAGCTTCGATGTGCGTGTGGCGTCCGAACTGCTCGCGCCGCACGGTGTCTCGCCGCCGCCGGTGGAGAGTTACTTCGAGACGATCATGGCGTTTGCGCGCGACCAGGCCTTTGGCCGCGAAGTGGAAGAAGGCTGAGGCAGAGCGCGATCTGCCCGGCACCAGATCGCGGTCATCGCGGCGATACGGGTGCGGAGCGAGGGGTTGTGGTGTCACTCACCGGTTGGCCGACGGGTTGACCGAGGCCGGGATCATGTGTAGCCGGGTGCTCAGAAAGGCCCGTAGGTTACACAAATGATCAAACTCGCTCCTCTCTTCTTTGCCACCGCCACCCTCACCGCATCGGCATCTGCCTTTGGCGCCGCTCCGAGCTGCGACGGCTTCACGAAGCACGTCGTGACCATCATGGCTGCGGAGTTTGGCGAGGACTCGATGTTCGAAAAGGGTGACATCCCGGCGCTCGTCAAAGCCTGTGAGAAGGTGAAGAACCTCCCCAAGGAGGAGAAGGCTGCCACCTGCATCATGAAGGCCAAGGACACCAAGACCATGGACAAGTGTCCGACCTCCCCGAATAAGATCATGAAGCCCTGGATGGAGCACATGGGCTAGAGCTTCACGCTCTTCCCCTCGAGGGCTCGAGGCCGCGCGTGGGGCCATGACACGGAGCGCGCCGCTGTCTCGAACCGCACAACTCGGCCGCTTGCGCGCACGCGTCGATCGCAGATTGAAGGCCCGACGCCCCCTCCACGCAGCATCCTCCCTCGCCGAAGTCGGCCGCACACTCGGGTCCGAAACCCGTCGCGGGCCAAACTCGGCCACGAGATGTGCTGTCGATGCGGACGGCGCGTTCTCGAAGCGCAGGAGGACCTCCCAAAGCGCCCGACGCCCGAGGCGACACTTGAACATATGTATAGTATGAGTTAGAAGGCAACATGCGGATGCATGAGCTGGAAGCTGCGGCCATCGACGCCCAGCTTCAGCATCAGATCCGGCTGGATGCGCAACTCAGGTTGCGCATGGGCGAGTTGCTCGACGCGCTGTTCGTGACGCGCGGGCACCACGAGCTCGGCTTCTCGTCCATCAATGGGTACGGGGTCGAACGCGCGGGTGAGAACGCGCGTTGGTGTGAAGCGTCCAGAGCGCTGGCCCGGCGGCTGCGCGAACGTGGGCTCGCGCATTTGAGGGGCGCGGTGGTTGATGGGCGGGTGAGCT
>WYAZ01000020.1 GCA_011526105.1 Deltaproteobacteria bacterium | reverse complement strand
TACGAAGGGAGTTGGGTCGCCCCCAATGACCGAGGAGCCCGAAAGGGCGGCCGCAGGCCGCGCGTCGGCCAGGGGCGAAAAGGACAAGCGCGAACGTGATCTGAACTTTTCGGACGGGACACTAGGCATCACACGCGGAGGATTCATGATCAGATCTAGAGCTCATCTCAGAACCCCTGACCGAGCGAGACGGCCGAGGCGCGAGGTGCGCAAGGCAGGCCGACGCACGCGCTATCCGGCGATGACGCGAGGAGGCCCAACACCGGGCACCGACGCGCATCGGCCGAAGTCGGGACGGAAGGGGTCTTGAGATGAGTTCCAAGCTTTTTTTGGGTGCCGGCCTCGTTACGATCGTTCTGTGGACCGAACGGCCGGCGGAGGCATGCGGCGGGTTCTTCTGCGACGGGGCGCAGCCCGTCATCCAGACCGGTGAAGGCATCATCTTCGCGGTCGATGGCGCCAGCAACACCGTCGATGCGGTCATCAACATCCAGTATCAAGGCACCGCGGCCGAGTTTGCGTGGGTACTGCCGCTGCAGTCCGCGCCGACGTCCATCGAGGTTGCGCCCGCCTTCTTGTTCTCCACCATGGATCGCCTCACCGCGCCAAGCTTCTCCACGCAGTGGACGACCCGCGGCGAATGCAGGACACCTGAGTATCAGGGGGGCTCGGTGGACGCAGCCGCCGGTGGCTTCGATGCTGGCGCCTCACCCGGCGGTCCGGGCAGCGGGGTCGAGGTTCTGGCGCAGAAGGCGGTGGGTCCCTACCATTCGGTGGTCATTCGAAGCAGCGACCCCGAAGAGATGCGTACCTGGCTCGTCGAAAACGGCTACCTCGTGACGGCCGAGATGATGCTTTCAGTCGTGCCCTACGTCACCAAGGGAGATGTGCTGCTCGCGCTCAAGCTCCGAAACGACCGCGCCGCTGGCGACATCCAGCCCATCTGGGTCCAGATGACGGGAAGCGAGGTCTGCGTCCCCATTCGCCTTACCGCGATCGCCGCCGCCCAGGACATGGACATCACCACGCTCGTGCTCTCGAAGCAGGGGCGCGCCATCCCCGAGAACTACAACCATCTGCAGCTCAACTGGGCCCGCCTCGACTGGGTGCGAAATGGCGCGAACTACCGCTCGCTCGTCGCCGAAGCCGCGGACCAGGGCAGCGGCAACGCCTTTGTCACCGAGTACGCGGGCCCGAGCCGCATTTTTGACGACCAACTTCACAGGACCGGTCAATACGACCGCGCCGCGATCGAGGAGAGCACTCGGGTGGACGATCTCATCCGTCGTCTGCAGACCCAGGGTCTCACGGTGCATCCCGAGGTGGCGGCGATTCTCACCGCGACCATCGGCGTGGAGCGCCTGCGGGCTGCCGGGATCCCGCCCGAGCAGTTCGCGCGCTGCCCAGGGTGCTGGGCCGGCCAGCTCGAGGGCCTCGAGATCGACGGGAGGGGTGTGGCGGCCTCCGTGTGGGCGCGCGTAGTGCTGCCCCTCGCTGCGCTTCAAGACATGTTCGATCGGTACCAGTACGCGACCCGTCTCTTCACGCTCATCTCGCCAGAGGAGATGAACGTCGATCCAGAGTTCGCGTTCCGCTCGGACCTGCCACAGATCTCAAACGGCCACTCGGCCATCATCACCCGCGACTGCACGGGCGGCGTGGAATGGTCTGAAGCCCCGCTCGAGGTCTTCGTCCCAGAGACCGGGCAGACGCTCTTTCTCGGGCCCAGCGGCGACGAGCGGAAGGGCCTCGACGCCCTCCCCGCCGCTTCGGTGGTGGAGCAGCTCGCACAGGGGCTCGTCCTCGAAGATCGGCGCGCCGAGATCGACGCGGCACTCGCCGTTCAGGAAGAGGTCATGCGCCCGTATGTCCCGGGCGGTCAGGGCCCGAGGAGCGGGGCTGATGGATGCGACTGCCGAACGTCACCCGGCACGGACTCGACGCTCGCGCTCGGTCTGCTCCTCTTTGCGTGGGTGCTCGTTCGGCGTCGGCGCGCCACGTAGCGGGCCCTAATCCAGAGTCCAGCCGTCAAGCATACGCGCGTAGTTCACTCGCTCCCACGCATGGGAGTCCGGCGCGGAGCTGAAGTCCAAGATGCCCCTCGCTTCGGCCGAACTCTCGTACCCCTTCTCCTCGAGCCAGTGAAGGAGCTCTTCACGGACCACGCCGATGTGGCGAGGTCCCTTGGCGAGCAGGGCCGATGTGAGCTGCACGGCGTGGGCGCCGCTCAAGATCGCCTTCGCGGCCCCCAAACCGGTATGCACGCCGCCCGTACAGGCGAGCGAGAGACCCGTGTTGGGGGACAGGAGCGCGAGTGCGTGAAGCCGCAGCGGAAGCTCAGTTGGGGTCGACAGGTGGAGCGTGCGGTCTACGTCCAAGTTCTCGAGATCGATGTCCGGCTGATAGAAGCGGTTGAAGAGCGTCACTCCGCGGGCCCCTGCGAGTTCGAGCCTTCGCACGAACGCGGGCACTGAAGCGTAGAAGGGGCTGATCTTCACTGCGACCGGGATGTCGATGCTCTTCACCACCGCGCTCACGACCTCGAGCTGACGTTTCTCCACCGCCTCGCCGGACTCATCGGGCGACGTGACCACCTCATAGAGGTTGAGCTCGAGCGCGCTCGCGCCCGCGCCTTCGAGCTGCTTTGCGTAGTTGGTCCAGCCTCCGGGCGTGGTGCCGTTGAGCGAAGCCACCACCGGAACCTTCACCCGCTCGCGAATGCGCTCGAGCTGGCGCAGGTACGGTCCGGCGTCCATCGAGAAGACGTCGCTGTCGGGCATGAAGCTGTGGGCCTCCGCGCTCGTGTCGACCCTCGCGTCGATGAAGCGGTGCGCCGCCATCTGCTCTGCGGTGATCTGCTCTTCGAACAGCGAGTACATCACCACCGCGCCCGCGCCCGCAGAGACCGCCTCGCCAAGGAGCTTGGGATCTTTGGACAAGGGACCGGCCCCCACCACGAGGGGACATTCCAGTTCGAGGCCGAGCCAGCGTGTCGTGAGATCAGTGCTCATCTCAAGACCCTCGACTGGGCGAAACGACCGAGACGCGAGGCGCGCAAGGCGGGCCGACGAACGCGCTATCCCGCGACAACGCGAGGAGCCCCAACACAGCGCGACGACGTGGCTCGGCCGAAATCTCGACCGAGGGGGTTTTGAGATGAGCTCTAACCATGATTCTTCTCCGAGGGTAGTTGAACGCGTGAAAGTTGTTCATAGAGCGCCTGGCGCTGCCGCACCGCTTCCCGGGACGCCTCGAGCAGCTCCGCGTACCGCTCCGGCGAGCGGAGCTCGACCATGCGGAAGCGGGCCTCGTGCTCCATATAGGCCGCCACATCCGTGCGCGGCGTGCTCGAATCCAGGGTGAGCGGAGGCTCCCCTCGTTCTACGCGGCGCGGGTCATAACGATAGAGCGGCCACATGCCGCTGCCGATGGCGCGCTTCTGCTGCGCCGGAGACTTCACGAGGTCATAGCCGTGCGCGATGCAGGGGCTGTGTGCGATGAGCAGCGAGGGTCCCGGATGACGCTCGGCCTCGAGGAAGGCCTCCACGGTGTGGGCACTCCGTGCCTGCATCGCAATCTGAGCGACATATACATGGCCGTAGCTCATCGCGAGCAGACCCAGATCTTTCTTGCGCGTCGCCTTACCGGCGATGGCAAACTTCGCCGAGGCACCGAGCGGGGTCGCCTTCGACGCCTGCCCGCCGGTGTTGGAATAGACCTCGGTGTCGAGCACGAGCACGTTCACCTTCTCGTGAGAGGCGAGCACGTGGTCGAGACCGCCATAGCCGATGTCGTAGGCCCAGCCGTCCCCGCCCACGATCCACACGCTGCGAGGAACGAGCATGGAGGCCATCTCTCGAAGCGCCAGAGCCTCCGGCACGTTCATGCCGGAGAGGAGCCTATCGAGCTGGCTCACCCGTTCACGCTGCGCCTCGATCCAGGCTTCGCCGTGACCGGTCGCGAGCAAGCCATCCACGAGCGCGGTGGGGAGCTGCGCCGCGAGGCTCGTCAACAGAGAACGCGCCCGAGCGGCCTTCACGTCCACCGCAAGCCGCATCCCGAAGCCGAACTCGGCGTTGTCCTCAAAGAGCGAGTTCGCCCAAGCGGGGCCGCGGCCCTCGCGGTTCGTGGTGTACGGGGTGGTCGGCAGGTTGCCGCCGTAGATTGACGAACAGCCGGTCGCGTTGGCGATGATCAAACGATCGCCATAGAGCTGCGTGAGGAGCCGGATGTACGGGGTCTCGCCGCAGCCAGCGCACGCGCCCGAGAACTCGAACAGCGGGAGCCGGAGCGCCGCGCTGCGTTTGTCGATGGGGAGCTCCGAGAGCCGTGCGGACTCGATGCCCTCGAAGAACGCGAAGGCCTCGCGCTCCACTTCGCGATGATTGACCAGGGCCTCGTTGACCAGCGCCTTGCGCTTGGGGTTCTTCTTGTCCTTCGCCGGACACACCTCCACGCAGAGCCCGCAACCCGTACAGTCTTCGGGTGCCACCTGCACGCTGAAGCGCATGCCCTCGAGCTTGGCCTCAAAGGTCTCGGGCATGGAGCGAAAGCCGGACGGGGCGTTCTCGAGTTCGGACGGGGCGTAGACCTTGCTCTGAATCGCCGTGTGCGGACAGATCATCGTACAGAAGTTGCACTGCACGCAGATGTCGGACTGCCAAACCGGGATGTCGATCGCGATGGCGCGCTTCTCGAACCGACTCGTGCCGGTGGGCCAGGTGCCGTCCGGCGGAAACGCGCTCACCGGAAGCTCGTCGCCTCGCCCTTCGAGGAGAAGTCTCGTGACCCGCTGCACGAAGTCCGGGGCCCCCGGTGCGAGGATCGGCGGGCGGGGCCGTTCGGACCGCACCTCCTTGGGGACTGGGACCTCGTGAAGCCCATCGAGCGCAGAGTCGAGCGCGAGGAGGTTTCGCCGCACGACTTCGGGACCGCGGCGCCCCCAGGTGTCCTCGACCGAGCGCTTGAGATGCTGCATGGCCTCGTCCATCGGCAGCACCTTCGAAAGGGCGAAGAACGCTGCCTGCATCACGGTGTTGATGCGGCGCCCGAGGCCGGCTCGTTCGGCCACCGCGTACGCGTCGATGACCATGAGCCGACAACGCTGGCGCACGAGCTGCTCCTGCACTTCGCGGGGAAACGAATCCCACACCGCGTCGGGCGGACGAACGCTGTTGAGCAAGAGCGTAGAGCCCGGCATGGCGGCCGCCAGTACGTCGCGCCGCTCGAGGAACTCGGGATCATGCACCGCGATGAGCTGCGCCCGACCAATGCGATAGGTCGAACGGATCGGCCGCGGACCAAACCGGAGATAGGAGATGGTCGTCGAGCCGGACTTCTTTGAGTCGTACTCGAAGTGTCCTTGGGCGTAGAGCGGGGTCTCCTCGCCGATGATCTTGATGCTCGCCTTGTTGGCGGAGACCGTTCCGTCAGCGCCCAGCCCGAAGAAGATCGCGCGCGAGACATCCTCAGGCTCGATATCAAAACTCGAATCGAAGCTGAGCGAGGACTGGGAGACGTCATCTCGAATACCCACTGTGAAGCGCGCTTTGGGTGCGGCGCGCTGAAGCTCATCGAACACCGCCTTGACCATGGCGGGGTTGAACTCCTTGGACGACAGCCCATAGCGTCCGCTGATGAGCCGGGGGAGTGCGGCCCGCTGACCGGACTGTAGGCTGCTCACGAGCGCAGCGGTGACCTCCTGAAACAGCGGCTCTCCGCTCGAGCCGGGTTCCTTGGTGCGGTCGAGCACCGCAACCGCCTTCGCGGTCTTCGGCAGCGCCTCGAGGAAGGCCTCGGAGGCAAAAGGCCGGAAAAGCCTTACCTTCAGCACGCCCACCTTCTCGCCCTGGCCTACCAGGTGATCGACGGTCTCGTGCGCACACTCCGCCCCAGAGCCCATCATGATGATGACGTGTTCCGCCTCCGGATGACCCACGTAGTCGAAGAGGCGGTAGGCGCGACCGGTGAGCTCCTTGAAACGCGCCATGGTCGCGGCCAACACCGCAGGGAAGCGAGCATAAAAGGGCTCCACTGCCTCGCGGGATTGGAAGTAGGCGTCCGGGTTCTGGGATGTGCCCCGCACTACGGGGCGGTCCGGATCGAGCGCACGCGCCCGGTGCGCTCGAACGCCGTCGGCCGGGATCAAGCCAAGGAGCGTAGCGTCATCGATGGGCACAACCTTCGTGATCTCGTGCGAGGTGCGAAAGCCATCGAAGAAGTGCAGAACGGGAATCCGCGCGTCGAGGGTCGCCGCGTGGCCGATGGCCGCGAAGTCTTGCGCCTCCTGAGCCGAACCCGAGGCGAGCAGCGCCATGCCGGTCGAGCGAGCCGCCATCACATCCGAGTGATCGCCGAAGATGGAGAGCGCGTGCGTCGCGATCGTACGCGCCGCGACGTGCAGACAGAACGGGGTGAGCTCACCCGCGATCTTGAAGAGATCGGGCAGCATCAGAAGCAGGCCCTGCGAAGCCGTGAAAGTGGTGGTGAGGGCGCCCACTTGAAGCGCGCCGTGCACCGCACCCGCCGCTCCCCCCTCAGACTGCATCTCGGCCACCTTGGGGACGGTCCCCCAAAGATTGCTACGCCCGTCGGCCGACCAGGCGTCGGCGTGCTCTCCCATCGCCGACGCGGGGGTGATGGGATAGATCGCGATGACCTCGCTCAGGCGATAGGCCACATCGGCCACCGCCTGGTTGGCGTCCAGGGTCACAAAGCGGGCTTCGTTGCTCATGGCTGCTCCTCGGGGTGGCTCAGACCGGTTTGACCGGTCGCAATGCGGCTTGCGCGGCGGCCAAGCGCGCAATGGGAACTCGGTACGGCGAGCACGAAACGTAGTCGAGCCCGACGCGTTGGCAGAAGTCGATGGAGCGTGGATCGCCGCCATGCTCACCGCAGATCCCGAGCTCGATGGTGGGCCGAGTCTCCCGCCCTCGCTCCAGCGCGATGCGGATGAGCTCGCCCACCCCCTCGCGATCGAGCGTCATGAACGGATCATCCGCGAGCACGCCGCGCTCGGTGTATGCGGGGAGAAACTTCGAGGCGTCGTCGCGGCTCAGGCCCATCGCGGTCTGCGTGAGGTCGTTCGTTCCGAACGAGAAGAAAGCAGCTCGTTTGGCCAACGCACCGGCACGAAGCGCCGCTCGAGGGAGCTCGATCATGGTGCCCAATCGGTACTCCACTTCGATGCCAGACTCGGATTCGACCTCTCGGGCAACACGCTCGACCAGATCGGCCATGAGCTCGAGCTCGTTCTCGAGAGCAACCAGCGGGATCATGACCTCCGGATGCACGGCCTTGGCGGTCTTGCGCCGGACCGCTACCGCCGCCTCGAAGATCGCACGAGCCTGCATCTCGTAGATCTCGGGGAAGGTGATACCGAGCCTACAACCTCGGTGCCCGAGCATCGGGTTCGTCTCGTGGAGCTCCTGCGCGCGACGACGAAGGCTGTCGGGGTCTATTCCGGCGCTCTTCGCGACCTCGAGGATCTCCGCGTCGGTTTGGGGTAGGAACTCGTGGAGCGGCGGATCGAGCAGGCGAACGGTCACCGGGAATCCGGACATAATCTCGAAGAGCTGCACGAAGTCGGCGCGCTGCAGAGGGAGGAGCTTCGCCAGAGCCGCACGACGGGCGCGCTCATCGTCGGCGAGGATCATCTCGCGCATGATCACGATGCGATCGGCTTGGAAGAACATGTGCTCGGTTCGGCAGAGGCCGATACCTTCCGCCCCAAAACGACGGGCGGTCTCGGTGTCTTCGGGCGTCTCGGCGTTGGCCCGGACGCTCATGCGACGCCAGCGATCCGCCCAACCCATGAGCTCGCGGAACTCCGCCGAGAGCTCGGCCTTCACCGTGGGGACTGCCCCCTGAAACACCTCGCCGGTCGAACCATCGAGCGTGATCAGATCCCCCGCTTTGAGCGTGAGACCGCCGTGCTCGATCGTCTGCTGAAGCTCGTCCACGTGCAGGCTTCCGAGCCCGGCCACACACGCACGCCCCATCCCGCGTGCGACGACCGCGGCGTGGCTGGTCATGCCGCCGCGGGTGGTGAGAATGCCGGCGGCGGCGTTCATGCCCGCGATGTCCTCGGCGCTGGTCTCGATGCGCACCAGAATGACCTGGCGGCCGGCCTCGCTGGCCTCCACCGCCTCGTCCGACGAGAAGACAATGGCGCCCGAAGCCGCGCCTGGGGAGGCCGGAAGTCCCACCGCGAGGAGCTTCTTCTCCGCCTTGGGATCGAGGGACGGATGAAGAAGCTGGTCGAGACTCGCGGGCTCGATGCGAAGCACCGCCTCCTCCTGACGGATGAGCCCCTCCTCGACCATGTCGACCGCGATCTTGAGGGCTGCCCTCGCGGTGCGCTTGCCGCGGCGAGTTTGAAGGAGCCAGAGCTTGCCCTCCTCGCAGGTGAACTCGACATCCTGCATGTCGCGATAGTGCTTCTCGAGCGCAGCGAGGTTCGTGGCCAGTGATGCGTAGACCTCGGGCATCGCCTCTTCGAGCGAAGGGAGCTTCGTTCCCATGAGGTCCTTGGCGGCTCGGGTGATCGGCTGAGGAGTTCGAATGCCCGCTACGACGTCTTCGCCCTGCGCGTTGACGAGGTACTCTCCGTAGATGGAACGATCGCCGGTCGAGGGACTGCGGGTGAAGGCCACGCCGGTGGCGCTCGTGTTGCCGCGATTGCCAAACACCATGGCTTGGATGTTCACCGCCGTGCCCCAGTCGGCCGAGATGTGGTGAAGCCGTCGGTAGGTCATGGCACGTGCGTTCATCCAGGAGCCGAACACCGCGCTCATCGCACCAAAGAGCTGCTGCCGAACGTCGCTGGGGAAGGGCTTGCCGGTGGCGCGCTCGACCTCGGCCCGATACATCTCCGTGAGCTTCACGAGGTCGGATGACGAGAGCCCGGTATCGAGCTTGACC
The DNA here is from genome assembly GCA_011526105.1 of Deltaproteobacteria bacterium. GTDB lineage: Bacteria > Myxococcota > Kuafuiibacteriia > Kuafuiibacteriales > Kuafuiibacteriaceae > WYAZ01. The sequence goes on along the minus strand of WYAZ01000020.1, from coordinate 18,789 downwards.
CCGCGCTGCGCCTTCACGTCAGCCAGCATGGCCTCGAAGTTCTCGTGCGGAAGTCCCAGCACCACGCTCGCGTACATCTGGATGAACCGACGGTAGGAGTCATAGGCGAAGCGAGGATCGGTCTCCGCGGCGAGTCCGGCCACGGTCTGGTCGTTGAGCCCGAGGTTCAAGACCGTATCCATCATGCCGGGCATGGACACACGCGCGCCCGAGCGCACCGACACGAGTAGTGGTCGCTTCTCATCCCCGAAGCGGCGGCCCATCTGTTCGCCCAGGTGCGCCATCGCAGCCTCGACCTCTTGCTCGAGACCCTCGGGGTAGTGTTTGGAAGAGGCGTAGAACTCGGTGCAGACCTCTGTGGTCAGAGTGAAGCCGGGAGGCACGGGAAAGCCGAGCCGCGCCATCTCGGCGAGGTCCGCCCCTTTCCCGCCGAGCAGATTGCGGTCCTTGCCGCTGCCCTCCGCCGAACCCCCGCCAAATCGGTAGACCCACTTCTTCTTCACCCGACTCCCATAGCCGCCGAGCCCATGCGGACGCAATTCCGGTTCCCCGCGGCTGGGCGAATGATGCTAGCGTTGAGACCTTGGAGCGCCGGCTGGTGGAACACGAACGCCTAGCGCGGCTGCGCAAGACCGTCGCCTTTCTCTGCTCCTCCGAGTGCGGCGGTCGTAGGACGGGTAGCCCTGAAGGGGTGCGAGCCCGGGGATACATCGAGCGGGCTTTCGAGCAGGTCGGGCTCGAGCCGGCCGGGGATGAGGGCTTCATTCAACGTGTTCCCGGCTGCGGCGGGGCCAACCTGATCGGGAAGCTCCCGGGACAGGGCAAGCACGGAGAGCGAGCCATCCTGGTCGCTGCGCACTACGACCACCTGGGTTGGCTGACCAAGGGCAAGGCGTTTTGGGGCGCCGATGACAATGCGGCCGCGATCGCCATCCTCCTCGACGTTGCCGAGGCGCTCGTGAAGCTGCGTTCGCAACTCGGGCGCCAGGTGATCTTCTGCGCCTTCGATGCCGAGGAGCCACCTTTCTTCCTGACCGGAGACATGGGCTCCATGTACTTCACGAAGCACCCCACCGTTCCCCTCGAGAACATCGACATGATGGTCTGCATGGATCTCATGGGGCACGCGCTCGGCGGCACAGACCTCTCTTTAGCGGTACGGAATTCGCTCTTTGTGCTGGGCGCGGAACGCAGTGCACGAACCGCTGCGCTGGTCGATCGCGGCGGCCGCGACCTCTCGGGCCTGCACCTGCGTCACCTCGCGAGCGACGTGATCCCCGCGCTCAGCGACTACCATGCCTTCGAGCTCGAACAGGTGCCGTTTCTCTTTCTAACGAACGGTCGATGGGCGCACTACCACCAGGTCACGGACACACCGGAGAAGCTGGACTACGAGAAGATGCTCGTCTCGGCCGACTTCCTGCGCGAGCTCGTGCTCGAGCTCTCCAACCGTGATGACGACCGGGTCGTCTATCTCGCCGAAGGCCGTGAGGACGTCGCGATGTTGAGTTCGCTCGGCGATATCGCTCGGGCGCTGGGACCCGAGCACGAACCGGCTCAGCGGCTCCTCGCGGGCGTGGAGCAAATGCGAGCGGACGCAGAAAGACCCGGCGGACTCGATGCGGCCGGGCGCCTTCGGATCTCTCAGATGGTGTTGGCCATGGAGGCCCTGCTACTCGCTTGAACTCAGGAACGGCGCGAGAACAGGAGCGTGGCGCTGCCGTCCGCGTGCCGCTGCACCTTCGCTCGGAAGTCGTCCTCTTTGTTGACCTTGGCCGCGAGCATCTCGGCGCACTTCACGGCGCTCCAGCCCTTCTCGGTGGTGAGCACGAACAGACGCGAGTTCTTCTCCGTGTAGTTCGTGCGACCGAAGACATCGACGGTGGGCGCACGGTCGATGTCGAGCGTGAAGCCCATGCCGCGGGAGATCTCGTAGCCGCGCGGACCGAAATAGTCGTAGGCCATGGCAGGTCCGTCCGTGGTCCCTCGAATCGTGAGGCTTTGCTGAACACGATCGACCGCGATCGTTAGCCCGGGGTCGACGGGGCCATCCGCTTTGATGATGATGGGCGTGCCGTCCGGCAGCGGTTCGGACCTAGGAAACACCGCTTTGTGCGGCGAGAAGGCGGTCCAGAAGCTAAGCGGATTAAACCCGGGGAGGAACATGAACACCTCGGCACGTGACCGTGCAGAGGCGTTATCGGTCGCCGCCGTCAGAAGGTGTGTATTTGTGAGAGTGCTAACCACCGGATAGACTCGACGATCGTCGGATAGGACGATGCCCTACAGATGGGCAGCATGGGCGTGATGGGCACGAGAATCCCCAGAGTTTTGCTGCTGCTGGGCGCGGTGTCATGGCTCGCAGCCTGCGAAGGAGACAGCGGGCGTTGCGTCTCCAATCGAGACTGCCCGACCGGCAACCAGTGCATCAGCGGAAGCTGTAAGCCCCAGACCGTCGTAAACGGATGCGTCACGAACGACGACTGCTTAATCGGCGAGCAATGCGAGAACAGCGCATGCGTCACGATCCCTCAGACCGACTGCACCCTCGACGATCACTGCCCTGCCCACCAGAAATGCAACTCTGTCCAAGGGGTCTGCATCGATGGCTACCGAAGTTGCACGAGCCAAGCCCAGTGTCAGAGCGCCGCCCTGTATTGCGCCTTCACGCTTCAGCAGTGCCGCGAGTGCACGTTGCCAGAGCACTGCGGCGCCGGGCGCATCTGTGTGCTCAACGAGTGTGTGGACGAGAACGAGGTCGGCTGCCAGACCGATGCCGCCTGTCAGCCCCCCTTCACGGTCTGTCACCAAGGTGAGTGTGCCGCCGGCTGCGCAAGCGTCGGCAGCCCCGTGACCTGCGGCGGAGGCACGATCTGCGACGCAGGGACCGGACGTTGCGGCCCAGGCACCCAGGTTTGCTCCACGGACGGTCAGTGCGCGCCCCCCGCCGCCATCTGCTTGAATCAGAGCTGCTCCCCCGGCTGCACGGAGGCCGGAGGCCTGCAGTGCACCGGCGGCAACGTGTGTGATCCTCAGACCGGACGGTGCGTCTCTCCGAGCGGATGCACGGCCGACACGCAGTGCGCGCCCCCCGCCACCGTCTGCGAAGGCGGGCAATGCGTCACGGGATGCGCCCAGATCGGCGGCCTCGCCTGCGGCACCGGCAGCGTCTGCGACACCAACACCGGACGCTGCGTGCAGCTCCCCGGCTCGTGCTCCGTGGATGGTCAATGCGCCCCACCGAGCACGGTCTGCGAAGGGGGGCAGTGCGTCGGAGGCTGCACTCAACCCGGCGGTCTCGTCTGCACCGGCAACACCATCTGCAACTCGGGCACCGGTCGCTGTGACCCAGGCGCCGCGGTCTGCACCTCGGACGTGGATTGTGGCCCCCCCGCGAACATCTGCAACCCCGTGAGCGGCGCCTGCATCCCGGGCTGCGCGAGCAGCGGCTGCACCGGCAGCGATATCTGCAACACCCAGAGCGGTCGATGCGGCCCCCCGACGCCCACCGCGCTGCCCCTCAACGCGATGTGCACTGCGCACGCGGAGTGCGAGTCGAAGCATTGCTTCGACTTCGCGGGAAGCATCGGGTCGCGCTGCGTCAGCTCTTGCGGCACGAGTGCTCAGTGCCCCACCGGCAACACCTGCTACAACTACCTTGGCGCAAACCTCTGTGTCTCAGCGCAGCTCTTCAGCGGAGCCACCTTCGATCGGGCAGAGGGCGCGAGCTGCGCCACCGGTGGACAGTGCCGCTCCGGCTATTGCCCAAATCAGAGCTGCGTCGCGCTCTGCACCAACAGCGCTCAGTGTGGGGGCGCCGCCTGCGGATGGCGCGAAATTGCGGCCTCGAACTACTTGGCCGCGTGCACCGGGCCGGTCGGGGCGAGTCCTCAGGGAGCCTCGTGCGGCAGCGACGGCAACTGCGCCAGCGGCGTGTGCGTGGGCGGGCGCTGTGGAGATCTCTGCTCCACCACGAGCCAGTGCCCCAGCGGATCCATCTGCACCCTCGCCAACTACAGCGTGTGCTCATTCGAGATTGGACCTCTCTGCGTCGGCAGCTACATCCCGAACCTCGTTCGAGCTTGCCTCACGGGTTCACACGGCAATGGTGGCATCGGCACCCCATGCAGCTCGTACCTGCCGTGTCGTTCGGGCCTCTGCTACACCCCGGCCTCTCAGTGCACCGACACCTGCGGCACGGATCAGGACTGCCCGAACAACTGGCGCTGTCGCGCGAGCTTGTACGCTGAGCTTCCTGACGGGACGCCGGTCTACCTCAATGCGTGCCTACCCGAGTGAGGTCTTTGGCGGCAGCTCGGCGGCGAGCACGCGCTTGGTGATCTCGGTCCGGTACGCCTCGACATGAGGGTCATCAATCGCCCATCCGACGATGCGAAGCACGAGTTCGCCGTCCGCCGCAGACTCGAGATAGACCTCTGGCGTGTGCGCAGGGCTCCCCAGCGCGGACAACAAGGCCGCCTTGCGACCAATCTCGACGAGCTGCTCCGCGTCTCGCCTGGTCTTCATGACCACCGAGACCTCGCAGCGCACCCCGCGTGTCGCACCACCGGGGAAAGTGATGCGCTCATCCACGAGGCGGCGAAACGGCACCACGTGCAGAGATCCATCTGCGCTCTCGACGATCAGGGCGCGTAGACGCACCGCAGAGACCTTGCCCTCGATCTCACCGATTCGAATCCGAGCCCCGAGGTGTATTCGACCCTCGAGCAAGAACGCGAGCCCCGCGAAGACGTTCAGCAGGTAAGGGCCCAGCAGCACCAAGACCAACGCCAGGACGCCGAGAAACGGCGCACCCCCAAAGCGAGAGAAGGCGAGGAGATCGAAGACGAGCGCAATGGCGAGCGCGCCCGCCCCCACTCGCGCAACGTGAAACCAGGGCACGAAGTCTAGCGACGGACGAACCCGAAGCACCCGCGTAGCGACGTAGATGAGGAGCAAGAGGAGCAGGAGGAGCCCCACCGTCCAAACACCCGGTGGCGCGGCGGGCAGGGCCGGAAATAAGCGTTCGTTCACAGCCATCCCCTTTCCCGAAGCTCGTGCACGGTCATCGCCTCCGCCCGGGGGCGGAGCCTAAACGCCGTCTCTCCGCTGGCCACCTCTACGAATCCGACTCGGGCGAGGTGAGAGAGATGACTCGCCACCTCCTTCACGCCCAGGCCCGAGAAGATCGCCTCGAGCTCAAAGAGAGAGAGAGAGCCGTGCTGCGCCAGGAGGGACAGGAGGAGCGGCTTGGGTTCGCCTAGACCCTCGACCAAAGAGGTTGGACGAACGGCCAGTGGTGCTACGTGAAGGAGCTGATCGTCCTTTTCGTCTGAACGAATCGAGGAGAGCCAGAGCTCGAGTGCAAGCAACGCGTTGCCTCCGCTGAGCTCCGAGAGGTCTTCGAAGAACTCGCCGGTGGGCTCTCTCAGCACCGGTCCCGCGTCGAAGGCGCGGCCGAGGAGTCCCGGCCACGAGCGCTCCGGCCGGTCGAACATGACCGAGTAACCGCTCACGCGATGGCGCTGCTGGATCATCTGCACGAGCCTCGGTCCATCGAAGGGAGGGACGTCCACCACCTCCGCGAAGAGCTCGCGGATACCCAGCGCGGACTGCAGCCAACGCATGCCCGCAGCGCGCATGATCACAATCCAGAGGACCTGCTCGCGCGACTCGGTCACGAGCCTCATGAACGATCGGAAGGTCTCGAACCCTAGCTCTGTCCGCGCGAAGAGCTTCTCTCCGTTCTCCACGATGACCAGGCTCCGAGTCCCGCTGCCCTGGATCTGCCTCAGGAGGTCTTCGAAACCACGAGCACCGCGCCCGGTGAGTACGGTGGACATGCGGGAGGCGATCTCGGGCTCTCTGACCTGCTCCGGCTCGAGGATGATGCTCTTGTGAGGAACGTCTCCCAGCCCTCGTCCTTCTCGTTCGACGTCCGCGAGGACGTGGTGAACGAGCGACCGACGCCCAACCCCCCGATCCCCTGTCACCAACACGGACATCGGACGTCCGGCGTTCCATTCGCGGATGGCGGTGAGCAGCTGCTCCTCGGGTTCGCGGCGCGGCACGTAGAACTCGGGCACCTCGAGCGGGAGAGGAGCAAAAAGCCGACGGTACGAGGCAGGGACGTTCTCCAGTGGGGAGGGGGTCGCGCCCAGGCGACGACGGAGCTCGTCTGGCGCCAGCATTCGCGGCGGATCTGCCATGCGGGCTCTGACCTCGAAGGCGAGCGCGGTGAGCGGGGGCACATAGGTTCGCCACAGCTGCGCGAAGAGGTCGATCACCTGTCGCCGCCGAAGCGAGAGCCAACTGCCGCCCCTCCTCACCAAAGAGGCTTGCTCGCTTCGGTTGATCGCACGTCGAACGTCCTCGACGCGACGACGAAGCACCGGCTCCAGCGTCCGAGCGAGCACGGTGTCCGTCTCGCTCAGGATCCAACGCTCGATCTGTTGAAGAGCGGTCGTCTGCTTCTCGCTCAGCTCCTCGAGCAGACGCGCTGCCCGCTTCAGACCTCCTTCGGCGACGGCCCTCGGGGTCTCCTCAGGACCTTCGGGAGCCTCGCCGTGGCGAACCGCCGAGAGCAGGCTGTACTCGACGACCTGCTCCACGTCCTGCAACGATTCTAGACCTTCTCCCAGCACGCGCTGAGCGCGGTCATGAAGCTCGAAGAAACGGAGCGCGATCTCGCGAACCAGGCTCGAGAACAGCCACTCGCGAAGGGGTGCGACGAAGACCGCGGAGTGGTCGGGCAGCGCCGTCTCGGGGTCGACGCTGAGGAGCGTCACCTGACTGGGAAGCTCCGTGATCCGGGCCTCGAGGAGCCCCAGGAGCTGTCGGCCCAGGTTCCCCTGGCCGAACGAGGTGAGGACGCGGTGGAACGTACGCTCCGTCCGACGCCAAGATGGACGGATGTTGTGGTCGAGCCGGTGACGCCAATCGACGGTGTCTTCTTCGGCACTCACCGCGCACTCGAGCCTGAAGAGCTCGAGCTCGCTCTCACAAGGCGTACGGAGATTGGCTGAGATGGAGTCTGCGATGCGTCGCTGGTAGCCGCGGTACCAGTGGGAGAACAGAAAGAGACGCTGCCCGAGCAACGCCCAACCCCAGTGGCCGCTGGCCAGATTCTGCTCCCGCTGGAGACGATCACGAAGCTCCGCCTGCGCCTGGCGCGAGCGATCGAAGCGCGATGACGGGGCGTAACGAAAGCTCGGGAGCTCCATGGTGCCCGCACGTTCCGCCGCATCCATGAGCTGGGTAAACGGCTCGGAGACCGCGAGCGTGTAGCGCTCGAGGGAGGTGCCCTGCCACCGCGCCAGCCCACTTTCGAGGGCAGACATGCGCTCCTGCTCCTCGGAAACGGCGCTGGCCAACAGCCCTCGAGCCGTCGCCTGCCACTCCTCGATCTCTTCACGCGTCGGAGGAGCGCTCCCTGCAGGGGCCGGGACCACCGAGGCCGCCGGAGGCACCGACCGGCGCGTGTTGTCGGCCGGCTTGGATGACGCGCTCTTCTCGCTTTGGGGCCTCACGAGGGACTCCTGCAAGCGGTGGTAGAGCTCCTCGTTTCGCCTGAAGTGATGCCCGAGCTCCGTCCAAAGCTTCTCGGCGAGCGAGGCCGAACTCTCGGTTGCGCGCGCCACATAGAGCGGGACCGAGAGCTCGACGTAGTACTTGAAGAGCCGACCGAGCGGGACCGCCCGCGTCCAACTCCCGGTCGTCGCATAACGCGCGCGGCGGAGCAGCTTGAGGACGCGGACGGCCGCCCCATCGCCGGGCTCGGCCCGAAGCCGCGCCGGTTCGATGGCTACCCCGAAGCTCGTTCCAAACGGCTCGAGCGCACGAAGCTCGGCGAAGAAGCGATCGACCGACTCCATCTTGACGCTCGACCCCGCCACCTCATCAAGGCGCCTAAAGGCCGTCTCGAGGTCTCGGTGGTAGGCGAGTTCCGCCTGCTGAAGCTCGGCCCTGATCCGCTCCGGAGCCTGGGAGGCCGCCTCGACGAGCGCCGCCAGACGAACCGATGCCGCCTCCGAAGCGGTGCGCACGTCGGCCAGGGCTGCCTTCATCTTGGTGCCCCGTTCAACGATGGGCGTCACGAAGACCGACTGATGTTGTTCGAGCGCACGCGTGCGAAGCTGCTCGAGGCGGGCGGCAAAACGCGGGTCCTCCACTCGGGGCACCGGGAGCCGGATCTCGGCGGTCTCCGAGGGAGAGCGGATCTGAAGGGCACGATCCACCTCGTGGGCCTCGGCTCGGTTTTCGGCCCGAGAGCCCTCCGTCTCACCGGCGCGATCGAGGGCGAGCTTGAGCAGCGGGGGTCCGCCAAGGATATGGATGATCACGATGGCCATCACGACCATCTGAAGACCGCCACCCCACGTGGGGATGACATCCACGACCAGTCCGGCCAGCACGAGGTCTACGCTGCCCAGCGAGAAGAAGGCCAGCCAGAGGTGCCTGCGAGCCACCTCGGGCGCTCCGGTCAACTTCGTCCCGAAGCGACAGGCCGCGTAGAGGGAGCCCGCGCGGGCCACGCTCACGAGGGCCGCGATCGGAAGATAGCCAACCACCGCGCTCAGATCGAGACGTGCGGCCTGCGTCATGAAGTAGATGACGAAGACGGGGAGACTGATCTTCTCGAGGGAGTGGATCATGTCGTGACCGAGGCGCGAGAAGTTCTGCACGACGAAGCCGGCGGTCAGGAACGCGAGAAGGGTCTCAGCATGAAGGATCTGGCAGAGGTATGAGACGACAAAGACGAGCGCGACGGTGAAAAGCAGCGTCTCACGCGCGACCCAACGCAGATAGGCAATGACCGCGATGCCCGCGCCAATACCGAGCAGGAAGGCCAGACCGAACTCGATACCAATGCCGGGAAGCGCCTGAAGAAGCGCGCCCAACGTGAAGCCCGCTTCGCTGATGAGCAACTTCGAGAGCGTGAGCGAGACCAGAAAGATGCCCACCAAGACCAAATCCGCAAAGACGACGATGCCGAGGACGATCGAGGTCATACGTCCCCGAGCGCGGGCGTCCTGCATCACGGCCAGCGTGACGGTCGGGCTCATCGCGGCGCCGAACACGCCTATCAAGAGGGCGACCGCGATGAGGTCGGCGTGGCTTCCCGGAGGCACAAACGGGATCAGCGTGGGCGCGTAGAAGCCCACCAACATCACGAGCACAAAGCGCAGCGGAACGTTGAAGATGACGTTCAGGCCCACGACCGCGGCGATGGTCTTGAAGTTGTCTTTGAGCTCCGCGATCTTGAGCTCACCTCCGCCCATGGTGCCGATGACGCCCACCGTGAGCACGCTGATGAGCGCGAGATCTTCGATGACGCTCAGGCCAAAAAGCGCCTCCGGCGAGTGGGGGAGCATCGGCGCGAGGTTAGGACCGAAGAGGATGCCAGCGGTGATGTAGCCCAGAAGCGCCGGGATCCCGAGGAAGCGGAAGAACTCCCCCATCGAGAACGCGGCGAGGACGATGAAGCCCGCCGCGGCGAGGTTCTTGGGGTTGCCAATGCCCGATCGGACATCCGGCTCGTAGTGCCCGAGGCCGATCATGATCCCGAGCAGGGCGATCAGCGTGGCCAGGAGCCAGACAGGGGTGACGAGTTTCGATCTCATCTCAGGCGCCCGCCGCCTGCCGATCGGCATCTCCGGGAGACTTCTCGGTGGACACGTTGGTGGCGTCGATGAGCCACCGCCGGGTGGGGCGGTAGGCCATCACCTCGCTGATCAGGACCGCCACGATCACCGCGAAGTAGATCTCCTGGGCCAGCGGCACGTTGCCGAACACCGACGAGTAGTTCAGCGCCATCGCGACGGAGAGACCGCCCGGGAAGTACGTCACCGCGCCCATCGGAGGGTGGCGACGCACGGAACGAACGGTGCGGCTGGCCAACCAGCCACCGAACGCTCGACCCCACCACCTCAAGACCAAGAAGGGGATGAAGAGGAAGTACATCCAAGCAGCGAGATTAAAGGCCAGAGCCGCGCCCGCGAAGAAGAAGAGCACGATGTAGAGCGGTCGCTCTACCGACAGCAGCATGGGCTCGAGCTGATCTGCGCGGCGGTTGCGCCCGAGAAACACGCCGATGACGAAGCACACAGGGATGGGCGAGAGCCCGAGATAGAACGCGATGCCGCTCGCGAAGATCACCATCCCGATCAAGACCGTGAGCAGCCGTTCTTCCTCGTAGTCTCTAAACAGAAAGCCGAGAAAGAGCGCCGCGAGCAGACCACCCAGTCCCAGATGCACGAGGATCCAAGCTCCGGTAGCGCCCAGAGGAGTGAGCGTGTAGCCGAAGACCTCGAAGAACGGCTTGCCGATGCAGAAGCTCACCCCAAAGACGACCACCGCAATCGCCGAGCACGCGCGAGCCACGCGAGCCGCGGTCGCCCCACCCGAACCGCGCGCATCGAGATAAGCACCCAGAGCCTGAACCGGCCTCCCGTCGGCGACGAGTGCGATCGCTCCGATCACGACCAGGTGCGGGACCTGCTGAATCCAGTCGCCCGGACCACCAAGATGGAAGAACAGCGCCGCGGGCACACCGGCCACCAAAGCGAAGGTGACGAGGGAGATGATGAGACCCGCCCCCAACCCGTAGGTCGAGGTCTCTCCGGAGACCCGCGATCGAGTCTCGAGCCCAGCCAGAAGGCCGAGCGATCCGGTGCCGAGCACGAGTGCGGCGTCGAGCTTTCCGAGGGTCGAGGCGTCGAGCAATCCGGTAATGGGACCCACCACCGCGCCGAGCAGGATGTACTCGACCCCGGTGATGACGCCGAAGCGCTTCGAGATCCAGCCCGCCATCACGTGCGAGACCACGTAAGCGAGGCTCACCACGAGCAGCAGAATGAGGATCGTGCGAAACATGGCCGAGGCCTCCGGCCCCGCGGCGTGGGCGAGCCCCGGCGCACTCGCGACCACGGCCGCAAGCAGGATGATTTTGCGGCGCAGAGACACGTCCATGGTCTAGGTGACACGAGGCGACCTCGCGGTCCAGAAAGCGGCCGTTGGCGCCAATGATATCAGCCGTTTAGGTCTGGGGTTGGGAGAGGGAGTGTCCGCAGTACCAGCGGGGCTGTAAGCCGAGTTCTGTTCCCCGCGGCGCTTTCGTTCCGCGAGGTGGCAACCATTCGTCTAGGCGCCGAGTTGCCTCGGCGCTCGAGCGGCCTGACCCGGATCTCGCAGGTGGACCACCCGCTGCTCGCTCGCGCGCGCTCGATCCCTATTCGGCCTTGCTCCGACTGGGGTTTGCCTCGGCCGCGAGTGTCACCACCCGCGCGGTGCGCTCTTACCGCACCGGTTCGCCCTTACCTCGTCCTCGGCGCTCGCATGGCTCGCGTGGGTCCGATTGAGAGGCGGTATCGTTTCTGTGGCACTTTCCTGCAGGTCACCCCGACTGGCCGTTAGCCAGCAGCCTGCCCGGCGGAGCTCGGACTTTCCTCCCGCGGCCCCTAATGGACCGCCGACGGTTGCCCACCCCGCTGGCACCACGGACTTGAACCTTCTAGGTCCGGGGGGCGGCACTGGCAAGCGCGGAGTGTTGCGATCCGAGAAGAGCTGACCAAGGATAGCCGCCGCATGAACGAAGTGGCCGAGAGCGAGGCTTCGAAGCACGAGTTCCCCTGCCAAGCATGCGGCGCCAATCTCGTGTTTGCGGCGGGGACCGAACACCTGCGCTGCGAGTACTGTGGCCACGAACAGAAGCTCGGCACCGAGAACCAAGCGCCGATCCTCGAGTACGACTTCAAGACCGCGCTCGCAGAAGTGATGAAGCAACCTGCCCGCAGCCTGATGGCGAACGGCAAGGAGGTACGTTGCACCAGCTGCGGCGCGATGACCGTGACCGCTCACGAGTCCACCCGATGCGCGTTCTGCGACTCGCCGGTGGTGCTCGCGCCCGAAGCCGAAGAGCTCATCCCGCCCGAGAGCCTTCTGCCGTTCAAGATCGAGCTGAAGACCGCGCGCGAGGCGTTCAAGTCGTGGGTCAAGTCGCGCTGGTTTGCGCCCAATGATCTCAAACACCGAGCGCAGGTCGGTCGCCTCGATGGCGTCTATCTGCCGTACTGGACCTACGACGCCGCGACCACGACCGCGTACACCGGCCGGCGCGGCACGTACTACTACGTGACCGAGAACTACCGAGACTCGAACGGCAAGAGCCAGACGCGAAGGGTCCGCAAGACCAAGTGGACCCCGGCCTTCGGCACCGTGCGCGTGCCCTTTGACGACGTGTTGGTGCCCGGCACCGGAAAACTTCCGAGGCCATTGCTCGAGAAGCTCGAGCCTTGGGATCTGCACGATCTGAAGCCCTATGACCCGGGCTTTCTGGCCGGCTTCCTCGCGAGCCGATACGACATCAACCTCGAAGGCGGCTTTCACGCGGCGAAGCAGCGGATGGAACCGGTGATCCAAAACGCGATCTGCCGCGACATCGGCGGCGATACGCAGGAGGTGCTTTCGATGCAGGTGAAGCACGACAACGTGCGCTTCAAGCACTTCCTGCTGCCGCTTTGGATCTCGAGCTTTCGCTACCGCGAGAAGGTCTATCGCTTCATCGTCAATGCACGAACCGGAGAGGCGGCCGGCGAACGGCCGTGGAGCTGGATCAAGATCACCCTCGCCGCCGCCGCCGCCCTCGCGGTGGTCGTGTTGTTCTTGTATCTCTCCGAGCGCGGGGGCTGAGCCCATTTGCGGCGCCTATCGGGGCTTTCAGATTTCCATGATCTGCGAGTGAGCTGGCCCACAGCCCGCAACGAAGTTGTGACGCCTCAGCCCAGGTAGGTCGCACTCCTCCCCCTCAGTGATCAACTGCTTGGCGGCCCCACCGAGCTGGCACAGGCGATGCTCTCCAAGTAGCCATTCACACCGAGGGGGAATACACGATGAAACGCTCAGCCATCCACGTCACGCTCGTATCTCTCCTCCTCGGCGGTTCGGCGCTCGCAGAGCCTCCTTCCAGTCGATCACCCCTCGAGGCCATGAACAGCACCCGGGTTCAGCTCACGCGTTTTGGACGCACGGCTCGGGTGACCCGCGACCGTAGCCCGGGCAAGACGACCGCTCGATTCATCGCCGAGGAAGGCACGGTCCCGCAGGATGCAGTCCTGCTGTTTGAGGCGCATTCGGTGGCAGACAGCCACTACACGCTCCGGTGGCGCTGCGTGGCAGAGCACGCGCTCTCGGAGTGCTTCTCGGGGCCGCTCGAGCTCCGATATCTGCCCCGCGACGAGCAAATCGTGCTCACCGTGACCCCCGTTTCTTCAAGGACCACGCGGGGCCTCGCGCTCGTAGAGGGCGCTTCTACGACGACCCTGGCCAAGCAGGACTGAGACGCATCTGGCCCCTACTTCGCGGCCTTGATGACCCGCGCGAGCCGATCGAGGCCTTCCATCACCTCGCTCGCTTCCGGTCCAAAAGACAAACGCACGTGCTGACGGAATCGAGAGGGTCGGCCGCTGCGGCGCTTTCCGGGATTGACGTCGAAGAACTCGCCCGGCACCACGATGACCTTCTCCTCGAGCGCGGCGCGGAAGAACGTCATGCCATCCGAGATCGAGGAGGGAAGCTCGGCCACACTCGCCCAAAGGTAGAAGGTGCCCTCGGGCTCGCGAGAGACTCGAAGGCCCATCGACCTCGCCTTCTCGAGCGCCATGTCGCGCTTCGCGCGGAAGGTCCTAGAGATCGCCTCCGCCTCGCGGTCGGCGTGCTCGAGTTCGAGCAGGCGAGTCGCGGCGCGCTGAAGCGGACGTGACCCGCCGCCATCGAGGAACGAGCCGGCGCTCGCGACCCCTTCGATCACGGACTTCGGTCCCACCGTCCAGGTGATTCGCCAGCCGGGGTAGCGCCAGTTCTTGGTGAGCCCGTCGAAGATGACCACTGGATCGACGTTCACATCTTCCACGTAACGCGCCGCGCTCACCGGTCCGTGATCGTGCCAGACGTAGTGCGAGTAGAACTCATCGATGAGCAGCGCGCAGTCGAGCTCTCTGGAAGTGCGAACCCATGCCGCGAGCTCGTCCCCCGCGACCACTTTGCCGGTCGGATTGCATGGGTTCGAGAGCAAGATGGCCCCGAGTCCACGTCCGAGGATCTCCTTCCGCAAGGCATCGACGTCGAACTGGTAGCCGCTTTGGTCCTCGAGCAAGATCGGAATCGGCGAGAAGAGCCGAAAGATGTCGAGCAGCTCTTCGTACGCGGTGTAGTCAGGCAGGAAGTGACCGAGGTTGATCTGCCCGAGCGCTGCCGCCGCGCGCGTGAGTGAGGTTCGGCCACCACCCGAGATCGAAACATTCTCGGCGGTGTACTGAGACGGCAAACCCCGGCGATATCGACGGTTGTAGAAGTTTGCCACCGCCTCGCGCAGCTCCCAAAGACCTGGCACCGGGGCGTACTCTTGATCATCGAGATCGATCGAGAGCTGCCCTACTCGCTCCGGAGCGCCAGGCAGCGGCCCCGTCTCCGGCTGCCCTTGGCCGAGGTTGCACCATTCAGCGGCGCCGGTTCGATACCCACGTTCTTGAGCCTCGGTGCTGACGAAGATGACGCCGGTGCGAGGGACGCGACGAAAGGCGGTGAAAGATGACTCTTGAACCACGCGCGGAGGCTACACCGCTCGCGGGGGATTCTCTAGAGCGGGCTTTGGGTCAATAGGCCTGGATCGTGCTCGAATCGAGCTCGGCCTCGTTACCCTGATCGTCGCGGACGCGGACTTTGGAGCCGCGTCGGCTGAGCACCTTCAGGCGGTCCCCCTTCTTCACGGTGCGCCCGTCCACTTGGACCTCGCCGGTGGCGGTGTAGCCGTAGTCTTTCTTCCAAGCCTCGTTCTTCTGCGCCTTGCTCGTGATCAGATTCGAAGTCATGCGCTGAAAGGCGTAGCTGGACTCCACGTTCGCGATGGGGGCCGCGGAGGGCGCGCTGGCTTTGAACTCTGCCTTGTCCCCATCGCTCAGGCCTTGCACTTCATCGATCACCTTGGCTGCGGCCACTGCCGGCCCCTGGGCGTCCATCTGCCGGTAGAAGTGAGAGACGACGTGGATAACCTCTCCGTCGTCCCAACGAAAGCGAACGACCACCGGGGCGGCGCCGTACTTCTTGCCCATCTCCGCGCTGGAGGCGAGGACCTCGACCTTCTCGCGGTCGAGGATCTTGATCGGATAGCTTCCGCCTTCGAGCCACCACTGCGGGTCTTGGTCCTTGCGCAGGAGCACGTTGCTCATCATGTCATCGTGCTTGGCGTGAACGTGAACCTGCGTGACCTCGTTGCCTGTGCTCTGGCCGTTGTGAGCGATGGTCTTCGGGAAGGCCGCTTGAATGACGTTGAGAAGGGCCCAGTCGGTCGTGTAGAGCAGGCCTCCCGCGCGCACGAACTTCTCGATTCGGCGGAGTCCCCGCTTCGGAATGTTTCCGGGGCAGTTGACCATCAAGATCTGATCCCCGCGGAGGTCAAAGCCGCCCACTTGCTCCGGGGTGATGAGGGTGTGGCGGATCTTCGCGGCCACGAGGATTTGCTCGATGTGGTCCATCGACCCCTGGACCACGACGATGTCACGTCCTTGAACCGCCTTGAGGACCTGAAAGGCGCTGGGGTCCTCGGACTTCATCTTGGCTTCGAGGAGCTTGGCGGCGGCTTGTTCGGACGCCTCGCCGGCGAAGGCGGAGGGGAGGGCGCCAAAGAATGAGAAGGTGAGCAGGAGGTGGAGTGGTTTCATGCCCGCACTACAAACGAGCTGGGCGTAAAAAGGGTCTGGCCGAAGTCAAAGGCTCGTCAAAAGTGCATAAACCGGCTCAATCGTGGGCGGCGATGCAGGCCGCCTCGTCGAAATCGTCTGGCGAGCAGGCGAGATAGCGGCCTTCGCCTTGCGCCTCGAAGTAGCTCTCGAGCGCGGTGTCGTCGTCGAGCAGATGGACCACGTAGTCGCGCATGTTGATGGTGGCGGTGCCGGTGTACATCTCGGTTCCGGCCCAGGCGAGGCGCGGGAAGTCGTTGATGAAGAGGTTGAGAACTTCGTCGCTGGGAAACTCCTCGAAGCCGGGGATCGTCGCGCAGTGGCTGCTGTTCGTGGTGCGGTAGAACGGCAGGTAGTAGCTGAGGTTGTCCGCGCCGTCGAACTGAGCCGTGAGCAGGTCGGTGTCGTCCCACCAGAGCTCATAGACCGCGGCTCGATCGAAGGGATCGATCTCGTCCAACCCGAGACCGCCGGTGCCGCTGCCGTCACCAAAGATCTCGATGTCGCCTTTGACCCCGCGTTCGTAGAAGCGCTCGTAGGAATACAGGGAGTAGTTGTAGTCGAGGCGGAAGTAGGTGTTGGCCAACCGGTCGCTCGGGAACTCCGCCGCGAGGACCGTGGGCAGATTTCCAAGGTCGGCGAGCAGCTCCGAGGAACGCGGAACACTCGAGATGAGCGGATCTGTGTTCCAGCTCGACCGCACGCGGTTGTGAAGCGGGAGCGAACGCGAGGTGCCGAGCGAGTCGGGAAAGAGCGGACCCGAGTCGTCGAGCAGATATCCACGGTCCGGGCCCAGCCCGGTCCGGAAGAAGTAGTAGTTGTTGAGCGAACCGGCCCCTCCGGCGCTGCAGCCTCCGACGAGCATCTGCGGGATGGAGGGGAACATGTCCGAGAGCATGTTGATCATCCCGAGAACGTTGCTGTGGCCTCGGTGATGAAACGTCACGTCGGGCTCGACGCCATCGGGATCCTCGTAGGTGACGGTCGTGTCTCCAGAGTACACATCGCCGGTGCAGTACGGCACGAAGACCTTGTTCCAATCGGACATCGGGTTCACCGCGGCTTGGTTGTTGAGCAGCGGGTAGACCACGTCCACGGAGACCGCGACCGCGCCGAAGTTCGCGTGGACCGCCGCATAGTCATCGGGGATGCCGTCCTTGTTGGCCGCGCTTCGGATGCCGGTGCCCGTGCAGCTCGCGTAGTCCCAGCAAGCGCCGCCGCCTTGGAGAAAGATCACGACGTTCGAAGAGGTGCGGGAGAAGTTGACGAAGAACTTGTACTGGCTGCCGTTGGCGCACACCGCGCCCGGAGGTTCGTACTTGATCCACTGCCCATAGGCCGGCGGAACGAAGCCGACGTCCGATGCGCCAGCGTCTTCGAGATCGCCGGAATCGGACGCGCCAGCGTCGGCGCCTGCGTCTCCACCGAGATCCCGCGCTCCGGAATCACCTGCCGGACCGGCGTCGGGCT
This sequence comes from Deltaproteobacteria bacterium, assembly GCA_011526105.1. Lineage (GTDB taxonomy): Bacteria > Myxococcota > Kuafuiibacteriia > Kuafuiibacteriales > Kuafuiibacteriaceae > WYAZ01. Next base: position 1,585 of record WYAZ01000020.1, on the reverse strand, counting down.
GCGCCCCTGAATCCGCGACCACGCCGCTATCGATGGGGGCCTCGTCATCGCCGCAGTTCAGGCTGAAGAGGGAGGCGGTGAGGATGAAGGGCAGAAGATACCGAGGGAACATGGTCGCGGACCCTAACACGGCTGGGCGCCTCGGCGAGACGGCTTGCGCGATTCCTGTCTTGCTCTAAGTTAGGGGCATGTTCGGGCTCTGGCGCGGCTGGCGGAGGCGAAGGCTCGCGCGCCGGCCCTTCCCTGAGCAGTGGGAGGCGATTCTGAAGGAGCGGTTTCCGGCCGCCGCCTCGCTCTCGGCCGAGGAAGCCGAGCGGTTCCGCACGCTGCTCAAGGTCTTTCTCTGGGAGAAGCACTGGTTCGGCGCCCAGGGCCTCGAGGTGACCGACGAGATGAAGGTCGTCATCAGCGCCGCCGCCGCCCGCATGATCCTCGGCCTGTCCCTCGAGGCCTACGACCGGCTCACCGAGATCGTGATCTACCCCAGCCACTACGTACATCCCGGCGAGAGCGGGCAGGCGGTCTTTGGTGAGGCGCATCGCTGGGGGGTGGTGGTGCTGAGCTGGGACGCGGTGAAGCACGGCATCGCCAACGAGGAGGACGGCCACGACACCGCGATGCACGAGTTTGCGCACGTGATGGACGCCTCCACCGGTGCCTTCGACGGCACGCCACCTCTACATGCGGCGGCCGACTATCATGTCTGGGCCAAGGTCTGCACCGAGCACTTTAGGCGACTCGATGCCTCCCCGCACAAGAGCGTGGTGCGCCGCTACGGAGCGACCAACGAGGCGGAGTTCTTCGCGTGCGCGACCGAGGCCTTCTTCGAAAAGTCGGTGCAACTCGAGAAACGCGCGCCGGATTTGTATGCGGAGCTGAAGCGCTACTACCGACTCGACCCCGCCGCCAAGCGCAGGCAGCCCCAAGCGACCTAGAGATCTCGCTCGTTCGGGAGAGGAAAGACGGTTTCGTCCGTGCGTGCCATGAGCCCGATGATGGGCAGGCTCGAAGAAACGGCGGGGAGCCGCCCATCAGCCGACCTCAGAGATCGAAGGGCCCCAAGAATTGGACTATCTTCTGCTCGAGACGACCAGCGATCTCAACGACGAGACACTCGGCATCGTCAAACACTCGCCGGTGGGCATGGAGCTCAACGACTATGAGCTCGCGCCAGGAGCACACCGAGAGCCCCTTTGACACCGGTCGTAGCCCAGGCTTGGCCGAAGGCACCGGCTCGCAGATTGCCCTTTCCCGGAGCACTCGGAGGCGATCGTGAAAGATCCATTCCCGGCCGGCGCTTCGCTCTCTCCCGGGGACGCTGAGCGCTTTCGGAGGCTGCTCGAGGTTCTTGTCGTGGGGAGGTACTGGATTGCGGCGTAAGGGCTCGAGCTGACGGATGAGAGGAAGGTCGTCTTCGGGCAGGCCGCCGCCGGAACGAACCTCGGCCTTTCGACCCGGCCCCTTCTGCCAACGTCCCGTGAGACACCTCTTCCCCCTGAGTTTATTGGATGAGGGCGAGAGGGCAGGACGAGCATGAATCCGGTTCCGACGAATGGTACACCGACCTCCGAAGTGACGGAGCGAG
>WYAZ01000019.1 GCA_011526105.1 Deltaproteobacteria bacterium | reverse complement strand
GGATTCCGTTCTCGGTGTCGGCGGTAGGAAGCGGTGTGCTTCAGCGCCTCGACTTCGCGGAGAACGAGTCGCTGTCGGTCGAGACCAGCTCCGGCACCTTCTCGCGAGCGGCCGGGGGTTGCGTGTCGACGGTGGAGCTCGCCACCCCCGAAGACCATCTGCGCAGCATCCTCGAAGCGCGTGGCCGTTGACAGTCGGTTTCACGCACGGTCACTTCTTTGCTGCATGGGCGACCGCATCCGCGTAGCCGAGTCCGCGAGGGTCAAGGAGAGTCGGTCGCTCTTGGTCGACGCCTTTGGACGAAAGGTCGCCCTCTTCCGAGTAGAGGGTCGGCTCTTTGCCATCGATGATGTTTGTCCGCATCGAGGAGGACCGCTCTCGGGCGGTGATATCGAGGACGGCCAAGTCATATGCCCGCTCCACGCGTGGGCCTTCGACCTCGAGACCGGGGTGATGCGCGGCAATGCGAGCTGCCGCGTTCCGGTGTACGGGGTGATGGAGGAAGAGGGCGAGATCTATCTGTCGGCGCCGTGACCGTGAACGAGCGGTAACAGCCATCGCCGCTCGCTCCCCATCTCGGCTATCATCCCCGCATGTCGGTCCGCATAGAGATCCAAGGCCCCGTCACCACCGTCATTCTCTCCCGCCCCGAGGTGAGAAACGCGGTCGACCGCGCGACCGCAGAGGCACTCGCCGCGGCGTTCCGCGCGTTCGAGGCGGACGCATCGGCAAAGGTGGCGGTCCTCGTCGGAGACGGAGACACCTTCTGCGCGGGCGCCGATCTCAAAGCCGTGGCGGCGGGTCATCCCAATCAGCTCGAGCGAGAAGGCGACGCGCCCATGGGTCCTTCGCGCATGTTGCTCTCGAAGCCTGTGATCGCCGGGATCGCGGGTCACGCGGTGGCCGGGGGGCTCGAGCTCGCGCTCTGGTGTGACCTCCGAGTCGCGGAGGAGGACGCGGTGCTTGGGGTCTTCTGTCGTCGTTTCGGTGTGCCGCTGATCGACGGAGGAACGGTGCGACTGCCGCGGCTCATCGGTCTTTCGCGCGCGCTCGATCTGATCCTCACCGGCCGCGCGGTCGCCGCCCAAGAGGCGCTTTCGATGGGGCTCGTGAACCGAGTCGTGCCTCATGGTCAGGCGCGAGCCGAGGCTGAGGCGCTCGCTCGGCGCCTATGTGAGTTCCCGCAGGACACTATGCTCGCGGACCGACGCTCGGCCTACGCGGCCTTCGATGTGGAACTCGACGCGGCTCTCGTGCGGGAGTTCGAGCGTGGGCAAGCGACGATGCCTTCTGGTTTTTCGGGGGCCCAGCGCTTCGCCGCTGGGGTCGGACGTCACGGACTCTGAGGGCCGGTGCGTTGCCAGCGGTCCGTTCCTCTGGTCTCATGGCCACGTGCTTCCCACCGACACGAGCGATCGAACGACCTCCCTCCTTTTCGCCTTCGCACCCCTCTGGGTCGCGGGGGTGATGATGGGCTGCGGAGACTCGGCCCAGAGCCCAACGGATGCAGGCACGAGCTGCATCGAAGACCCGGCGGTCTGCGCGTCGTCGAACGCGGCGTGTGGGGTGATCCAGCGTCAGGACGGCCCTTGCGTCGCTTGTGGTCGCTGCGCCCTGCCGCTCATCTGCGGGGGCGCCGGCGTCGCGAATCAGTGTGGTTGCACACAGACGAGCTGCGCCGCCGAAGGCGTCCAGTGCGGTGAGATCGATGATGGCTGCGGCGCCCCAATCAACTGCGGCACGTGTCAGGCCGGAGAGGTCTGTGTGAACCGAGTCTGCGCGCCGCAGATCCCAATCGGCGGTGACTGCAGCTTCGCGCGGCAGGGCTGCGAACCGGGGAGCGTCTGTTGTCTGGTGGGGACCGGTACGCTCTGTGTCGAAGCCTCGAGTTCGGGTTCCTGTCCCGGTGAGCTGCCCGATCTCACCGTGCGCAACGCATCCACCATGGGCTCGATCAGCATCGTCCGCCGCACATTCGCCCCCACCGCCTGCGCAATCAGTGACGGCTGCCTCGGGGCACCGGGTGAGCGGCGGCTCCTCAGGTTCGGAACGTTCATCGAGAACCTGGGGCGGAAGCCGGCCGTGCTCGGGGTTCCGCAGTCCGACCCAGCCTTCCAGTACGACGCATGCACCACGCACATGCACTACCACTACGCCGACTTCATGACGTACTCGCTGCACGCAGTAAGCGCCGACGGATCACTCGGGCCAGCGATCGTTCAGACCAACAAGGCGTCGCACTGCTTGGAGGACGGCAAGGCGCTCGCGCCAGAGTCACCCGAGAGCGCTGGCTTCTCTTGCGGCGCGCCGGGCTCGACCCAAGGCCTGACCCAGGGGTGGGGCTATACGTATGAGCCAGACGTCGATTGCCAATGGCTCGACATCACCGATGTGCCGAACGGCGAATACCTTCTGCAGATCGTCATCGATCCGAACAACAAGTTCCCCGAGGAGCGCGAAGACAATAACACCAAATACTTCGGCGTCACGCTCGAGTAAGGTCGTTCTGATACAAAAATTACCCAATAAGTCCGCTCGAGTATGGTTGGATATCACCATATTATCTAAGCAATAACAATTCTCCTTTACAGAATACCTGCCTCTGGTGTTTGCTCCGCTCATGAGCGCTGGGGCTCCCAAGATGCGCGACCTCTCGGAGCTCGCGGCTCGCTGTCGGGCGCACGGAGTGAAGGCCACTCCGCAGCGGGTCGAGATCTTCCGAGCGCTGCTCGAGACCCGCGAGCATCCGAGCCCCGAAGCGGTGTATCGGGTCGTGAAGCGTCGAATGCCCACCGTCTCACTCGCTACGATCTACAAGACCCTCGAGGCCCTCCACGCGGCGGGTCTCGCTCGGCTCGTCTCTCACTCCGGCGAGACCAAACGCTACGACGGCAGGCTCGATCCGCATCACCACCTCGTCTGCCGGAGCTGCGGGCGGATCACCGACTTCAATCACCCCGCGCTCAAAGACTTGGCGCTGCCACACCCCGTCGATGATTTCATCACCGACGAGATCAGTGTGCAGCTCCTCGGTTTCTGCAACGCCGCTTGCAGAGAGAAACAGAACAAACAGGAGAACAACAATGGCTGAGCTCAAGAACAGTAAGACCCTCAACAACCTCAAGGATGCCTTCGCCGGCGAATCGCAGGCGAACCGTCGCTACCTCTACTTCGCGAAGGTCGCGGACGTGGAAGGCTACCCGGAGATCGCGTCCAACTTCCGCGAGACCGCGGAGGGTGAGACCGGCCATGCCCATGGCCATCTCGACTACATCAAGAAGGTCGGCGACCCCGCCACCGGGCTCCCCATCGGCGACACCGCGCTCAACCTGAAGGCGGCGGTTGCGGGGGAGACGCACGAGTACACCGACATGTACCCGGGCATGGCCAAGACCGCTCGTGAGGAGGGCTTTGTGGAGATCGCCGACTGGTTCGAGACGCTGGCGAAGGCCGAGAAGTCCCACGCCGGGCGCTTCCAGAAGATGCTCAACGAGAACTTCTAGAGAGCCGGTTCGGCTCTCTGAACGAAGCGACAGAGAGGCCGTCGGTCGCCCACGGGTCGACGGCCCCCTACTCGACAGTCGAGATCGAAGGCGCGAATGGCAGGCAACATCTCATACAAGCCCACCGATGGCCTTTCCTACGACCCGAACGACGAGGTCTACTGGGACAAGCAGGCTTTGGCCAAAGAGGTCGTACGTGTCTTCGAGGTCTGTCACGGCTGCCGCATGTGCTTCAAGTACTGCGATAGCTTCCCCATCCTCTTCAAACTCATCGACGACAAGCACGAGGGTCAGGTGCAGGCGCTGGGTCGCGCCGACGCCGACTCGGTCATGGACGCCTGCTTTCAGTGCAAGCTCTGCGAGGTCCAGTGCCCGTACACCCCGCGCGATCAGCACGAGTTCCAGCTCGACTTCCCCAAGCTCGTGCATCGGTATCGCGCGGTCCACAACCGCAACAAGGATCTGCCGCTGCGCGAGACCTTGCTCTCGAATCCCGACCTGGCGGGGCAGTTTGCTCGGCTGAGCTTTGGCATGGCCAACGCCATGAACAAGGTCCCGCTTCACCGGATCTTGATGGAGAAGGTGCTCGGCATTCACCGCGACAAGCAGCTTCCAGACTTTGCCTCTCAGACCTTCGAGCGCTGGGCGGAGAAAGAGGCGCGCGTCGACCGGCCCCCGGAGGAGGTGGAGGCGGTTCTCTTCCAGACCTGCTACGTGCAGAACAACGAGCCCGAGATCGGCAAAGACGTGCTCTCGGTCCTAGGCCGGAACAAGGTCGAGACCACCTGCGTCAAGGGCCTCGGATGTTGCGGCATGCCCGCATGGGAGAACGGCGACCTCGAGACCCTGCGGCGTCGCGCGGAACACAACCTCGATCGGCTGAGGCCCTACGTCGACGCGGGCAAGAAGATCCTGGTCATCAACCCCACCTGCTCGATGATGATGCGGCGCGACTACCCAGAGCTGCTTGGTCCCAACAAGCGAGATGAAGCGCAGAAGCTCGCGGCCCAGGTCATGGACGTGGGTGAGTTCCTTTGGTCGATTCGAAACGAGGCGCGCTTCAACACCGACTTCCAAAGCAGCCCCGGCACCGTGGCCTACCACGCGCCCTGCCATCTGCGCGCGCAGGCGGTGGGCTTCAAGGGGCGAGATCTCCTCCGCAAGATCCCAGGAACCCAGGCCGAGAGTGTGCTCGAGTGCTGCGGGCACGACGGCACCTACGCGATGAAGGTCGAGAGCTTCGAGGCCTCGAAGCGCCTCGGTGAGAAGGCTTTTGCCGGGATGAAAGAGGCCCAAGGCGCCCAGGTGTGGTCGACCGAGTGCCCGCTCGCCGCGACGCAGTTCGAGCAGCACGCGGGCAAGAAGCCGATGCACCCGATGAGCATCCTCGCCCGGGCCTACGAGAAGGATGGCTTTCCCACCCCAGTGCAAGAGGAGGACAACGAATGAAGCCCGTACAGCGTCACGAAATCATCGACTTCGCTACGTATGAAGAGACCCGTGAGGCAGAGCGAGAGCGCTTGATGAAGATCAAGGCGCCTCGGCGCATTCACGTGGCACCGCACTTGACCTTCCTCTTCGAGAACCGAGACACCGTGCGTTATCAGGTGCAGGAGATGACGCGGGTCGAGCGCATCGTGAAGGAGGCCGATATCCAGCACGAGCTCGACACCTACAACGAGCTTCTGGGCGGAGTCGGCGAGCTGGGCTGCACTCTTCTCATCGAGATCGAGTCTCCCGAGGAGCGCGCGGAGAAGCTCCGGGCTTGGCGTGGTCTCCCCGAGCATCTCTTTCTGAAGCTCGCGGACGGGCGGCTCGTACGCCCCCGCTTCGATCCTCGACAGGTCGGTGAAGACCGGCTGTCCTCCGTGCAGTACCTGAGGTTCGATACGGGCGGTGAGGTCCCGGTGATGCTCGGCGCCGATCACCCCGCGCTCGAGGTCGCTGCGGAGCTGAGTCGCGAGCAGCAAGAGGCCCTGCGCCGAGACCTCGCGGACGCCTGAAGTCTCACAAGGCGCTTTACGAGACGGGCGCGCGCTTGGCAGGCTCCGCGGGTGAGGTCTCGGTCCGGCGCCAGCCTTCTGCTCCTCGCGAGCGGTTGCGGGCTATCGTTTCCCAACGAGTACCTGATCGAAGACCTGAGGCCGATCGAGATCCGAATCGACCCGCCCGAGATCCCGCTCTTTCGCTCGAGCCCCGGCGAGAGCTTGGAACTCGACCTCGCTCGACCCCCGCCCTTCGATCTTCGGCCGGTCCGGGTCACAGCCCAGGTCGCGCATCCGGACAGCTCGGCCATCCTTCGTTACGATTGGACACGCTGCGGCATCACCTTCGAAGGCCTTCCTTGCGAGGGCTCGCCGCGCGAACGACTCACCACGCAGTCGGGACCGAGCTTCGAGTTCTCGCCGGTGGAGCTGCTCCTGGCGGATGCCGCCGACAAGGGCCTGTCCCTCACGCAACTTGCGGCCGGCCTGGTGCAGGACCCGCGTGACCTCTTGGGTGGCTTCTATCTAAACGTGGATCTGCAGGTGACGGTGGAAGAGGCCGGCGAGGAGGTCGATACGCTCTCCATCGAGGCCACGAAGCGTGTGGTGCTCTTCGACCCGAGGATCGTTGCGTTGACCATCACCGAAACCGCGAAGCTGGATCCGAACGAGCTACCCGGGATTCCCGGGCTGGAGCTCCCTCGGCTCTGCTCCGGCGCGAACACAGAAGAGGTCGCTTCGTTGCTCGAGTTCTTGCGCCAAAGAGAGCCCAACCGCGCCCCGGTGCTGGGCGGCGTCGTTGTTGGGGTGCGAGGGCGCGCCGACACCGCGACCCGCACGGTCGGGCTCGGGCAGGTCGTCGCGCTCGAGGCGGGCGAGAGCCTGGTGATGCGCTCCGTGCTCGAAGAGGACGTCGAAGAGCGCTACCAGGTCATCGATGGCAACTGCGAGCTGCGCGACTTCGAGGAGCGAGCCGCGACCTCCTGGTTCACAAACGGGGGTGTGCTCTCTCGGCAAGTCAGCACACTCGAGAGCCCGATCGTCTCGTGGCAGCCGCCCGAAGAGCCCGAGAAGCAGCGCTCGAGATACCGCGTCTACGCCGTGGTCCGAGATGGCCGAGGGGGCTCGGACGGGGTCTGGTTCGACGTCTTGTACCGTTGACCGCACCGGGTGCTTCCGCCGATAGTGCGCCCGTGGATCGAGAAGAGCTGAAGCGCCTCGTCAAAGATGTCCTCGAGGAAGAGAACTCTTTTGGTTATACGCCCATTCAGGAGCGTTGGTCGGGCGGCAAGCTCATGCTCGTGCCTCGCGACGAAGGGCTGGCGGCCAAAGAGGTTCCGCTCGAAGCCTTCTTCCACAAGATCGTGATGGTGCGTGACCGGCTCCGCGTGCTCGAGCAGAAGGTGAATGCACACGCTGGTCTATCGGACGCTGAGAAGATCGACCTGCAGCAGTACGTGACCAAGTGCTACGGGAGCCTCACCACCTTCAACGTGCTGTTCAAAGAGAAGTCCGATCAGTTCGAAGGTGAGAAGAAGTGATGAATCGACGTGGGCTCGCGCTCGCCCTCATCGGCGCGTCTCTGTTCTCCGCCTGCGCCTCGATGAAGGTCCAGGATGACCTCGAGAAGCTCAAGGAGGCGGTCGAAGGCTACAACCAGGCCTTCCGCTGGAAGAACTACGAACGTGCCTCGCTCTACCTGCCGGATGGGAAGCGAGCGGCGTTCATGGCCGCCTATGACGATGACGAGCGCTCGCTGCAGATGGAGGACTATCAGGTCTCCAAGGTGAACCTTCACAACGAGGATCAGGCCACGGTGTCGGTCCGGGTTCGTTTTCTCTTGCTGCCCTCGGTCGTCGTGGAGAACCGCACGCTCATCCAGCACTGGCAGCGCGTGGTGGGGGAGTGGGTCCTGGAGGATGAGGAGGCTTCGATCCGAAAGCTCGACCTCGCCGAGCCGGCCGAACTGCCCCCCGGCAAGCCAGACTCGACCGACCCCTACGAGGTGGAGGTGACCCCACCCGGTGAAGAGCCGGGCGAGGCCGGCTGGGAATGAGGGGGCACGCCCTCGGGATGAGTTCTACGCTGACCCCCTAGAAAGGGATGTCGTCGTCGCCCATGGGAGGGGGATCCATGTTCTGGTCCCCGCTGCTCGGGAAGTCGCTGCCTCCACCCTGATACGAGCCGCCGCGGCCACCACCGCCGCCGCCACCACCACCGCCGCCTTCGCCGCGACCGCCGAGGAACTGGACGTTGTTGGCCACGATCTCGGTCGTGTAGCGCTTGTTGCCGTCCTTGTCCTGCCATTCGCGGGTCTGAATGCGACCCTCGACGAAGACGGTGCGGCCCTTCTTGAGGTACTCGCCGCAGTTCTCGGCCTGCTTGCCCCAGACCACGATGCGGTGCCACTCGGTCCGCTCGTTGCGCTCGCCACTGCTCTTGTCGTTCCAGACCTCCGTGGTGGCGATGCGGAAGTTTGCCACCGCGCTCCCGCCTTGGGTGTAGCGAACCTCTGGGTCCGCTCCGAGATTACCGATCAACAATGTTCTGTTAAGACTGGCCATGATTTCCTCGACTCCTGCCCGAGCGACCTTCGCCCGGGGACGCGACTGTTTGCTACGCCTCGCGGGAGCAGTCAACGCACATTTGTTCAGTAATCATTCCGCTCGTTTGACGGTCGCGTCTCGGCCCAGCGTCGGATGGCGCGCTCTCGCTCACCGGTCAGAATGGCTTCCTTGCGGGCCCGCCACCTCGTTCTTTCGGCCCTCGTCTCGACGGCCTGTGTGCCCGCTGGCGCGCCGGCACCGATGCAGGACGCAGACATCATGGCCTCGGATGCCGCGTCGACGATCACCGACGCGGGCGCCCCCGATCGAGCGCTCTCGGACTTCGGGGTGCACGACGACTCGGGCGCATCTTCTGATCTCGGTGTCTCTTCGAATCGACTGGAACTCGAGCTCTCGAGTTCGGTGGTCGCCGAAGGCGACAGCGTCGCGCTGTCGGTCTGGCAGGTGGATGCCCAAGGCGATCGTCAGCGCGTGAGCGCAGGGCTCGAGATCATCGTGAGCACTGCCACCGTCGCCGCTCGAGACCTGCTCACGCTTCGTGCGCTCGCCCCGGGACGCACGCGTGTTCGCGTCGAACTCGACGGCGCTTCATCAAACTCGGAGCTGCTCCTCGTCACCCCAGTGGGTGAGCTGCGCGGCGTCTGGGTGAGTCGATGGCTGTACTCGAACGCCGCTGACCTCGACCGCATCGTCAGCGACGCAACCGACGCAAACCTGAACGCGATCTTCCTGCAGGTGCGCGGCGAAGCAGACGCCTTCTATGACTCCGCCTACGAGCCGTGGTCTCGGATCCTGACGGGGACGCTCGGTCAGGACCCCGGCTGGGATCCACTGGAGGCGATGCTGCAGCGCGCGCATGCGGCCGGCATTCAGGTACACGCGTGGATCAACACCTTTCCAGCTTGGCAATCGGCGAACGCGCCGGGGAGCTCGACGCCAGAGCATCCACTGCGCGCGAACCCAAGCTGGCTCTGCGCCAACGACAACGGCGTGCCCATGGCCCCGGGCGAGAGCTCCTATCAGTTCTTCTCGCCCGGCAATCCCGCGGTGCGCGCTCACATCGCTTCGGTCCTCGAAGATCTCGCGGACAAGTACGAGATCGACGGGCTTCATCTCGACTACGTGCGCTACCCCGGCCCCACCTATTGTCACGACGCCGCGAGCGAGGCCGAGTTTGCGCGGCTTCGAAGCGCCGATCCGAATCTGAGCTGGGGCGAGTTCCAGCGCGAGAACGTGGCCCTCACGGTCGAAGCGGTGCGAACGCGAGTGCGCGCGGTGCGGCCCAACGCGGTGCTCTCCGCCGCGACCTGGGGCATCTACCGGAACAAGTGGAACTGGAGCTCGGTGAGCAAGGGCTACGACGACTACTTTCAGGACGCGCACGGATTCATCGAGCGAGGTTTGCTCGATGCGCTCGTGCCGATGACGTATTGGGCTTCGACCGCGGTCCCCGGCGAACGTCTCGACTTCGCCACCCTCACCGAAGACCACGTGAGTGCCGCACGACGCGCAGGTCGGTACGCCTTCGCGGGCATCAGCGCCGAGCACGACGGCGCGGAGATCTCGAGGCAGGTTCAGATCGCTCGAGACAAAGGCGCTCGCGGGATGGTGTTCTTCGAGATCGGCGAGCTTCGAAGCCAGGGTCACCTCGCGCGACTGCGGGATGGACCGTTCTCGACCCCGGCGGAAGTTCCGCCGTTTGCCTTTCGCGCTCTGCCCTGAGCTCCACCGCGAGAGGTTCGGCGTCTCACTGTGCATGTCGACGACGGGTGTGTGGTCCTTCACCGCCGGAACGAGCTCGCCGTCCGCTTCGAGGATGCACAGCAGATACCTCGGGGACATCCGGAAGCGCAGCCGCTTGGAGGCCTGAACGCTCCCGACGGGAAGCTGAAGCGTTCGCTCGCACGTCGCCACGCGCTCGCGCGGCCCACGCGGAAGGTTGCCCAGACTCACTCCATGCAGGCGGTCTTGCTGTCCGCGAGCAGGACCATGCTACCATTCGGGTCGAAATCATCCTCGAAGTCCGCCACCAGGAGCGTCGACGTACCGAGGAATGGTGTGATGAGTCGGGTGCCCCGACGATTGCGGGTCGCCAGCCCACCGCAGACCCCACGAAGCGGCTGGTAGGCGGCGATCTGGCTGCGAAAGCCGAAGATGAGATTCCCCTCGAACTCGACGATCTTCACCAAACGATCAGCGCTGAACGCCGCAACGGTGGTCCAGGGGCCATCGACTCCGGGCGCCCCGACGACCCCGGCTGACTCCAGCGACAGAAGAACCCCGTGCTCGCTGCTGCTCGAGCCTCCGAGGACACGAAGGGCTCCCAAGAGCGGAGGTGCTTCGAAGCTGCGAGTTCGTGCGCCGTCGAAGTACAACAGCTCGAGCGAGTGCTGAAAAGCCACCCCGCGACTCGGCGCGAGCCACAGCGCGCCTCCGCTGGCCCTCCGGTCGCGCGGGTTCGAGGAGCCTTCGCCCGCCAGGCGGCCGAGCTCGGACCAGCTCAACCCGTCGAAACGGAGAAATGCGCGACCGTCCGTCAGGGCGAAGAGTTCGAATGGGACGCCTGCTTCGGTCGGCCCGGCCAGATGAATGATGAAATCACCCGACGAGACGGCGTCGTCGCGAACGAAGGAACACGTCCCCGAGCTCTCGAGCGCACTCTGCTCGATCACCACCATGGAACCATCGTCGAGCGCGACCCATAGCTGCCCTGCAGGGTCCCACCAGCTCGTGCTGGGGACGCGCCCGGCCGGGAGGGTGCACCCGGGAGATACGGTGCCATCGACGTGCAGCAGGAGCGCTTCGCCGCTCTCCCAGAGGCCCACCGCTCGACCGTCGGGGAGGGACACGACCGACCGAACGGGAGTCGTTGGTTCGACCTGCACGAACCTAGAGCTGAACTCGAGACACTTCGCGGTGCACCGAAGAGCTCGATCGGGCAGGAGCACGTCGAGTACTTCGTCGACCTCAGAATGCTCGAGAGTGAGCTGCTCTGGCGCGTCGTCGTCCTCCAGGTCCACCCGCCAGGCCGACACAGGCGCGGCGAGCGCGCAGTCTCGAGCGCAGTCGACGCGCGGCTGAACCTCGGCTTCAGCGAGTCCCAGCGCAGCGAGCGAGTTCTGATAGAAGAGGACAACGACCCCCGTGGCGCCTGGATGAGCGAGGGCACGGAGAGGCGCGTAGGCGTCTGCGTGCGCGGACACCGTGGTTGCGTCCGAATAGCGGACCGCGACGACCGCGCTCCGAGCCTCGTCGGGCACCATGACTCCTGAGACATGTGCTTCGGTCGCAGAGCACGCGTCCGACAGGATGGCCAGCAGCACACACCCCGCGAGGTGCACCCAGCCGTCGGGGAACTTCAACTCGCCCGCTTCGTCGCTCACCTTAAATCATCCGCCTGGTCGGGAACCATCGCAGATTTCGGCCCGAGCAGCCACCTGCGCATCGGGCTCGCGCGAGAACCGGTCGTCGAAGGTGAGGCTGAGTTGGTGCTCGGGGAACTCAGTTGTGTCGCTCCTTTCAACGAATCTTCCACCTCGTGGCACGAAGTCGATTGGATCTCGCGAGCCGGGGCGTCGGGCACGACCAGTGCACTCCGTGAGCGCAGATGAAGTTGCCCTCCAACCTGCCCCCCGCGCGAGACCCAGACGCTTCGGAGAGCCCCCCGCCCACTTTGGAGGCGCTGCTTGGACCCGAGCTCGGGGAGAAGGCCACGGGCAGGATGAATGCGAGCCGTCTCGAGCAGGTCGTGCTTCGACTGGAGCAGGGTTGGAGGCGCTGGCTCGCGGCAGAGCACGGTGGCCGAGGACCGGCAGTGGGCACGCCGGATCGATCCACGCTCGAGCGAACGATCCCCATCCTCCGAGTCATGATCCAGGCCAAGCAGGCCCTCGAGAAGACGGAAGACCTGCTCGCGAAACAGGTGCGAAAGCAGATGCAGGGCCGTGGTGCCGAGATGCGCTCGGCCCACACCGCACACGGTGTGATGCAAGCGAACTTGGCGATCTACGACCTTGGGATGGAGCTGCCGTACCCCCCGAGTCCGGCTCAGGTCGAGGACGCCCGTCGCCTGGTCGAGCTCCGCTATCGCGCCGCCGGATTCTTGCCACCCGGCGAGCTCTATACTTGGACGGAAGGCGCCATCCCTCTGGTCGCGGTGAAAGACGGCAAGATCGTCTCGACGCTGTCGATCATCAAAGACGAAGGTGTTCTGCCCCTCGAGCAGGTCTTTCCGGCAGAGGTGAAGAAGCTGCGAGAACAGGGACGGCCGCTGCTCGAGGTAGGCGCCTTCGCGACAAATCCGGACACCGCCGACAAGCTACAGACCCAAGCGACGATGACGCTCGTCGATCTCGCGATGGAGGTCCTGCGTCGGCGAGACGGTTCGGACCTCGGCTTGATGGCCGTGCACCCTCACCACGCCGGCTTTTACGCGCGGCGGCTTGGTGCTGAGCTGCTCGTCTCGGAACCGCGTCCGCATCCAAAGGTCGAGGGCTCGCCCGCGGTGCTCCTGTTGGTGACTCGAGATCGAACGAAGCGGCAGGTCGCTCAGGAAGTCGAGCTGGTGGCCAAGATCGTGGCCGCGACGCTCGGCTGAGCGCAAAAGGAGTGCAACTCTGCGACAATGGACGGCGTGGGTGTAAAGAAAGTGAAGCGGCCGACGGGCGTGGGCTCCGCTCCGAGCGTAGGCGGGCCTCCGGCCAAAGCGGGCCAGAGCCCGCTGGAAATACGAAACGCCATCCAGTGGCGGCTCGCAGAGATCTCCTCCGCCGTGGATGGCGAGGGGGAGCAAAAGATCCTGGCGTGGATCAACCGCTACGCGGCGCCCTTCGGTCAACTCTGGGAAGGCAACGCCGAACTCCGGAACGCGCTGATTGAGCGATGGGACTCGAATCCGGCGTGGTGTCTGGCCGAGATTCGTCGCGCGTGGCGTGGCAGGGCGCCTTAGATCTCCGAGCCCGCGCGGTGTCGGGCACGGACGACCGCGACCAGTGGCCGACCGGTGCTGGCTTGTGGGTCCATCAACCCAGCGCCCAGAAAGACTTTCGACAGGTGAGCAGAAGCATCTGGCCTCGAGCGACTATGTGCTCTCAGGCGCCATAGCTGGCTCCTGAGAGCACACCCGTCAGAACGACAAATATTAATTACGGAAGCATACTCATCTCCGACGGTCGATGAGTTAGAGTTAAGACAACAAGCTTCGCGGAGAGCCGATATCCACGTCACGCACTTCGAGCAGTGCCGGGGCTCCACGCGGGGCGCCCGACGAAACGAGGAGACGACACCATGGGAACAGGGCGATCGACCGGCCCCAAGGCACCGGAGTCTACGCCCGCGTAGATATCGGGCGCACCCGAGACGGCTTGGCCCAGAGCTCGATCATCGAGAAGAATCCAGGTGAGTCGGACGGCGCCTTTAAGCAGCGTGTGGAGGCAACGGTCGCGGAAGCAGCGGATAAAGACGCTGGCGGACACCACGGTCGCGCCTGGAGTTCATCTCAAAACCCCCGACCGAGCGAGACGGCCAAGACGCGAGGCCCGCAAGGCGGGCCGACGAATGCGCTATCCTGCGATAACGCGAGGAGGCCCAACACGGCGGGCCGACGCGGATCGGCCGAATTCGCGACCGAGGGGGTTTTGAGATGAGCTCTATGCTTCGTGGACGTATGCCGGTCGATAATCGGCTCTGAACCGCCACCACGTCCCTCGGTGCGACGCCAAGCTCCGAGACGCCGCCGTCGGCCCTTGAGACCAGGCTCGAGCCGCGAGGCTCTTCGAATGACATCATCCCCCTACCCGGATCGCAGTCGGTCGCACCTCGACGCGCGCTCGCTCTGTCCGGATCGAAGGAACATGCGCAACGCCGGTTGCTTCTCGCCTCGCCTTCCACGGCGCTGAGGCCCGAGCACGTGCGCGCGTTCTCCGCGCGAGATCGAAAGCCCCTTCGAAACGGCAGCGCGCAGTTGGTCTCCGTGCACGTCGGGACAGCGGACACTCACACTTCAAAGATCGACAAACTATTAAAAGTTCGACCGTGTCACACAACATCACACACCGGCCGCAACGATGAACCGATAAGTATCGCGAGTTCAACGACCCAATAGGTCAAAAGGAGTATTTCATGAGTGCAGCAAGTGTTCGCCAAGCCATCAAGAGCGCCCTCTCCAACGGGAGAGTGAGCAAACCGGAGTTCCAGAAGATCGCCCAGGAAGCGGAAAAGGACGGCCGGGTATCGCGGTCCGAGGAAAAGCTGATTCGAAAGCTGGTCGACAACAAATACGAGGACGGATTCACAGCAGGTGCTCGCAGGGAGTCCGACAGCTTCTTCGACCGGAACGACCTGCCTCTCGCGCCGACGCGCATCACCACCGCCGGTCCGGCGGGCGAAGAGGACGGCGCGTCGGGCCCGCCACCGGGAACCGGCCCCGTCACCACCCTGCCCGCAGGCGGGGCGGAGGAGGCCGGCGGCTGTGCTCCGGGCGGAACCGGCGACGTCACCACCCTGCCCGCGGGCGGCGCGGAAGAGGCCGGAGGCTGTGCTCCGGGCGGTACCGGCGGTGTCACCACCTTGCCGGCTGGCGGCGTCGAAGATGGTGCCGGCCCCGTCTCGGGTCCCACCTTCGGACGGGTCACCACCAAGACGGCTGGAGAAAAGCGCTAGGCCCCCGTCCGGGTCCAACCTAGAGTCGAGCCATGCGCATAGGAATCCTCGGCGACCCCAGCGACGTGCAGGTGCAGGCGGTCGCCGAGGCCATTTCCTCCGAAGGTGCCTCGGTCGTGCAGCTTCCGCCGAGCGCCATCGAGCTCGGCGGAGGCGTGGCCCTCCTCGACGGAGACCTGTTCGTCGACGAGCATGCCTTCGATGACGTCGGTGCTTGGTGGGTCAAGCAGCTCCCCTACTCGTTCGTGCCGACGCCCAGGGGCGACCGAGTCCAGGCGATCAGCCACGAAGGCCTACACGAACTTCAGGTCCAGGTGCGAGAGCGGTTGATGCTCACCCTGTCGTGGCTCCTGGAGCTCGAGGATCTCGGCATACCGATCATCAACTCTCCGCGCAGCGGGATGCACTTCATACCAAAGCCCTACCAGCTCGAACGCATGCGTCGTGCCGGCGTTCCGGTGCCACGCACCCTGTACACCTCGTCACCTGAGGCCGCGGTCGCGTTTCGTAACGAGGTCGGGCCGTGTATCGTGAAGCCGATCGCGGGCGGTGCCACGACCCGTGACTTCGACGACGAGGACGTGCGCGCGAGCCTCGAGTCGATTCGAGGTGCGCCGATCGTGGTGCAAGAACGTGCCTACGGACAACACCTGCGCGTCACCATCGTCGGCGGCGAGATTGTCAGCGCGGTCGTCATCCGGAGCGACGCTCTCGATTATCGAACGGATCCAAACTACCACACGAACGCCAGCTACGAGGAAGCCGGTCTGTCGGAGGCCGGTCGGAGCATTGCGCTGCTCGCCGCGGAAGCCAGCGCGCTGGTCTATACCGGAATCGACATCCTCCGCGACGGCGACCGACACACAGTGCTCGAGTGCAACACCTCGCCCATCTACCTCGACATTGAGCGCCGCATGGGCCACCCGATCTCCCGGAAGCTTGCGCAGTACCTGATCGCTCGCGCGGAGAGCGCCGAAGCCCGTGTCGCGCTCGCCACGAGGCATTGACGAGTTCCAGTTCGAGGCGAGGTGAAGGCCGGCCGAACGCCGGGTGGCTCTTGCCCCCGAGTCCGAGGTCGCTTCGAGTCCTCGTGGGCGAGGCGATCGGTCACGGAGGATTCGGGTATCTAATGGTCTCTTCTGGGTCGCAGAGCTCGTGACGCACGCCGTCGGCGGTGCGCACCCACCGCTGCAAGGGGAAGGCGATGGGAACTGTGAAGTTGCGGGCGACCTCGAGCATGCGATAGCTGTACTCAGTGATCTCGGTGATCTGCTCCGGAGAGATGCCTCCGGGCACCACGACTTCACTCTCGCCCGGACGGAGCGGCTGCCCGGTAGGCGCGAGGCCAAGAGTTTGGGCGGCGCGGTTTACGTCGACCGAGGCCCTCGGCGCCGCGAAGCTGACGACCAGACTGCGCTGGTCGCTCCCCTTGGCGAAGTAGATCGCCACATCCTTGTCGCTGCTCGTCGAGACCCAGTAGCTCTTGCCGGCCATGAGGCCGTTGATGTGTTTCCCAAGCTCTCGAGAGAGCGCCCCAGGTTGCTCGAGCAGGCCGTGAGCGGCTTCACGAACGGGCGCGACGTGATCGCTGCCCGAGCGCGCGGCGCCGGCCGCAAGAACGAGGCTCGGCTGGGTGAGAAGAGCGACGATCTGCTCGTCACTCATGTCAACTTTAATGCCTCGGTAAAGCGGGGTCCCGATCGGGACCATGGCGGTGATGTTTGGCTTCTGAGCCGATCGCGTGAATCCGTCGCTGAATCTGTCGTTCGCCAGACCTCGAATCAGACCGGGCTGGGATGGTGACTCCAAAGCATTCCTCGGGACCCCTGAGAGATCTCGTTCGCTCACACGCCCATCGCAGCAAGTGCTTCGGCCGGTCTGACGAACGCTCGATACAGTCATGAGAACCTCCACGCCACCGATGAGACGGCGGACTCGAGAGACTTATCGGCGGAGCGCCGGGAGGGATGCGCGTGTCGTCAGAGATCGTTCGACACTTAATGGTCGCGGAGTCTGCGCATGACGTGCCGAGGCGAGATGATGTCGATATCGCTCCCGTTTCGATCGGACACCTCTCGAATTAAGGGCAGAACAGATGATGGGCGGCATAGAGTCATTGATATGCGCGCCAGACTCTACTCCCGCTCGGCGGTCCTTCTGTCCATTCTCTCGTGCGCGTTCGTGGCCTCTTGCTCGGACCAGCCGACCCCCGAGGAGGTCGTCGACCGCACGATACCTGCGCTGTGCGCCAAGGCGGAGGCGTGCTCCCCATCGGCTTTCGCGAGCGCATTCCCCAGCGGCCCTAGCCAGTGTGTGGCCACGGTCGAAGCCGAAGCCATGCAGAGAGACGGAAGCAATCCAGAGAAAAGGTCGGCCTGCAGCGACAGCGAGCTCGACCAGTGCCTTCAAGACCTCGACGCCGCGGACTGCGAAGAGGACGAATTCCTGCCAAAGCTGCCGTGCAATTGCTGAGAGCAGGATGGCGTGCCCCTCGCGCGCCCTACATCTTCGGCATGTCGGCGCGGAGTTTGTTGAACCAGTCCGTGATCTTCTGGATCGTGCCCCCGATCCCAATCGCGGCCTTCTCCGCTGGGCTGGCGGTGCCCTGCTCCTCCTTAGCCTCCAGACGTTGGAGCGGCCCGGAGTCGCCCAGCGCGCCAAGCGCGGTATCGAGCGCGTTTCTGAGCTTCAGCATTTCCTTTTCGCGCGCAGACTCAGCGGGAGGCGGGCTCACTGACCCGGCTTCGCCTCGAGCCCCGTTGATGTTGCTGCCGACGTAGTGACTTCCGGCTCCTCGGATTGGACTGTTCATGCTGTCTCCTTGTTTCCGGCTGTCCCGGTTGACGGGTCGGGTCGCAATCCCCATGCCGAAGCAAGGACTCAGTTTTCTCTGGATTAAGGCTCCGCGCCCGACGCCTCCGGGCGCCAGTGCTGCGCTCGATGGCAATCAGAGCCGTCGCTCGAGCAAAGCTCGAACCTCCCGCCCACGACGGATGAGCTTCCCGCAGCATCGCGCGCACGTTTCTTGGAGGCCGGTCGATGGCGTGTTGGCCGCCAGCTGTGGCGCCTGAGGCACTCAATTCCCGGCCGGAAAGGGCACTTGGGCTTGAGGCTCCGCACTGGAACACATGTTGCTCGTGCAGTGGCCATCATGGAGATCAAAGACAAGGTCGTGAGCGCAGCTTGGCTCCTGGGAACCAACAAAGAGAGAACCGAGGACGAAATCGCGGGTCGGGCGCTAGGTACCGATGCGATGGCACTCAAGGCTCGCTTGCCTAGTTCGAAGGCCGCTGCAAAAGCCGGCTCGGCAGGAAGCGCGAAGGGTGGCGCTGGTGGCGCGGGTGTCGCTGCGGTCTTCGCTGCGGACGCCTTCGTAACGCCTGCGGCGAACAAGGCGCCGGTTTCTTCTGCGGCCGAACCGGCCGGCGGCTCGGCCGCGGGCGCGCAGGGTGCTGGGTTCGAGGTGGTGGAGGACGATCGCCATAGACGCCTTCCGGCCGCCGCCGAGGCAGCCAGGAGCTCGACCGACGGCGCCTCGAGTGCGGACGGCAGCTCGGGTGCGGGCGCAAGCGCGGTCGCAAGCGGAACTTCGAGCGCGGGCGGAGGCGGAGGCGGAGGCTGAACTCCGGGGCCTCAGCAGCAACGCGAATCTCACGGCGCGTGCAGGACGAGAGCAGCACGATGGACCACGTGTACTACCGCCTTGCGTTACCTGCTCGCGAGGCCCATCCCCGTGGATCGGATCCAGGAGTCGCTCGACACGGTCGTTCCTTGATGGGGTTGGGTCAATCGACGCAGATCGTCTTGCCGTCCACTAGGCCTCCGCAACCACGATAGTTCATGTAGGCCGTGCAGAAGCCTTTGACACAAGCCCCTTCGCACTCGCCGCTGTCCTTGCACGTCCTTCCGGCGTCTTTCGTAGGGGTGTTGCAACCAGGGTTGCGACCTCGACCTCGGGCGCAGCCGCCCCAGCGTCCACCTCGCTCTTCGCACTGAAGCTGCGTCATGCCCTCCCACTCGCAATCGGAAGGCTCGAGCTCGCAGCGCTCGGACTTGCAGACCACCTTCGCCCAGTCGATCCCGCAGACGCGACTGAAGTCGTCGGCGGGAACCTCGCCGAGCGCGTCCGGCGAGCCCGAAGGCTTGCCCAGACCCGCGGAGGTCCACGCCTTGTACTGATCGGCCAGGGGAGACTGAAGCGTCGTCCCGAGAACTGGCCAGCACGCGCCCCCGACGCGCACCGCGATGCAATCGTGATCTGCCTTGCACCCATTCGCGGCCTGACCGAGCTCCGTGTACGGGAACTGCTCGCTGAAGGCCGCCGCGGACTCGGTGGGTCGAAGGCCGCGGTCGGGAGTGCTCGAGGCCTTGGTGCAGGCCGTGCTCACGAGCGCGAGCGAGACCAGGGTCGCCTGAGCCGCCAAACGCGAGCTTCTAGCTCGCGAGCCCATGCGCATCGATGATCTCCTTGTTCTTCGCATCGGCGGCGAGCGAAGCGGGGCGGGCCGAGAGTCGCTCCACGTAGCTCGTCGTCACCGGGGTAGCTTCGAGCATCTTGAACCGCTGAAGGTAGCGGACCGTAGATCCAAAGATGACGTCCGCCATGCTGAAGCGGTCCCCCAGCAGCCAGGGACCGCCCTCGAGCGCGACCTCGATGCTGTTCGACATGGACTCGAAGTCCCCAAAGCCCGCCTGACCCACGCGGTACTCCCAACTGGAGGCCTTGGCCATCGCGGCGGGCTCGATGACCGCGGACGGAAACATGCTCCAGCGGAAGTACGGGCCGCGTGCGGCTTCGTCCGGTCGTGGGGCCAGGGTCCCGAGCGCGTACCGGTCGGCCAGATACAGACCGATGGCCGCGACCTCGGTGATGATCGTGTCACCGTCGAGGAGGAGCGGGATCTTTCCCATCGGGTTGAGTTTGCGAAACTCCGGATGGCGTTGTTCCCCGGCGCGCAGATCCACGAAGCGAAGCTCGTACGGCTGGCCAATCTCCTCGAGCATCCACAGCACCGTGGCCGCTCGCGAGAAGGGATGATGGTAGAGGATCAGACTGGACGTTCGTGTACTCATGAGCGCGCCCCCTTTCTTTGAAGACGAAGACCGATGAGCGCAAGCGCGCCGAGCAGAAGTCCCGTGAGTTCGTGCGGTGCGTCTTCGGGCCGCGTACCTCGACAGGAGCACCCTTCCTCGTCCGCGGGCTCGGTGCCACCATCCTGAGCTCCGGCGTCGGTGCGAGGGCCGATCCCGAGATCAAAGCCCGAGCCTCCATCGGGCTCCACGCAGTTGACCGGGTTGGTCGGTGCGACGCGCCAGACCGCGCCTCCGGCGACCTCTCCCACGTACAAGGCGCCGTCCGGTCCGGTGGTGAAGTGCGTGGCGCCGACCGAGAGCACGATGGTGCGTCTCGACCCGCTGACCACGCCGTCGCGCGCCGCGTTGGGCGTCAGCGTCCAGACCCTCGACTTGTTGTAGTCGCCAAACCAGTAGAGGCCTCGGTACGCCTCCGGCCAAGAGCAGTGGTGAGTGAAGACGCCGCCGGTGACGCTGCCCGCGCCCGCGGCCGGCGCCTCGTCATGCGGGTAGGCAAAGGCGGGCTCCTTGCAGTTTCCGGAGAGGCGCGTGGAGCTCGCACACGAGATGATCGGCAGGCCGCCTTCGGCGCCTCCGCCTTCGCGGTACGGCCAGCCGTGATGCTGCGCGGGCCCAGTGGAGACCGTGATCTCCTCGAAGGTCACCTCGCCCACGTCGCCAATCCACAAGTAGCCGGTGGCGCGATCGAAGCTGAAGCGCCAAGGGTTTCGAAAGCCCCAGTTGTAGATGCTCACTTCGGGCGGTCGTTGATCGTCGTCGTTGGGCGGCGTGCGGATGGCGGAGCAAGGTCTCGGTCCGGTCGCACACGAGGCGACTGTGGACTCCTGCGTGAGTGGGTTGGATTCGGGGGCTACACCTTCACGGTCCACGCGCAGGATCTTTCCCGCCTTGTTCGTGAGGCAGGTGGGCAAGTAGTTGCTTCCGGAACCCGGGGCGCAATTGCAGTTGCAGCCGGTGTCACCCACGCCGATGTACAGATGCCCATCGGGACCGAAGTGGATGCCGCCGCCGTTGTGGTTGGCGGGCCCCCAGAGTCCGGACACGATCTCCACCATGTTTGCGGTGTCGACGATGCTGGTCTGTGGGTGGATGGTCGCGTAGCCGACGCGGTGACGGTCGTCGTCCGCGGTCCCGGCCTTCGAGTAGTAGAAGTACAACCGGTTGGAGCTCGCGAAGAGCGGGTCGACCGCGAGCCCGAGCAGCCCTTGCTCCCCGCCCGCTTCCACGGCGATCTGCCCGGCGTCGATGAGCGCACCACCGCCCGCGGGCCGGACCTTGATGGTGCCCGGTTGCTCTACGATGACGAGGCGACCGTCGGGGAGGAACTCCATCGCGGTGGGACCAAAGAGTCCCTCCACGAAGAGCTCGAGGGTGAGATCGGTGACATCTGAGTCGAGCGACTGCGCGCGTGCGAGCGAGGGCAGGGCGAAGAGCAGCGCGGCCGAGAAAAGAGAGAGCGTTCGCATCCCTGCGCTATAACACGCGAGATGGGGTTCGGGGCCTGGGTATGGAGCTCATCTCAAAACCCCCTCGGTCGCGAATTCGGCCGATCCGCGTCGGCCCGCCGTGTTGGGCCTCCTCGCGTTATCGCAGGATAGCGCATTCGTCGGCCCGCTTTGCGGGCCTCGCGTCTTGGCCGTCTCGCTCGGTCGGGGGTTTTGAGATGAGCTCTATTGCTGATTCAGCGTCCAGTTGTATTCGAGGTACGAGACCTTGGGTTCGGCGCCCAAGCGTTTTGCGTCCGCGTCTTTCAGGTGGCGCCGCACGAACGCGAGCGCGCCGGCCTCACCACCGAAGTCCGCTTTGTACCAGTCAAAGATGCGCGACAGGGCGACCTGACCGTCCTGCACGACGGCGCCGTGTCTCGACGCGAGGTATCGCCGGGTGGCGGCGTCCATGCGCGTCGAGAGCGCGGTGCCCTGGTACGGCTTCGGCTCGAGGATGGGGCAGCCCACCGCCCCACAGACCAAGACCATGTGGGTACGCGGATCCTTGGCTAGGGGGTTCAAGATCTTCTTCTCGAGCTCGTCGAGGGTCACCGTCTTGCCCGCGACCACGTGCTTCTTCGTGTCAAAGAACCCCTTCACGTCGAGCACGGAGCGAGGCCGACCTTCGCGGAGCACCGCGCCGAGAACGAGGGCGTTGTAAGCGTCGATGTAGAACGCGATGCGCTCGTCACGGCCTTCGGGAAGCTTGGCCTCCGCCACCGCGACGAGAAAACGATCCAGCGAGGCCTTGCTCTTCTTCTCGATGCCCTTGTAGTCGACGAGCCCGTCTTTGACGTGGGTGCGGAGGACCTCGGCATAGTCCGTGAGCGCGTCCGGTGTGTCGGGGGTGGCGGCGATGAGCGGGAGGAAGATGAAGTGGAGGAAGCTCATAGGGGGTCCGTAGCTTTCAGTACGCCGCTCGTGAAGAGCGGTTTCAATCGATGTCGGGGGCCCACTCGGGTTCGGTCCACGGGAACATCCGTTCCAGGGGCTGGTCGCCGTACTTGCGGCCGACGATGTGCTCGTTCCGAAGCTCATACACGAGGGCGATGAGCGCACGGTCGTGTTCGGGGTCGGTCTGCAAAAAATCGAGCAGGCTGCCAAAGGCCCGCACCACGAAGGGCTCTGGAAGTTGATAGGCGAGGTCGGGGAGGTCGAAGAAGAGAGGGTCGAGCGTCTGCGGAACGAGGCCGCGCGGGGCCCGTACCTTCGGGTCGAGTCGGCGGGCGAGGTTGTAGAATGCCTTGGCGCCTCGCTCGAGCGTGACATGGTGCTTTTGGCGTTCGGTCTCGTCGGTTCCGATCAGGGCCGAAAGCACGGTGAAGCCGACGATGATCTCGAACGGCGCATGGGTCTGCAGCATGTCGCGCGCGATGTCGCCGATGAGCTCGTCGTTGGGCTCGAGGTTCTCGCGGACATGAGCGGCGAGTCGGTCGAGCAGGTCCTGAAGGGGCAACGGCGAGCTCGACGCAGTGGACTTCTCAGTGAGCTTCACCTTCTTTCGTGAGGCGCCAGCGGGTCGCTTGGCCCGCTTCTTGGGCTCGACCTCCATCGTGCCTGGAGGCGTGATGCCGTCCACGCCGGATGCGTGCCAGACCCGTTCACGAGGCGCGTCCGAGAGCCTACGCCCGGGCGGCACCACTCCCTTGATCGTGGTTCGATTTCGCCAGGTGGCCTCCGCCCCTTGATCTACTTGGGGTTTTTTGGAGACGCGGGGCGGTTTGGCCATTGATCAATTCCCGCGGGCTGAGCGATGACGTTCGCGCCCTGGAGTTCGGCGAGCGCGTTGCCGATGCGTTCCTGCACCGTCCACATCGCCCGGGCGCGACCTTGGTAGCCGTTCATCATCACCGAGAACGCGAGCAACCGGTCTTCACGGGTGACCACGAAGCCCGACAGCGCACTCACTCCGGTCAGCGTGCCGGTCTTCGCGCGCAGTCTCGACTCGGCCGGTGTGTTGGAGAAGCGTGAGTTGATGGTGCCGGACTTGCCGGCGACCGCGAGGCTGGCCTCGAACTCGGGACGCACGTCGAAGCGCTTGTGCATGGCCTCGAGGATCATCGTGATCTGCTCGGGCGTGAAACGATTGATGTCGTTGAGGCCCGAGCCGTTGCCCATGACGTAGCTGCCCTTGGTAATGCCGATCTCTTCGAGGAAGCCGCCGATGACCCGGCAGCCGCTGGCCCAGCTCCCCGGACCATCACCGAGCTCAGCGCCGAGTGTCTTCAAGATCTGCTCGGCGATGAAGTTGTTCGAGTACTTGTTGAGGGTGCTGATGATCTCCGCCAGCGGCTCGGAAGCGAGGTAGGCGATGGGTAGCGCACCACGACCGACGCGCCCCACCTTGACCTTGCCCTTGATCTTCACGCCCCGCATCTCGAGCAGCGCGTAGATGACTTGGCCGGCGTATACGGTGGGCTCATACACACGCTTGTAGATGTTGGCGCCCAGGTGATCATCGGAGGCGATGAAACCGCGAACCGTGACCTTCACTTTGTCGCCTTCTTGGGTGGTGCCGACGAAGAGTCGCCTCGGGGTCCCGCGGCCGCGCGTGACGACGTCTGAGCTCACCTCAAACATGGGGATGTTCGGCCAGACCATGACCTTGGCCGCGCCATAACCGCCGTCGCCGGGGACGACGCGGACCGAGAAAGTACCGAAGTTGACGGAGAGTGCGCCCATGGGGGCGGCGTAGGATTGATCGGAGCGCTCCTGCTCCCAGCCCGGTCCCTCGTAGATGTTGTCGAAGAAGGAGTCATCGACGATCACATCCCCTTGAATGCGGTCGATGCCCTTGAGCGCGATCTCGTTGACGAGGCCGAAGAGGGTCTCGTTGGTCAGGGTGGGATCTCCGCGTCCCTTCACGTAGAGGTTGCCGTTCAGCGTGCCTCCACGCAGGTCGGGGTCGCGATAAGCGATGGTGCTGAAGCGGTAAGATGGTCCCAGCTTCGCGAGGGCAGCGGCGGTCGTCACCAGCTTCACGTTGGAGGCGGGGTTCATGAGCCGAGTGCCGTTTCTCTGAAAGAGCGTCTTACCGGTTTGCACGTCACGGATGTGGACACCCACGGCGGCGTCCTCGAGCTCCGGTGCAGCGAGGATCTCTCGGAGGAGCTCGTTGATTTTCTGCTCGGCCGGGGCTCCCTTCGTGGGCGCAGCCCATGTGGTGCTCGAGGCCGCGAGTGCGACGGCTCCCGCGAGGACCAAAGCGCCCCTTGGGAGGGCTCTGTAGGTTCTATTGCTGCTCATGAGGGCGGAGGTTCCGACGCATAGGACGATAACACCCTCATTCCGAGGCGGCCATGTATGTGCTGTAGGGCCTTGAACGACCGCTAGGAAGCTGCCATTCAGGGGAAGTGACAGGACAAAGCGAGCTCGAATCCGCGGCCGGCCGCATCATCATCGGCGGGTTCGACGGGCTGACGGTGCCAGAGGAGACCCGACACCTGCTCGAAAGCGGGGGGCTGGGCGGCATCATCCTGTTCACGCGCAATCTCGGGACGCTCGAGGAGACGGGCGCGCTCGTGCGCGAGTTGCACAGCTATTCTCGGTCGGAGCCACTATGGATGACGGTCGACCAAGAGGGTGGTCGAGTGCAGCGCTTAAGGGCGCCGTTTCCGGAGTTCCCGCCCATGCGTGTGCTGGCGCAGGCCGAGGGCGGCCGACTCGTGGAACAGGCGGCGGCGGAGCTCGCCCGTGCGCTGCGCCTGCTTGGTTTCACGCAAGACTACGCGCCGGTGCTCGACGTGGACACGAACCCGGCCAACCCGGTCATTGGAGATCGCTCCTTTTCGCGAGACCCCGAGGTTGTCGCCGAACTCGGGGCGCGATTCATCCGAGCGATGCAGGCGCATGGGGTGGCGGCTTGTGGCAAACATTTTCCGGGCCACGGAGATACGTCGCAAGACTCGCACCACGTGCTCCCGCGGCTCGACCACGACCTCGAGCGTTTGCTCGCGGTGGAGCTGGTGCCGTTTCGCGCCGCGGTGGAAGCGGAGGTCGCGTCGATCATGACCGCGCACGTGCTTTTTCCCGCGCTCGATGCGGAGCACCCGGCGACGCTGTCGGAGAAGATCATCGCGCCGCTTCTGCGCGACCGGCTCGGCTATCGCGGGGTGATCGTGAGTGATGATCTCGAGATGAAGGCGGTGGCCGACCACTACGGCATCGAAGATTCGGTGGTGCGTGCGGTGCGCTCGGGCTGCGATCAACTCCTGATCTGCCATACCCATGAGCTTCAGGTTCGCGCGAAGGAGGCCCTCGTTCATGCGGTCGAGGATGGCACCCTGCCGCGCTCGCGCTTGCTCGAGGCCTCGGCGCGGGTGCTGGAGATGAAGCACCGCTACGGGGTGAGTTCGGGGGACGCTCGACTGAACCCGAACCTGAGCTGAGATCGGGGCCACTCCGGCGAGCTCGCACCCCTCAAAGACTTCGGGCACTTCTGTGGTTCGGGTCCAGTCGAGCGTCCCCCGAACTCGGTGCCAGACGAGTGGCCCCGAATTTACCTAGCGATTTCCAGTAGGTACGGGTTCGGGTCCAGTCGAGCGTCCCCCGAACTCGAAGTGGCCGGCGGCCGCGATGGTCCAGGCGATCATGAGCAGCGCCGAGCCGAGCACCACCGGCGTCAAGGACTCGCCGATGCCGGTCATCACGATGAGGTGCAGGTCCGGGCTCTTCGACCACTCGGGGTGCGCGGGCACCTTCATGAACACCGTGGCCAGGTCCGAGGCGAGGCCCGCGACCGCGGCAAAGAACGTCGCCACCGAAAACAGCGCGAGTCGCACCAGCGCAGGTCGTGTCCGCGCCTTTGCGTAGAGCACCCCGCTCACACACGTCACCAGCCCAAGGGCCAGAATGAACCACATGGAGAAACCACCCGCCTGAAAGAACTCGATCATGTTCATCGCCTCCTCACGGCGCCGCGAAATCCGCGGGCCGTGTGAACACAACGGCGGGCCTCGAAGGTTGTCCTAAAAAGTATTCCCCGACGCGCCGGTCGCGCCGTTGATCCCCGGGTTACCAGAGGTTGGATAGATGCCCCCGCTTCCGCCGGCGCCGCCTGCGCCCTGCGTGCAGGTGTTGCCGGTGAGGCTCGGCGTGCTCGCCGAACGGTAAATACAGTACGACACGCCGCCGCCGCCGCCCCCGCCGGGGCCGCCGTCGCCGCCCACACCACCGTTGCCGCCGTCGCCGCCCTTTCCAGAGTCGTCATCGCCGTCTCCTCCTGGGAATCCGGCGCCTGCGCCGCCGCGTTGCCCGCCGTTGCCGCCGTTGCCGCCGCGTCCGCCGTTGCCCGCCGTGATCGTGTTGTTTCGCACGACTGCGGTCGAGCCCCCGACCACGAAGATGCCGAA
This sequence comes from Deltaproteobacteria bacterium, assembly GCA_011526105.1. Lineage (GTDB taxonomy): Bacteria > Myxococcota > Kuafuiibacteriia > Kuafuiibacteriales > Kuafuiibacteriaceae > WYAZ01. The sequence continues at coordinate 1,040 of WYAZ01000019.1, read as the reverse complement.
GCTCCCACCGCCACCGCCTCCGCCGTTGCCGTTAGTGCCGCCGCAGCCCCCCGCACCGCCACCGCCGCCACCGCCACCTCTGTCGCTGTTGCAGTCGACTCCGAAATTCGCGCAGCCGAGGAAGACGTCGGTACGGCAGCGGTCCTCACCACCACCGCCGCCTCCGCCGCCTCCGCCTCCGCCGCCGTGCGTGCCCGCTATACCCGCACCGCCGGAGCCACCCTGCCACACGCCCCCGGCGACGAAGCCGGCGCCGCTGCCTGCGAGACCTGGGCCACCCGGGTTGCCCGGATCGCCGGGGCTGCCGGGGCTGCCGACCTGACCGACAGCCCGCGAACAGCTGCACCGGCACCCATCTGCGTTGCAACAGGTAGCGCCCAGACCTGGGCCGCCGCCCGCGCCTCCCGGTCCCGTGCCGGTCCCACCGCTCACGCCGGACGCGCTGTCGCAGCCGCCGTTGCCGCCACGTCCGCCGGGTTGCAGGCACTGCGCGTTGCCTGTCCCGCCCGCACCGCCGACGCCCAGGGCCGGGTTGTTGCAGTTACCGTCTTGGCCTGCCGTGCCAGCGATTCCATTGCTGCCGGCCAAGCCGTTGGCACCCGCGGTACCCGCCGTACCCGCCGCACCATTCCCCACGCGGATGATGTTGTTCTTCACCGTCAGCGCGCTGTTCGAGTTCGCGATGTACACACCCGTCGAGTTGGCACCAGGCTGCGAGGCGTTCGCGGCCACGAGCTCCAGCCGGTCCACATCGACCCCGAGAAACGCGTTCGTAATACCGCTCGCGGTGATCACCGGAACATCGGTGTTCCCGAGGATCGTGGTCGTATTGTTCGCACCTCGGCTCCAGCCCGAACCCGCCGCATAACCACCGTAGAGCGAGACACCCTGCACCAAGGTCACCGAGCCGACGTAGTCCCCTGGATCGGTGATTCCTATCAAAAGTCAGCTCACCCACCGTGCACCTGCTGCGTGCGGATTCCGAACCGGCGCATCTTCTCGAGGATCTCGTCGGCAGTCTTCGTCCACTTGAACGGCTT
>WYAZ01000018.1 GCA_011526105.1 Deltaproteobacteria bacterium | reverse complement strand
TCGAACACCCACTGTTCGGCGGGGGGGGGGGGTTTTTTGGGGGGGCGCCTCCACGGCCCCCCCACTCTTCTGGGTTTGGGGGCCCTGGCCCGCGTCCCCCGAATACACCTGGGCCTTCTCTTACCGCAGTGTGTAATAATCGCAGGCAAAACAGGCTCTTATACGAAATCTTTTGCGGCTTTCCGGAAGCAGTTTGCGCAACGAGCCGGGTCTTCGAGCGGCCGGCGGTTGGCACGGGCCCTGCTCATGTCAGCAGCATGCGAACGCAACACACCCCCGACCAACGCGGCTTCACACTCGTCGAACTGATGATCGTGATCGCCATCCTCGGCCTCCTGACCTCGCTGGCCGCGAGCTCCTTCGCTCGAAGTTCGAGCCGCGCGAGCATCCACAACGCCGGCATGCTGCTCAAGAGCCGCATCGAACACACGCGAGGCCTCGCCGTCGCGACCGGGAGTCGCTTCGCCTCCGAGCGCCTGGCCGCCGACGGTTCATGCAAGGTGAACGGCACTGGGCTCTTCATCCAGGTAGACCTCGCCAACGGCGAATACAACGTGCCGACCGCGCTCGTCATCGAAGAGGATGGGAGCGCACGGGTCTTCTGCGAGAACTTCACGCTCGACCGCGACTCGGCCAAGCGAGCTCGCTTCCACGCCCGTACCACCCGCGCGGTGTTCAGCTTCACTCCTTCCGGCCGACTCGTGGGCGCCGATGGGCGTCCCACCGAGGTGTTTCTCTCGGTGGAGGACCAAGCCGAGCCCCTCGAGAACTACGGCTTTCGGATCCTGTCGTCCGGAGTCATCTGCCGGTCCGGGAACTCATCCGTCGGCGCCTGCGACATGGATCAGGAGTGAGCGCCATGAACAAGTCGAACAAGCAAAAGAGCCAGCTCGGCGTCACGCTCATCGAAGCGATGGTCGCGGTGGCGGTGCTCGGAGTCGGAAGCGCCTCGATCTTCCAGGTGCTCGCCGGGGTCGGCCTTTCGAATCGCCGAGCGCAGTTCCAAAGCTCGAGCCTCGACGCGCTCGGGACGATCAGCGCGCAGCTTCGAGACGCGCCCTGCGACGACACCCCCATCGGTCCGAGGGACGACGCCGGGCTCTCCGTGCTCGACACCTGGATTCACGAACCCGCAGGAGCGATGACCGGGGTGGGTGATCTGAACCTAGGGACCGCAGCCGCGCAGACGAGCTTCCCGATCCGCGTTCAGTACCTGGTGACGCCTGGCCCTGCCCTCCCCAACGCACCGCGCAGCTTCGACGTGCGGGTGCAGGTCTGCGAGCACAGTCATCCAGCGGTCATCAGCGCGGTCGAGGAGGAACGGCGCTGCGAGCCCGGGCTCGACTGGGCATCGAGCCTGTACGTGCGGGAGTTCATCGTCAAGAAGGTCTGTGCCGAACGAGAAACGGATACGAGCCGAGGGGAGTACTACGAATGAGCCGCCGAAGATCACGATGCGGCTTCACTTTGGTGGAGATGCTGATGGCGGTGGCAGTGGGCGGATTCGCCATCAGCGTCGCCGCGGCGATGGCACGGTTCACGGTAGAGAAGTCTGGCCAAGGCACGGAGCAGACGAACATGGTCGGCGCCTCCAGGGTGCTCGGACACCAACTCCGAAACGACCTGCGCATCGCCGCTCTTGGATCGACCGGTGCGATCGGTGTGTTTGCCGGCGCCGACCCCTGGATGCAGATGCGAGTGCTCACCCCGCGCGCGCGTCTCACCGCCCTGCCCGCGGTGTCCGGAGCGGACAACCATCCTGGCGGCGGCGTGGGCGACATCGTCGCCGGCTCGGACGTAGTGCAGATCGTGGTGCCGGAATCCAGCGAGAACACCACCACGCGGACGACTAACTACGCCAAGGAGGGCACCGCCACGCTCACCGGGGAGCAGGCCTTGCCCTGCGACCTCGCCTACCTGTTCGACTCGACGAGCTCCAGCGGCGCCGGTCGGACCCAGCTCTTTCGGATTCGACGCGACACCCACCCCATCGAGCTTGGCGACGGCGAGCAGCTGGCGTTCGAAGTCCCTACCGGTGCGCTCATCACCTGCGCACGCATCAGCACCTACTGGGTGTCGAACGACGGCTACTTGTGGCGCAGCGACATCGATGGACGTGGCCCTTTTGATCTCGAGTGGGTAGGCGGCTCAGTCTACATCCAGCCGAGCAACATGCAGCGGCTCGCCCCCGGCGGTCTGGACCTGCAGGTGGCCTATCGCCTCTCTTCGGAGGCCGGCATCGCTCGAGAGGGCGCCGAGGCGGACGCGTGGGCCTTCGACGCCGACGCGAGCCAGGCCGCGGAGAGCGCTCTTTCACGCAGCCCAGGGAGCTGGTTCGAAGTACGCCAGATTCGGTTCAGCTTCCTTCTCCGTTCCGCCCGCAAGGTCGATGACCCCGGCAGCGCCGTCATGCTGCCTTCGATCGAGAATCGCGCGACCGAGCTCGAACCTCTGTCCCGCGCTTTCAAGTTCCATCAGATCACGAGCGGCGAGGTGCTCATGAACGCTCGCTTCTTCGATCAGAACACGCCGGCCGCGACGCCGGCGGAGCCATGGTGAGGTGAGTGATGCGCCGAAGAACAAACAAAGACCAAGAAGGCTTCGTGCTCCTCTTCGTGCTGGTCCTGCTCATCGCAATGCTCTCGCTCGGCATGGTGGTGCTGAGGGAGACCGGTGAACGGGTGAAGGAGGGCGCGGCGATTCGCAACCAAGCCTCGGTGGGTTCGGCGCTGCATGCGGGGCTCGATAGAGCGGTGAGCGAGATCCGTAGCCTCGACCCCGCGCAGCTCGCCCACGCGCAATGGGACATCTTTGACCCGAGCGGCAACGCGGCGCCGCTGATTCCGGCGGTCAACTACCCCGACAAGCCCACCTCCGGGCAGGACGTGGTGGAGGTGCAGGTGGGCTTCCGAACCGTCGCACGTACCCGCCCGCCTCCCGGCGAAGACGTGCGCCACACCCACGGGTACCTGGCGGAGGTGCTGCTCAGCGTCGAGAACACGCGCGCTGGCCTGCTCAGGACGAGCTCAGAGGAGCGAGTTGCGGTCGGGGTTCAAATCCCCCATCGGCGCTCACACTCGGGCCGCTGACAGAATCAGGTTGTCTCCGGGCCCAGGGTCGTGGAGTCTGGCCGGGTGCGAGGGGCCACGCCAGGCGGGACTTCAGAGGCGCTGACGGACGGAGTCCGCGTCATCGTGCGAAGCGACTACCTCGAGCACCAGTCCGTGCCCCAAGCCGGCCGCTTCGTATTCTCGTACTCCGTGCAGATCGCGAACGAAGGACCGCGCACCATCCGCCTCATGACGCGGCATTGGATCATCTCGGATGCCGAAGGAAACGTGCGAGAGGTTCGAGGTGAGGGCGTCGTGGGGCGGCAGCCCGTGCTGTTGCCGAACGAGGCGTTTCAGTACGAGTCAGGCTGCGTGCTGCGAACGCCTTGGGGTACGATGCAGGGCACGTATCAGATGCATCTCGAAGACGGCAGCCAGTTCGACGCCGAGATCGCGCCGTTCTTGCTCGCGTCGAAGAGTGTTGTGACGGTTCAGGGCTTGAATTAGCCCGGGCAGAGCCCTCAATCCACGCTCACCTCGCAGCGAGGCGTGCCGCGAAGCTCTTCCGGACACACCAGGGTGACCTGGTCCTGACAACCCGCGGGTATCGGCCCCGCCTTGAGCTCGGGGCACGAGGCGGACTCGAGAAAGGGCAGGCACTCGGCCCTCAACACGTCTTCGTCGCGAACCGCCGCCCCTTCGCAGTTCGCGAACTCGAGTCGCTGCTCCACGAACTGCTTGTAGGCGGCATCACAGCGGTCGCCACCGGCACGATACGCAGCCAGAAAGTCGAGGCAGGCCTGTTCGCCCGCGCCTCCACAGCCCACGAGGCCAATGAGGAGGTTGGTCGAGATCATGAGGATGGCGAGCTGCTTCACGGATGGGTTCCTCTATTTGGGCTTGGGCCCTCTCCCGTTGCTCTCTCGCGTGTACGCGCCAACGGGCAATCTCAAACCCCGAAGCATTTAAGACCGAGGCCCAGCGCGGCAATGAGGCCCCAGGGCCCCTGCTAGCGCTTCTGAATCGGCACGTACTCTCGGCGCGCCGGCCCCACATACACCTGACGAGGGCGCGAGATCTTCTGCTCCGGATCATTCACCAGCTCGAGCCACTGCGCGAGCCAACCCGCGGCCCGCGGTATCGCAAACAGCACCGTGAACATGTCGGTCGGGAACTGCATCGACTCGTAGATGAGCCCCGAGTAGAAATCGACGTTCGGATACAACCGGCGTTGTACGAAGTACTCGTCCTCGAGGGCGATGCGCTCGAGTTCGAGCGCGATCTCGAGCAGCGGATTCTTTCCCGTCACCTCGAACACCTGCTCCGACAGCTTCTTGATCGCCTTGGCGCGCGGGTCGTAGCTCTTGTACACGCGATGACCAAAGCCCATGAGCCGACCTTCGCCGGTCTTCACCTTCTTGATGAACTCGGGCACGCGCGACTTGTCGCCAATCTCGCGGAGCATCACGAGCACCGCCTCGTTCGCGCCGCCGTGCAGCGGTCCCGAGAGCGCACCGGCCGCGGCGCTGACCGCGGTGTACGGATCGGCCTTGGAGCTTCCGACCCCGCGCACTGCAGTGGTCGAACAGTTCTGCTCGTGATCGGCGTGCAGGATGAACAACACGTCGAGCGCGCGCTCGAGAATTGGGTCTGGCTGGAACTTGGGCTCGGAGAACTTGCGGATCATCGAGAGGAAGTTGCCGCAGTACGACAGATCGTTGTCCGGGTAGACGTAAGGCAGCCCTCGACGGTGCCGATAGGACCAACCGGCGATCGTCGGCATCTTGGCCAGCAAGCGCACGATCTGCTTGTTTCGATTCTCGCCGTCCTCGATGTCCTTGGCCTCCGGGTAAAAGGAAGACATCGCGCTCACCGTGGATACGAGCATGCTCATGGGGTGAGCGTCGTACCGGAAACCCTCCATGAAGCCTTTGAGGTTCTCGTGCACATAGGTGTGCATCTTGATCTCGTGCTCCCAGAGCTCGAGCTCGCGCGCGTTCGGCAGGTCGCCGTAGATCAAGAGATAGGAGACCTCGAGGAAGCTGGCCTCCTCGGCGAGCACCTCGATGGGATAGCCGCGATAGTCGAGAATCCCGCGATCCCCGTCGATATACGTGATGCTGCTCTTGCAGGCCGCGGTGTTCATGAAGGCGGGGTCGTAGGTCATGAGCCCAAAGTCGGTCTCGTCCTTCTTGATCTTCCGGAGCGCGATGGCGGGGATGGTGCCGTTCTCGATCGGCACGTCGTAGGTCTTGCCGGTCCGGTTGTCGGTGATGGTGAGCGAATCCTTGGACATCGTCTTGGCCTTGTCGCCTTGAGTGTCCTGGGCGTCAAGGCAGGCTTGACTCGAAGGGGCGGGGTCGATAATCGGCCCTCGTGATCTTCTCGGGGCTGACCCTCGACCTGGATGTCACCTACATCCTCGTTCTGCTTCTCTTCCTGTTGCCGCTCGTGATCCTCAACGGGATTGTGTTCGGTCCATTCATGAAGCTCTTCCAAGAGCGGCATGAACGGCTCGAGGGCGCGCTCGCTCGAGCGGGCACCCGGCTCGACGAAGCCGAAGACAAGGCCAGGGCTTTCGAGGAACAGATCAAGGTGGCGAGCAGCCGCGGCGTGGCGGCACGCGACAAGATCCGGAGCGAAGCCCAGTCCGTCATGGCTCGGCGGCTCGAGGAAGAAAAGAAACGTCTCGCGGACAAGCTCGCCATCGCGATGAAGGACGTCGAGGCCACCAAGTCGGCCGGGCTCGCGCAGGTCGCGGTCGAGTCCAAGAAGCTCGCGGAGGCCACCGCCACGAAGCTGCTCGGAAGGCAGGTCTAGCCGTGAGTGCTCTCGTTCAACTCACCCAAACGCTCGTGACCGCCGGCGGCGGCGACGGAAGCTGGGACTGGTACACCTTGAGCGGCATGTTCACGAACCTGCTGCTCTTCCTCGGCTTCATGGTCTGGGTGCTCAAGAAACCCCTTCAGACCTACTTGAACGACCGGCGCAGCGGGCTCGCGAAGCAGCTCGAAGCCGCCCAAGCCAAGCAAGAAGAGGCTGAACGACGCCTCGCCGAGTACGATCACAAGCTCAAGAACCTCGAGAACGAGATCGCGGCCATCGTCGAGAGCCACGAAGCCCAGGGCGAAGCCGATCGACAGCGACTCCGCGAAGAGACTGAGAAGGCGATCGAGCGGTTGATGCGCGAGGCCGACTTCACGATCAATCAAGAGTCGCTCAAAGCTCAGAAGGCCATCCGCTCTGCGGCGGTGAACGCCACCCTCGAGATGGCCGAGCAATTGGTGCAGGACCGCATCACGGACGCCGACCGCCGCCGCCTGGCCGACGAGTACGTGGCGCGCATCGGTAAAAACGGCGCTTCCGCCTGAGACAAGGAATCGGATAGACCATGGCCGCTACCTCAGCCCTCGCCCGCCGCTATGCCACCGCGCTCGTCGACGCCCAATTCGCGGCCGGGGCTCAGCTCGAAGAGACCGCCGCCGAGCTCGAGCGCTTCCGAGACGCCATCCTGGCTTCGAGCGCCCTGGCGGAGGCTCTCTCGAATCCGGTGTTTTCCGCCATGGACAAGGCGAAGGCCCTCGGCGCCGTCGCCCAAAAACTCGGAGTCTCCGCTCCGGTCCAGCGCTTTCTGACGCTCATGGTCGAGCGCGACCGCAGCACCGAGATCCCCTCCGTCGCGGAGGCTGTCCGCATCTTGGTCGATCAGCGCGCGAGGCGCGTGCAGGCGGTCGTGGAATCCGCCACGCCCCTGGGCGCAGACACCCTCGAGAGCTTGAAGAAGGCCTTGGAGAAGCGCACCGGTCGCCACGTGGAGCTCGAAATCCGCCTCGACCCCTCTCTGCTCGCGGGCGTCCGCACTTCGGTGGGCACGCTCGTCTTGGACGGAACCCTCCGGTCTCAGCTCAATCAGCTCAAGGAAACCCTGAACCAAGTCTGAGGCCGCCCCAATTCGACCGGCTCGCCCCATTTGAGCGAGATTCGCGTTGATCTCGGGCGGTGCCGCCGGTAATCCGGCGACACCTATGCAGATTCGTGCCGACGAAATCTCTGAGCTCATCCGCGAGCAGATCGAAAGCTTCGACAAGAAAGTCGATGTTGCCGAGACTGGCCGCGTCATCTCCACCGGTGACGGTATCGCCCGCGTCTACGGACTCGAGAACGTGAAGGCGGGAGAATTCGTCGAGTTCGCGGGAAACCTCCGCGGCATCGTGCTGAACCTCGAAGAGGACAACGTCGGTGTCGCGCTCATGGGCGACGGCACGCACATCGGCGAGGGTGATCTCGTCAAGCGAACCGGCGCCATCGCTGATGTTCCCGTGGGTGATGCGTTGCTCGGCCGGGTGGTGAATGCGCTCGGAGAGCCCATCGACGGCAAGGGCCCCATCGACACCAAGGAGCGCCGCAAGGTCGAGGTCAAAGCCCCCGGCATCATCAAGCGCAAGCCCGTGCACGAGCCCATGCAGACCGGCGTCAAGGCGATCGACACCATGATCCCGGTGGGTCGCGGCCAGCGCGAGCTCATCATCGGCGACCGCCAGACCGGAAAGACCGCCATCGCGATCGATACGATCATCAACCAAAAGGGCGGCGACCTGAAGTGCTTCTACGTCGCCATCGGCCAGAAGGCCTCGACGGTAGCGCAGGTCAAGGCTCGCCTCGAGAAGGCCGGCGCGATGGAGTACACCACCATCATCGCCGCCAGCGCCTCGGAGCCCGCGCCGCTGCAGTTCCTCGCCCCGTACGCCGGCGTCACCATGGCCGAGTACTACAGAGACAGCGGTCAGCACGCCCTCATCATCTACGACGACCTCTCGAAGCAGGCGGTCGCGTACCGCCAGCTCGCGCTGCTCCTTCGTCGCCCTCCGGGCCGCGAGGCGTACCCCGGCGATGTGTTCTACCTCCACAGCCGCTTGCTCGAGCGCGCCGCCAAGGTCTCCGACCAAGAAGGCGGCGGGTCGCTCACCGCGCTGCCCATCATCGAGACCCAGGCCGGCGACGTCTCCGCGTACATCCCGACCAACGTCATCTCGATCACCGACGGCCAGATCTTCCTCGAGGCCGACTTGTTCAACTCGGGACAAAGACCGGCGGTGAACGTCGGCATCTCGGTGTCACGCGTTGGCGGCTCGGCGCAGATCAAAGGCATGAAGGAGGTCGCGGGTACCCTTCGCTTGAAGCTGGCCGCGTATCGAGAGCTGGCCGCGTTTGCGCAGTTCGGTTCCGACCTCGATGCCACCACGAAGCGAGAGCTCGATCACGGCGCGCGCCTGATGGAGATCTTGAAGCAGCCTCAGTACGAGCCCATGTCGGTGACTCGCCAGGTGCTCGTCGTCTGGGCGGCCACGTTCCCGGCCAAGCCGAAGAACGACGAGTACAAGGACGGCAAGAAGTATCCCGAGGGCATGTTCGTGCTCGACCTTCCAGTCGAGGACATGATGCCGTTCCAGCAGGAGCTGCTCAGCTACTTCGCGGGCAGCGGCAAGCCCATCTTCGACGAGCTGGAGAAGACCGGGAACATCACCGCCGATCTAGAGAAGAAGATGTTCGAGGCCGTGAGCAGCTTCAAGAAGGCCTTCGTGGCCGCCCGGAATCGCTGACCCCCGATGTTGGAGCGCATCCTCGCCACGGTGACTCTGCTCCTGGCGCTCGGCTGTGCTCACTTCCTGCCCGCCACCTGGCGGTCGTACACGGTCGACCCCTCTTTTGCGCGTCCGGCGGTCATCACCGCCATGAAGACGCGGCACCTGCCGCTTTTTCAAGACAACCCGGGCGAGACCAAGATCGAGACCGAGTGGACCTATGTCACCGCCGGCGCCTTGAAGGCGAGGGAGCGCTACAGCGTGAGCTGGGAGTACGACTTCGCGGACAAGCTGCTCTTCATCTACGTGCGTCACGAGCGCCAAGAGGAGCAGTACGATGGCTTCAAGCGAGACTGGACCTCATCCACGCATGATTCGTCGGCAGAACGCTCCATGCTCGATGAGATCGAGCGCGCGCTGAATACACTGCACCAGGCGGTTCAGGGCTCGAGTTCATAGACGAAGGGCGCTCCGCCTTCGTCCGCCCAAGTCTTCACCTTCACCGGGATACCGTCGGGGCGCACCCAGAAGGCCGCCGGCTTGCGGCCGTCCGGTCCCACGGCGAGCTTTCGAAGCTCGCCTTCCCGCCCCGCGAACCGGAGCTCCTGCAAAAGCACGGCCGGCTGCAGAAACGGCACCGGGACGACAATGGAGCGCACCGGCATGGGAGCGGACCCTTCCAGGTGCTCCGCGAGCAGTGCGAAGGCCAAGGCGCTGAAGAGCGGGGAGCCGAAGTCGATCATGGTGCCTGGACCGTAGGCCACATCGAAGGGCACTGGATCAACAATGCCCGTCACTTCGCCGCTGAGAGATCGCCCATCGCAGGACGCCACCACCCGCTGTGTTTCACCGAGCAGGGCGAGGGTCACCTCGAGGCGCGAAGGCCGACGATTCGCGACGTCGTACTCGAAGCGATAGGTCTGGATCTGATCGAGAGGCCAGCTCAGCGTGATCTCACCCTCGGCCACCCAGCGCGTCGCGCTCGAGGTGACGGTGTAGCGCTCGTGCCCCACCGGCTTTCCGTCGCGAGTGATCTCATAACCACCCGAATGAGTCCGGGGGAGAGACAGCTCCGAGGGCGACGCCTTGCGCGCGGCCTCTCTGTTCGACGCATCACCGAGCTGCGTAGAGCAGGCGGCGAACCCAAGTGTCAGCGAGAGCAAAGTTCGCACCCCGGGGAGCTTGTCTCAGAGGCTGGGAAGTTCCAAGCTCGGCGGCATGGGCGGCCTGAACCTCTACCTGATACGGCACGAAGACGCGGGTGATGCGGAGCGGGATGAACACCGTTCCCTCACGGAGCTCGGTCGCCGTCGCATGCGCAAGACCGCGCGCTTTTGCCTCGAACAGGGCGTTGTGGTCGACGCCATCTTCACGAGCCCTTTGGTGCGAGCGGTGCAAACCGCCGAGATCCTGGCCGAGGGGCTCGGCTTCGACGGGCCCATCGAGGCACACGCGGAGATCGCCTTTCCCTCGCGCATCGAGACCCTGACCCGCCTCATCGACACCGCACCGGGGAGCTGGCGCGGCCTGGCTCTCGTGGGGCATGAGCCCACGCTCGGCCTCCTAGCGCACCACCTGCTCGGCGCCGAAGCCGGCCTGCGCGGGATGCGAAAGGGCGCCGTCCTCGCCCTCGAATACGCGAACTCACGGACCGAGTTCCGCTTCCTCGTGCTCGGGGACGGCCCCACCCGCCACGACGACCCCACCGAGCTCTGATCCGAATCCCCCTGGTTTCGATCACTTGCCCTGTTTTTTGAGCGCCCGATCGAGGTCGCATAAGGTCTCCCTTGGAACCACTGAGACCTACTCATGACGACATCGAGCACTCTCCCGACCCCTTCGTACATCTCCGGCCGCCCGAGCCAGAGACCAAGCCAGCGGCCGAGTCAAAGACCCAGCCAGCGCCCGAGCCACCGTCCGGGCCCGGCGGGCCGGCAGGCGCTGCCCAAACCCTTCATCAAGTGGGTCGGCGGCAAGACCCAGCTCCTGTCCGAGCTGATCGCGCGAACGCCCGCCCGATTCGGCGGCTACCACGAGCCCTTCATGGGCGGTGGCGCCCTCTACTTCGCGCTCCAACGGGCCGGACGTCTCTACGAACGAAACGTCCACCTCTCGGACGTGAACCGCGAGCTCGTCGAGACCTACCTGGGGGTCCGCGATCAGTCCGAGCGTGTGATCCGTCTCCTCGCGGACCATCCCTACGACAAGGACTACTACTACCGGGTCCGTGAACAGAACCCGTTCGCGCTCGGAACCTCGGCCTTGGCGGCGCGCTTCATCTACCTGAACCGCGCCGGATTCAACGGGCTGTATCGCGTCAACAAGAGCGGCGGCTTCAACGTGCCGTTTGGGCGCTACACGAACCCCACGATCTGCGATGCCACCAACCTGCGCGCGGCCGCGAAGGCGCTCCGCGGCGCGAACATTCACAACGGCAGCTTCGAGACAGTGCTGGCTCGCGCCGATCGAGGTGACTTCGTCTACTTCGACCCGCCCTACGTGCCGGTCTCACAGACTTCGAACTTCGTGGGATATGCGAAGGGCGGCTTCGACCTCGGCATGCAGGAGAAGCTCGCTCGCACCTTCGAGAAGCTCGCCGCCAAGGGCGTCCATGTGATGCTCTCGAACTCGGAGGCCCCTTGGGTCAAGGAGCGCTTCTCGGACTTCCATCAGTTTGTGGTCTCGGCTCGGCGCAACATCAACAGCAAGGCGACGAAGCGCGGTCCCGTCGGTGAGCTCATCGTCACGAGCTACGACCCTCGAGAGCTCGCGCGCGAGGCCTCCGTTCGGCCTCGGGCTGCTCGGGGCTAGATCTTCGCGCGCTCAGAACCGCAGACGAAGCTCGATCGAGGGCTCGAGCCCGAAGGAAGCGTCCCATGCGGACGCTCGCTCGTCGCCGCGGTCGATCCCTTGGAAGCTAGCCTGATGGCTGCGGGTCCAGTTGAACGAGACGAGTTCGGTGGCCAGCCGCAGAGAGAAGGCTTCATCGAACGCGTGTTCGGCGGAGAGTCCGGCGGAACCTCCGACGCTGAGCGTGCCATGCTCGAGCGCCGGCCTTCCATCACCTGCTTCTACATCGAAGCCCGCCGCACGGAACCGAAGTGAGGTGATGCCAGAGACCTCCACTGGACCAAGCTCCGTAAATGCCCACCGGAGACCGGCCGCGAGCGCGAGATGTCGCGCACTGAGCGAGGATGCGTCCGCGCTTTGATAACCCGCCGCGGCGCCAAGACGCAGCCAGAGAGGACCGCTCAGCCGCCTCTCGAGCGCCACGCCGTAGCTGAGCGCGATCGGGCTCGAGCCGAGCCCCCCCAACCCTCCCGCTGAAATGAAACCCATGGTGCCCAGCGTGACCCCGGCTCCGACCGACCAATCAGGCTCGGCGGACGCGAGTTGTGAGGGAAGAGAGACCGCTCCGATAGCGAGCAGCGGAAGTAGAGATGAGAGTGACATCGTTGAGCCTCCTTGTGCGGTTCGGAGGATGAACGAGACGAGTTTGGGCCGCATTTCAACGCACGTGTTTTTGACATCGAGTCAGCGTGCGGAGGCAGGGTGACAAGAAGCCAAGAGCTCTCTCGAACCTTCCCGTTTCCTGCGCCCTCGGGCCGCGGGAAGTGCTAAGGAAGGCCATGGCTGAAGCAAACCCCGAGCTAAGCCCAAAAGCGCCGCCCGAGGCCTGGGAGCCCGCACTGCGTTTGGCTCGTATCGCAGGCCGCCCCCTCGATCGCTTCCTCCGCCTCGAGGCCGCCAGCGGCATCCTGCTCATCGCGGTCGCCTTCGTGGCGCTCGCCTGGGCGAACTCCGCGTGGGCGGAGTCGTACGTCCACCTCTGGCACATGGAGTTCGGCCTCCAGTTGGGGGACCTTGCGTTCTCTCGACCCCTTCACTGGTGGGTGAATGATGGCTTGATGACGATCTTCTTCTTCGTCGTGGGGCTCGAGATCCGCCGAGAGATCCATCACGGTGAACTCAGCGAGTGGCGCCGCGCTGCCCTACCTACCGCCGCTGCATTGGGGGGCATGATCGCGCCCGCGCTGATCTTCCTGGCCTTCAACCCGCCGGGCGAAGCCGCTCGAGGTTGGGGCGTGCCGATGGGCACCGACATCGCCTTCGCGGTCGGCGTCCTCACGCTGCTCGGCAAGCGAGTGCCGGCTGCGCTCCGGGTGCTCTTGCTCACCCTCGCGGTCATCGACGACCTCGGCGCGATCATGATCATCGCCGTGTTCTACTCGAGCGGCATCTCTCTATCCGGGATCGCGATTCTCGTGGCTGGGGTCCTCCTCACGACCGCCCTCCAGCGCTTTGGAGTGAGGCAAAAGACCGCCTACGTGATACCGGGCATTCTCACTTGGGCCGGCGCCTACGCGGCCGGAGTCCACCCAACGATCGCGGGCGTCATCGTAGGCATGATGACCCCAGTTCGCGCCTGGCTCGGCACGACCGGCTTCCTCGAGCACATCCGCGAGGACCTGAACTCGCTCGAGAAGCTCTCGCACGGCAAACAGCCCGACACTCACGGGTTGGCCTCGGTGCTCGAGCGCATCCGAGCATCCCGACGCGAGGTGCTCTCGCCCGCCGAAGCCCTCATCGAGATCCTTCACCCCTGGGTCGCGTTTGTCATCATGCCCATCTTCGCCCTCGCCAACGCAGGGGTCGCGGTCGGCGGCTTCGGTATGGAAGGTACACCGTTCATCGTGATGGTCGGCACCGCGCTCGGCCTCGTGATCGGAAAGCCCATCGGTATCCTGCTCGCGAGCGCGCTTGTCCTTCGCACCGGCCTGGCGACCGCCCCTAAGGGCATCGGGTGGCCTCAGCTCATCGTGCTCGGACTCGTCGCAGGAATTGGCTTCACGATGGCCCTGTTCATCGCGCAGCTCGCCTACACCAGCGAAGACCTGCTCTCGTCAGCCAAGATCGGTGTGCTGGCGGCGAGTCTGGTCGCAGCCGTCGTCGGCCTCGCGGTCGGTCGAGCGCTTTTGAAGACGCCCCCCAGCGACGCGGCGCAGTCCGCGGACGAGGCCGAGAGCGAGGCGGAGCTCTGAGCGCGGCTGGAGTCCGCCTTCATCCCGACGCGAACTCGCGCACGAGTTCAGCCATGGTTTCGTTCGCAATCGCGGCGCGGATCCGGCGCATGTGCGCCTGATACACAAAGAGGTTGTGCATGGTCAGGAGGCGGTACGCGAGCAGCTCGTTGCTCACGAACAAGTGACGCACATAGGCGCGAGAGAAACGAACGCAGGTCGTGCAAGCGCAGCCTTCCTCGATGGGACCGGGGTGCTCGCGGTTCTCCGAGCCCTTGATGTTGAAGTAGCTGCCATCACGAAGGAACAAACGTCCGTTCCGCGCATTCCGCGTGGGTATCACGCAGTCGAACATGTCGATGCCGCGAGCCACGGCGTCGACGAGGTCGCGCGGGTAGCCCACGCCCATCAGGTACCGGGGCTTGTTCGCGGGGAGCAACGGCGCGGACAACGCCGTCACATCCATCATCATCTCGCGCTCCTCTCCAACCGCCACGCCACCCACGGCGTACCCATCGAGGTCTCGCTCGATGAGCACTTCGGCGTGGGCCCGCCGGAGGTCCTCGAAGCGACCGCCCTGCAAGATCCCAAACAGCGAGGTACGCTCCGGTCGTTGGCGCGCGGCGACACAGCGGTCGAGCCAGCGGGTCGTCCGCTGCATGGACTTCTCGACATAGGCGCGGCTCTCGTCGTGCGGGGGACATTCGTCGAAGGCCATCGCGATGTCGGCGCCGAGCGCCTCCTGCACCTCGATGCTGAGCTCGGGAGACAAGAGGTGCTTGGAACCTCCGTATGGGCTCTGAAACTCGACCCCTTCTTCTTTGATCTTGCGAAGCTCTTTGAGCGAGAAGACCTGAAACCCGCCGCTGTCGGTGAGGATGGTCTTCTTCCACTGCGCGAACTGGTGCAGACCACCGAGCTTCTCGATGACCTTGTGGCCCGGCCGGAGGTAGAGATGGAACGTGTTGCCGAGGATGACCTCGGCGCCGGTGGACTCTACCTCGTCGGGGAGCATCGCCTTGACCGTGCCCGCCGTGCCCACCGGCATGAACGCCGGGGTCTCGACGGTGCCGTGAGGGGTGTGCAGCCGCCCAAGCCGCGCGCCGGTGGCCGGGTCGACCTTCAGAAGCTCGAAGCGAACGGTGCGGCTCATAAGATCAACATCGCGTCGCCGTAGGAGTAGAAGCGGTAACGGGCAGCGACGGCGGCTTCATACGCGGCCAGCACCGCCTCGCGACCGGCAAAGGCCGAGACGAGCATCAAGAGCGTGGACTTGGGAAGGTGAAAGTTGGTGAGCAGGCCGCCCACGTGCAGGAACTCGTGCCCCGGGCGGATGAAGATGTCCGTTCGACCCGCGCCCGCGGTCACCAGGGTGCGAGCGCTCTCGAGCGTCCTCACGCTGGTGGTCCCCACCGCGATCACGCGAGATCTGCGCGCCCTCGCCGCGTTCACCGCCTGGGCCGTGGCCTCGGGCACGTCGAAGCGCTCCGCGTGCATGCGATGCTCCTCCACGTTTTCGGTGCGAACGGGCAAGAAGGTACCCGGCCCGACATGCAGCGTAATCTTGGCGAGCTCGACGCCCCGCGCGGCCAACGCGCTCAGAAGCTCCGGGGTGAAGTGGAGCCCCGCGGTCGGAGCCGCTACGGAACCGCGCTTCTCGAGCTGTGCGAAGACGGTCTGGTAGCGCTCCGCATCCGCCGGCTCGGCCCCGCGCTTCATGTATGGGGGAAGAGGGAGCTCTCCGCAGCGCTCCGCGATGCCGACCACCTCTTCGGAGAAGGCCACGCGCAAGAAGCCCTCCCCTTCGACCGCCACGACTTCGGCCACCGCGGCGTCACCCTCGAAGGAGAGCCTCTGGCCCGTCCGAATCGCTTTGGACGCCGAGGCCATACACAGCCACGACCCGTCACTCGTGGGTTCAACCAGGAGCAGCTCTACGCGGCCGCCCGTGGCTTTGCGTGCGAAGAGTCGGGCTGGCAGGACGCGGCTGTCATTAACGATGAGCAGGTCCCCTGGCGCGAGAAGCGACGGCAGATCACGGAAGGTGTGGTGCTCGGGCCCGCCCCCACCCCTCTGAAGAACGAGCAGCCTAGAGGCGTCGCGCGGCTCCGCGGGACGGGTGGCAATCCGGTCCTCGGGCAGCTCGAAGTCGAAGTCGGACAGCTTCATCAGTAGATCCGCTTCAGGCGCGAGTCTGCGTAGTAGTGCGAGAGGATCTCTCGGTAGGTGGACCCGCGATCAGCGAGTCCTTTGGCGCCCCATTGGCACATCCCGACCCGGTGCCCAAAACCTCGGCCCGAGAAGCGCACCTTGCCGCCGCGAGTCTCCGCGGTGAACTCTTGGGAATAGAGCTCTCCGTAGCCCAAGGCGGCGCGGACCTCGCGCGCGTGCACGACCTTCTTGGCTCCACCGACGACGACCTCGATCGGGGACCGGGTTCGCGTACGCGTGAAGCTCGTGAGCGCGCCCTTGATCAGACCGGCGCGCTGCAGCCGCCTCGACACTTCCTCGAGCTTCATCTCCATGGACCAGCGATAGCGATTGGAATCCTTGCACCACGCACACGCGCGCCCCACGAGGTAGGGCACGTTGTGGTGAAAGACCGAGCCGGCAGAGGCGGTCTGCCCCCCGCAGGTAGAATGAAACAGCGCCTCGACCAGCATGTATCGGTGGGACAGGACCTCACCCCGGGTGGACTGAACCGCCTTCACCACCGCGTCGGTGATGCGCTCCGCGCCGGTATAGACCTGGGACAACACGGTCGCGTCCATATCAAAGGGCTTGTTCGCCGCACGCATCTTGGTTCGACGTTCCATCGCGTACGTACGCGCGGCGACCGCCTGCGCGCGCAAGGCCTCGATGGGCCAGCTCGGGTTCATCTCGCTCCCTACGATCCCGAGCAAGTAGGTCTCGAGAGGTAGGCGGTTGACGACCTCGAGCCCGGACCGCGCATCCGGGCGCACGGTGAGGCGCCCGAGAAAGAGCCGACCGTCCACGCGCAAGCCCTTCTCCGACTCGACCACCACGCCGCTGGAGCCCGTTTTGGCGACCGCACCAGAGAGGCTGAGCTGCCCGCCCTTGCGCTCGATGAGCAGGCGCGCCGCTCCACTGGCAAAACCTAGGCGTTCCCCGCTCTTCAGGTCGAACACCGCGAGGTTCTCGGCGCTGATGGTGACCTTGGACTGGTTGGCGCTGAGGGAGATGCGGACTTCTTCCTCGGCATGGGCGGAACCGCCTAAGACCAAGAGAAGACCTACGAACGCCGACCAGAGCGGTGTACGATGCGCGACCTTGCGCGTGGCGCTTTCGAGTCGGCTCGGCCGGCATCTGGCGTGGTCGGGCGCGATCACGAGCCTCGTAGCGGCGGGCGTCGCGCTCGCCGTGGCCGAGTCTACTCCATCCACCGCCTTTGTCGCGATCGGGACCGGACTTCTGGTGACGCTCGTCCTCCTGGGTTCTACCGAGCGCCAGGTGCTCGCCCCCTTGGCTCGGCTCAAGGCCTCGATCGAGAACGCCAGGAAGGGTGACTTCTTCGTTCGAGTTCGCGTCGAGGGCAATGACGAGGTTTCGGACCTCGCAGCCTCCCTCAACTCGGTGATGGCCCGGATCACCGACCTTCGCGCGGAGTCCATCGACGCGGAAAGGGAGATGGATCTGGTCAAGACCGAGCTCGTCTTGAAGGAGAAGATCGCCGAACAGAGCGATGCGATCGAGAGTGCGAACCGGCGCCTCAATCAACGCCTGTCGCGGCTGTCTTTTCTGTACAACCTTGGCCACGAGCTTGCCTCTCAGCTCCACGTCGACTCTCTGCTCGAGCGCTTCTCCACCCTCGTCCACGAGGAGCTCATGGTGGCGGAGTTCGCGGTGCTGCTCTTCGACGAGTCGAGGGGACATGCGCGCGTCGAGGTCTGGAAGGGCAAGGAACACTCGAAGACCTACCCCGAGGCCGCGCTGGACACGGAAGGCACGGTGAGCGGGCAGGCGCTCGCCGAGCGACGCTCCATCTACGTGCCCGATCTGGCTACGGACGAGCGCCGGGTCGTCGTAGGGGCACTCGACGGACGAACGGGCTCGGTCCTGGTTGTTCCGGTCGTGTATCAACGACGGCTCCTCGGGCTTCTGCACTTTCGATCGCCCGAGAAGGACGCCTTTTCAGAGGAAGATCGAAACCTCTTCGAGGCGGTGGCGAACCAGGCGGCCCTCGCCCTGGCGAACGCACAGCTCTTCGACAAGGCCGTCGAGCTCTCGCTCACCGACCCGCTGACCGGCATCCCGAATCGTCGCTCGCTGCAGCAGCGACTCGAGCAAGAGTGGGCGGCCGCGAGGCGTTACGACCGACCGCTCTCTTTGGTCATGCTCGATGTCGACTACTTCAAGAACTACAACGATCAGCACGGGCATCTGCAAGGGGACGAGGTGCTGCGACGAATCAGCCAGATCCTCGTGGCCAACGTGCGACGCTCGGATGCCATCGGGCGTTTCGGAGGCGAGGAGTTCTTGGTGCTCTTGCCGGAAGCGAACAAGGAGCAGGCGCTGGGCGTGGCCCAGAAGCTCCGGCGGAGCGTGGAGCAAGCCGACTTCCCGGGCGGTTACCTGCAGCCGCTCGGACGCATCACGATCTCGTGCGGGGTTGCGACCGCCCGCGAGGACGCGGAGACGCTGGGGGAATTGGTCGAAGCGGCCGATGAAGCCATGCTCGTCGCCAAGAAGGCGGGGAAAAATCAGGTGCAGGACGCGGCGCTCGAGCGAAGCTGAGCGCCGGACTCACTCCACCATGCTCACGTGCCCGAGTCCGCTGACTTCGATGGTGCGGCTCTGCCCCGCGCCGGGATCTGAGACGACCACGCGGATGTTGCCCGCGTCGGGATCCTGGCGAACGCGACCGTCAGCTCGAAAGCGAATCTCCGCGCCGATGGGTTGAATGACCTGAGACTGCGTATCGGTCTTCTCGAGCAGCAGGTCCACGACCTTGACGTCCACTTCATTGCCGTTGCCGACGGTGTCGTCTTCGTCGAGAAAAAGCACGTAGACCGTGGTGCTATCGAAGCGAATGCCCGAGACTCGCGCCGGCCGAAGTGGCCCCACGCCGTTGTTGAGATCCGTCCCACGCGCGGCCATGCCCTTGGCCTCTCTCAGAGCCCCCACCATGTGCCGGGTCACCTGCCGGAGTCGGTCGAGGCGCTGCATGCGGGTGAAGGACGGCACAGCGATCGCGGCAAGCAACCCCATGATCCCCACGATCAGCACGATCTCGATCAGGGTGAAGCCAGCTCGTCGGGAGGAACGCACCGCCTGGATTGTCGCGCGAAGACGGCCGCTTCGCCAGGGGTTGGCTCGGGGCTTCTCCCCTACATCTCGGGCACGCTGCGACCTGCGCCCCCTATCCGATGGCCCGGGCCAGATGGGGCGGCTAGAACAACCGGATGGGGTGCACCCGACCCCTCCTCGTCCTAGCCCTCTTGGGCCTCACGCGCCCGGCCCAGGCCGGTCCAGTTCAGGCGGCAGAGCTGCAGCTGCAGCGGCTCGCGGCGGAGACCCGGGCGATCGAGCGGGTGGAGCTGTTCGTCGGACCCGACGCCCTCGAACTCCGAATTGAGCTGGCCCCTTCCGAATGGCGGGACCACGAGCTCACCCCCGAGGTCGAGAGCTTCGTGGAGATCGCCCACGGCGCGCTCCTGGTCGCGCTCCCCGAGCACCGGCGCGTCGACCTGCTCGTTCGGCGCGCGGGAGAGAAGTGGCAGGTCCCGCCGCGCCACGCCGTGAAGACGACGCCCCCACCCAAGCTCGAGTCCGTGGTCCCCGATCCCGCGCGCTTTCCTTATGGCACTGCGCTAGCCGGAAAAACGATCGCGATCAGTCCAGGCCACGGCTACATCTACTATTCGAGTCTGGGGCGCTACTCCACTCAACGCTCCAACGTAAAGTGGAACGGCTGCGGTGAGTGCCGCGGCATCGTCGAAGACTTCGGAAGCCACGAGATCTCGATCCAGCACCTCATCCCATTGTTGGAGGGTGCGGGCGCACGCGTCGTGCTGGTTCGAGACCGCAGCTACGGCGCGGCGGGCAGTCTCGTAGACACCTCCGACCCCGGCTACCGGGAAGCGGCAGGAAGTTTTCTCGACGGCGCGAACGAAGGCGGTTTTGGCGGCGGCTATCGCTACTCGAGCAGCACCGACGCACGCGCCGAGTATCGACTGGTGGCACCGTTCTCGGGAGCGCAGCAGCTCAGCCTCTGGTTCGTGCCCGGCAACAACCGGCTCGCCGATGTCATGCTCGAGATCCAGGCCCCCGGCGGCATCCGGAGGCACACGCTCGACCAGAGGACACTCGGCCGCCGCTTCGTGCCGATCGACCTGCTCGACATGCCGCAAGGGACCGTCATCGACGTCGCACTCTCGGCCTCCGGGGCCGGCGGGGTGATCATCACGGACGTCGTGAGGCTGGGCGCGGGACAACACAGCTCCGGCAACGCGTGGTGGAGCATGGGGGCGGCCCCCTTTGCCACGTATCAAGAAGCTCCGGCTTCGGTCCAAGCCTACAGCGACGTGTCCATCCGTCCGGTCTACGCCGAGTGGTACGGCGCGGATGCGTACGTCTCCATCCACAGCAACGCCTCCGGTCAAGCCAACAGCACCGCCTCGGGCACCTCGACCTATCGCTTCAACTGCCAGCAGTACGCGGATCACTCCGCCGACCCGCCCGCGTCGGCGTGTGACGACCCCGTCGGCAGCGACCGTCTGCAGGAGGTCGTGCACGCGGAGATGATCGCCGAGATCAAGCGTGACTGGGATCCAAACTGGAGCGATCGCGGAACTCGAGTCGCGAACTTCGGGGAGCTGCGTGAACTCGGCGTGATCCCCGGGATCCTGATCGAGACCGCCTTCCACGACAACGTCCAGCTCGCGAGCGGCAGCAGTCTCCGCGCGACGGACAACCAGTCGCTGCACGATCCGCGGCTGCGGCGACCCCTCGCCCGCGGCATCTATCGCGGGCTCACTCGGTTCCTCGCCGGCGAAGGCCCATACTCGCTACTGCCACCCACAGAGCTCAGCGCGCGCCGCGTCGATGCCACCTCGGTCGAACTCGACTTCGCTCCGGTGACCGGTGCGCGAGGTTATCGCGTGTACCAGGCGGTGGGCGTGCGGAACTTCGACCAAGGCCGCATCGTCGAACAGCTCCCCTACCGGGCCGAAGGCCTCGTGCCGGACCAGCCGGTGTTCTTCAAAGTGAGCAGCTTGAACGAGGCCGGAGAGGGCGAGATCAGCAACGTCGTGGCCGCAAAGCCTTCGTCGCGGCCGGCACAGATCCTCCTCGTGGACGGTTTCGAGCGCGAGGATGCTTGGGTCCAGGCGCAAGACAACCAGAAGAACACGCTGCTCATCCACGGGCTCGCGCTCGCGCTCGCCCCCTACGCCTTCGATAGCACGAGCGAAGTCGCCTGGCGTGCGGGTCGGGTGGAGGTCTCCGGCTATGAGGCGGTGGTGCTCGCCATGGGCCGCGAGTCGAGCGAACACGAGGTGCTGACGCCCGAGCTTCGGGCGCAACTTCTCAGCTTCAGCGCCGGAGGGGGGGCGGTGTTCGCGAGTGGAAGCGAGCTCGGCTGGACCCTCGATTCGCGTGGAGATGCGAGCACGCGCGCGTTCCTGCAGACGGTATTCGGGGCTCGGCTCATGGGTGACGACGCGGCCGCCACCGAAGTTCGTAGTGTCCCGGGCGGGCTCCTGGCCGCCGCCCTCCCCGCCCCCGCCGGACTCGACGATGGCACCCAGGGCGGAGTCGAGGCCTTCTCCTCCGACAGCTTCGCGCTCGAGCCGGGCGCGGCCGCCGCGCTGTACTACGGGGCAGGAAGCGACGTCGCCGCGGTGTCGTTTGGTAAGAATCTGATCCTCGGCGCCGCCCTCGACAGCTTGGTGGGAGAGACGTCGCGCGCGGGCGTGCTCTCGGGCTGGGCCGCGGCTCACCTCGAGGTGTTGCCGATCATTCCTTGGGACGGCGGGATGGATGCCGGCCCTGCGCCCGATGGAGCGATCGAACCGCCGCCGGACTCGGGCGACCCGGATGCGTCGGAACCCGGGGATGCGGGCGTGGCAGAGGCGGGCCAAGGTGGAGCGATCGAGCTCTACGCGACGGGCCCGGAGCCGATATGGGGGAGCTGTCAGGCGGTGGGTTCGGGTGAGGTGTCGCTGCTTGGGCTGGTGCTGCTGTTCGGGGGGCTGGGGTTGGTTCGACGCCGGCGCTGAGCGGCTTCACGCTCGCCTGCTTCTCGCACTAGCCCTTGTCGAGCTCGCCCCTCGAATACCGCACGACTTGTCCTCTAGCGTCAGGGGTCGCGTGGGGCGAGAACTGCGCATCGCTCAATGAGCCCTCGAAGCACGCACCGATGAAGGGGGGTTGTGCCGTACCCGCTGCATGTCCAGACGAGAACGACGACGCCCGCGGCTAACGCTTCTTGCTCTCTCGCACCCACTGCCGGCTGACCAAACCCTCCCACTGCGAGGTCACCTGAGCAGCGAACGCCGCGGAGTCCACCTTCACCCCAAGCTCAATGTTCCGCGTCTGACCCCGCTCCGTGAAGTTCGCGGACGTAATCAGGGTGTACCGGCCATCGACCACCACGCACTTCGCGTGAAGGCTCGCCATCGCGTCTGAAGCGGCGGTTCGCGGGTCGTAGTAGATCTCCGGCTGCGGGTCTCCGAACGGCCAGTTCTTCTCGAGGAAAATCTGGACGGCCTGGTCCGCAAAGGCCTCTACGCTCATTCCCGCGGGCGCGCGTCCGGGAATGTCGAAGAACATCCTCGTCTTCACACCTCGGCCAAGCATGCGTTCGTGCAACGTCCGAAACAACTCCGCCCCGTGGTCGAAAGCGTAGCCTGCGATCAACACGCTCTCTTCGGCGGACGCCAAGAGCTCTCGCACGAGCACCCAAGTATCTCGGGTCGTGCTCGCGGGTGCCTCCGGTCCCGTCCACACCAATTCGAGAAGAGGTCGATCGAAAC
This sequence comes from Deltaproteobacteria bacterium, assembly GCA_011526105.1. Lineage (GTDB taxonomy): Bacteria > Myxococcota > Kuafuiibacteriia > Kuafuiibacteriales > Kuafuiibacteriaceae > WYAZ01. The sequence continues at coordinate 9,058 of WYAZ01000018.1, read as the reverse complement.
GAGCGCGTTCTGCCAACACCGCCCGAAGCAGCAGCCGGAGCGTCTCGGTGTCCAATCCAATGAGCCAAGGCGCGACGTCAACCGCGCGCGAGAGTCCTTGGGCGACAAGCGAGGTCGAGCTGAGCGGTGACGAAACCCGCCCACCATCCACCGCCGAGAGAATTGCTTCGAGGTCGGAAGTAGACAGCTCCGTGAGCGCCTCGATGTCTGCCATCACAGAAGCCCATTGAGGAACGCGAGCTCTGGAGCGTGACCCATCGTCGGCACCACCAACGCTCGATCGAGGTAACAGTTGAATCGCTCACACGAACATTCGGCAATGAACAGACACCCGTGGCACGCCGCGCCTTCGAGAAAACGTTCTGACGGATCGCCCTGGGGCGAATGGTGGCCACAAACGGGATCGTTCGAGCAGAGCTTCCCGAGTTGGAACGCGCGCCGAAAGTGCCGCTCGAGGTGCCGGCCTTGCTCCACCAACCCACCGAGCGTTCCGTCCGTGCCGGAGGAGCCCGTCGAGAGCAGAATGCCGGCCATCGGGGTGTCCGAGTCTCCGGCGGCGCAGTAGATCCGCTCGCGAATCGAACTCGCCGAGTAGCCCGCTTCCAAAGATACGGCGGAAACAAGCAGGTGCGCGAGCGAGTGGAGCATGTAGAAGCGAATGCCCGGGAAGGGTGGCGCGCGATCCACACCCTCCGCCCACGCGTCGTAGCCGGCCAGCAATGCCACACCGCGTTGAATGACTTGCGGCCTTTTCTCCCAGGCCTGGACGCGCGCTTCATCGAGCTGGATGAACACGCCTTCACCGAGGATCTCCGTGGCCGGGAGCCAGTCGGTCTGGAGCCCCAGATCTTGAACCTCCACGCCCAGATCGAACTCACCCTGGAGATCTGCGGTCACGGGCTCAATGCGTGTGAAGCCGATCTGCGCGCGAACCTCACGGAGCTTGTGCGCGAGCACCAAGCGCTCCACCCACCCCGCTAGAACCTTGGGCACTCCGCCTCGTCGGACAAAGAACCGCTCGTCGATGCGCGGAAGCTCCCCGGGCTTTTCGGGCGAGGCCGCCAAAAACTGCTTCCACTCCGCCGTCCGCAGGGGCTCTCGCGGCACCCCTTCGCCCTTTCGAATGCTGGCGATGGTCGCGAGTACGTCGGCATCGGAGTAAGGCGAGAGTGCGGCCTTGACCTTCGGGATCAATCGAAAGGCCGGCAGGGAGTCCTTGTCCGCCGCCGTTAGTACATCCCAGACTTGCCGAACCGCATTCTGAAGAGCGCCAGCCTCATCCGGCACCGAGAGGGCGCTCACCACCTGCGGGAAGTAACCGTTGCTCGCCGTGCGCACCAACAGACGAAGGTTCTGACCCGCGCACGGCTGCTGACCCTCAGGGCCGAGCCACGGCCGGTCGCCGTGGCACACCGGGTTCGCTTCCTCGACCAGGGCATGGGCGAGACTGCGCCTTTCGCCGCACGAGCAGACCACCACGACCTCGGAGAAGTCGCCTGAAGCTCCCTCCTCCAGGCTCAAGCTGGGCGCGGGGCAAGGGCCCGACTCGGACCCTGCGTGCACGAAGTAGATCCAGGGAAAGTCTTGAATGTGTCCCTTGGAACAGGCCGCCACGAAGCGGATGGGAACCGTCTCGGAGCTCTTGGAACGGTTACAGGCATGATGATAGCGCTCCCGCTTGAGCTCGAGGTTGTCGCTTCGCACCAACGCTCGGCAGCTTGGGCTCTGACACACATGCCAGCGCGGAAACTCGAGCACTTGGATACCACGAAGAGGCGTGGAATCTTGCTCATCCCCGGTCGGCGGCTCTCGAAATGCGTCCTCGATGGACAGCTTGCGCTTCCGCACCTTGAATCGTTCCGCGATGGCCTCTCGTAACCGAGGTTCAACGATCGTGGTCCCGCCCTTTGTCGCGTCGAAGTTCCAGAAGTCGAGCCCTCCCACCAGCACCGCGTGATCGATGAGATCCACCATGGCGCCTGGTCCAAAGGTGGTGACGACCTGACTTCGCCGCACAGTACCCTGCGGGCGTTGATTGCTGGTCTTCTTGCCCCATCCCGCGCCGCTCACTTGCCTTTGCCTCCCAGCGCGGTCCGCTGAAGCCAGAGGTGAACGGCGGGTTCGACGTCGCGCATCGACGTGGGGGCCACAAACTTGGCCCGATCGCCGTCGGGATCTTCTTCTGCGATTCGGCGGTCCAAGCGGTCGCGCAGAAGCGGGTTATCGGCTTTATCGCGGTCATACTTCGAGTACTTCTGCTCACCCGCCCCCGCTTTGGCCTCCTCGGCGAGTCGAATCCACGCATCGAGCAGGTTCTCGGCCCGTCCCTTGATCGCGGCGGCCTGTGCTTCACTGGTCTTCGCGTCCAAATCCGGCTGCTGCAGCGCTCTCGCCGCCAGTGCCAGCGCCGCGCGTGACCCCACCGCCCGATGTTCTGCGAGGTTCATGGCGGCCTCGGGCCGAGTCAGGGCGGCGTCGAGCAGGCGCGTCATGGCGACCAGCGTGCCGGCGAAGCCTCGTTCGAGCGCGGGCCCCGAGAACGGGGTGGCGCTGGTCGCCTCGACAAAGCGGTAGAAGCTCTCGTGGTAGGCCGCGAAGCGTTCGTAGTGTGAGCGGTCGCGCGGCTTGTGGAGGTTGAAGCAGGTCACGACCAACCCAGGCCGTTTCGCGTCTCGCCCGACGCGGCTCGAAGCCTGGATGTACTCACTCGAGGTCTTGGGCTGCCCAGCGACGACCATGAGGCCGAGCCGGTCGATGTCTACCCCCACGGAGATCATGTTGCTGGCGAGGAGCACGTCCACGTGTCCGACCTCGCCCCAAGCGACACCAAGCCGAGCCTTCGCATCCTTGATTCGATGGATCGGCTCACGACTGGTGAGCTCCACCGGCTCCCTCAGCGCGCCGCGGTTGACCACTCGCGGGTGCGGTTCGGTGAAGTCTAGGGGCTTGCGCTGCTCGATCTGCGCGCACCTCTTGCGAACCTCGTCGTCGACCAGGCGCCGCATGCCACCCAGCTCGCGCAAACTGTTGAAGTATCCAACCAGCGTCGTGTACGCGTCCTCGGAGCGTGCCCCCGAAGCCAACAAGGACACGTACACCCGGAGCAGAATCGCCTTCATCGCGCGGCCCTGCGCGGCCACCCCGATGTAGATCCGTCCGGGGCTCTGACGGTCGATCTTCGCGAAGTACGTCTCCGAGTCGTTCACGCCCGGCGGCGGAAAGAGCGCGGTCTGTCGGCGCCCGAAGACCGCCTGAATCTGGTGAGCGGCGCGCCGCACCGTAGCGGTGGACGCGATCAGCTTAGGCAAGATCTTCTTGCCGTCCGGGCTCTCTCGCACACACAAGGCCTCGATCGCGGTCTCATAGAGGCCCACCATCGTCCCAAGCGGACCAGAGATGAGATGGAGCTCATCCTGCACGATCAACTCGGGGGGCCGGAGTCCGTTCGGCAGAGGCTCCATGTCCTTCTTGAGGACGTCGAGGGGCCCAAAGAGCTCTTTGCCCCTCCGTGCTTTGGCACGCCCAAACAGCATCCCCGTCTCGCCGCGCCAGGGGAGCATCGCGAACTTGTCCACCGTCGCCACGAGAAAACACGGCAGCTCGCGATAGATCTGTTCGTCCACAAATACGACCGGCACGCCTTCGGGATTCTTGGCGGCCGAGAAGCTGCACCGATGGTTCATGCAGCCCACGATCACGCGCTCGAGCTTCCGGCCGCCTTTCTGGGTGACGAAGCTGTCACGGGTCAGCGGGGTCTTGCACCACGGGCAATCGGTGAGCGGAAAGGGTGAGCTGGCGCCATCCGACGGGTTGTTCTTGTACTTGGTAATGCGCTCTTGGACCTGAGCGAGCGTATTGGCGGTGGCCGAACGACCCACCCAGATACCCACGGAGAAGCGCACCTCTCCGAGTAGTTCAACCCGCGTCTTTCGAATCTCTTCGAGCGCGCAGATGAGCGTGGCCGCGCGACCGAGCTGATCGAGGGTGAGAAGGCGCAGCGTATAGCGAAGGAGCACTGCCACGCCGAGTCCTAGGTCTGGCCTCGATTGTCCCTCAATGCGCCGGAGCACCAGCGCAAACGCGATCACGCCCAGATAGGCTTCAGTCTTACCGCCGCCCGTGGGGAAGAAGATGAGGTCGACGACTTCGCGATCGGCGTGCGTGTCGTCCGCAAGCGCGGAGAGATTGAGGAGCAGAAACGCGATCTGGAAAAGGCGCCATCTCGGCTCGGGTTCACCAGTGCGTTGTGTCGCCGCCATCGCCATGGACACGTTGGCGAGGCGGAAGGCCTCGAACGCATGGGGGTGGGTGACGAGCACCTCGATGCCCGCCGCCATGCGTTTCTTCGCGAGCTCGGCCTTTTGCATGAGCTCGTCGCGCGTCTCCTGGCGCGACTGCGAGTCGATGCTGATGTGGCGCTGGGCCGCGATCCAGCTCCCGTACGCCTCCACCAGGGGGCTCAGCGCTGCCTTGGCCGCCGTGCCATCGGGGAGCTCGGCCAACGCACTCATCCGTACTTCGACGCCGGGCTCGTCGTGCGTGACCACCCGGGGCACCTCGCCCCGTGGGATCCAGGCGGTTCGCACGACGCGGACCGGACCACCCTGTTCCGGCACGAAGACGGAGACCCCGTGCCCCACTGCGTGCTCGTAGCGCGCACGGAACTGAAGGTCGCCCACACGCTCGTCCCACTCGTTTGAACGCTCGCCCTGCACGTTCACACGGGGGATGAAGCCCCTCTCGAACCGCAACTCGAGCGACACCTGGAAGATGAACTGCTCGTCCTTTCGGCCCTTCTCGCCCTGCGGCCGCCGGTTCACCAGAAACACTGCGAGGGCGAAGGTCTCGGCGTCCACTCGCTCGAGCTTCCCGATGAGGGTCAGTCCATCCGCGCCACTGACGGGCAGGCCCTTCGCGAGAACATCGACATCGAGCGGGAGCAACACCGTGATGGGTGAGCGCGGGATGCGTTTCCACTCGCGGATCTTTGCTCTTCGCTTCCCCTTGGGCTCGGGCTCACGTTCCTCTTGCACATAGTCCGCGTACCGAACCGTGACGGTGATGTGTTCGCCGGTTTGGGGAGTGGGGATGAGTACCGAAAGACCGATCGAGGCGGGGAAGAGGTTCTTTCGCTTGGGTTCCGGCTCTTGGCCGGCCGATTCCTCGCTGTCGTCATCGGACCCGGCTCCGAGCTCATCGTCCGTCTCGGGGTCCTCTTCGTCCTCGCGACCGAGCTGTGGAGCCAGGAAGCCGGTAAGGTACCAGCGGGAAGGAGGCACCGAGAGAAGTTCGGTGCTCATGGGATCTTCGACTTGGAATGGACCTACGAGGTCGGCTTCCAAGGCGGTGATCAGGGCCTCGCGGGCGGGGGCTTTAGGTTGGGTCGGCATGGGAAACGAAAATGCTTGGGGAGAGTAGCAGAGGGTAGGTGTGGGTTCCACGGCGGCCCGGGCTTCGAAGCGCAGTTGAATCCACCGACGACGAAGCGCGCGGCGTGCTAGCTTGCTGCCAACGTTCGGAAGAGATGGTTGTCGGGTGGCGCCTGAGCGCGATGGGGAAGTCGCTCCGCATCGTGGCCCCTCATGCCGAGCGCGTGAGACAGATCGATGAGGTCTGGCCCACGCTCCGCGATCCCCAGAACGCTCCCCTCCACTGGCAGTGGTCCCAGATTCAGAAGAAGGGAAAGGAGACCCTGGCACTCGTCGGCCCGGATGACGGAGTGGTGGGTCTCTGGACCAGCAGGAAGCCCGTGGTCGATCTTCCCGAGGGTAATTTCTATCGATTGGACTACATGGAGGTGCATCCCTCCCACGTGAGTCAGGGGTTCGGAAAGCTCATGATTGCAGTAGCTTGCCGCCAGGCTCAGTGCCATCAAAGCTCCGGACTCCTCATCGGCGCCCTGCCCAACTCCGCCCAGGTGTACCGCGGGCTTGGCGCGGAGGAGCGGATACCTGCAGGATGGCAGGTCGCGAGGGGTCTGATACCGTTCGTCCTCGTCGGCGAACCCTTCGACCGGCTCGTGGAGGTCTGTGATGGCTACGTCCAAGAAAAAAAGTAGCACCGCTTGGTTTGAGTCGCTGCCCGACTTCTCGACGGGCATCGTGGCGACCTCGCTGTCACCCGCGCCCAATCGCACAGCAAGCCGTCACCTGGCAGAGAGCCTGATTGGCGGTTTGCCAATTCGCGACGCGACCGAGCGAGTCAACCGTCTCACGGCACACATCGATCGACTGGCGGCCCTCGAGAACCTTGATGACGACGACGTCAAATCAACCGCCTAAGGTCACCGACTTCGGAGCGGCGTCCATCAACCGTTCGCAACTCTCAGAGCCCGTCAAGGAAGTCTTGCATGCGATCCAGAATGAGGTCTCCGGCGCCTACCGTGAGAGCTTCATCCTGATGATGGACGAGCTGACCCGACAAGCCTCACGACTCGACCGAATCCAGGAGACGCTGTCGATTCTCGTCGGCGTCCTGCAACCCCAGCTTCAGGATCGCGACGCGCCCGCAGCCTTCCGTATCGCGGGACCAGATGAAGCCCCGGATGTGGCCGCCGCGATCATGGTCGCGGACCCGATTGGTTCTGGCTACACGCTGAGCCAAGGTTCGATCGCCAAGGCGCTCGGCATCAATCAAGCGGACGTTTCTGTCCTCGCGCGCGCGTTCGACCTGTCATCGGACGCGAAATGCGCGGTCGTTGTGCGGAGAGGGAAGCAGCGGGAGATCGTCAACTATCACCCTCGCGCGGTGGAGCGATTGAAGCAGCTCATCGCGAAGCCACCGAAGTCGTTGGACGCGAAGGCCCTCAAGACTCTCGACCGTGTGCGACGACGAATCGACGGGCGTGACGAGAAGTCGGCGTAGGCTCGGTCCGACGGGAGGGGACCAGCTCGGTCGAATTACGCGTCCCGGGGCACTTGCGGGCTGCATATCATCGCGCAAGTGGTACGGCAGCACATGCGGTGCGGTCGTACCTTGACATCCCAAAGATCTGCCTGTCTCGTCGGCACAAGATGAGCCGTCGAATCACGTTTGTGCTTGGCGCAGGGGCCTCACTTCCCTTTCTCTCGGTTGGTGGCAAACCGCTGTCGACACCGATGGTCGCAAAGGAACTCTCGACCGCATCGCGCTGGGGTGCTGCCTTCAATCTCTTCGAGGCGGAAAAGAACAAACGGGCCAACGCGAGTTCCTACCGCGATCGCCTCGACTTCTGCGAGGTTCTGGACCTCTGCAAGGCAGTGAGCGACGCACTTGCCTGCAACCCTAGGTTTTCTACTCCGAACTTCGAGTACCTCGTTCACCTACTCGACAAGGCAGGTTTCTATCTTCAGGGCCACGACAAGACGGAGATCGGCCAGCTCGACGCGATCCTCCTCGGTGTAGAGGACACGCTCCGCAACCGCTACACCAAGAGCGACCCAGATGGATGGCGATATTTGCCCTGGATCACGCGTGAGCTCATCCTATCGATCGTCGACGAAGCATGGCGGCACTTGCAGGATGACACCGAGCGCTTCGAGAGGGTTCTCGCGCTCCACAAAACCTTCTTCGACTGGGTCACCGCTCAGTACGACCACGTATCCGTATACAGCCTGAACTACGACCCGCTGATGAGGGAGGCGCTCAGCCCATTACGGTTCCGGATGGGATTTCTTCAGAGCGGGATGTTCAGCCCGAACTCGTTGAGTTTCGAACCCCGCTTGCTCGCTCCACTGCATGGCAGCGTAGGCTTCGTTCCAAGTTCACACGGGGTTCGCTGGGAGAACGACTACGCCCAAGCGCAGACCGCCCGGGTTCGGGAGATCGTTCAGAACGCGCATGCGGGTGGGATCGGAATGAAAGGACTACACGCAAGTACGTACATGGTCACGGGCCTCGACAAGCTCGACCCCTTCTCGTCCGGCGCCTTCTCGTCGTACTACCAGCGCTTCTCAGCAGACGCTCTGGCCGCCGATATGATCGTCCTGGTTGGTATCGGGTTCGGTGATGATCACCTCAATGCGTTCCTGACCCATCTTCCCCTCGCACGGCCCAGCCAACGGCTCGTCGTCGTAGATCTGAAGCAGCCGGACGAAGTGCGCTCGTTTCTGAATTCCCCGGGCGAGTTCGATCTGCTCCCCAGGTTGGCCAGCGTGTCGGGCGACTTCTTCGCCGTAGATCCGGAAGCCAGCCTTGAGGAGCTCGAGAGATCAATCGATGCGCAGGGCTACGGCCGCTTCACCAAACATATTCACTTGTATGCGCGCGGCACCGAGTGCTTCCTGAAAGACCGAAGCGCATGGCCCGTCCTTCTCTGACCTTCGGGTTCAGGGGCCCGCTCCACCCAGAACACTTGCTCGGGTCATCGCGCCCTCCACGACTGGCCGTTCGCGCTCCGCGACACGGCACAGATGCCATTCCACTCGTCTTCGGTCACGTACCGAAAACTCTAAGGCGGCACGAAGCGTGGCCACCGCCGCCGGAGGTCGCGTAGCGTGATCGGTACGACCATCGTCCAGACCTCCTTCAACACGATCGCGTACCCAAGCGCGCTGCCGCGAAAATACGCTGTGAACTCATCGCTTGAAACGCTGGCACGCGTTCTCACGCTGGGCCAAAGCTCTGCCACAGGCGCCTCGATCACCTTTCCGATCACCGCCCCGCCGACCAAGCTCATGTCCTCTCCAGAGCTGTAGACGAGCACGCGCATCCCAGGCTCGGCGCGCACGGGTCTCACCCGGCGCAGCTCAACACGCTTGCGCCCCGAAGCAATCGCCGCCCAGTGGTTGCTGCGAATCGAAAGCAGCAGGTAGTCGCCCCCTGTCACTCGCTGCTCCCAAGACCTAGCTGGTAGATGTCCCGAAACACCCGCGCCTCAACGAGCACGGGCGACTGTACCTGGTTCTTGTTCCCGTACTTCGCCAGGACCTTCTGAAGCTCGTTCCAGCGGACAGGTGTTGATGATCGCCAGAGAGCGCGTGTTTTTGGACCGGATGGTCTGATCAGACCTCTCTAGCCTGGGAATTCGCCTCGGTCTCTTGGGCGTGCGATGAGCTCTCTTTCGTAGAAAGAAACAGCG
>WYAZ01000017.1 GCA_011526105.1 Deltaproteobacteria bacterium | reverse complement strand
GCCTGCGGCCGCCCTTTCGGGCTCCTCGGTCATTGGGGGCGACCCAACTCCCTTCGTAGCGCGCCGACCAGCGACGAAAGATACTTCGCGGGAACATGATCGAACTTCTCGGACGGGACACTAGCGTCCGGTCAGAGCCTCGACCAACGCGCGCCAGCGCTCGGCGTCCGCGCCCACGATGTAGGCCGCCACCGTTCCGATGGAGACGAGTCCGACCGCCGCGGCACCGAGAACCCAGCGAGAAGGGCCGGGTCGCTCGGCCTGGACGGGGTCTTTGCTCATGAGCCACTCGAGCTCCAGGTCGACCCAGGTCTCGGCCTCTTGTCGGGTCAGGAACTCGTGGGCAGAGAGGTAAGCCACCAGTCGCTCCCGGTGATTTACCCAGACGCGCTCTTCGGCGAGGAGGATCTCGAGCTCGCGCTTCAGCTCGGAGACTGAGCCGAAGCGCTTCTCGGGCTTGGTGTGAAGGCACCGCTCGATGGTGTGCCGCAGATGCCGTGGGAGACCACGCGTGACCTTGGCGAGGCCGGGGAACTTACCCGCCGCGATGAGCGGGAAGAGGTTCTCAGGCGTAGCGTGAGCAAAGAGCTTTCGACCCGAGACCGCGAAGTAGAGCAGGGCGCCTAAGGCGTAGATGTCGCTCTCCTCGCTCGCGGTCTTTCCTTTCACGATCTCGGGCGCCAGATACATCGGGGTGCCGACGAGCGCCCCGGTACGAGTGACCTGATCGAGCTTCTCATCGCGCGCGATGCCGAAGTCCATCAGCTTGACCACCCCATCTCGCGAGATCATCACGTTCGAGGCTTTGATGTCGCGGTGGAGAATGCCGTGGAAGTGCGCGTGCTCGAGGGCCTCAGCCAGCGCGAGCCCCACGATGCAGGCGACGTCGATGGGCAAAGGACCCTTGTCGAGGACGCGCTCCAAAGTGAAGCCATCGACGAAGTCGAGCACCATCCAGTACTGGCCCCGGACCTCGAAGAGGTCGTGCACTCCGACGATGCCCTGATGATGGAGCGTGGCGAGCGCCTTGCCCTCGCGCAGAAAGCGCTCGCGGTTCTCCGGCGTGTCCATGTCATCGCGGGCCGGGGCAAACCGCTTGAGCGCGACCTTGTGGTCGAGCAGCTCGTGGGTGGCCCTAAAGACCTGGCCCATGCCGCCCATGCCGATGAGGTCCTCGAGGTCGTAGGCCCGGACCTTCTTGGGAAAGCTCACCTTGACGCCCGATGGCTCCACGGCCGGGCAGCATACCCGTCCGGGGGGTCGAAGTGGATGGAGGAGGGACTTCGCTGGCCGAGAACGTGCGCTCGTGGCAGCTTAGTGCCCATGCGGGGAAGAGGCATCGGGGGCCCAAAACCCGTACACCTGAAAGCCCCTGCACCTTCGCCCGCGAAGGCCGAGCGCCTCGAGTCCGTTCGAGATCGGGACGCTTCCGGCGACTTCGAGGTACGTGATCGCGGCGTCCGCTGGAATCAGCTCCCGTCGGCGGCGGCTCGCGAGCTCTCCGCCCACATCGAGGAGCTGGGACTGACGCCACGGAGTGGGCATTCCGATCCGACCTCGGCCATCGCGGCGGCGGAGCTCGCGAGCGCCCAGAGGCATGATGCTCGCGTCACCGACAAGGACATGGCTCGGGCCGTGCAGCGCGCCACGCGTGCGCTCGCCGTCGTGCCTGTGCCGCAGAAGAGCCTCTTCGGCTTCACCAGCTTGTGTGACTCGAAGCTGCTGCTCGACGCGAAGCTCGTCTCCGCTTTGGTAGACCGCGCGCTCGCGAAGCCCGGCGTCACCGTCACCGACCTTCGCGTGCTCCTAAAAGACGAGCGCCCCATCACCGGGGGCAAGCCGAACAGCGATCTCGAGCTCGCGGCCATGCTCGTGCGTCAACTCGTCTTGCATGGCGGCGACTCGGCCCAGATCGCGCTCGACCCCGATAGGGTGAGGTTTTTCGCGGAGGTCCTCGCGGCTGAAGGCGCGCCCACCCGCAAGGCCATGGGTGGCGCGGGCGGTTTCTGCGCCAACCTGTGCTCGGCGCTGCCCAACGTGGCCTCGGGTTACTTCTCGAAGGAAGCCCTGCACGCGGACATCCGCGGGCGCTTCTCACCCTCGGTGAAGCTGGTCTTGCCCACCGGCGAGACCGGCAAGGCCGCGTCCACGCCTGCGGCCGGGCAGGCAGTCTCGGACATGCGGACGAACTACATCGCAGAGTACAGGCAGGGCGCGAAGCTCTCGCTCCTCGGTCAGGACACCTTCCTCATCGGTGGGCAGATGAGACCGCTCGAGGTCAAAGGCTCGAGCCGAGTCATCCTCGGCGCGCAGTCGAGCTTTGATCCGGGCTTCGGGGCGATGGACAAAGCACAACTCGAGGCGCTCGCGCGCTCTCAGGACCTCATGTTCCTCGTCGGAGCGCACTATTATACGAAGGCCAGTCCGAGCGAGGCGGTCTCCAAAGCCAAGGCCCTCGCGGCGCAGCTCGCAGTGATGCGCGCGGCCAACCCCAAGCTCGTTTCGCACTTTCAGTACGTCGTGCCCAAGCTCGAGGCGCACGAGGCGGTGGTGCTGCGGGCGCTCCATGGCGCCTTTCACTCCATGTCGCTCAACAGCGTGGAGCTCCCCGGACTCCTCGGCCGACTTCGAGACGCGGGGCTCACGCATTGGACGGGCGATGCGAACGCCTCCAGCACGGATGCGGAGGCGCCGGCGGCAGTGCTCGCGGGCGCGGTGGCGCTGAAGGAGGCCATGGGCGTCTCGAGGTTGCACGTCCACGCGCTGTATGGCGACGTGCTCATCCAGGATCAGGTGAAGGAACCGGAACGTCAGGTCATGGCGATGCTTCGGGCAAGGCAGCTTGCAAGCATGAAGAACGCCAACGGGTCGGGGGAGATCAAGGCCGCGGAAGACATCTGGCCGGTCGTCCCGGTGGTCAAGGGCGACTGTCTTGCGGGCCTCTACGCGTTCGCCGATGCGCTCGTGGAGAAGTTCCCCGCGCTCGCGGCGGACCCCCGGGCCCATCAGCGGGTCATCGAACGCTGGTGGCACGAGGATCCCGCCACCGGGCGGACGTATTTCTTCGTTCCATCCCGCGGCCTGCACGATCGCACCGGAGGTTCCGTGAGCACCGGGGACACCATCGATGCCGCCGCGCTGGTCTTGGGCCTCGAGCCGACCCGTCGCAGAAAGGCGCTCCTGCACCCCAGCGCCTTTAGATAGCCGTGGCTGCGGTCACGATTCTCGACCTCGGAACAAATCGCGGTAAGCTCCGCGTGTGGGCGCCCAGACGGCGTCGAGGAGCAAGCGCATGACACCTTCACATCGTGGGATTCGAACCTTCACCCTGGCCGCGGGTTTGCTCGTGGCCGCTTCGGCATCGCTTTGGACGCGATCCGCGGAGGCCCAGGGCGGAGCGCACGAGTTTGCGGTCTCGGCGGTGGGCCCGGGGGCTCGCAAGGGCGCGGGCTCCTTTGGGATGGGCGTGGCGGCGCTGAACGGCGGGGGCGCTTATCCTGCGGTGTCGTTCAGCTATGCCTACGGGATCGCGGATCCGGCCGACTTCTACCTCGAGTCTGACATCGGGCTCGTCGTGGGCGGAGGTGCAGGTGTCATCGGCTTCCTGAGGCCAGGCTTCCTCGTGCGATTCACCCCGCGCGGGGTGGTGACGTTTGGCCTTCGGGCGGCCCCGGACATCGTCTTTCTCGCCGGAGGTGGCAACGGGGGCGGCATCGCCGGGGGGTTCTTTGGACTGAGCCCGGGTTTGGTCTTGGGCTTCGGCAACAAGCGCATGCAGTTCTCGATCTTTGCGGACGTGCCGATGTACTTCGCCGGCGCGTTCGGGTCCTCGTTCGGCGCCGGCACGGGGAGCGGATTCAACGCGATGCTGCGCCCGACCGCGTCGTTCGAAGCCGGTCTGACCAAGAACCTCGGCTTCTTCATCAAGGCCACGCCCACCTTCGCGCTGTCCGGCGGTTTCAACTTCGCCTGGCTCACCGGAACGGTGGGACTGACCTTCTAACGACTTGCACTCGCAGAGGACCTTCAACCGCTTGAATCAACCAGCCACGCGGTGACGGTCTCCTGCCTCGCGCAGCTTCGATGTGACTCAGTCCTGAAGTGCGGTCCGCGGCGGTTGAATGTGACCGCGGCTCATCCTCGAGATGCTCGGTCGCGCGTCTGGCTCCAGCCCGACCCCGTCCCTGCCTTCTCGCTTTGCTCGAAGCAAGGCTCGATCCGCGGCGTCGAGGAGCTCACGTGGGCTCGGGCCGCTACCTGGCGGCACGAAGCCCGCGAGCCCGATCGAGACGGTCACGCGGTAAGGGTCGCCGGGCGCAGTCACGCCGACCGCTCGGCGGACACGGTGGGCGAGGGCTTCGGCTTCGGACACCGAAGTGTGGGGCAGCAAGAGCACGAACTCGTCGCCGCCGAACCGTGCGGCGAGATCGGCCGAGCGCACGTGTGCGGCGAGGGCGTCAGCCACGCGACGAAGCGCCTCGTCCCCGGCGCGATGGCCGAGCGAGTCGTTGATGAGTTTGAGCTCATCGACATCGAGGAGGGCCAAAGAGAACGGGTAGGCGTACCGTCGGGCTCGGTCGAGCTCCTGAACCAGTCGAGCCTCCACATGGCGACGATTGAACAGTCCGGTCAGGTCGTCGATCGAGGTCAGACGCCTGAGCTCGTCTTCTTGCCGGCCCAGGTGCTGCCCCAGCAGGGCGACGAGCACCGTGAGCAGTGCCGTGTACACCAAGTACGCCGAGAGCTCATCGGCTCGCGCCAGGCCTCGAGGCCTCTGTGCCATCGACGAAAGAAGGGCCTGAACGACGAGGAAGGAGAGCGCCGAAGTCAGGCCGGCCGCCGCACCTACGAGTCCGTAGAGGAGACGGGCAGACCCGGTCGAGTGCGATGAGGGGCCTCCTCGCGACGTAAAGGCACCCATGAGATCGTCCATCACGAACTCCACGCTACCGGTAAGGCTCGTGAAGGAGCACCGACAAGAGCAGCTGTTCTTCGTCGTCTTCGCAGCTCTGCAACTCCTCCAGCAGCGCGTCGATCCTGTCCCCATAGCCCTCGATCGGATCGAACTGAAGGCTCTCCTCGAGTTCCTCCGCCAAGGTGCGCGCCTCCAGCGCCATCGTGAGGCGCTTCAGATGAGATTCCTCGAGTGCGTCCCTGAACGCGTCATCGGAGAACAGGGTCGTTGGCTCGTCGAGGAGGTCATCCGGGGCCTCGAATCGGCGGGCGACGGCGCGAAGTGCGGTGGACATGCTCCTAGACAGCGATGGACTCAGGTCCCTTGGCTCTGCCGTATCGAGTGCGTTTGGAAATGGAAGACTCATGACACACCTCCGCTCGCGGACCGGCGCCGCGACCCGGCCCAGTTGGCTCGATTGTCGCTCAGCCCCCCACGCCCGAGCTCCTCGATCAAACGAACGAGATCGGTGGGAGAGAATGGTGCGCGGAGACTCGCCGCGCCTCGCACCCTGGTGATGGCATGGAAGACGCGGAGATCCGGGTTATCATGCAGCACGATGAAGGGTACGGACAGGCCAGCGGAGCGGCAGGTCTGCAGCGCCTGAAGGCCGTCGAGGTCACCGCGTGTATGGGCGGCGGGGTCGATACTGGTCACCGCGGCGTCAAAGCCGCGCTCCCCGAGTAGGTCGAGGAGCTCGAAGGTATCAGTCGCTTCGTGAACCTCGATCCCATCTCGAGTGAGAACCCCCCTGATCGACGAGCGCGCCGCTGGTTCGTGATGACAAAGTACGATTCTCCACGGGCCGCAGACCTGCCGGCTCGGATAGGATCCCGGCACCCATGTTGTTGTCCGAATGTTCCCTTGATCTACGATGTGCATTCTTCCCCCGGCTGTTGGCGGACGGCTCGGCATCATCGCCGTCCTGTCTCCGCGGAAAGTGATATTGCACACGCTATTCCATCGAACGTTCATTGGCGGGAGCGCTCGACCGGGCGGAGGTCGACGCGTGGAACGAGGCTTCGTGCTCACATGTGAATGAGCCCCTTGGCTCGACGCGTCACCGGCCGGAACGCGCCGGCACTCTCCGGTGACACGTCGGCTGCGGCTCCGCGCCCGCGCCCAAGCAGAGGACTGCAGAACCGAGAAAAATCACGCGGACCTGCGCGCAACATGCCCCCCCTTTGCGCTTTGGCACTGCCCTTGCTCACGCGCAGCCCATGAGCGCATCGAGCCAAATTGGGAACAGTAGAAGTGGAAGAGTCGGCCGTTCGCATGATCTCATCCAGTGGCAGCTCTATCCGGATGCCGGTAACTGGAAGGTCAACGTCGACTGCGGTCGAGAGCGCTTGATCTCGGCTGCTTCGCCGTCGCGCGCCGCGGCGCGGGCCTTCGTGGTTCATGCGAGGGAGCTGCTGCTGGGGCGCAGCGGGCAGCCGATACCGCCCGCCCTGGCGTGGGGTCAACTCGACGAGTCCCGCGTCATTGCGCATCGAGTGGCGCACGGGCGAGTCCTCGAACTCACGGTAGAGGATCGAGGCGCCGCTCCCGCCGTGCCCGCCGAACCTCGCTTTCGTTGGCAGGTCGAGCAGCTCGACTCTAGAACGATCGCGGAGGGACGCGCGTTCTCATTCCTCCAAGCCGAGCTGCTCGCCCTCGCTGCGGCCGAGATTCTACCCTCGCGCTTCATCACTCCCAGCCCTCCTCGCTAGCCTGCACGTTTCCAGGGGACTCACTCGACGGCGTTACAAATCGGTAACGCGGCGTTTTCTGCTTGCCGCTTTCGTAGTCCTGCTTCAGAGCGTGATCCCGAAACCAGGACGCGGCTCGCCGTTCGGTCTGCGGGGGCAGGTCGAGGGACGTGGGCGAGCGCGCGGTGGACGGCATGCCTGTGGGGGGGGACGTCGATGACGAGCGAGGAGTGGCGGTTTGAGGGCACCCACACTTCAGCGCCCGAGCACGGAGACAGCCAGGAACGGCTGCGCTCGAGCGCCGTCGTGCGTGCTCTGCTCGCAGCTTCGGGCGCAGCGATCCTGCTGCTCGATGATTCGGGAAGGATCACCTGGGCGAGCGAGTCCGCGGTGCGGCTCTTCGACTGCCCGAGATCGCAGCTGCTCGGTCTCGAGTTCGATTCCCTGACCACTCCTCCTGGGGTGGCTTGGCAAGCGCTGCTCCACCGACTCAACGGCCCTGGCTCGATCGCGACCGACGTGGTTCGAGACCTGCGGGTCCGGACCCCGAGCGGGCGCGAGATCGCGGTCGAGCTGCGGCTCTCGGCCTGGGCAGACGAGGGACGACGCGGACTGCTTGCGGCGATCCGGGACACGTTCGCCTCCAACTCATTTGCCCGGTCGCTGCTGAGCCACAACGAGCCGCTCCACCAGATCGTCGACCATGTCGAGGATGCGTTCTACATCCGCGCCCTCGAGCGCAATCGACTGGTCTATTCGAGCTCCGCCCTCGAACGAATCATGGGCGCCTCCCCGGACGGAGGGACTCGGTCTCGTCGCTGGCTCGATTCCGTTCATCCCGGGGATCGTCAGCGCGTACAAGCGGCCTACCATCAACTCCTCCGCGGTGACCCCTTCGACGAGGAGTACCGGGTCTTTCGAGAGGATGGCCGTTTGATCTGGGTCCACGACCGGGCCTTTGTGGTGCGAAGCGAGCAGGGTGAGCCGCTGAGCGTGGTTGGTGTGCTGTGCGAGATCACGGAAAGGCGCGACTTCTTGCACGAGCTCGAGTATGCGCAGCGGGTCGAGGTGATCGGGACCCTGGCCGCATCCATCGCTCACGACATGGGGAACATCCTCGCGGGAATCGGCGCATGCGCGGATGTCATTAGCCGATCGTCCCTCGACCGATCTCGAGACGAGCTGATTCAGGAGATCCTGCGCTCGGTGGACCGAGGAACGAACTATGTCGGGCAGCTTCTGGACTATTGCCGGAGGAAGACGACCCGCCTCCAGCCTGTGGTCGTGAGCTCCGTCGTGCGCGATGTGGCGACGCTCATCTCGACCGTGCTCGGGGAGAAAATCGTGCTCCGGGTAGATAATGCCGCTGGCGAGGCTCGGGTCGATGCCGATCCGGTCCAGCTCGAGCAGGTGATCATGAATCTGGTCCTGAATGCCAAAGACGCGATAGAAGACACGGGGGAGATCGACCTCAGCACCCGAGTCATTGACACCGGCGCAGCCCCGGGCGCGAGCAGTCGCCCAGGCTCCTGGGTCGAGGTCTCGGTGAGGGACGATGGCTGCGGAATTTCGCCGGAAGGCCGCGAACACCTCTTCGAGCCCTTCTTCACGACCAAGGAGCGCGGCCACGGGCTGGGGCTGTCGATGGCCGACACGATCGTTCGCCGACTGGGAGGCAGCATCGAGGTCGACAGCAAGCCGGGAGAGGGCGCAACCTTCACGATCAGGCTTCCGCAGCGCCCCTGAGGTCCCCACACGAGGTTCCAGCAGCGGGAGTGTCGACTTGGACGCAGCGGCTGCTGGGGAGCGTGCTGAATGGTCTCGTTGAAGTTTGTCGCGTTCTGACGCACCCGTGGAAGCGTCGCAAGCTCGCGCTGCGCCCGGGAGCAGTGCGATTTGCATCGACTCCGCTTGTTCATTTACCGTGGCTGCGCAAGGCTGAACTCACGCTGACCTTGCTGGGGCCTTGTCCCGCAAGTCACTGCGAGCCCTCGGGGGGGGGCACTCATGCTGAATATCCTGATCGCCGAAGATGAACCTGCGTTGCGGCGTGCTAGCCAGACTGCGCTCGAGCAGGCGGGGCACCGCGTTACGACCGCGAGCAATGGATGCGAAGCGGAGGCGCTCATCAAACATCAGCGCTTTGATCTCGTCCTCAGTGACGTACGAATGCCAAAGCTTTCCGGCACCGAGCTGCTCGTTCGCATGAACAAGCTCGCTCCAGAGTGTCGCATGATCTTGATGACCGCATTCCAAGACACGCCCACGGCTGTCTCGGCGATGAAGGGCGGGGCGCTCGACTACCTCATGAAGCCGGTGAACATCGACGAGTTGCTCGAGCTCGTCGGCGACATCGATCGGATAAAGGCGATCGAGGTGGAGATCGCGAGCTCAGTCGAACGGTCGAAACTCGTCGGAGAGCGCACGCGCATCATCACCGAGGCGCCACAGATGGCGGTAGCGCTGGAAGCTGTCGACGCCATGGCCGCCACGGACGCGCCCGTCTTGATCAACGGAGAGAGCGGTACGGGCAAAGAGCTGATTGCGCAGCGCATCCACGAGGGGAGTCATCGAAGCAGAGGTCCGTTTGTGGCCGTCAACTGCGGGTCGTTCCCCGACACGCTGATCGAGTCGGAGCTCTTCGGCTACGCCCGCGGTGCGTTTACCGGTGCCGTTCGTTCCCGCGATGGCCGCTTCGTGGCCGCAAACGGAGGCACCCTGTTCCTGGATGAGATCGCGGAGCTTCCGCTGATGGCGCAGGCCAAGTTGCTCCGCGTTCTCGAGGAGGGGTGCGTCGACCCATTGGGCACCAACGAGTCGGTGCCGATCGATGTGCGCATTATCTCGGCCACTCATCAGAACCTCCGAGATAGGATTCAACAGGGTCTGTTTCGCGAGGACCTCTACTATCGCCTCAAGGTCCTCGACATTACTCTGCCGCCGCTGCGCGAGCGCTCGGGTGACATCCCGCTGCTCGCTGCCTACTTCGCGGCGAAGTACTCGAGCGATCGCACAGAGGCACCCAAGATCTCGCCCGAAGCCTGGGGGATGCTGATGAGTCATGCCTTTCCGGGGAATGTCCGGGAACTCGAGCACATCGTGCATCGGGCGATCGTCTTGAGCGGTGGGGGACCGATCGAGCCCCGACACCTGCCGGAGGAGGTCTCCTCCGGGCGAGTTGTCGCCGCCCAGTCCGATGGGTGCAAGCCCCTGTTCGAAGCGATCAAGGCTTTTGAGCGAGAGTACATTCAGAGGGTCCTGGAGGATGTCTCGGGCAAGAGGACCGCTGCTGCTGAGCGACTCGGCATCTCCCGAAAGAACCTTTGGGAGAAGATCCGACTGCACCACCTCGAGACGCCCGTGTCCTCGAAAGTCAGCTATCAAGGTCACGCCTCCGAACGGAAGTGAGGGGATGCTGCAGCTCGCGTCCCGCCTCGCGGATACGGACGTGGGCTTCCGACCTCAGGATGCTACCGTTTCGGAACACGCCCGCTGAGAGCGCGAGCGTTCTTCGAAGTGGAACTCGGAGGTGCTCTCCATCGGCGTGAGCATGGGCGAGGGCGGGCGAAGGCGGTGCGCCCGAGAAGGTCTGGCACGCAGCGTGCACGCACGGCTGCGCCCGCGCGTACCGCCGGGCGGAGAAGAGGAGACTCACATGCAGCTCATGCGACGACAGGAAACCCGCGAGCCCATCCACGAGATGGAGGACCTCGCAAACCGAATCAACCGCTTCTTTGGCTCGGCGGGATGGCCGGGCGGCTTCTTCTCGAAGTGGCCGGGCAACGGCGACCGAGAGCTGCTCGCTGCGGCCGACTGGTCGCCCACGTGCGACATCAGCGAGACGGACAAGGAGTACCGCATTCGTGCCGAGCTCCCGAGCGTGGAGAGGGACGACGTGCATGTCACGCTCGACGACAGGATTCTCACGATCCAGGGCGAGCGCCGCGAGGAAAAGCAGGAGAGGGGCGTGAAGGTCCATCGCCGCGAGCTCTGCTATGGCAGCTTCCTGCGTCGCTTCACGATGCCCGGTGACGCTGACGAGTCAAAGGTCGACGCGACCTTCAAGGACGGCATGCTCAACGTGATCATTGGCAAGTCAAAGACCAAGGCGAGCAAAGCCACCGAGATTGTGGTGCACTGAACTACGAGGTGGCGTGGCGTGCTCCTGGGGGGGCCAGGGTGAGCCTGCAGCAGCGATGGAAGAATCAAACAGAGGAGAGATCTATGAACGTCCAGGAGATAATGAAGAGGCCGGCGGTCACCTGCCGGGCGGGCGACGACCTCAATCGCCCGGCCCGTCTCATGTGGGAGCACGACTGCGGCGCGATCCCAGTAGTGAACGATGACGGCGTCCTTGTCGGATTGATCACCGATCGCGACATATGCATGTCCGCATACACACAGGGAGAAGCGCTCCGCGCGATCCCCGTATCGAGCGCGATGGCCACGGAGGTCTTCTCTTGTCGCGCCGGCGACTCGTTAGAGGAAGCGGAGCGTTTGATGAGCGAGAAGCAGGTTCGGCGGATTCCGATCCTCGACGGCGAGAACCGACCCATCGGCGTGCTCTCGCTGAGTGACATCGCGCGCTACGCTGCGTCAGCGCCCATGAAGACCGGGCTCAGCCGAGACCTGACGCAGACCCTCGCTGCGATCGCGCAGCCGGGATCAGAGGTCGAGACTGGGCAATGGGCGAGGTCGCCGGAGCATCAACTCGCGGCGATTCATTCGGTGGGCTCGTGAAGGAGACGCATCATGCGATGGACGCAGGCAAGACAAGACTGGAAGAAGGTCAGCAAGAGGTCGCATACCAGGAGACGCAGGCGCTCAGATGAGGACCTGAAGGTGATCGACGGCAAGCGTGACGAGCTCGTCAGGCGGCTCCAGCGGCTCTACGCCCTGGACAGGGCGAAGGCCGAAGAAGTGGTCGAGGACTTCGTCAAGGGGCGGCGCTGAGGCGACGCGCAGACGGGACAGAAGCAGAACGGCGAGCCCTGTCCAGGCATCGATGCAGTGGAAGCTGCGGAGAAGGGGTTCGAGGGTGGCGAGTTCCGACCTGGTGACGGCGAGGTCACTCGTTTGTGACGCTCGAAGGGGTTCAGGTGTTCCGCCGCTCGGCACGAGGCGTGCACAGATCGCTGCCGTCGGTCGCGGGCGGTCGCCGGCATTTCACCGACACGGAGAAGCAACATGAAGTGGCAAGAGGTTCAGACACACTGGGACGACATCGAAGAGAGAGTGCACGCTCACTGGGGGAGGCTGACCGACAGCGACCTCAGGGAGATTGACGGGGAGCGTTCCGAGCTCGTCAGCCGACTCCAGCAGCGATACAAACTCGACAGAAAGCAGGCCGAGAAGGAGGCCGAGGAGTTCATCATGACTCTAGGCAACTAGAGAGCCGAACCGCATACCTCCCGTCGTTGTACTTGCCCCCGAAATCCCTGGCTGCGTTGCTCCTCGATCGTTGGGGCCGACCCAACTCAATCGTCGCGTCTTGCCAGAGATTCCGGGTTCTTCGTCCGACTCGGTCCGATATGCGGTAGAGCTCATCTCGAGACCCCCTCGGTCGCGATTTCGGCCGATCCGCGTCGGCCCGCCGTGTTGGGCCTCCTCGCGTTATCGCAGGATAGCGCATTCGTCGGCCCGCCTTGCGGGCCTTGCGTCTTGGCCGTCTCGCTCGGTC
>WYAZ01000016.1 GCA_011526105.1 Deltaproteobacteria bacterium | reverse complement strand
CGCGTCGGTGCGCGGTGTTGGTCCTCCTCGCGTTATCGAAGGATAGCGCGTTCGTCGGCCCGCCTTGCGCACCTCGCGTCTCGACCGTCTCGCTCGGTCGGGGGTTTTGAGATGAGCTCTAGTGTCCGGTCCGAGAAGTTCGATCATGTTCCCGCGAAGTATCTTTCGTCGCTGGTCGGCGGGCTACGAAGGGAGTTGGGTCGCCCCCAATGACCGAGGAGCCCGCCGAGGGCGGCCGCAGGCCGCGCGTCGGCCAGGGGCGAAAAGGACAAGCGCGAACGTGATCTGAACTTCTCGGACGGGACACTAGATGACAGGGACCGAAGATATCGTTGGGGTCGAAGGGACTCGAGCCCTCATGCGCCGGCTCGAGGAGCCGGTGCGCTGCTCGATGACACCACAAGCCCGCTCCGCCTGAATGTCTTGCCCGGGAAGGATTCGAACCTCCATCGATGGTTCCAAAGACCACCGTCCTGCCGTTAGACGACCGGGCATCGATCCACCGCTGGCTCAGCTCCGCGCCCCCGAACGGAGGCGACGGAGCTGAGCCAGCGGCGATGAATACGCTGTTGTATTCGGTTTTCAGAGAGCTCGTGTGGGTCAGGAAGGAGTCGAACCTTCCACGTTCCGTCAGGACTTCCGGGTTACAGCCGGCGCCGGTTCCGTACCGGCCAACTGACCCTCGAGTTCGGTTTTCAAAGCCGGCTTAAACGCGAAAAGCCGGGCTTCCTTTCGGAGGCCCGGCTTTCGAAGCGGTCACGGTCATGTGACTCGGTTCAACTTCCGGGCGCTCCTCCTCCGCCTTCACCGGCGGCGCACGTATCGAGCGCGATGCTGTTTTGGGGACCCATGGGGCCCACGAAATTCGTATGCGGATAGGACCGGAGCTGGACCGCGATGCCGCCAGGGATTCGTAGCCCCGTACGCACACTGCGGGCAGAGCACGGCGCTGATAGCGTCCGGCCTGGTTTGTGTGCGGCTAGCAACATCGAGCGGGTCTCCTTCGGGTTCGGCCTAAACGCCGAACGGTTCAAAACGATCTACGAGATTTTCCACGACGCACCCGAGAGCGCGAGTCTTCGCTCGAGTTCTCGATCGGCAGCTGAAAGATCGCCCTGGGCGAAACAGCGGAGCTCGGTTTTCGTGGGCCCAACGGGAGAATGTCCCGCTGACGTTCGCGAATCTAAGGACCTCTGCGCGGCCTGTCAAGGCGCGAGATCGAAAAAAGTGAACTCTTCTCGGGACTTATGAAGCTCGACTTAGTTAAGAGAGACGCGCCTGCGCGCGCGTGCTCGATAAGGATGTGGTCTGTCAAGGACCAGTCGACGCGGCGTGGGTGTGATGTCGAGCGGCGCGAGACCTGGTGTCGAGAGTTCTTCTCCGTCGTGGTGGTGTTTGTGCAGCGCTCGAACCAGTCGTCGGCCGTGTTCTCGCATGTCGACATACTCGGGTTCGGAGACGCGTACACGAGCGTGAGGAGGACGAACTCATCCTCCACGACGCCGACGGTCGGACGTCCGAGAAGCAGCACCGCCCCGTCAAAGACGTAGAGCGCCGCTTCGTGCGTTGGCTGAAACGTCACGCCCCCCATCGAGCTCTGCGCCCCGAGCATGGGTAGAAGCTCGAGCTTCTCAGCGCCCAGAACGCCGTGGCGTTCTGCGATTGCTTCGGCCATGCACTCACGGCGCCATCACGATGAGACCCTCGGTCCACACGCTGGGATGATCGGTGGCGATAATCGCATAGTACACCACCGAACGACCGTTCGCGACCCTGAGCCCGGCGACATCGACCATCGTGCCCACGGGGATCAGCGCCTCGTCGGCGGTGAGTTCGAGATCAATCGCATGCGAATATGCCCATGACGCCCCGACGCAGGCGCGCGCACCATACGCGAGCGTCAACTCGGGCATCTCGAGCGGCTCTCGGCCCGACCACCCGGCGGCCAGCAGAGCGCCCGACGCCGTACGCAGCACGAACGCAGTGCTGCACCACCACGGACACGCCCCCGCAAACTCGAACTGCACCAACTCATCGGGCACGAGGTTCGCCGAACTCAACCCTTCGAACTCCACCACGAAGACCGCACCGTCCGGGGTCCGAAGGCGGAGTGGATTCGTGGACACGACGGTCGCGGTGCCCACGTAGCTGATTTGATCAAACCGGCCGAGCGGACCGTCGGGCCGCACCGAGCCCGAGAAGCTGGTGATGGATTCGTAGCTCGAGCAAGACTCCGCCGGTCGACCGCGGCCGTACCAGCAGCTTTGGTTCATCTCGAGGGCCCAGCGGCCGTTGGTGGGTCGCTTCAGCTCGCAATCGGAGTTGCAGTTGAGCGTGCACATCGCCTCGCATCTGAGACAAGCGGCGGAGGCCTCCTCGGCCTCGCAGGTGCTCGCGCACTCGGCAAGACCCGGTGATTCGGTCACGCAGGTGGGGTCGGCGCCGTGTCGCCGTAGCTGCTCGCGTGTTTCGGCCAAAAGGCACTGGTCGTAAGCGGCACAGAAGTCGGCGCAGGTGAAGACACCCGCGTCACCGGTGCCGAGGCCGCTGTCGGGCGTGAAGAAGCCGCCGTCCCGGATGATTGGGTCGGTGTCGCCGACGAAACCGCCGGAATCGACGCCGCCGGGGTCCTCGTTGAAGGGACCGCAAGCGAGGGCAAAGACACCTGAGAGCGGGAGGAGCAGCCGCAGATCCATCAGGGAAGTATGCACGCGGCCCCGGGCGGGTGGAAACTGAAAGCGCGGCGCCGATGGAGATCGGGTTCAGTCGATCGTCCCCCTAACTCACCTTTCCGCGACTGCGTTGCACTGCCCCAACCTCCTGTTGCAGCATACGGACGGTGTTGGGCTCTGCCTCTTCACGTCGCCTCATCCTCCTGACGCTCGCACCGCAGGGCTTTATGGCGTGTGAGTTCTGCGAAGAAGTTCCACTAGCTCTGCTCGGGCAGCCGGTCGAGGTCTCCGGGACCTGGATCACCCAAGAGCGACAAGAGCAGGACCAAAGATGTTGATGATCGCCACAGAGCACCTCGAAAGCGAGGTCACCGAACCCGAGGGAGACCTCCCCACGCCGAACCTGGACGAAGCTCGAGTCTTGACGGACACGCGCGGAGGCGCAGATCGAGCGGGCGCTCGGGCGGCGAGCGTTCGCGTTGCAGCCGGAAGAAGGCGTGACGGCCGTTCTGCCGCTCGGCTCAATCACCTCTACGCTGGGCTCCAGACCCTTCTAGGCATCGCGTGTCCTCCGTCGTCGGGAACTCGAGCTCGATCGACTTCCCCCTTCGCCGCACGCCCGCGATCAGGCCGCTTGTGCGCCCCCGAGTTGGGTTGCGAGGGATGAACCCAGAGGTCAGCTCGTCGAGGTACTGGCGCCTCGGACGGACAGATCTGAGTGCATGCGAATACAGACACAGACGCGACCACTCGAAGCATCGGCCCACATCCAGGTTTCCGGCCGCCCGCGTGAGCCTCCCAGAGATGGCCCGACAACTGCATCCCACCGAACCATGAGAATCCCGTCCAATCTCGAGACCTCGGCCGCACGGACTCGAGAACTGTCCGCGGCCGGACAAGTGCAGGGAGCAGGCGACCAGTCTAAAGCCTACGTTCTCCCAGACGGGCCCATCAGAGGACCCGCCGCTCCCGTGCCCCAAGCCAACCATGGCCAACGGGCCGCAGCTGCGGTGGGGATCAGGACAAAGGCTGGCGATGAAGCATGGAAAGTGCGGACGACGTTCCTCGAGGCCCTGGTCTTGGGCACAAACCGTCCCCCAGATCCGAAACTGGCGCAGAGGCTTGCCAAGGAGGTCCTGGCGCAACGCAACGCGCTCGAGAGTGCGCACAAAGCCGCGGAGTCGACAAAGACATCGACGGGTGCGGTGAACCTGCAAGAGCTTTCGAAGAAGTTTCCTGAGGCCGCGAAGGTGGTCGTCGAGCTGGGCGAGAAGCTGGCCGGCACCAAACCTTATGCCCCCTCTCCTTTTCCCATCGCGATGCTCGCCCTCGAATTCCTCTTCGCGCCGATGGATAGCGTTACCTTCGATCCCAGGTACGGGTCGGAATGGGTGGGCTACCGCATGGACAGCAATCCTGCCGGGGATGTGTTTCTCAAACACGTGAGCAAGCCTCGAAAAAGTCGTTCAGCTTAGGGACGTCGGGGCGCAATCGTCTCGTGGTCGGTCCGTCCCTGCGTCAGCGTCGGGCTGAGCGCTGGCGAGCCTCGTGGGTGCGGCTCAGACCGTCGCCTGACAAGGTCGGCAACCCCTCACCCTGACGGGAGGGGGCCTCGTTTTCGAGGGACATCGAGGGACACTCGGGATCCTCGTGGCCACGCCTGACCCGCTCAAAAGCCGAGCCGGCGGCCTGATCGAGTTCGCGGAAGCCCGAGGTTCCTGCTATCTTCGGCGGCGCCGCGGGCCGACCTGGGGACGTCCCTCACCACTCCTGCTCAGCGCAAGCCGAACCACGAGATGGAACACGATCCTGCGCTTCTCGCCATTTGGGCCCTCGAAGCAGCGGGCGGACTCGACGAGGCCGCCACGGCGGCCGAAGAGCTGCGCCGCGCTGCGATGGGCACGCACTCTCTCTTGGAGGCGGAGGCGGAGGCTACCGCCGCACGGATCGCCTTGAACCAGGGCTTCTGTGACCGCGCCATCGAGGGTTTTCAAAGAGCGCTCGAGGTCACTCGCCAGTTCCTACCGCGAGACCTGGCCGACACGATGACACCTACGCACCTCTATCACCTGGGCGCGGCGATGCACGAGGCGAAGCATTTTGTAGAGGCGAGAGACTACTACGAGCAGTCGATTGCGCAGGGAACCGAGACACGCGGCGGTTTCGCACATTGGAACCTTCGGCCGCTGTACGCTTTGACGACCTTGGCGGTGGACGCCGGCGAGGACGTGACGGCCCCCGCAACGCGCGCCTTGACCTGGTTGGGCGAGAAGATCCCTCAGTGCAGCGATGAGCCCACGGCCATGCGACTGCACTTCCATGCGGTGCTGGTTCATTGCCTGCTGGGCCACCAACACTGGTGGAAGGGCCAGCCGGAAGGCCTGTACGATCAAGTGGACCAGGCATGGAGTCATATCGCGACCATCGTTCGAAGCGGACGCTCGATGGTGCCGAACGACTGGCTCGACAGCTCGGATCCCTACCAGGGCCTCTCCAATCTCTGTGAAACTGCCCTCTTTCTCACCGGAGCGGGGCTGGCCGCGAAGTCGGAGCGCGAGCAGGAGGCCGTCGCGGCGAGACAACGCCGACTGGTCACGTTGCTCGAGACTTCGGATACCGCTCGCACGACTCGGTCGGCTTGGCTCGAGCTCTTCTGGCGCCTTCGCTTGGCCACCGCGGCAGAAGAGACACCCGGTGAACGATGGTGGACCTTGACGCGAGAGATCCCGTCGGCCTTGGCGGGCGCGCTTGCCGACAGTTTGACCTGGCCGGCGCCCGATTGGCTCTCGATCTGGCGCCTCGTACTCGCCCGAGAGGTCCAGTCGCTGCCGCCCGACGCACTGGCTTGGGGGCCATACTTGGCTCAAAAGACGCTGGGGATCTCGCGTCGCTCGTCCCGCTGGCGAGACCTCCTTCAGTCCACCGACGGCGAGGATTGACGGCAGGCCGACCCGGGCCCTCGGGGGTGGTCGACATCGTCTGGAAGCAGGACCGCCGCCACTTCGACTCCGCGCATGCGATCGCGCTCTTACCCTCGGGGGCTGTTGTCGCTCACGTCCTTCCGCGTGATTTTGGACCGGATTGCTTGGCCCGCTGACGCTTTTGGCTCTGCGCCTCCTCCTCGGCCTCCCGCCTCCGGTAACTGTCGCCTTCGATGCTGACGAT
>WYAZ01000015.1 GCA_011526105.1 Deltaproteobacteria bacterium | reverse complement strand
CCTTCTGGCCCCGTGTGGCGCGCAGGCCGGTCACCACGAGCTCGCCTACGTGGTCTGACAGGATCTCGTAGAGCCACTCGCTCTGGGTGCCCTCCTCGAAGCAGAGGTGTTTGTGGCCGGGGATCAGCTTGAGAAACTCGATGAGACTCTCGCCGTTCGTCTCCACGACGGCGGTCTTCAGCTCCTTTCCATTCGGTGCAAGCACGACGAAGGTCGAGCTGGCTCCATGAACATCGAGGCCGATGTAACGCTCCATGGCGGTGCTCCTTTCGCGGTTTGCCAGGGTGGAAACTCGATGGTCGCTCGCACTGGACGGGATACCAGTCTTGAGCCCGATGTCGCCCAGACCGGGCGAGACAGACCAGCCGAAGCAGCCTGGCCAGGAACGCGAGCAAGATGACGACAGAGCCCGACACCGTCTCGAGCGGGCGCCCGGGCTCAGCTCGGACCGGAGCCGGAAGGAACCTCGCGGACGTCACATTCCCAGGATGCCTATCGGCCGGCGCGAGCCATGGCGGAGGGCGCGCGTCGTCACTTCGGCGTCGACATCGCGCTCTCGGCTACTGGAGTGGCGGGGCCCGAGGGCGGCACGGAAGAGAAGCCGGTGGGCACCGTGTTCGTGGCGCTCGCGCGCGAAGAAGAGACGGTGGCGCTTCGCCTCCAGCTCCCCGGCGACCGCGCGACGATCCGCTCGAGCACTGCGATCGCGATCCTCGATCTCTTGCGACGCCGCTTGGGTTGACTCTTGGTGCGGTGCCGACCTCACTCGCATGTGAGGTCTGCGGACGGCAGGCCCTCGGAGTACGAGACCAAGGGATCTAGGCCGAAGAGCTCCTGCCAGTTCGCTGGATACAGGGTCGCCGCGACGAGCTGCTCTGGCTTCCCGAAGGCCCAAAACGGTTCGAGGTAGCTCGAATGCACTGCGCCCGCAGCCGTCGTGCTCGACCAGCTCAGCCAGGGTCTAGAGGCCACGTCCGTCGCGCTCGTCCACCGGTACTCGCAGCCGTTCGGATCACTGTAGAGGTCGCCGACGCCGAGCGCGTTCATACCGAGGCTCCGAAAACTCGCTCCGACCAGCACGCGATCTGAGAGCCGGTCTCGCGGTAGGTGTGGTTCTCCGCTCCCAGAAGCAGTACTTGGAGGCTCTCCGGTGGTCGACCAGACTCCTGTTCAATACGCGTGGTCACGAGCTGACTCAGGCTCTCCAGTAGGTCTTCGGTTGGGTCCAACGCATCCAGAGGGCCCGCATCGCGCAGCTCCGTGACCCCGGCGTCTATCGCCGCATCCACGAGAGCGGCGTTGGGGGCAGGGCGATCGCATCTAAACCCGCGTGAAATCGATCGCCTACGAGGGCCGGTTGACGACGACAACGCCGCGTGATCGAAGGGTGCGGCAGAGCACCCGAGATGAAAGCCAAGTCCCCGACGTCCCTCCTCAAGTACTTCTCCGCCCTCCCAGACCCTGGGGTCGCGCGCACGAGGAAACACAACCTCCACGACATGCTCGTCGTCGGCATCTGCGGCATGCTCTGCGGCGCCGAAGACCGGGTCTCGATCGAGCGATTCGCCAACGCGAAGCTCGACTGGTTCAAGACCTTTCTGGACCTCCCCGGCGGCGTCCCGTCGCACGACACCTTCGGTCGAGTCTTCGCCGCGATTGACCCTGAAGCCTTCGCCAAGTGCTTCATCGCCTGGATCGAGGACGTCGCCGAACTCACGCGAGGCGAGGTCGTCGCCATCGATGGCAAGACCATTCGACGCTCCCTCGAGCGCGCTTCCGGTCGCGCCGCCATACACATGGTCAGCGCGTGGGCGACGGAGAATCGGCTGGTCCTCGGGCAGGTCGCCACCGACGACAAGTCGAACGAGATCACTGCGATCCCTCGCCTCCTCGAGCTCCTGGTGCTTCGAGGGGCCGTCGTGACCATCGATGCCATGGGCTGCCAGAAGGAGATCGCGCAGGCGATTCGCGCTCGGGACGCGCACTACGTCCTGGGTCTGAAGAGCAACCATCCGAAGCTGCACACCGAGGTCGTGGCGTACTTCGACCAGGCGCGCAAAGAGGGGTTCTTGGATGCGCCGCGCGGCGAACATGTCGAGTCGAATCGAGGTCACGGGCGCAAGGAAGTGCGCCACGTCTGGACCTCGGAGGACTTGGGTTGGATGGAAGACCGCGAGGCCTGGAAGGGTCTCAGGACGGTGGTGATGGTCGAGTCCACGCGCACGATCGGCGACAAGACCACGCGGGAGCAGCGCTACTATCTGAGCAGTCTCCCCGCGAAGGACGCGCGCAAGCTGGGGCGCGCGATCCGCGGTCACTGGGCGGTGGAGAACAGCCTCCATTGGGTGCTCGATGTCGGATTCCGGGAGGACGAGAGCCGAGTGCGCGAGGGTCACGGCGCGGAGAACCTCTCGACGCTACGCCGCATCGCGCTGAACCTTCTGAAACAGGACACCACCACGAAGCTCGACATCAAGAAAAAGCGCCTCGCCGCTGGCTGGGACGAAGCCTACCTGCTCCGCCTCCTCGGCATCCACGTTTGATGCGATTGCCCTGTGTCGGTGGGACCCTCGAGATTGGGGCCACCATGCGAGCCGATGAGTTCGCGTGCCTAGCTCAGAAGGTGGAGAACGGACCGCCGTGCCAAAGGGGACTTCGCGTCCATCACCGGCCTCGGGGGACGCGCCGCAACTTCCAGGCTTGACCTCAGCACGGCGCACGTAATACGAGATAAACGTGCTATGCACGCTTCTACGAAGACCCGCTGCGATCGCTGTTGCCTGCGGGCTATGCTTGTTGGGCTTGCCGTCCTGTGAACCCGTCGGGGGGGGGGGGGGGGGGGGGCCGGCGCGCCCCGCCGGGGGGGGGGGGCGGGGGGGGCGGGGGGGGGGGGGGGGGGGCGGGCGGG
>WYAZ01000014.1 GCA_011526105.1 Deltaproteobacteria bacterium | reverse complement strand
ATCGCAGCGGTTCACGATCGGGCCGGTGCGTTTCGCGGCCGCTCGGTGCGGGTTCGGGGCTGGGCGGTGACCGGATTCCAGGAGTGCAACTTCCTCGGCCGACCGTGCCCCGCCAGTCCTCGACTGCTCGCGTGCCAACGACCGGAGGCCGAACTCCAGGTCGACTCGCCGGTGGTGACCGCGCTGGAGCTGCGCGCGGCCGACGGAGCGCCGCTCGGCCTCGCGCCCGAGTTCGTGGAGGCAGGATTCTACGAGGTGGTCGGCGAGGTGGACCGCGCCGGGATCCTCCGCGTGCACTCACTGCGTGCGGCGAAAGCCGTCGAGCACGACTGTCAGCGCCCTGCGAAGCTTGGCGACCCGGCCTGAGCTGGCCTCATCCGCGCTTCGTGACTCGTCGGGCGATCGCAGTGAGGTTCACCTCCAAGTGGGCCTCGTACTCCTGGGGCAGGCGATCGAGCTTCGCGACGCGCGGGGGCTCCACGAGCCGAGCGCCAAGCAGGAGCGGCCGCTTGAAGCCAGCGCCGCTGGCGGCCAGAACCAACGCTTCGCCGTCATAGAGATGCACCGTCAGGCCCACCTCCCTCTCGACCAGGGCGTCGGGCAGGGCGAACCCGGCCGAGGTCTTGGCGACCGCCTTCGTGAACGAGCGCAAGAGCCGGACCACGAGCGCAGCCGTCGCCACCGGGAGCTCGAGGCGCCGGAGGGCGAGCGCGACCCCGAACTCGAACGCGTTGCGCTCGGAGAACTCCCGGCGCTTGCCGCGACCGGAGGTCTCGGCGAAGTCGGGCTCGACCACGCCCTTCTCGCAGAGGTGGATGAGCACATGCTGGGGCACGCCGAGGCGGAGCTGGACCTCTTTCAACGTGATCGGCTCGCCGCCCGGCATTGATTGGCATCGTCTATCAATCGAATCGGACGGTCAATCGGCCGCGCTCGCCAATCTTGCTCCGCGATCGGGCATACGGGCATCGGTATGGTTCAATCCGAACACGGCGAGCAGGAGCCGACGAGAGCTTCAGCTGCCTTCCCCATTCCGATGCCCACGTTCGTGGCGTCGGTCCAACATTGGGCAGGCTTGGGGCCACAAATGCACT
Source organism: Deltaproteobacteria bacterium (assembly GCA_011526105.1). Lineage (GTDB taxonomy): Bacteria > Myxococcota > Kuafuiibacteriia > Kuafuiibacteriales > Kuafuiibacteriaceae > WYAZ01. The sequence continues at coordinate 2,568 of WYAZ01000014.1, read as the reverse complement.
GACGCGACCGATCGGAGAACACGCACCATCTGCCGCCTTTCGCTCGGCGTGCGCGAGCGGCAGCGCGCTCTCGCGCAGCCTCCTTGGCCTGACGCCTCGCCTCGGCGAGCGCGCTCGGCGCCTCTTTCTTGCACGTCGTCTTGCACTCCGCGGTAATCCGCTTCAAGGTCTCGTTGTCAGCGCCGAGTTTTCCGTGCTCGACATTGCACACCGGTGGCTTGGCGCCCTTGGTCTCGACGTACGAATCGGTGCACGCCCGGACAGACTCGGTCAGAAGTTCGTCCTCTTTCGCTTTGAGCGCCTTCCTGCAATCGTCGGCACAGCTTCGCTTTTGGTCGCCATCCAGCCATTGCGCGCGCGATTCGCATGGCGCTGTGCTCAATGCCGCAGCGCATGCGTCGATGGTGTCCTGGTATGCCAACGCCTTGCGCTTCTGCTCTTCTTCGAGAGCTGCGGCCTTGCGACCTCGCTCCGCTTCGACTCGGCTCTTCTCCTGTTCCAGCGCCGTTTTTGCGGCACGCTCCGCTTCTTCCCCCTTCGCACGTTCCGTCTCCGCCTGCTGTTCAATGTCGCACTGGAGACTGTGGGCCTCAACCCATGGGTAGTTTGGCGGATCCTGGCCCAGTCGCGCCTCGTCGCTGTCGCTGAGCGGCGCCATCCACTCCCCTTTAGCCGACGTGGCTCGCCGGTACTGCATGCATTCGGCAGGTTCGCCGCTGATCGGATGAGCGCGATAGCATGCAATCAGGTCCGCCCCTTGCCTACCTTGGCACGATGCGACGCGCGCATCGTACTGTGACTTCACCGAGGGACCGCAAGACACGATCATCGATGCGGCGACAGCGACGACCACCAGAAAGACGATGGCGTTCACGGAATGAGACAAGACAGCGCGCGTAGGACCCATCTGCACACCACGGAGAGTCCAAGGGTACGCGTCTGGGGTGCTGAGGTCGAGAGGGGGTCGAGAGGGATCCCTCGAACGCCCGCGTGGCCCGCCGTCGCAGGTCCGGTGGCACGAGACGCGGTTCGACGCGAATTCACGCCGTGATGAGAGCGCGCCGGCCGCGGGCAGCGACATCCGTCCTCGAGGGCAACCCGGCCGCGTGAACGGCCGCCGCCGAGCGGCAGGCCGCCGAGTCGAAGCGGGTGGCCCGCTCCGATTCGTCGCGCATACGGGGCGTTGATGTCGCAACCTGCGGTTGACGCTGGAAGTCGACAGCGCAAGCCTCGGAGTACGGGGGATCGCGGAGGGCAAGCATGAAGAAGACGTTCTCAGCAGACGACATCCTCTGGGCCTTCATCGAGCATGCGGACGACGCGAGGCGTGCGATCGCAGTGTCGATGGCCGGGGAGCCGTGGGGCTATGTGCGGGTCAAGGGGCCCGGCGGGGTCCACCAAGTGGTCATCGAACGCTACAACGCAACGGTCTGCGTCGCCGAGATCCACTGCGCTCTGCCGGGGGTCGAGCGAAGGCCATCGGTGCGCATCGAGAGCGATCCGCTGGGGCACTCGGCGGGGCCGAACATGTCTCCGCTTCTTTGGGGGATCTCGGCGGCGAACCTTCGCAAGAAGTACTCCAGCCCGGCAGAATTCGTCGAAGCGATCGTTCGAGCTTGCGCGGATGCGGGAACCCCGTGGTGAGTCGCGCCTATCGCGCCAAATGGCGCCAGCAGGTCGGCCTCGTCGCCCTGGTGGCCGCAGCCATCCTCGCATGCAGGCGGCATTCGTCCTCCGGGACTGCTGCAGCGCCGCCTTCTTCCTCAGCGCATGGCGGAGCCAGCGTTGCGACACCCCCGGCGCCGCCGCCGCCCCCCGAGAAGCAGATGAGGGCCGCCCTCACGGACGATCTTGCGAAGAGCTTGCTTAGGGTTCTACATCCGACTGCCACGCTGAAGACGGCCACGAGCCAGGTGACATGCGGCCCAAGCAACTGCACCGCCGACTGGACCCTGGGCTGGCAGGGTCTCCTCTCGAAAGAGTCGACGGTGATCACGTGGACGGTGACCTCGTCATTTGACTCGGAGGCGGCGGTCAAGAGCGAGTCGTCCTCGTATACAGCAGACCAGGACATGCTCAAGAAACTCAATGACATCTTGGGCGACGAGGTTGCCGATTTCGGCCCGCGACCGACCGCGAACGATGCAGGCGCCGCGGGCTCGAAGTTGCAGGTCCTAGCGAATATCGGTGTCCATCCCCGGCGTTTCTGGAGAAAACGGCAGAAGCAACTGTGGGCTATCACGCCCGCAGGCGAGACCGACTGCTCCGGCAACGCGATGAATCAGCCAGGCGGTACAGGCATCGACGCTTCGAACATGAATCAGTTCCAGCGTCGCGAAGCAGAGCAGAAGATGAGGGCGGAGACGGCGGACCTGAAAGCGAAGGCGCAGGAAGTCGCCGCAACCCTCAAGGCCATCAACGTCGTTTTCCAGTTTGCTGGGAAGGTGATCCCGAAAGACCTCGCAACGGGACCTTTGGACAAGGACTTCTCCCCCGAAGACGCGACGGACGACGATGAATTCCCCTTCGTGCCGTACCTGTCGGAGTACGACTTTTCGAAGGGGACGT
>WYAZ01000013.1 GCA_011526105.1 Deltaproteobacteria bacterium | reverse complement strand
CTACGAAGGGAGTTGGGTCGCCCCCAATGACCGAGGAGCCCGAAAGGGCGGCCGCAGGCCGCGCGTCGGCCAGGGGCGAAAAGGACAAGCGCGAACGTGATCTGAACTTTTCGGACGGGACACTAGCCTCTACGATTCCAGGGAACTAGAGAGTGGAGTATGACCGTCCCGGGATGAGGGCCACCGATCGCTTGCGCTCCCCCATCGTAGTCTTGGCGCCTTTCCTGTTCATCGCCTGCAGCGAGGAGCGCATCAATCTGTCGCTCCCCGAGCTTCCCGAGGACATCGCTTGGGCGACGCTCGTGCTCGAGGATCCAGGGGGTGCACTCGTGGAGACCACCGGCCTATTGCCGGTGCGCAGCGGGCGCATCCAGTTCGAAGTGCCGGGTGATCGCGGGAGCTCGGTCGTGCTCTACGCGTACCGCGACCGAGATCTCGACCCCCGTATTCCACGTGACCCGGCGACACTCGCCGAACCACTCCAGGTCGCGACCGTCGAGCAACCGGTCCTGCCCACTCCTTCGCTTCGGGTGCGCGCGCCGCTCGAAGGTGGAGCGAGCTTCGTTCCCGACGAGGCGTCGCGGGACCTCACCGCCGCTTGGCTGCCGTCGTGCGACATCGTCGAGGCCGCCGTACCGAGCGCGAGCGTCCTCGCGAGCTGCGGGACTCAGAACTGCCGCCCCAACGTAGCTCAGGCCGGGTGCCGTGTCCGCTTTGATCTGCGCGGGGGCTGTGGACTCGGGCTTCTCGATCTCAAACTCCTACCGAACGACCGAGTCGAGTCGAGGGAGGCCCCGGCTTTGCTCGGCGAATGCACCGGCGTCGCGCTGCGGCCGGGCGGCGCGCTCTCCGTCAACTGCCGACGCGAAGGGATCGAAGACTGCCGAATCGACCTCTACCCGGAGGCGGCCAGCGTTGCCCTGGAGGTCCTCGAGACCAAACTCGTCTCCAGCGCATCCGAGGTTCAGGACGGTAACCACTTGCTGGGCGGACTGGCGCTGCTCGATTCGAGCGAGCTCGTCGTCTCGGTGGCGGACGACGCAGCTTGCACACCCGGAGGAGACCACCGGTTGCTGTTCTTGCGCCGGAGCACGCTCGAAGTCACTCGTACCGTGCGCACGCCCTACTGCATCCAGCTCATGCGGAAGGACACCACAGGCGCGGGCTTCGTGGGCTTGACTCGGGCGCCGGTGGCGCTGGTCCGCTACGACCGCGACGGTATGCTGCTCGAGCGCAATCTCATCGAAGGTTTGCCCGAGACGCCCGATCCGGTGCCACACCACTGGTCCATCTCCCCCGACGGTCTCCGCGCCGCGGTCTGGGTCACGACACGAAAACGGAGCGTGCGCCTTGCGAGTGCCTTCCTGGAGGTGGACTGGGCGAGCCTTCGCGTCGTGGGTTTCACGACCCTCGTCTCGTCCGACAACTTCCCCGTCGGTCTTTTATCGAACCGGTTCGTCCTGCTCGACGACGACTCCAATACCTTACGCTTCTTCGACCACGTGGGCGGCACCGAACTCGAGACGATGGCCCTCGCCACCGACGTCGCAATGCGCCGTTCTCTTTGGAATATGATGCGGCTCGGTGATTCGGATCGTCTCGTCGTGTTCGTCCAGTCCGCGCTCGAGACGATCACACTCGTGGACGAGGACCGTCACCTGAGTCATCTCGTCGACAGCCAGTTGAGTCAGCCGGCGCGCGTCGGCGCGGTTCTCCCCGGACCAGAGGCGCGACTCCTGATCGTTGCGGGCGATTCCGCCACCGCGGGAGAGCTCGTCGTGTTCGACCCCGAGTCGCGGTACTTCTTGCCTGGCGTCACGCCGCTCTCGATCCAAGACATCCCCGGCGACGCTGTATCGGACGAGCTCGACCCCTATGTGTTCATTCACTATCGCGACACGACAAAGGTGCTGCGTGTCAGGGCGCTCTAGAAAGCTCGGCGGCGCTCCTTGGGCTTTTGGCCTTCGTCTCGAGCCTTCTCGAAGGTCCTCTGCAGCTGTTCCGCCTCGGGGCTCATCTGGAACACCGAAGACGCGTGGACCAGCAGGGGCGCCTCCTCCGGGCTGGACTCCGAATTCGTAGTGCTCTCGCGATTCATGTCTGGCTCTGACCGGTCTTGGTATCGATCGTGAGTGTGTCGCCGCGTTTGTGGGCGAGGCGCAGCGACGAACCATCCGCAGTGGCCGAGAGTACCTCGCCCTCCTTGCCCACGTAGCGACCGTGCTCCAGCCGATACTTCTGGCCGCCGAGCGCGACCTCGACCGGGAGCTTCAGGGCCACACCTCGCAGCGCCGACTCCAGGTGAAAGTCCTCGCGCGGATACTCGAGCAGGCCGAGACGCTCCTCTTGGATCCCGTAGGGGGTCTTGCGGTGTTCGATGACCGACACGTCGACCTCGCTCGGGACGAAGACGAACTTCTCGTCCTTGGATACGAAGCCGATGGGCGCACCCGCTCGACCGAGGAACTTCTGGTCCGCCGCGAGCATGATGGCGGGGGTGTCACTGCCGGGTCGATAGGCGTTGGGATCATCGCCGCGGCGTTCGAGCTGCCAGGCCAACGCGGCCCATCGTGTGGCCGCAGGGTCGGCTCGGAGTCGAGTGCTCACCGAGAGCCCCAGCCCTTCGAGGGTGAAGGTGCGCTCCGAGCGCGCGCCGAGAGCGCCCGGTACCCCCGCTTCCGCCAACTGTTGCGTGAGCTGGTCGAGGTGCGGAACGCCATCCGCCCTCACCCCCCAAGGCGCCAGCGCCATGGAGACCACGAGCTGCGCAAAGGCATCCGCTGCCTTCGTTCGGAGTGCATCGCGCTCAGGCCCGGTAGCGCCTGCGATCGCTTTGATGAGTGTGCCGAGCTCGATGAGCCCAGAGTCGATCTGCGCTTTGCTGCTCAGTCGAACGTCGACCTGGTTCTGCGCCGCTTTGTGAAGCCGTGTGGTCCACTCGAGACCCAACCCCTCCGACGTTTGCGGCCCGCTCAGGAGCACCTTGGCCTGCTGCCAGTCGCCCGACTCCACCGCCGCCTTGAGCTCGGGGTTGTGCTGGGCCCGAAAGTAGTAGAAGCCGCCGGCCACATCTTTGGGGCTCACGGGCACCGGTTGTTCGGATCGAGGCTTTCCATCGCCGCCCGTGTTGACATGGCCTTCGACCGCATTCACGAAAGGCACGAGCGCGTGCTCGCCCGCGTGCACGGCGACTTCGAGCTCCGCCTGTCGCGAGGGGGAGAATCCGGCGATGGCCTCCGCTATGAGGCGCACCTTCTCCGCGTCAAAGCGCACGTCCGGTGACTGCTGACCGAGCGCGACGGATAACGCTGCCGTGTGCCCTGCGGGCAACTTCATCGGGGCGGGCTCCAATTCCACATGCGGTCGAGGCTACGCGAATGAAGCGCTTCTGGGTACCCATAATCGAGCGGGCCAGAGGGGCTGCGCCGAGCGCTCAGCGGTGAGCGCCCGTCTTGACGTGTCTTTTCTCCAGCGCTTAGCGTTCCCTCGTGCGTTGGTTTTGGTGCTGTCTTCTGGCGGGCTGCGGCGCCGATCCCATCCTCGATGCATCGATCCCCGACGCGGGCTCCCCGACCTCGGATGCATCGGACGCAGGCTTGGGGGTCGATGCTGAACCCTCAGACGCCGCAACCACGGATGCGGGCGAGGCCGATGGCGGCTCGCTCTGGAGCCTCTGCTTGGGTGAGGACCCGGATCTCCTGAGACCGCTCCCAGTCGCCGCGGAGACCGCCACCTGTGCTCCTGGCTTTCTCGTGGATGCCTCTGAGGCCGTGTTCCCCGATCTGGGGCAGCTTCCTTCCGACTACTCCGACCTGCATCGGCTCTGTGCGATGATGGATCCCGCACCCTCCACGTACGATCACATCGCCAGCTCGACACTCGCGGCGGCGATCGATGACTACCTGCGCATGATGCTCGACCGACCGGCGCTCCAGCGCGCGATGGTGTCGGTCTCGAGCTCGACCGCCGCTCGTCTCGAAGCACTCCGCCACGTGTGGCTCGCGGCCAATGGCTTCGAACATGTCTTGTGCGGTGAACTCAACCCCAACGGAAGCGTGGGCGGGCTCCACATGTGGTCCGAGTTCTATCTGGCCGAACGGGAAGCACGCGCCAACTACCTGTGCACCGTCGAGGGGCTCGATGACCCCGACGTCATGTCCATCCGATACGAGTGGACTCCGCCCGGCCGTACAACGCCGAGCTTGAAACCGATCGGGAGCTTCCATGTCGGGATGTCTCCTGCGTGCTTGCTCGCGCTCGGCTACTACGCCATCGACGCGCGGATTGAAGCCCAGCCGGGCGCAAGACCGTCCTTCGTCGCAACGATCCACGGTCAACCGGTCAGCTTCGCCCTCGGAGTGAGCGACGGCGCGATCCTCAGCGTGTTTCCATTGGCCGACCCGCGCTAGGCGCGAGTTGGTAGGGACGCTCGACGTCTCTCAGAACACGAGCACGGTGCCATTCGTGCACGCGACCACGAGTTCGTCCCGATCGTTCTCACGGACATCCCCGAGCACGACATCCGCTACCAGGCATGACGACATGGAAGCAGAGAGGACGGCATCCTCCCCGAGCTCGAGGGGAACGTCTGCACCGCCGAGCCAGACCTGCAGGCCGTCCGCGCCACGCTCCCACAGCACGAAATCGTCCCGACCGTCCCCGTTGAGGTCTCCGACGGAGATGCGTCGATTTCGGGCGCCCCCGATCGAACCCTCACGTCGATCGATCCGCAGGAGCTGGTGACGCATCTCCTCGCGCGGGAGCAGCGGCCCGAGCGGTCGCGCGCGGCCGTAGGTGAACAGGAGCAAGGGGGTGCTCTGCTCGAAGCCCACCGAAACGAGATCACTCTCGTCCTTTCCTTCGCGCAGCCGAATGCGCCGTACGTCGCTCATCATCGTGAGCCCCACGAGCGGCACGGCAGGTGCACACGCGGAGGGACATCTTGGACCCGCTGGGCAGTCGAAGTTGGGTAGGTTGCACGTGTCGACCGAGGCTGCGGGCCCGGGGTCGTATCGAAGGAAGAGCCCTTGGACCTCCGCGGTGATGATATCGGCCGGCCCGCGCGGGCCGGTTTCGATGCCGCCCAACTCGAGGATCTCGAACCCGTTCACCGGGCGAATGATCTCCTGTCCGAGACAGCTCTGGCTGAGCGGTGGGAGCCGCAGTGGTTCCGAAGGCGCGGGGAGGACGAGGTCGTTCGAGTAGATGGTCGTGAGCGTGGAGGATCCCTCGAAGAGGAAGCTCAGGTCCATGAACTCGTCCGCGTCCATCAGGCTCGCTCGCTGCTCCGCGCGGCCGAAGCCGTCGGCCAGAGCTGCGCATGGAGCGCAGGCCTCTCCCGTGCAGGCACAGCCTGGACACATCCCATCGAGTCGCGCCGCTTCGTGGAGAGGGAAGGCAGGGTTCGACGGCACCTCGATGAGGCGCACGCGCGGCGTCGGCTCGCTCCCGACGGACGTCACCGCGGAGAGCACACCACGCCAGGGTGCGCTGGCCGAGATCGCAAAACCCAGAAGGCCGTGCGGTCGCTCGCCCGGAAAGATCGTGCTCGTCGTGACGATCAAGCGGCTGCCCTCCTCGCGGAAGAGCTCGATCCTTGCGCCCTCGAGCACCGTGCTTGCCATCGCAAGGGCTCCCGGACCTCCGCGCGCCGGATCCGCCGGCAGATGAGCCAAGAACACCTCGGACTCCGCCTGGAACGCGGGCAGGAGGATTGGGCTTCCGAGGTCTAGGCGCGGAACGCAGCGAAGCTCGAAGTCGGTGTGGACCGATGGTCGGCCGAGCACAGAGAGACGCAACAGAGCGTTGTTCACGCACCTCTTCACCTCCACTGGCGGTCGAACGAGACCTGCTTTGTCGGTCAGGTAGACGAGGCTCGTTGTCGAGATCTCGCCCGCTCCGCCCTCCATGATCTGCGCTCGTACCGCGAGGTTCGACAGGTCCTCGAGCTCGGGGCACGAGCCTTCGCAGGTGATGCAGTCGGGTGAGGAGGCGCTGGTGAGACAACGCTTTGGCTCGATGACCACCCCTGGTTCGATGCGTCGGACCGAGCCAGACGTGACAACCTGGGACGTCGGGCCCTCCGACCTCAGCTCGAACGCGGCCGATGCCAACGGTTCGAGGATGAGATCGAGGGGCGCGGCCTCGAACGCGGAAAGGGGCGGACACGTGCCCTTCACCGCCTCATCGAGTGTCGCATCCGAAACCGAAGCCTCGTCCTCGGTGCGGAAGCAGAAGCAGCCTTGGAGCCAGGGCGACTCCGCCGGCACGTCGTCCTGGACAGCACCGGCCTTCGGAGCGGGTCCGCCCACCTCCACTCGTACGAGCATCGCGCCCCACGGATTACGCAGCGTATTCACGGAGGGTGGGTCGAGCGTGAGGCTCATTCCGTCCTGACCCGGGTAGGCGCCTTGACGCGGGCTCGAGAGCATGTCGACCCCCAGCGCGGTCAGGTGTTCCGCATTCTGCGCGAGCGAATCTCGACCGAAGCCCGACAGATCACGACAGCGCAAAAGAAACCGCTCGGTTCCGCCATCTGGGGTAGCGCGGAGCCCAGTGGGTCCGACGGCACTCATGCGGAGAAAGGAGAGCTCTGATCTTGGAGTGTCCGAGGGGAGGACGAGGGCGACCTCGAGAGACGACCCTCCGCAGCCGGCGAGGAGAATCGGCAGCAAGAGAGCGATAACACTCCTGTTGTTCCACCCCATGTCGAGCCTGGCCTGATGTAGCACAAGGGCCCTTTCAACGGCAGTCTCGCGGCGGTCGTCCGATGCTATCGCAAGAGCAGCGGGGCATAGAGCCAGGTGGGTCTGTGGCTCGTCTCTCGAAGCAGCCACATCTCCCGCAGCAGCCTCGTCTCGTTTCGCCCGAGAGGGCCGAGCTGGGCAAGCAGGAGCGCTATGGGATCCGAAGCGGGGGCGAGCGGTAGACGATTCTGTGCGCGTCGCTTCGTGTGCACGAGGCGCGGCACCTCGCTGCACTCCGACTGCGCAAGCGATCTCGCCGCTGAGACCGCGCCCTCTAGACCACCGAGTTCGTCGATGAGCCCGGCCCTCAGCGCGTCTTCACCGAGCCAGACACGACCCTCCGCGACGTCCGCGATCTGCGCCTTGGTGCGTCGCCGGGCTCCGGCCACCAGTTCGAGGAAACGATCGTAGATCTCTTCGACCTCGAGATCGAGTTGGTCGAGCTGTGACTCGCTCATCGGATGAAAAGGAGAAGCGAAGTCGGCGTTCCTCCGCTGCTTGATTGTGTCGACCCCTACCTCCAGCCGAGCGAGAAGCGCACTCAGATTGGGCAACACATGAAAGACGCCGATGCTCCCGGTGATCGTCTTCGGCGAGGCGACGATCTTCCGCGCCCCACAGGCGATGTAGTAGCCGCCACTCGCTGCTACGTCCGAGAAGTAGGCGACCACCGGCTTCTCTTGATCGAGCCGGCGTACCGCCGCCAGGATGGCGTCGCTGGCGGTAACACTTCCGCCCGGCGAGTTGATGTGAAGCACCACCGCAGCAAGGTCTTCGTCGAGCAGTGCGGTTCGCAGATCGTCGATGACTTCGGACTCGGTCGCCTGGCTGAGTTGTTGGGGCGCCCGCCGATCGACGATGGCGCCTTCGACCATCACGAGGCCGACCTCGCGCGTGCGAGCGGAGAGGAGTCGCAGCCGAGGGAGCCGGCCACCTCGGTCGAGTTTGTCTCCCCGATCGAGCTTCAGCTTGCTCACGCCCAGGTCGGCCGCGATCTTCGCGGTCAGCTCCTCCTCTCTGAGGCTCGCGTCGATGAGCTGCTTCTCCGCCGCCTTCACCCCGCTGTAGGGCGCGTGGTCCATGACCTCCTCGATCTCCGCGATGGACTTGTTGCGGCGCCGCGCGAGCGTGGTGACGAGCGCTTGGTCCAGGCCTTTCACGAGCGCCGTCGCCTGCTCTCGGTCGGCCTCACTTCGATCGGTGCGAGTGAACGGCTCTACGGCGGACTTGTAGCGCCCCCTCGAGACCACTTTTGCCTCGAGCCCAATTCGCTCGAGCAGGCGGGTGATGAAGAAGGCCGTGGTGGAAGATCCGATGGCGCTGATGTGGACCGAAGGCGGCGCCGAAACATGGTGAGCGGCAGAGGCCACGAGGAGCTCACGGCCTTCGGCCCCGCTCGAGAGATGCACATACACTCGGGTGGTCTTCGCGATCCTCGTCAGCTCGGCATGCAGCTCCATGCATTGCGCGTAGCCGGCGCTCAGGGAGCCGAGACGAATGAGCAGTCCGGAGGGCGCGCGGAGCTCGAGCGATCGGCGGAGCGCCCGAACCTCCGCGAGATGCACTCGTTCCTCTCCCGGCGAGAACAACTCCCGAAGCCACTGCGCCAGCCTCGTCTCGTGCTCGGTCTCGACGATGTCGCCGGACCAGTCGAGCACGTAGTGCCGCCCGGGACGCATCGCGCGTCGGCGCCAGAAGGCAAGACGCAGCCACTGCAAACCGAACCAGAGCAGACGGAGCGGGAGGAAAGGAAGGAGAAGCGCCGCGAGCAGGTATCGTTTCAAGAGCCGGAGCCTCCGCGTCCGAGTTTTGGCGCGGACACATAGAACGATACGCCACGGACGTTCTCGTTGACGTCGATGGGATGCCTCAAGGGCGGCACCGCGCGCTGCTCGCAGTCCATGCGCTCGCAGAGTCGACAGGTCACTCCGACCGGGACCGCCGTCCCTTGGCTCTCGAGGTCGATGCCGTCTGCGTACACGAGCTCCCGCGCGTAGCGCAGCTCACAGCCGATCGTGATGGCGTGGACAGACACCGGAGAGTGAAAGCCCCTTCGAGCCGAAGTGGGGATGGCGCGAGAGATCGCGAAGTACTTCTTCCCGTCGGGCATCTCGAAGACTTGTCGTCGGACCATGTGCGGAGTGAGGAAAGACTCGAAGACGTTCCAGCGAGGACACAAGCCAGAGAAGCGTGCGAAGCGCATCCCGGAGGCCGAGAAGCGCTTCGAGATGTTGCCGGCGATGTCCACGCGCAGAAAGTGAAATGGCACGCCCTCCTGACCGGTGCGTCGCAAGTTGGTGAGGCGGTGGCAGACCTGCTCGAAGCCGGCACGAAAGCGATGTCCGAGCAGCTCGATGTCGTAGCGCTCGGCCTTGGCCGCCTCGAGGAAGGGTTCGTAGGGCATGAGCACCGCTCCGGCGAAGTAGTTGCCGAGCGCCACGCGGCCAAGACGCTTCGATTCGGGAGACGTGAGCTCGGGGTCCTCGAGCAACTGCTCGAGCGCGGCGCTCTGGCTCATGAGTCCGATCTGGTGCGCGAGCTGGAAGTTGCGGCTTCGGGGCGCGAGCGTCTCCGAGAGCATGAGCAGGCGTCGCTCGGGGATGTAGCGCCGCACCGCGCCCTGCATCGCGTTGAGCTCGACCACGCGAACAACCACGCCGAGGTTCGACTCGAGATACTTCACGAGCCCGCGATAGATGTCGTTGCGGTCGAGGGCGCTGTCTCGCCACATGCGTTCGGCCGCTTCTTCGAGGACCGGAAAGAAGTTGTGGTGCCGCTGAAGCATGTCCGAGACCTCCTCGGTCGGGAGGTGAGCCTCTTGCGGGACATCTTCGGGCCGCAGCGCGGCTACGCCGGCTCGGTCTTCCATGTGCTGCTTTGTGTTGCGATAGGCCGCATAGAGCTTCACCATCCCGCGCGCCAACGCAGGATGGGTTGCGGTCAGGTCCCTCACGTCGGCGGCCGCGAGCCCCTCGCGGTCGAACATCGGGTCTGCGAAGGCCTCCATCACGTCTGAGACCAGTCGGTCTTCCTCATCGTGAGCGAAGGCGTTGACGTCCACGTCGAAGAGCTGAGTGATCTTGATCAGCAGCTCTGCCGACAGCGGCCGCCGGTTGTGCTCGATGAGGTTCAGATAGCTCGCTGAAACCCCAAGCCGCTCTGCCAGGTCCTTCTGCTTCATCTGGGCCTGACGCCGAAGCGCCCGAACCTTTGCTCCCAGCCGTGCTTGATCCGCCATAAGTCCCCCGAACCGGCGTAGATTAACAGATATTCACAAATTTACAAGCCACCACGGATCACGAGTTTACAGACTAACTGGTTGAATGGACTCACCCAATTGCGATCCACGGCTCGAATGGTAAACTGGTTTACATGAGCCTTCGAATTCACGGACCCACCACGCCGTCCAGCGCGTCGGTGCTTTCAGACGCAGCGAAGGGCTTCCTCTCCGACTTGGTCGTGCAGTTCGGGCCTCGGGTCCGGGAACGGCTCGGTGCGCGCGAGGTGCAGCAACGCGCGTTCGACCAAGGAGCGAGGCCCGACTTCTTGGCAGCAACGAAGTCGGTGCGAGCGGGCGACTGGAAGGTCGGAGCCATGCCGACGGATCTGCACGATCGGCGTGTGGAGATCACGGGCCCCGTCGACCGCAAGATGATCATCAACGCGCTCAACTCGGGTGCGAACGTGTTCATGGCGGACTTCGAGGACTCCAATGCGCCCACCTTCGAGAACATCATCGAAGGACAGCAGAACCTCTACGACGCCGTGAGACGCACGATCAGCCACGTGGACCCGGTCAAAGAGAAGTCCTATCGACTGAACGACCGCGTCGCCACGCTCATGGTGCGCCCGCGCGGCTGGCACTTGCTCGAGAAACACGCGAAGGTCGATGGCGTCCACGTACCAGCGGCGCTCTTCGACTTCGGGCTCTACTTCTTTCACAACGCCCGTGAACTCGTGGAGCGGGGGAGCGGTCCTTACTTCTATTTGCCCAAGCTCCAGAGTCACCTCGAGGCGCGTCTCTGGAACGACGTGTTCGACTGGTCCGAGGATCGACTGGAGCTGCCACGAGGGACCATCAAGGCGACGGTCCTCATCGAGACTCTGCCGGCCGCGTTCGAGATGGACGAGATCCTCTACGAGCTTCGCGAGCACTCGGCGGGTCTCAACTGCGGCCGATGGGACTACATCTTCAGCTACATCAAGACGCTCCGAAACGACTCCGCGTTCGTGATCCCCGATCGCGGTGAAGTGGGGATGGAGCAGCCGTTCATGCGGGCCTACACGCAGCTCCTCGTGAAGACCTGTCACCGTCGTGGCGCCTTCGCCATGGGTGGCATGGCCGCGCAGATCCCCATCAAAGACAACGCCGCCGCCAACGAACTCGCGCTCGAGAAGGTCAAAAAGGACAAGCTCCGCGAGGTTCGAGACGGCCACGACGGCACCTGGGTCGCGCACCCCGGACTCGTCTCTTTGGCCCGCGAGATCTTCGACCGAGAAATGCCGGGCGCGAACCAGATCGATCGGCGACGCGACGACGTCCACGTCACCGCCAAGGAGATGCTCGCGGTGCCCACCGGCGCGAAGACAGAGACCGGCCTGCGTCACAGCATTCGGGTGGGCGTGCAGTACATCGAGGCCTGGTTGGGCGGGGAGGGCTGCGTGCCCATCTACAACCTGATGGAGGACGCCGCGACCGCCGAGATCAGCCGCACCCAGATCTGGCAATGGGTGAAGCACGGCGTCCGACTCGACGACGGCACGAAGGTCGACCGCGCGCTGGTGAGTCGCCTTCTCGACGAGGAGCTCGTCACCCTCGCGAGAGAACTCGGCGCCGAACGTGTGCAGGCGGGCCGCTTCGCCAAGGCCCGCGAGTTGTTCGAGCGCGTCGCGACCCAAGAACCTTTCGAAGAATTTCTAACACTTTCGGCGTACGAGCATCTGCTCGGCGCGTGAACACGGATCCAGGAGGAAACCATGGTGCATTCAATCTATACCCCGCCCGTCGACCGAACCGAGGAACACATGCGCAACCGTTGGGACGGTATCGTCCGCAACTACGGTGCGCAGGATGTGGATCGTCTTCGGGGCTCCCTCCAGATCGAATACACGCTCGCGGACCGCGGTGCGAAGCGGCTGTGGAAGCTGCTCATGACCGAGCCCTATGTGAACGCGCTTGGGGCGCTCACCGGCAACCAGGCCGTGCAGCAGGTCAAGGCAGGCCTTCAGGCCATCTACCTGTCCGGCTGGCAGGTCGCCGCAGACGCAAACCTCTCGGGTCAGATGTATCCAGACCAGAGCCTCTATCCCGTCAACAGCGTCCCCTCGGTGGTGAAGAAGATCAATCAAGCCCTTCAGCGCGCGGACCAGATCGAGCACTCTGAAGGTGGCGTCAGACGAGACTGGTTCGCGCCCATCATGGCCGACGCCGAAGCCGGCTTTGGTGGACCGCTGAACGCCTTCGAGCTCATGAAGTCCATGATCGAAGCCGGAGCCGCCGGCGTACACTTCGAGGACCAGCTCTCGAGCGAGAAGAAGTGCGGGCATCTCGGCGGCAAGGTGCTCGTTCCGACCAGCCAGTTCGTTCGCACGCTCACGGCGGCGCGTTTGGCCTCGGACGTCATGGGTGTGCCCACGGTCTTGGTGGCCCGCACCGATGCGGACTCTGCCCGGCTCATGACCAGCGACATCGACCCGGCCGACCACCCCTTCATGACCGGAGAGCGGACGCCGGAAGGCTTCTACCGAATCCAGGGCGGGATCGAACAAGCGATTGCGCGCGGGGTGGCTTATGCGCCCTACGCGGACCTCATCTGGTGCGAGACCTCGCACCCGGACCTGGCAGAGGCCAAGCAGTTCGCGGAAGGCGTACACAAGCGCTTCCCCAACAAGATGCTGGCGTACAACTGCTCACCCTCCTTCAACTGGAGGAAGCACCTCGACGAAGCCACCATCGCCAAGTTCCAGCGGGAGCTCGGGGCCATGGGCTACAAGTTCCAGTTCGTGACGCTGGCCGGCTTCCACGCGCTGAATCACTCGATGTTCCAGCTCGCCAAGGGCTACAAGGAGCGGGGCATGGCGGCCTACTCCGAGCTGCAGCAGGCCGAGTTCGATGCCGAGGCGATGGGCTACAGCGCCACTCGGCACCAGCGAGAGGTCGGCACGGGGTACTTTGACGAGGTGGCCCAGGTGGTCAGCGGAGGCGCCGCCTCCACGCTCGCGCTCGTCGACTCCACCGAAGCCGAGCAGTTTTGATCGGGGGTAGCTCATCTCGACCTGGCGCCGAGGTGGGTAGGTGTCCGTCTGTTTCCGACCGATTGACTCGAAGTCTATGAGTCCTGACCTTAGGGCTCATCATGTCGTGGGTCATTGGCGGGTTTCGTGACGACGATGCGCAACGCTGGGTGGAGCAGTTCACCGACGAGGGCTTGTCGGCCATCAGCGAAGCGCTCACCTCTCTCATCGAAGCGGATCAAGACGAGCTCGACGAGTCGCAGTGCCATGCAGCGCTGGCGGCCGTCGAGGTGGTGGCAGCCCTTCTGGGTGAGCCCTCCGATGACCTGCCCGAAGAAGTACAAGAGTGGGTCGAGGAGAACGAAGACCCCGTCGACGACGGCATCCGCAAGAAGTCGGCGAGCGCGCTCGAGCGCATCGAGGAGTCGGGTGAGGTCAGGTCCCTCGTGCCTCAGGAGGACTGGGGACGTTTTCAGTCCTATCTTTCACATCTGAAGCAACGCCTCGAAGCCTGAGCCTCACTCTCCGTCTTCGACCTCGGCGAGGGCGTCTTGAAGCTCCGTCATGTCGACGATGTTCTTCTTCACCAGAAGCCGCAACACCGCCCACAGCCGTCGCTCCAGCGTTCGTATCTCCGCTACTCGAACGACGCCGCCGCTGCCATCGAGAAGAGCGCGGGGATAGAGGGCCTCGAGCGCGCCTGGACCCACCTCGTAGTCGCCGGACTTGCCGACCGCAATCGCGGCTCGAGAGGGATCGAGCGGTCTAGGCACCGAGTACACGTCCTCCGGAATCGCGAAGGGCGGGGAGGAAAACGGGGGCGGCCGTGGGGGCGGAAGCGACGACGGTGGCTGTCCTCGAATCACCGCCGGCAGATCATCCTCTCCATGGGGCGGTAGCGTCTTGCGTTGGGTGAGGGGAATCGGGTTCAGGTCCTCCGAGGCAGCGAGCTCAGACTCGAGCGGGCCACCCGGAACCTCGGGCGCGAGGTCGCCGCTCTCGTCGGTGGGACTCAGCTTGGGTACTTCGTCTCTCGCATACAGGAGCTCTCCCACGTTGGACGGCAGTGGAGCCTCAGGGTCGAGATGATAGGCACGAACGACCGCGCGAGAGATGTCGCTCGCCTTCGCGAGGACGGGGTCGATGATGGCCTCCGCGGAGAAGCTGAGCTCGTCGATGGCTCGGCGGTCTCCGGGATCGGCCATCGCCACTCGCAAGACCCTTGGACCTGCGCCCTCGGGCGAGAGCTCCAGCGGCAGCAAGGAATGCTCGAGCGCCAGCCGAGCGCGGACGGCTCGCAGCGCCTCGGCCGTGGGCTCGATCTTGGTCACGTCGACCACCGGCAGTCGGAGCTCCGCGCCCAAGACCTCGATCAGCTTTTCCTCCGAGAGGAAGCCCAGCGCGATGAGCGCGTTACCGAGTCGCCATCCTCGCCGTTGCTGCAGCTCGAGCGCGCTCATGAGCTGCGCCTCGGTCACCAGTCCGCGTCCGAGCAAGATCTCTCCCAGTCGCTGTTTCATCGCTCACTCGACTCCGATCACGTTCTCGAGGCTGGCGCTTCGATACTCGATGTTCACGACCTTCCAGCCATCGTCCTCCTTTGAGAAATCCAGCTCGAACCGATAGGTCCCGCTATTGGTGTTCAGGGCGTCTTCGAGTGAGGTCGTAGCGCCGCGCGCAAGCACGACGGTTGTCTCCGCCTTCGCGGTTGTTTCGCTCTCGAGCGCCACGACCGTCCGAACGAGCAGCACCTTCTGCCAGCTGCCCACCCGGAGCTGACCAAAGACCATACGCTTGATCTCTTGGTAGTCCATCCCGCGAGCTTTGACGTTCTCGCTGATGATCTCCATGACGCCGGCGGTATCCTTCTTCTCCGCAGCGGCGGCGGCGCTCTCGATCGCGCGCCGGATCAGGGCCTCCGGGTCTTCCTTGTCGGGACAGGCCGAGAGCAACCCCACCACGCCGAGGGCCAGGACAAAGGAGCGCGTCGCGGCGAGCATTGAAACGAGGATGCCACAACCCCTTTCCCTGGGCCACGCGGGCTCTGCATGTTAGCGTCACGCGGGAGGCGTCTTGAGCATACCCGACCACGTTCGTGCTCTCTTGCATCCTGCTCGTAGCACCACCAAGATCGCGGTGGTGGGGGCCAGCCACCATCGCCACAAGTTCGGCAACATCATCCTGCTGGACCTCATGCGCCGAGGTTTCACCGTGTATCCGGTCAATCCCAAGGGCGGGGAGGTCGCCGGACTCACCGTCCACAGGGACCTGCGCGAGATCCCGGGCTCCGTCGACATCGTTAATTTCGTGGTTCCGCCCAACGACGGGCTCGAGGTGGTCGCCGCGCTCGATCCCCACCGGTTCCCCATCCTATGGTTCCAACCGGGCGCGGGGAGCTCCGCCCTTCGCGAGGCCACTCGTTCGTTTCCGACCGTGATAAGCGGTCCTTGCATCATGGTGGAGGCGGATTGAAGCGCCAGGAGAAGGCCGATCGTATTCGGTTGCAGCTCGCGGAGCTCTATCCGCGGCCCCCGATTCCGCTCGAGCATCAGGATCCCTTCACGCTCCTCGTCGCGGTGGTGCTCTCGGCTCAAACCACGGACAAGAAGGTCAACGAAGTGACCCCGCGTCTTTTTGCCGTGGCCCCAACCGCAGAAGCCATGAGCGAGCTGTCGGTGTCCGAGATCCGTTCGATCATCCGCGAGATCGGCCTCGCTCCCCAGAAGGCCAAGGCGTTGCGAGGTTTGGCGGAGAAGTTGGTCACCGAGCACAAGGGCCAAGTGCCCAAGGACTTCGATGCGCTCGTCGATCTGCCCGGCGTGGGACGTAAGACTGCGAACGTCGTCATGGCGCAGGCCTTTGGCGTGCCGAGCTTCCCCGTGGATACACACATCCATCGGCTCGCGCATCGCTGGGGTCTCTCCAAAGGCAAGACCCCGGACGCGGTGGAGGAGGATCTCAAGAAGCTCTTCCCCCGGGAGAGCTGGAACGAGCTCCATCTTCAAATCATCTACTTCGGCCGGGAGTATTGCCCCGCACGGTTTCACGACTTCGAGCAGTGCCCCATCTGCTCTTGGGCGGCTTCGCGGACCGCAGCCAGGGCGGATGCGTCGCGCGATGAGGCGGTGCATGCGAAGCGCAGGGTCAGAGCGGCGCGGGGATGAGGCGTACGCGGCCCCAGCCCGTACCGAATTGACTCGACGTGACGCCCATCCAGTACTCGCCGCTGACGTGGACGAGGTTCTTGGCGTTGTTCCAGTTCAGAATGGCTCGCTCGGGGCATGAGCGCGGGTTATCGAGATCGAGCACCCCAATGACCGCTCGCACGGTGACGAACAACCAGCGACGCGCTTCGAGGTAGCTCAGTCCATAGACTCGGGTCGGACCCTGGCCGGCGCTCTCCCACCCGTTCGCTCCGTAGAGATAGAGGTCTCCGCCGAAGGACTCCGCGACGAGGATCTCTCCCGTCGGCAGGGTCGAGATCGCCGAGTAGCCGGCTCCTGGGCGCTCCCCAGTGAAGAGTCGTTGCCCTTCGGCGCGGTGCTCGAGCACCGCGGCCACCTCTTCGAGCGCGAGGACGAAACCACCCGGTTCGGGGAGCGGCACGAATCGAGGGGGAGAGGTCGAGACCTCCGGTCTTCGGACGAGAATCTCGGGGAACGAGTATCGGAGGCTGAGCGCCCCCGAAGAGTGCTCGTAGGTCCAGAGCTCGGCCTCGGTGGAGAGGAGATAGAGCCGACCATCCGCCTCATCGTCGAAGACTCCCGAGAAGCGCTGATCGGAAGCGATGGGGACTGTGCGCACGAGCGAGTTGGTCTCCGGATCAAACACCGCGGCGCGCGAGCTGGTGCTCACCCAGATCAGTCCGTTTCGACTCTTTCCTATGCCGTGTCCGATCTCGCCGGCAGGAAACGTCAGAGCCACCTCCAGCCCGCCCGATCGAAAGGTGGTGATCCGACCACTGCTGAGGCCAACCGCCAGGTCCGCTCGAACGGAGACCAGGTCTCGGATCGGCCCGTCAGCCTCGACGAATTCGTGCTCGAACCCGGGACAGGACGCTACGCGTGCGATCGGGAAGTCCGAGAGCTCGGCGCTTAGATCGCCCGGCACGAGGGTGGGTGAGGAGGCATCATCGAACAAGAGCGCATGATCGACGCGAAGCGGCTCGAGTGAGCTCAGGGGCCGACTACGGCCTGTGGCCGGAAGAAGCGGACCGGGCGCTCGCAGCCCGATGCCGCCCAGGCTCTGCGCAAGTGAGAGCATCGTGAGCGACGCGGGACTGGTGGTCGAGAGTGAACCCGGAGGCGTGACGTCAAAGGCGGTCTGGGTCGTCGGAAAAGCTTCCACGTGCAGGAGGTCTTCCTGCTCGAGCGCGAACAAGACCGTGTTTGCGCCGCTCGGGACCTCCCCTTGCACGAAGATGACGGACTCCGATCCGCAGCTCACGAGGACGAGGGCGGCGACCCAGTATGCCGCAGCGGGCCGAGCGAGCACGCGCCAGCCTAACACGGATCACTTCTGGAAGGCCTGGATGTGCGGCTCGAGCACCGCCACGACTTCCTTGATGTCACACACGCAGGTGGGGATCGCGAGGTCTTCCGCAGAAGCAAAGCCGTTGTGACCCGAGATCATATGTTTGTGAGCCCATTCCAAAAGCTCACGCCACTGCTCCCCGACGAAGATGAGCGGGACGTTCGTGACGTGACGCACCTGAAGGAGCTGCCAGATCATGGCGGCCTCGAGCAGGGTGCCGATGCCGCCGCCCACGATGACGAAAGCGCTCGAGAGACGAACGAACTGATGGAGCCGCGTGAAGAAGGTGCGGTGCCGGTAGAGCTTCTCGACGAAGGGATTGGCTCCCTGCTCAAAAGGTAAATCCACTCGAACCCCAATGGACCTTGTCCTTCCGTTTGGGTCGCCGAGTCGTTCGCCCTCGTTGGCGGCGGCCATGAGCCCCGGGCCGCCCCCGGTGACGATGTCGCAGCCCCGCTCGGCGAGCGCCTGGGTCAGGTCTCGAACGTCCCCATACAGCGGGTCGTCCTTCTCGATGCGTGCGGAGCCGAAGAGGCAAACTCGATAGTACTGGTCCCGCGCCGGCCTGATCCGGGAGAGTTGGTTTGCCACCTCCCAGAGCTCAAAAAGCGCCTTCTCGACCACCGCGAGCGTGGCGCTATCGGTGGGGACGAACTCGTGGTTCTCGTTTGATTCCGACATGGCTCTCAGTCCTTCGTTGCGGATTCGAGGGGTACGTTCAGGCGCGAATACTTCTTTCGCACCTTTGCTGCGGTGTCCGCGTTGAAGTGCCACCACTCGTTCTTCAGCATGTGCATCCCGGCCGACAGCATGGCCTCACGGAGGATGCGCCGATGATCCACCTGTGCACGGGTGAGCTTGCCTTCCTTTAGGAAGCGCTCCTCGTGGCGCGGTTCCGCGAGCTTGCCGAGGAAATCATAAGGTGTACCCATATCGAGCTCCTGACCGTCTGCACTCGCAAGCGTCAGGTCCACCGCGCCGCCGTAGCTGTGAATGGAGCCGGTAACCGTCTCGGGGTTGGCCACATAGGCGGCCTTGGGTGTACCCTTCACCGCCGCCCACATGATCCACTGCACGTCGTCGGGCCGGTAGCAGTCTTTGAACATGAGCCGCAGCCCGGGATGGTGCTTTTCGAGCCAAGCCTGGGCCTGCACCATTCGCCACGCGACGGACTTGCGGAGCAAGCAACGCGCTACGGGATAGACCTTCTGTCCGAAGAAGTTGTCGGCGGTCGCGTATCTGAGATCGAGAAGGAAGCGATCGCTCATCGCCATGACGTCGATGAGCGGTTCCTCCGACTCCGGGACGACCTTGGGCAACTCGCGCCGCTTCGACGGATCGGGTTTGGCCGCGGCATCCATGGGGACGAGGAGAAGTGCAAGCAACAAGAGCCGAAACATCACGCGCCCTTTGGACGAAAGGCCTTCACTTTCGCTTCATCGGTGGTGAGATAGAAGCCTCCAATGAGGTCGATGCAGTACGGAATCGCCGGCATCACCGCATCCAGACACTCTCGGATGGACTTCGGTTTTCCGGGTAGATTCACGATCAAGGCCTTGCCCCGGATGACCGCGGTCTGCCGCGAGAGAATGGCGGTAGGGACGTAGCGCAAGCTCACTTGCCGCATGAGCTCGCCAAAGCCGGGCATGACCTTTTCGCCCACCGCGAGGGTGGCCTCGGGCGTCACGTCGCGGGGCGCGGGCCCGGTCCCTCCGGTGGTGACGACGAGGTCGCAATGGCTCTCGTCGACCAGCGAGCGCAGCGTTCGCTCGATCTCGGCCTGTTCGTCGGACACCAAGCGCTTCTCCGGCACCCACGGACACGTGAGTATCTCCGAGAAGTACGCCTCGATGGCCGGACCGCCGAGGTCTTCGTAGACCCCGCGGCTCGCCCGGTCGGAGACGGTGACGATTCCGATCCTGGCGGTTTCCAGCTCCATGCTCTCGTTGGTAGGTGAGTCTTCTCTGAGAATCAAGCGCTCGCACAGGGCAGGGGCATCGCGCTCACCACCGCCAGAAGTGCAGCGCCGATGAGCGGGACGTCGGTCACAAAAGAGGATCCAGCGCTCAGCACGGATGTGCGCGCTGAAGCATCCCCTCATCCTCTCTCGTTAGCGTAGACGTTCACGTTCACGCTCGAGAACTCGCCCAGAAAAGGAGGGACAGCTCAAGGGCACGCGGAGTTGGGCGCGCCCGGCGTACCCTGGTTTGCGGTCGAGTACTCGCCGGTGCCGCGGCACCAGTTCACCCCGCTGTCGTTGAGGGTCGCGTCGAGCGTATCGGGGTTGAGGCTGAGGCTGCGGCCCGAAGTGTTCGGGAAGGTGGCGGTCACGTACTCGACCACGTCGATCTCGTCTCCGCCGCACACGAGCACAACTTCGTCGGCGCCGTTGGCGAGCTGGAACTCAGTGGTCGGGCCGTAGCTGTAGTCCGGAGTGAACCCGGGGCTCGGGGTCCGCGCCAGACTCACGTACGCGCCCGGGGGGATCATCAAGGGACCAGCGAGGGTCAAGGTGTCGCTGCCGCGGTCGCGCAGGATGCATCCGCTCAGATCGTAGATGACCGAGCTGCTTGGGTTGTAGAGCTCAATCCACTCTCCATCGGTATCGGCGATGGGAGTGGCCGGATCCTTCATGATCTCCGTGATGATGAGATCACCCGGAAGACTCGGGATGCCTTGGATGACCGAGCTGACCACGAAGCCCGCGTTCGCGCTGCTGGCTCCAATGCTCGCGGTGATCTGACCCGAGCCCTCCTCGGCCCCGCTGGTGAGCACAAACGGTGCGATGCGGGCGCCCGCGGGCACGGTCACCTCGGCCGGAGCCGTGGCGAGCGTGCCGGGGTTGACGAGCAGCGTGACCTGGGTGCCGGCAGTCGCCGCTGGAAGATCGATCTCGACCTCTCCGCTGACCGTGGTGTTGATCCCGATGTTGGGGTTCTCGAGCCGGATCGCCACCAGCGAGCGTGGCGAAGCGTCGTCGTACACGTGCAAGGTGGCTTGCACCGAACGTCCATCGAAGGTGGCGGTGAGGGTGACAGGACCGGCGACGCCGATCGGTGCATTGACCGGTACATCGACGGTGTTTGCGCCGCTGGGAACCACGATCGGATTGGGCACCACAACGCTCGCCTCGGAGCTCACGAGCGCGACGTTCGTGACTGTGCCCACGCTCCGGCTCAGCACCAGCGCAAGGCCACCGGGAGGTACACCGTTGGTCCCAGCCGGTACGAACACCTCCGAAGGCTCGAAACCCACGAGACCTGGGGTGACATCCACGTCTTCGAGGTCACGGGGCTCGAGCTTGCTGTGGCCGTTGCCGACACGCAGTACGCCTCGCAGGTAGCGGAAGATCTGCCCGATGGTGGGCCGGGGTTCGATGAGGAAGAAGAGGTCGTCGACCCGCAGGCTGTCATCGACTTGGAACTCGTTGTAGTCGCTCGGCGCATCGGGGTTGGCGTTGGTCACGGTGACGTTCTGCACCTCGATGAGCACCCCCTCGAGGCTCACCGCGCGCGAGCCTCCGGTGGCGACGTCCGCGGGGGCGACCACGATGGGGCTGGGCAGCGAGTTACCGCTCGAACGCGGGGTGAAGCTGGTGGCGGCCACCTGAGTCTGACCCGAAAACACACTCACCGTGCCGCTCACGTCGATGCGATCCCCGCGCGCCGGGCTGGGCACGGACCGGTCGAACACAAACAGCCCCGAGTAGTCCTCGCGCAGCGTGGCATCGTAGTCCACGTCGCCGGAGACGATCTGAACGAAGTAGCCGTTCGGCGCGTTTGCGGTGACGAGCACGTTGTTGAGCAAGACCGCGCCGGTGGTCGTGCCCTGCTTGACCTCGTAGATTCGGGATGGGCACGCGGTGTCACCCGGATTGGCGAAGTCCGGACACCGGTCGCAGGCGTCGCCGGTGAAGTCCATGTCTCGATCTTCCTGCTGGGGATTCGGACGGTCGGGACAGTTGTCCGCGAAGTTCGGGATGCCGTCGTTGTCGCGATCATCCGGATTGGGCGGGGCGCAGTTCGCCTCCCCGGCGGTGATGGGGCATGCGTCGCAGGGGTCGCCAAGGCCGTCGCCGTCGTGATCGGCTTGCATCCCGTTGTCCATCGGCCGCACCGGGTTGAAGACCGTGGCGCAGTTGTCGCGGTCGTCCGAGATGCCATCACCGTCGAGGTCATTCATGCCGCCGACGCCCGAATACTCACCGGGACGGAACGGGATGCAGGTGGGCTCACCGGTCGGGATGCCGCAGCTAAACAGGTCAATGGTCCCTGAGCGGACCGAGGCGCGAAGCGCAGCGAGGGTCGATCCGGTTTCGCGTTCTACGCACACCCGCTTGGAGACGCCGCAGACGTCCATGGTCTCGCAGCCCGTCGTGGCCTGGAGTCCTTCGAGCAGGGCGGCGTCGCCGTACATGGGTAGGCCGCCGCGCAGGACCAACGCGACGCCTTTGGGCTCGCCCTCGATGATCGCGCGGTAGCCGATGCCGCCCGGCGCATGAAAGACCGCGACATCGGCGGCGGCGCCGCTCACGAAAGCACCCACGCGGCCTTCGGAGCCGAGCGCGCGTGCGGCTCGATTGGTCGCCATCTCGATGAGCTCGCGATCGGTGAAGAACCCACCGAAGTTACGCTCGTTGAGCTCGGCGGCGCAGGAGAGTTCGCGCATCATGTTCATGGAGCCCGATGACGGCCAGTCCGTGCCGAGGGCGATGTTGATGCCCAGGCGCGCGGCGATGGTCACGCGCGCGGTCTCTCCATACAGATCGATGTTGGTGCGTGGCGACCAGATCAGCGAGGCGCCATCGGCGGCCATGACCCCGTAGTCACCTGCGGTGAGACCGATGCCGTGGATGACCGCGGTCTTGGGGAGGATCAAATCGACGCCCCCGTTCGCTTCGCCCGAGAGACAGAGGAACTCGTTGCGCGCCTCGATGCCCACGCCCTCTGCGATGTGCGGCGCGTAGGCGACGGAGTTCATGATGGCCGGGGTCTCTGGTGTGTCTCGTCGGCTTCCGTAGTTGCAGCCCGTCGCTCTCAGCGTCCCGGAGATGTCGTCGAGCGGGAAGGTCGAGTAACGAACTCGGCCATGGTTGAGGCCCTCTTGAAGCGACGGGTCGCGATCGAGGTTCCGCATCATGCCGCGCTGCGCGCCGCCAGCACCGACGACCGAGGTCGCGCCGCCCATCAGGTGACGAAGCTCGGCATAAAAGACCGGCTCCTCACCGGAGGAGCTGGTGGGTGTGCGCAGCTCGGTCTTCTGGTTGGCGCCGGTCCTCCACTCGTGCCGGTGGTCGTAGCGCCCGGTGCCGTGACCCACCGGCGAACCCTCCCCAAAGGTGAGGTGCTCGTGGGTGTTGATGAGGCCGGGAGAGACGAGGCCCTCCGCGCAGGCGACGACGGTCACGCTCTCGAATCCGGGGAACGTCGAGCAATCGCAGGCCGCGCACTGCACGTTACCGTCGCCGCCGATGAGCAGATGTCCGTTCATGAGCATGCCGGTCGGGGCTACGATGTCGCCTCGGATCAAGGTCCCGCCGGTCCCGGTTCGGACGACCGCGCAGGTTCCGGTGGCGGGTGGGCTCAGTGCGTCGTTGGGGCAGACCTGATCGATGATTCCGCTGTCCGGCCGGGTGCTCCCGTCGGGTCCCGCTCCGCCGTCAGCCCCGCCATCGGGCTGGACCGGGGCGTTTTCGCGGCAGCCGAGGGCCAAGGCACTCAGGAGGATCAGGCTCGAGGCGACATTCTTTCGCACCAGGCATGGCTACCACCGGCGTGTTTAGGCCGGCGAAACAAATGTGAGTGGAGGTCGGCGCCTCGAGTTCGGCTCCTCCGGATGACCGACGGGAAGCCCCGAGGGTCGGGCTCCGAGCTCAGCCGAGCTCGGGGTCCTTGCCGATGATCCGCAGGACCAGAACCAGCGCGAGGAGCCCGAGCACGATCGAGACGTAGGGCGACAGCCCAAAGCCCAGCGGCAGGTAGCCGATCACTGCGGAGACCAACGCGGCCAAAGTCGCGTAGGGGGCCTGCGTCCGGGTGTGATCGATGTGGTCGGCGGCGCAGGCGATGGAAGACAAGACCGTGGTGTCTGAGATGGGTGAGCAGTGATCGCCATAGACCGCTCCACCGAGGATCGCGCTCGTCGTGCCCAGCAAGATCGCATCGAAGTCCGGATGCGCCTGATGGAGCACCACGACCGGCAGCGCGATGGGAAACAAGATGGCGATCGCACCCCAGCTGGTTCCGGTCGACAGCGCGATGACCGCTCCGAGGCTGAAGGTGATGAGCGGAAGGCTCCAGGGCGGAACGCTCTCGCCGATGGCCGAGGCGACGAAGCGACCGGCCTCGAGATCGCCCATCACCCGGCCGATGGCCCAGGCCAGACACAGAACCACGACCGCGAGGGTCATGGCTCGCACCCCGTTCATGAAGCTGTCGAGCGCGCGTTTCATGGAGAGCGCACGTACCCCCACTGACAAGAGCACCGACGCGAAGGCGCCAGCCCCGGCGGCGTACAACAAGGCATCGTAGGACGCGGCGTTGCCGAGCACATGGCCGACGAGGCGCATCGTTCCGGCGGCCTCGGCCTTGGCCCAAGCCTCGCCGTCCGCGTGACCCGCGCGGATGCCGGTGACGGCGAGCACCGCCGCGACGACCACGACGAGCAGCACAACGGGCACGACGGCGAGCCACCACCGACCCTCGACCAGCTCCGGCGAAGCGGAGTCATCCACGAGTTGCGTATCGAGCAAGGGCTCGGCGCCATCCCGGAGAGGCTTGCCCTCTCGACGGGCGCGCCGCTCCGCGGTGAGCATCGAACCGAAGTCGCGACCCATGGAGGCCACGATGAGCACGAAGAGCAGCGCAAAGATCTGATAGAAGCGCGACGGCATTCCGCTCAAGAAGACCTCGTAGGCGTCTCGATCGAGGCCGCTCGCGCGCATGGCGTCGCCGAGCACCGAGACCTCGTAGCCCACCCAAGTAGAGACCGCGGCCAAGCTGGTGATGGGGGCGGCGGTGCTGTCGACGATGTACGAGAGCTTCTCGCGCGAGATCCGCAAGCGATCGGTGACGGGTCGCATTGTGCTGCCCACGAGCAGCGAGCTCGCGTAATCGTCGAAGAAGATGAACATGCCCGCGATCCAGGTGGCGACGGCCCCGCTCTTGGGTGTGGTGGCGAAGCGAGACATCTTGGCCACGATCCCGAGGCTTCCGCCCGAGGCGCCCACCACCCCCACCATGCCGCCCATCATGAGGGTGAAGATGACCACCTTCGCGCGATCGGCGTCGGCGAGTACCGCGACCAGGGTGAGCAGCGCATCACCGAAGCCGAGATAGGACCAGCCGCCGAGCAGCGCCGCGCCGAGCCAGACCCCGCCGAAGAGAGACAGCAGAACCTGGCGCGTGACGAGCGCGAGTAGCACGGCGATGAAAGCCGGCAAGAGGCTCATCCAGGCAGGCAGCCGGGGCACGGGGATGATCTTGGGGCTTCCGTTCAGTGTGATCGAGAGCTCGGCGGCCGAGATCTCGTCGTCGCCCACAACGAATTGTCCGCTCGACCACGACCCGGAAGAGGTCTTCGTGAGGCCGCGCAGCTCAAAGGGCTCGCTTTGCGCCGGGCATCGCTCCCCGGTTCGGTCTGTGGCCTCGAGCACAAGGCCTTTGACGGGGCCGCCGATGAAGTGCCTTCGCTTGGGCCAGACCGCGCGAACGTCCGAGGCCTCGCAGGGAACCTCGGCCGCGGCCGCACCCGCGGACGAGAGCACGAGCGCTGAGAGCCACCATGAGAAGAGGTGCTTCAAGGCCGGGCATCCTCCGCCGGGCAGAACGAAGCGTCAACCAGTCGCCGCGTCGTGGAATCAGCTTCGTCCGCCCCCTCATCTCTGCTACCGAAGGCTCGTGTCTTTCGAGGATATCCTCGGCCGTCGACTCGGCCCGATGCGCGATCTGGTGCGGAGGACGAAGGCGGTTCCACCCCCGAGCTTCGATCCCCAGACGCTCACGTATCGCCGCGCGCTCGGCCTCGAGGTCACGGTGCGGCCGCGCGATAGCTGGTCGCGCGCGGAGTTCACGGAGCCCGGTGGCAAGAAGACCGAGCTTCCCATGGATGAAGCACTCAGTCTGTTCGCGCTTTCGAGCTTCGAGAGCACCCAGGAGATCGGCGTCTCACCGCGAGAGGCGTGGTCCTGGGTGGAAAGCGGCCTCGTCTACTTCTCGGAGTCGCGTCCGGACGTGGGGCTCTCTGGATCCTCGGGGCGCCTGAGCTCAACCGAAGCGGTCGCCCGGAGGCGCTCGGTGCTCATCACCCCTGCGGTCGAGACTTCGGTCGAGATCGCACCCATGCCCTTCATGCCGCGAGGCCGCGACCTGATGGCGGCCACTGGGGCCGGCGCGAGATTCGCGAGTCGCGAACGTGGGGTGGAGGTCTTCGCGCTCAACCTCGTCGGTGACGCTCGATTGTCGGCCCTGCTCGCCAAGCTCGTCCCGCGGCTCGATGGTCGGCACAGCGGCGCGGCCTTGCTCGAGGCCGCGAGCTCGGAAGAAGCGAAGGTCCTGCGGCTCCTGGACGCTTGTGGCTTTCTCGAGCCGGTGAACGAGAGCCTTCGCCAGCGTCGCGCTGCACTCGCCGCGCCCGCGGAGGCTCAAGTGACTTGGCTCGGTCACGCGGGGGTACTTCTGCAGTCCGCGGGCACGAACATCCTCGTGGACCCCGTCTTCTTCAGCGAGAGCGACCCACCCGAGCCCCATCGCTCCGCGGCGCCGTTCGACGAGCGAGCGTTGCCAAGGATCGACGCCGTCTTGATCACCCACGGTGACAACGACCACCTGAACCCTGCATCGCTCTCCGTGCTTCCGCGCGATACGCCGATCTTCATCCCGCGCGGCGCCGATCCTTATCCCCCGTATCAAGTGGACATGCGCGGCATCCTGTCGGTGCTTGGGTTTCGGAACGTGCGAGAGCTCGAGATCTGGGAGGCGTTCAGCGTGGGGGAGATCTCCGTTACGGCCTGTCCCTTCGAGGGTGAAGACTGGGGCCTCGAGCTCGCGCAGCTCACGTATCTTCTCGACTCGCCCGAGCTGTCGGTCTTTCTCTCGGCCGACAGCTTCCGCATGCCCGAGACCTACGAGTGGCTCGCGGCCCGGCCGCGACCGGTCGACCTCGCGCTGCTCGGCATCAGCGGCTCCGCGGAGAGCTACGCCACCTCGGCCGAGTTCGGCTACGGCAACTTCTACCGGGACTTCGTGTCACCCGCGCGGCATCAAGAATGGGTGCAGCACTGCGCGGGCCCGGTCGAGGCGGCCGAGAACGCGGCGATCTTTCGGCCGCGGGCAGCCTTTGGATATGCGTGTGGGGGCGCGAGCTTCATCGAGACCGCGCACTCGGACCGAGGGGATTATGAGAGCTTCGCTCGAGAGCTCGAACGACAGAGCCCGGAAGTTCGCGCGGTCAGGCTGCCCCTGGGCTCGCCTGTCCCGCGCTCCGACTTCTCTAGGATTTGAGGCTCAAGCAGCCTTCGGCGTCAGCATGCTCGAGTGCAAGCCGTGGCCCAGGTACTGCCACTGGAAGAAGCCTTTGTTGATGTTCCAGGCGGTCGGGTTCTCGATCATGTCCGTCGCGCGTGCGAGGAACATGTGCGGCGGGGCAAAGGCGCCCGTACCGTCGTCACGCGGGCTGGTGATGGACTGCGCGACTGGGAGCAGTGCGGTCTTCACCATGGCCTTGAAGGCCGGATAACCGCCTTCGGCCGTCCAGTCCTTCGCGACTCCCGGGATCAACTTGTTGTCGTAGAAGTCATCGAGGCCCGCTCGTTTGGCCTTGCGCGGGTCCGTGTCCGGCAGCGCCGAGAACGCGCTCTCGTAGGCCTTGTGCAGCGGCTTCTTCTGCGCCGCGTCCATGTACGTCATGTTCGGCGGTGTGCCGAAGTGGCTGACGCCGGCCGCGTCGAGCGCCGCGAGTTTCTCCGCGTCGGTGAGCAAGCTCGCCGCGCCCATGCCGAGCTGGTCGTAGAGCGACGGCTTCGCTCGGGCCAGCATGCCGGCTTGGATCTGAGAGCCGACGGCCTCCCCGAGCTTCTCGCGCGGAACGGTCTTCTGGATGAACTGATGGATGATGTCCGCCACGGTGAAGGGTTCGACCGCGAGCCCCTGACCGAAGTTCTTGTTGATGCCTTCGCCGACGCCGGTGATCTGCAGATCCGGCACCACCTCTGACACCGCTTTCAAGCTGGACGGCGCCATCTTGAGTGAGATCAGCTTGGCCTTGTCGCCGTTGTCGTTCTCGGACAGGAAGTCCTTCGATGCGAGGGCTGCCTTCACCGCGTCGAAGCGCTCGCCGAGCGTCTCCTTGTTGAGCGGAACATGGAGGCCGAGGTTCAGTGCGACGTGCGCGAGCTCCGCGCAGTAGACCTCGTTCTTCTTGTCCCTGAGCCACGAGATGGCGCTCTGGCGCTCGGCCGGCGTTCCGCACAGCGCCTGAAGGAGCTTGTCGCCGAGCACCTTGATCTGCTCCGGGCTTCGGGTCGCGAGCGGGTCACCCCCGTTGTAGTCGCCTGGGAAGTTGGTAAAGGTGTTCGCGATGACGAGCCAGGTTCGGATGTTATCGACGTAGGCCTTCTTGAGTTCGGGCTTGTTGTCGAAGTGCGGCGGGAACTTCGGCTTCACGAAGATCATCGGATAGACCGGCTCTCCGAACAACCCGTTCTGGTAGTTCTGCGGGTTGTTGAGGGTGACGGCTCCCTTCTCGCCATCTGCATCTCGCACGCCGACCGCGATCTCGATGTGCGTGCACTGGAGCTTCATCATCTCCTTCTCGTCGCTGTCGGGTTTGGGGCTGTGATGCTTGATGGCGATCGCGATTTCGCCTTCGTCCAAGTAGCGTGCGATGTCGGCCTGCTTCACTCCGAGGTCGTCGTTGTACGCGATGAGGCGAATGTCCTCTTCCTTCTGGCCCACCATGTGGGTGGGGGCCTTCAGCGGCTTGCCGTCCGGTCCGAGCAGCGGCGTGGGCTGACCGTTCGGGCCCGGGACCATGATGAACGCCGAGAAGAGATCGCTCAGCCGCTCATGCTGCGAGTGGAACACGTTGTTCGCGGCCTGAAGGTTCAGCTTGTAGTTCGAGGCAGGTGGCTCGCGGTTGAAGTCCTGAACGGTCTGCGCGTCCGTGACGGTGCCGCCGCCGCCGATGATCCCCGGTCCGACCGGAGGGTGCGCGGGCCCCACCGCGGGCGGCAAGTTCGGTTCGACGGTGACGTTGGGCGTGCCCTGCAGCGAGCCGATCCACGCTTTCACTTCGTCGGTGGTGGCCTGAAGGTTCGAGGCCGCGATCTTCGAGGCGATGTGCTTTCGCAGCTGAGGGGCGTCCGCGTCGCTCGCCTTCTCGATCGCCGACTGCAGCCAGGCCGCTTCACTCTTGGCCATGCTCGGGGGCTTGCCGGTCACGATGACGCTCCACTGAGCGTCGATCGCGTTCTTCACGGTCTCGACGTTACCCGTGGGCACGGGGCCGAGTGCGGGCTTGGGGCGACCGAAGTCTTGGGCTCGAAAGGTTCCGGGGATGGGTAGTTGCGGCATATGCACTCCTTTAGCTGCGCAGGGCTCAGAATGAAAGCCGCTGTGCGTGAGAAAACGACGTTACTGATACGCCCAGAGGGCGCCATTCGTGCCCTGAGGAAGTGAACTAAGTGTCGGATCTCGATCGCGATTCTGGTTGCGACTTGCATCACATTCCCCGAAGCGCCTGATCGCGCTACAAGATCCCGGTGACGCTCCGCGTCTTACTGCTCGGGCTCGTGCTCTTCCTGCCCGCGCCGGGCTGCCGACGCTCGGAGCCGTCGGCGCGCCCGGAGGCCAGAGCCGCCCCCGAGTATCTCGAGCAAGTGACGGGCGGAGCGGCGCCCGATGACCCACTCCCGCTCATCGTGGCGATTCATGGCTACGGCGACCGGCCGGAGAGCTTCTCGGGCCTCGCCGCCGGGTTCCCGGGGCGTGCGCGATGGATCTTCCCTCGCGGCTTCGAGGCGCAGGGCAGTGGCCACGCCTGGTTCCCGATCCGATTCCGCGACGGACGGGCCGAGGCTTTGGCGTCCGGTCTCGATGCGGCGAGCCGAAGGGTTGCCGCGTTCGTTCTTCGGGTGAAGAGAGAGCGACCCACGCAGGGTGCGGTCATCGTCACTGGATTCTCCCAGGGCGGGATGATCAGCTTCGCGCTCGCCATGCATGAGGTCCCCGCGATCGACTTCGCCTTTCCGATGGGCGGCTGGCTGCCGGAGTCCATGATTCCTACGGACCGAAGGCCCAAGGTGCCCATCTTGGCGTTTCACGGGGCCGAAGATCGCGTCGTCCCCTTCGAGGCGACGAAGGACATGATGCGAGTTCTCTCGACGCGCGCCGAGCAGGTCGAGTTCGTGCCCATCGAAGGCGTAGGTCATCGCCTCACAGACGAAGTGAGGCTTGCGCTCTTCGAAGCCCTGGGCCGGGCGCTCGAGTCACCTTAGGGCGGCTTCGATGCGCTTGAACAGATCGATGCGGTGAACCAGGTCTTGTAGGTAGTCGAGCTCGTCCGAATCGACGATCAGCTTCTCCGAGTGATCGTAGCGCCGAAACCAGGTCTCGTAGAGCTCCTGAAGGCGCTTCAGGTAGACCGGCGGGATGTTCCGCTCTTCGGGGCGACCTCTGAGCTCGATCCGCTTGCGAAGCGTCCTCATCGAGCAACGCAGGTAGATCATGAGGTCAGGCGGCTTGAGTTCGGCGACGATGGACTCGTAGAGCTCGCGGTAGGTCTCGTAGTCGCGCTTCGACATCTTCCGCTGCCGGTACAGGTTCTCCGCAAAGATCTCGGCGTCTTCGTAGATCGACCGATCCTGGAGCACGGACTTGTCGCTCGCGGTGAGGTCCTGATGGATCTTGAACTTCCGAGTGAGGAAATAGACCTGCGAGTGAAACGACCAGCGCTTCATGTCGCGGTAGAAGTCCTTGAGGTACGGGTTGGTCTCGTTGGGCTCGAAGTACGGATCGACGCCGTACTGCTTGCTCAAGAACTCGACCAGCGTCGACTTGCCGGCCCCGATGTTTCCCGCGATGGCCACGAAGCGCCGTGGCCCGAGCGCACGTGGAGCCAGATTCACATCGACCCCACCAGCTCTCGCACGCGCTTTCGGACCGAGCGCACCAACACCTCGTCGGCCCCGCCCACCGCGGCCACCGTCATTTGGTCAGGACGAAAGTACCGAACCACCGCAGCCTGCAGCTTCTCGGGCGTCACGGCGTCGAGCTCCGCGATGCGTTCTTCGGGGCGGCGAGGCTCCCGGAAGAGGTGAGTGGCGCCAAACCAGTGCGAGAGATCCGCGGCTGAATCGAGACCGAACTCGAGCCCGATGCGCGCTCGCCTTCGCAGGCGTTCCAGCTCGTCGTGGGAGACCGGTTTTGTCTTCAACTCGCCGAGGAGGCGAAAGAGGGTCTCGAGGGTCACGATCAGCTTGGAGTGGGCGACCGCGAACTCGAAGTCGAAGAGCCCGCAGTCCGAGTAAGCTTCGAGGTCGGCCCCGACTTCGTAGGCGAGGCCCGTGCGCTCGACCAGCTCGACTTGCAGGCGGCCCGAGAAGCCGCCGTCCAGGTAGCGCCGGAGCATGAGCAGCGTGGTGTGGTCTTCGTGGGTGTCCGCGGTGGTGCGGAAGGAGACCCGCATGCGAGTCTGCGCGTCATCGGACTTCACGTAGGCGAAGCGCGGGGCATCGAGCGGGATCTTGGGCGCGGTCTCCGAGGAGAGTTTTCCGGGCGGCAGTTTGCCGAACTTCTGATCGATGCTGCGTAAGCACCGGACTCGATCGAATCGACCGGCCAGCGTGAGCACCATGTTCTTGGCCCCGTAAAACTTCCGCCGATGCTTCTCGAGGTGTTCGACCGAGAAGGCACGGATGTTCTTCTTGGTGCCATCGATGGGTTGGCCGAGCGGATGGCCCTTGAAGGCCTCGCGGTGCGCGATGGTATCGAGGTCGACGACCCGTCCGCGATCGTCGAGCGCATCGAGCATCTCTTCGATGATGATCCGGCGTTCGACGTCGATGTCTGGATAGGACGGCGCACGAAACATCGCGGCGAAGATATCGAGTGCATCCTGCGTGAAGTCTGGATGAACCGCCGACTGATAGCCGGTGAGATCACGCATGGTGTAGCCGTCGAGGGTGCCGCCGAGGTCTTCCATCGCCGAGTTGAGCGAGGTGGAGTCCTCGAAGTCCTCGCAACCTCGAAAGATCATGTGCTCGTAGAAGTGGCTCAGGCCGTTGGTCTCTTTGGTCTCGTGACGGCTCCCCACGCGCACGAACATGGAGAGCTGCGTGGAGTGCAGATGAGGCATCTCCACGGTGACCACGGTGAGACCATTGGGCAGCGTGGCGACTCGGTAGTCGTAGGCGGTCGACAAGGGAAGGGACGCTACAGAGCCCAAGAGACCTTGGCAACAGCCTCTAGGAAGGATTTGCCCCGAGGCGAGAACCGGTCCAGGATGCCGCCTCGTGTTCGACCGAGCGGCCAAGGATCTCCGCCGACTGCGCCGCATCGTCGGGATCGTGTCCAAGTACGGCTACGGTCGAGCCGCCCGCCAGTCCCCCCGGCTCGAGAAGGCCTTCGAGTCCGTGGACGTCGAGCCGAAAGTGGACGCCGCGCTTTCGGAGCCGGCCCGCTTCAGGATGATGCTCGAAGAACTTGGGCCGAGCTTCATCAAGCTCGGCCAGGTGCTCTCGGCGCGTCCGGATCTCATCTCCGCCGCATACATGGAGGAGCTCAAGCAACTCCAGTACCAGTGCATCCCGATCTCCTACGAGGAGATTGAACAGGCGATCGAAGATGGCCTCGGGCGCCCGGTCAAGGAGCTGTTTCAGAGAGTGGACGAGGTCCCCATGGCCACCGCCTCCATCGCGCAGGTGCATCGAGCACTCACCAAAGAGGGTGAAGAGGTCGCGGTGAAGGTGCAGAGGCCGGGGATCCGAGAGGAGATCCGCGCCGACCTCGACATCTTGTATCGCATCGCTCAGCTCTTCGAGAGCGTGGTGGAAGAGTCGGTCGTGGCGGACCCTATCGCCATCGTCCGCGAGTTCGAGTTAGCCATCAACGCCGAGCTCAACTTCGAGGTCGAAGCCGCCAACATCCGCGAGTTCGGCCGACACAAGGTGGGCATCACGGACATCGCCATCCCCTCGGTGTTCGACGACCTCTCGAGCGACACCGTGCTCACGATGAGCTTCCTCCACGGGACCGCCTTCACCCGGCTGCCCGAAGGCATCGACCGAAAGGCGGTCGCCAAGCGCATCCTCCAAGAGGCCTTCGAGGAGGTCTTTCTCGCCGGCTTCTTCCACGGTGATCCGCATCCCGGAAACATCCTGCTCCTCGACGACGGCCGCTACGGGATCTTGGATTTTGGCCTGTGTGGTCGCCTCACGCCGCACATGCGCGAGACCTTGGTGGCCTTGTCTTTGGCCACCGCGCTCAAAGACGCCGACAGCGCGGCGCGAACGCTCTATCGTATGGGTCAGGCCGACTCGCGTGTTTCCATCTCCGCTCTGCGCGATGATCTGCAGGCGCTGTATGCCCGGTACTTGAATCGCCGCATCGAGGACATAGACTCCACCTTGATGATGCAAGAGATCTTGCAGCTCGCGATACGCCACCGCATTCGCATTCCGTCGGAGTACACGATGCTCGGCCGCGCCGGGGCAACCATCGAGGGGCTCGTGCGGAGTCTCGACCCAGACCTCGACATCGCGGTCGAGTCGATGCCCTACGCGCAGAAGCTCATGGCCAGCCGCATGGGCCCCGAGAGCCTCGAGGGTGGCCTCTCGAAGATGCTGCTTCAGTTTCAGGGCCTCTCGCAGGATGTGCCCATCCAGCTCTCGCAGATCCTCTCCGACCTCTCGGCCGGCAATCTGCAGATCACGCTGCAAGGACGATCGGTCGATCGTCTGAATCAGACCTTGGTCATGGCGACCGCCGCGATCTCCGGAGCCATCCTCGGAGGATCCTTCGTCGTCGGCGCGTTCATCGCGCTCTCTAGGGTCGACTGGGCGATGTTTGGCATCCCCGTCGTCGCGATCTTCGGCGCGTTCGCGGGGGCGATCATCTTCACGTGGGTGAGCGCCTACGTTGTCATCTGGCCGCGGCTGAAGAAGGTTCGGCTCTCGAACTGGCTGCCGGGTCGGCGTCGCGGGTCGTGAGATCCAGCCAGACGCAGGAAGCCATTCGCGGGTGCCGTTTGCGGCGGCGCGTCGATCGCAGGTTCTAGATCACGTCACGGAGGACACTGGCAGTCCGTACGCCTGGGCGTGGGATCACAAACCACCTCACACGCGCAGCAGGACAAGCTGTCTCCGGTCTGGCACCCCTTTGCGATGGAAGACACCGCTTGGGTGGTGGTGGCCACCAACCAGATCTGAACCCCGGGCGGCGCCGCGCCTCCGCAGTAGGCGGCGACCTCCAGACCCAGGTGGGCCTCAGCGCCATCGTCGACGACCCACAACGCGCTCGCCGAAGCGGTGTTCGGCTCTGTCGCCACGATGAGCGTTTCGGTGGCGAAGTTCAGGCGGGAGACGTCGGCCGAGGAGGTCGAGGTACCGCAGTCGAGCGCAGCGTTCAGCGAGGTGGAGCTGGTGAACGCTCGAACGCCAAAAACCTCGAGTGCACACTCCGGAGGCAGGACGACGGGGCCCTGCCCATCTTGGGGATCGAAGGTGGTGAAACTGACACTCGTCGCCGCGCCGAGCCCGGAGCCGCTCGGGGTGCAGTCCGGTACCGGCGGCGGAGGGAGCTCACAGACCCCGCTGTCGGGACCCGCGTCGGCGGACGCGTCGATGGGCCCACTCGCGTCGGAAATCGTGGCATCTCGAACCGAAAGGTCGGCCGAGACCCCGGCATCTGAGCCTGCGTCTTCGTCGGCGGTGGAGTCCCCGCAGGCACTCGAGCAAAGACCGGCCGAGACTAGAACGACAAACCAGCGGCTGCGAGTTCTCTTTGAGCACATGCCCTCGCTATACCCGAGCGGGCCAGCGACGGGTCGAACTTCGTGGCCGAACTCGAACCGCGCCGGGCCCAGTCGCGTGCGACCACGCCTCACTGTTCGAAACCCCGCGAGGACTCGTCCACATGAGCTCGCCGTTTCCACGACGGAGCGGAGAGAGGATCTCGAGGGGTACGCCCGGGAGTCGATCCGTTTCCGGACGGGGAGCATCTCGCGCTCGTGCCCGCTCAGGCCGCGGGCTAGCGCAGGATGGTTCACCGATGTGCCGCCGCCGACACACTGGAGAATCGCGTCGCCCCCGCCATCTGAGTTCACGAAGGTCTCTGCTTTCTCGTGTCCGCCCGGAGAGCCACAGACGTCGTCGCCGCGGAGCGGGGCTGGGCTCACTCGATGCGACGAGCGAATCCCCACGGCGCTCGAGACCGCCCTCCCATTCCGCAAACACGGGGAAGAGCGCTTGGATGAAGCCGCGCCCCCAAAAGGGCTCTCGACGTACATCGTGGTCGTAGACTCGCCCCAGATTGCAGAGCTCGCGGCGTCAGCGGCACGGGGCTACTCAGCGGGTGCAAACATCTCGGCGAGGAAGTGCACGACGGTTTCGCGGCTCTTCTTGCCGCGCGGACCACGGAAGTGAAACCAGCCCGCGCCTCCTTTGAAGGCACCCACGTCCTGCTCCTCCACAAAGCCGAAGTCGAGCTTCAGGGAGACTCGAGGTTTCTCCAGTTCGAAGAGCTCGACGTGGCCCAGGATGCCGGCCCGATCTTCCGCCGAACAGCGGCTCACGTGGACGGTGACGAGAAACGCCCTCAAATGGTCTTCCGAGCGAACCGCGGCCGCCACGGTATCGAGCTGGCGCGACGCCACCTCGATGAGTGGAGGCAGGGCGCTCAACGGAACGTGCATGTGGGTGCCGATCTGCACTGTGGACTCTCCCGACAGCGCAGGGGGGAAAGCGAAGCGAAGTGCAAACTCATGTGATGCACCGAAAGAGACCAATAGGTCTCCGCTCTCTTGCACGGTGAAGCGTGCCCGCTCCGCCAAAGGCGGTGGTGGACCGAGTGGAGCGAACGGCTCCCGCGCGTGCAGCCAACGCCACACCGAAGGCATGTCCCAGGGGAGGTCTTCTGGTGATCCTTGCATGAGCAGTAACCTGTGCCAGTGCCAACCGCTTAGAGCTCATCTCAAAACCCCATCGGCCGTCTCGCTCGGTCAGGGGATTTGAGATGAGCTCTAGTCCCGGCCAGAGCTGGAGTCCACCCTTCGGGCCATCGACGCCGATTTCGAGCGTGAAGCCAAGATGCTCGAGCGAAGAACACAAGAGCTCGTCTCAAAACCTCTGCCCGGGCGAGCCGACGGGACAAGGTTCGGACCGGAGTCGGAGGTCGAGCGATGGTGCTGCGGTCGGAGTCTGGGATCGGTTCTGCGGGCCGAGGGGGTCGCGGACGCCCTGGGTCTCCCTCGGGGCGTTGTTAGCCACCACAGGGGTTCGGTTGCCAAAAACCGGGAAGTAGAAGTCAGCAAGCGGTCAAAATCAATCACTTTTTTACCTTTCGCACACCTGCGTGTCCCCGCGCACGTCCGGTTTCAAGCATAAGTAAACGAAATCATTCAAGTATCCATCTTGTCTTCCATCCTGGGGATCGTTACGATTTCTGTATGGCTGGTTCGATCGAGATGCACGCGAGCATGGAATCCTACTTTGAGGAGCTCCTCCGGGGGGCGATGGAGGCCGAGAAGCTGTCGCTCTCTCCGGTCGCCTCGACCTATCTGTTGAAACTCGTGAGCGAGTTTGGCCATCGCGGCCTCCTCGCTTCGCGGGGGGATGGACAGCAGCCGGGGACGCCGACGCTGTTCGAGCTCTACGCGCAGGCGGTGAACTCGGCGCCCAGCGAGAGGTGTGACGCCTTCCGCTACCTCGGTGATGTCTCGCTGTTTCTCAGCGGCTTCTTCGCGCCTCACATCGAGCGCTCGCTCGTGGGCGTCGACTACTACGTGGAGATGGGTGGTAACAGCTACCGACAAGCAGCCACCTTGTCGCACGGCGGCTTCGCGGAGGTGCTCGGTCAACTCGCGGGACACTTCCGGCGCCTGGTCGAGGTCATGACGCGTGTGGCGGAGCAGACCACGCTCCCGGTGCAGCGCGACATCGGGAGCTTGTTCGAGCGTTGGTCCAGGAATCCCGAGAGCGAGGAGCTTGGCCGTCGGCTCATGCGCGGCCGCGCGGTGCCGCTCTTGATGAATCGGCGTGAGGTCGCCTAATGGCCGAGCTATTTCGCGGGCTCCAGAGATCGATCGAGAGTCTGTATCGCCTCGAGAACCTCGAGGACGTGGGGCAGTTCTGCCTCGCGCGCGAGCACCTCGAGTTCTTCCTGGGCCAAGCTGCGGAGAGGACTCGGGAGGTCCTGCTCGTCAAAGAGGCGGGCGAGTTCACGGACGTGGGTTTGTATGTCGCAGAAGAAGTGCGGCAGCGAGCCGAGCAGTTCCTGGAGGTGCATATCTCTGGGCCCAGCGGCGCGCTCGAGCACATCGATCAGTTTTGCGTCGCGCTCGAAGGGGTCTCTCACTTCGTGTACCTAACCTTTTGCGGCAACGCGCAGGAGCGACCGGTGTCACGCATTGAACTCGAGCTGCAGGCCGAGCTCGACAAGTTCCTCTTCCTGCGGCTCACCTACCCTCACCCTGAGCTGGTGGAGCGGCTCTTCGTGCAGGTGCACATCGATCCCACGCTCGACGGCCTCGAGGTGGAGCGCTACGAGCTGGCCAATCAGCGAGCGCTCCGCTACGCGAAGTGGCTGGATCGTCAGATCGATCGCGGCCGGGCCGCTTCAGCCCTCGAGGACGCCCGTCGCCTCTATCGGAAGCCGCTCTCCGAGAAGCTCGAGCACATCAATCGAGCCGCCTGACCGTGTCGTGACGCTGGTTTCTGCCGTGTAGGTCGGGGGAGCTAGTCCCCTGGAAATGGATTCTCTATCAAAAGAGTCGATGTCGTGATCTAAGAGGGGCATGGCGAAGAGCGGGCGTCCAAAGGCTGAGCTGGTGGTTTCCGATGTCGAGCGAGTCGAGTTGCTTCG